>CALVWV010000012.1 GCA_944368065.1 uncultured Clostridia bacterium | reverse complement strand
CGGACAAGCACGCGCAGGCTTACTTCTTCTATGACTCCAAGAAGTCGGGCGGCATAACCGTTTCCCACCTCCGTTTCGGCGATACGCCCATACAGAGCGAGTACCTTATCGACTCGGCTGACTTCGTACAGTGCTCCAACCCCTCCTACATCACCCGTTACGACATGACGAGCGACATCAAGGAAGGCGGCACGTTCCTCATCAACACCGACGCAACCACGGTTGAAAAGCTCGAAGAATTCCTGCCCGCAAAGGTTAAGCAGGACATCGCTAAAAAGCACATCAACCTTTACGTTATAGACGCTATCCACATCGCAGGCCAGCTGGGACTCCGCGGCAGGACGAACACCATTCTTCAGTCCGCATTCTTCCGCGTTAACCCCCAGATCATGCCCTACGACAAGGCTATAGAGTACATGAAGTACATGGCAAAGAAGTCCTTCGGCAGAAAGGGCGACGCTGTCGTTCAGATGAACTACAACGCAATCGATTCCGCCGCAGGCGACAACCTTATCAAGATAGACGTACCCGCAGAGTGGGCTGACGCAACCACGGGCGCAGCTATGATTGAAGGCCATGCGGACAAGTACTATCAGGAAATCATCAAACCCATCCTTTACCTTCAGGGCGACAAGCTCAAGTCCTCGCAGTTCAACGCAGACGGCCACGTACCTACCGGCACGACCAAGTTCGAAAAGCGCGGCGTTGCAGTTACCGTTCCCTTCATCATGCAGGATAAGTGCATACAGTGCGGCACCTGCTCGTTCGTATGCCCTCACGCATGCCTTCGTCCCGCACTCGTTGCCAACGACGCGACCGACAAGCCCGCAACGCTTGAAACCAAGCCTGCAATGGGTATCCCCGGTTACGGCTACAAGATGCAGGTTTCTCCCCTCGACTGCATGGGATGCGGCGTGTGCGCAACCGTTTGCCCTGTAAAGGACGGCGGCGCCATAAAGATGATTCCTCTTGCAGAATCGCTTGAAAAAGGCGAAGACAAGAACTGGGAGTACGCTGTTGATCTTCCCGCAGTTGACACCTCCAAGTTCAAGAAAGAAACCGTCAAGGGCTGCCAGTTCTGCACTCCTCTGTTCGAGTTCTCGGGCGCATGCGCAGGCTGCGGCGAAACCCCTTACGTTAAAGTTATAACCCAGCTTTTCGGCGAAGATATGGTAATCGCCAACGCTACGGGCTGCTCCTCCATTTACGGCGGTTCTTCTCCTACGTGCCCTTACACCAAGAACAAGGAAGGCCACGGTCCCGCTTGGGCTAACTCGCTGTTCGAAGACAACGCAGAGTTCGGCTACGGCATGAACCTCGCTTACAGCGCAAGAAGGAACGCAATAAAGGGTAAAGTTGAAAAGCTTGCCACCATCTGGGACGGCGAAGCAAAGGCTGCTTGCGAAGCTTACCTTGCTGCATTCAACGACAGGGAGCCTTCCAAGAAAGCATCCAAAGAACTTATCAAATTCCTTGAAAGCTGCAAGGACTGCGGCTGCGAGGCTGATAAGCTCGTAAAAGAAATACTTGCAGACAAAGACTGCCTTGCCAAGAAGTCCATCTGGATATTCGGCGGCGACGGCTGGGCATACGATATCGGTTACGGCGGACTTGACCACGTTATAGCCGAAGGCGAAGACGTCAACATCCTCGTACTCGATACTGAAGTTTACTCCAACACCGGCGGCCAGGCTTCCAAGTCCACGAACATCGGCGCAGTTGCCAAGTTCGCTTCCGCAGGCAAGAGGGTTAAGAAGAAGGATCTGGGCATGATTGCAAAGACGTACGGCTACGTATACGTTGCACAGTGCTCCATGGGCGCTAACCCCGCACAGTTCCTTAAGGCCATCAGCGAGGCTGAAGCTTACCACGGACCTTCGCTTATCATCTGCTATGCACCTTGCATCAACCACGGCATCAACATGACCAAGAGCCAGCTCGAGGAAAAGGCAGCCGTTGATTGCGGTTACTGGCAGCTTTACAGGTACAATCCTGAGGGCGAAGTATTCACGCTCGACAGCAAGGCTGATCCTAACTTCGATAACTATCAGACATTCCTTGCAGGCGAAACGAGATACTCCTCGCTTGTAAAGACTCAGGGTGCCGAAGTTGCGAACGAGCTCTTCAAGAAGACTGAAGAGTCCGCAAAGGAAAGACTTAAAGGCTACAAGAAGCTTGCAGGCAAAGAATAATCAATAACAACTTCCGTTTTAAAAAAGCGGCGCAAGGCTTTTGCCTTGCGCCGCTTTTATTTTAATGGTATATGCAAACCAAATCGCGCCGTCTCTATTTATTTTATTCAAATAAGACTGACATACAATATGGAATGCCTTTATCTTAATCAAACAAAAAACAAATACCGCCTGTCAGTCTTGATAACTTACCCCTCTTCTTTGAAGTTTCTTTTAACGCACTGCACGTTTTATATGATACGGCATAAGCGCATACGGATAAAGCGGGCGCATACGATAAAGCGGGCGCAGAATGCGCCCGCTTTATTTAAAAATTATTTTGCTGATTGAAAACCGCTTTCAAGCCGCAATTCAAACCTCTGTATAATGCCGCATAAAATCCGCGCACAAAGAAGCTTAACGGAAAACAGTTTAATCTTTGCTTATCGTAAGCCTGTAAGAAAAGGTGCTGCCCTGTCCGCGCTCGAAATTCATGAACGGCTTTAAGGTAAGTTCGCGGGGAAAAGCGGGGTTATCGTTTATGCCCCACCAAGGCTCGACGCAGACATAGTCGCCGCCCTCTTCATTGGACCAGAAGGCAAACAGCGGGCAGTCCGACTTATAAGCATAAGTATAGCCGTCCTGCGTGCGCGCATAAATTTCGCCGCCAGACAGCGAGCCGAGCTGGAAGGTCTTGCACTCGGCAAAGAAAGCCTTGTCCGCGACAAATCTTTTAAGGTGAGGGAGCTTCGCCGCACCGCCTTCAAGCGGATATATTACGGGGTGTTCCTCGTTTTCAAACTCTATTACGGCACTGCCGCCGGGAGCGCGCATGCCGGGATGTCCGCCGACATAGAACGGCATCGTGCCGCACTTCGAGCGCACGAAATAGCTTACCTTCAAAGAATTTTTTTCGAGCTTGTATGTAATGGAAAAATCGAATTCGTAAGGATAGCTTTCAAGGCTGTTTTCGTCGGAAGAAAAGGAAAGGCAGATTTCGTCCTCCCCTTTCTTTTCAGCGGAAAGAGTTGTGTAGCGCGCAAGGCCGTGAGACCTGAGCTCGTAAGTTTTGCCGCACACTTCAAACGGCGCGGCGTGCCCGATTACAGGAAAAATGACGACGTCGCGGCTCTTCCAGTACTCCTCGCCCTGCCACAACCTCTCTTCATTTTCAGGTTTGTACACGAGCGAATGCATGGACCCGCCCTCATCGTTTACTGTAAGTTTTAAAAACTCGTTTTCGATAGTATGAAGCATATAATCCCCCGAATATTTTACAAAGCGGCTGATATCGTTCACGAAGGTTTTTTACAAACGGCTGATATCAGTCGCAAATTTATTAAATTGGCAGACGGCGCGCGGCACAGCGCGCTTTTAATGTCCGCAGCTTTAATTATTGCGCCTTTTAAAGCAATGAATGAGCAGTAAACTTCTTAAGCCGCCGCGCCGCAGCGGCGGCGCGGCGGCAGATTTTTATTCCCAGGGAAGCGTCTGACCGCCGAGGATATGGATGTGCAGGTGAAAAACAGACTGACCTGCGTCCTCGCCCTGATTTATTACAAGGCGATAGCCCTTTTCGCAGCCGTTTTCAGCCGCAATCTGCGGAATTTTGGTGAGCATATACTTTACAAGCTCGGCCTTTTCGCCGTCCATTTCGGAAAGCAGCTTGAAATGATCCTTGGGCACAGCGAGAAGGTGCACCTTCGCCTTGGGCTCTATGTCCTTGAACACGAGCATTTTATCGTCTTCGTAGACCTTTGCAGAGGGAATTTCACCCTTTATTATTTTGCAGAAAAGGCAATCGTCCTTAAGCATAATTAAACTCCTTACGGGTGTTTACACCCCGTTAATTGCGGCATATTGCCGCATTATTTTATTCAACGGGCACGCCGAGCGCGCCGTCTTTATACAATTTTTCTATCCTCACATCAAGCGTTTTGCCGGTAAAATCGCCATCTGCATAAACCTTGATATAGCTGCCCGTATATCCCGAGGTGAAGCCGTCTTCCATATCCTCGAAAATCACGCGGTGAACCGTGCCCGTGCGCGCGGAAATATACTTTTCAGCCGCCCGCTCCCCCGCCGCAAGCAGTCGGTGCAGGCGCTCTTCCTTTATTTCGTGCGGAACGTCCTTCATTCTGAACGCAACCGTGCCCTCCCTCGGCGAAAAAGCGAACGCGTGAACGCGCGCAAGCCGCGCTTCTTCTATTATCGAAAGACTCATTTCAAAGTCTTCCTCCGTCTCTTCGGGGAAGCCCGCGATGATATCCGTCGTTATCGCCGCATCAGGGAAAAAGTTGTAAATCAGCTTACATTTTTCAAGGTACTGCGCCCGGGTGTAGTGCCTGTTCATACGCTTTAAAACGGCGTCGCTGCCGCTCTGAAGCGAAAGATGGAACTGCGGCGCAAAATCTTTGAGCGACTTGCAGGCGGAAAGAAATTTTTCGTCTATTACGTTGCACTCGAGCGAACCGAAGCGCACTCTTTTATCTATGTGCGAAAGCGCCGACACAAGCTCCGCAAGCCCCTTACCGTCATAGTTGTATGCCGAGGCGTTTATGCCCGTCAGAACTACTTCGGGACAGCCGCAGTTTTCGGCTTCGCACACAATTTCTTCCACAGCGCGGCTTCTTACTCTGCCGCGTAGATATGGTATCACGCAGTAGCTGCAGAAATTATTGCAGCCGTCCTCTATCTTTATGAACGCGCGCGTGCGCGGCTGAACGGGCTCGGGAAGAATTTCGTACCCCTGTTCGTTGTTAAAACAGGCATATTCCCTGCCCAATTCCTCAGCGAGCGCGGCTATGACCGCGTTCTTTTTCTGTGCGCCGCCGACGTACTGTACTCCCTTTGCGCTGAATGCGGGCGCGTCCTTTTCGGCAGCGCAGCCGCATACAAAAATTTTAGCGTTTTCGTTATACCTGCGCACACGCGCTATAAGCTGACGGCTCTTTTTTTCGGCTTCGCGGGTGACGGCACACGTGTTAAGAACGTATATGTCTGCGGGGCAAAGCCTGTCCGTAACCTCCGCGCCCCAGCTCTTCAGGGCAGACATGAAAGACGCGGACTCGACCTCGTTTACCTTACAGCCGAGCGTAAAAACACAGACTTTCATGCCATTTCACCCAGCGAAAACATTACTATCGCGCACAGCGCCACGGCAGCGGTCTCTGCGCGGAGTATGCGCTTGCCGAGCGTCAGCCCCTTGAAGCCATACTTCTCGCGCGCGAGCGCGTACTCTTCTTCGGCAAATCCGCCCTCGCTACCTACAATTAAAATTGTCGGGCCGGATAATTTGCGGATATCCGCCTGCGAAACGCTTTCAAACTCGCAGGCAAAAAGCTTATTTTCGTACCCTTCGGAAGTTCGGAGCGCGTCCTCAAACTTTTCATAGAGCTGAACTTCGGGCGCGACGGAGCGCATGCACTGCTTTGTAGCCTCGCGCGCGACCTTGTTGAGTCTTTCAATCTTTGACGGCGTGAGGTACGCCGAGCAGTACTTCGAGCCGAACACGCCTACCGAGCTTATGCCGAGTTCGGTAGCCTTCTGCACCACAAGTTCTGTTTTATCGCCTTTAAGCGCGCCTACGAGCAGGCGCACTTTTGTGTGCGGCTCCTTGTCGCCGACGGAAAAACCTGTGATATGCGCCGTCATGTCGCGCTTGCCGCACGCGGCTATTATTGCGGAATACTCTCTGCCGCTGCCGTCGAGGAGGGTTATTTCCGCGCCGACGGTGAGGCGGAGCACATTTTTAGCGTGGTTGAACTGCTCGCCTTCGAGCAATATCTCGCTCTCTTCGGGGTAATTTATTGTATTTTCAGTTAAAAATCTTTTGGGTGCCGCCATTAAAATTCCTTGAAAATGTTGCCTTTTACTGTAATTTCTTTATGCCTGTTTTTAAATTGAACGGCATATATGCCTTAATTAACGCCTTTTTTGAATGAAACGGCAAACCATTCGCCGCGCGATACCGTCTTTAAATGTTCAAAGCCGAGCGCGCCGTAAACTTTTAAAACGCCGTCCAGCTTTTCCTTTATTATGCCCGAAAGTATGAGCGTGCCGCCGTCTTTAATGTGTGCGGGCAATGTGGGAGCAAGGCGGGTGAGCACGTCCGCCGTGATGTTTGCAAGGACGATATCGGCAATTATCTCGCCGTCGCCTATAAGGTCGGTGCGCTTTACCGTGCACTTGCCGTCTACGCCGTTCAATTTGCAGTTGTGCGCGGCGCTGTCCGTCGCAACTCCGTCTATATCGGTGAGATATGCGCTCTTAGCGCCCAAAAGGACGGCAGATATGCCCAAAATACCGCTTCCGCATCCGACATCGAGGCAGACGCTCTGCGGCGTTAAATACTCCTGCAAAAGCTCGAGGCACATCGCCGTAGTTTCGTGCTCGCCCGTGCCGAAAGCCATATTGCTGTCCAGAAGGACTGCCACCTCTTCGGGCTTTTTTTCATATTTTATCCATTCGGGAACGACTACCACTCTGCCGCCTATGTGTATGGGGCGGAAGTGCTTGCGCCATATTTCTATCCAGTCGTCGCCCTCAACGGTGCGCGTGGTTATCTCAAGCGAGCCGAGCGGCATGCAACCGCCGCAGTTTTCCTTCATTTCCTCTATGTCGGCGCGTATCTGCGGCATATATGCGGGCGTATCCTCCACGGTTACGAACGCCTTGACAAGCGCTTCGCCCGTATCTTTGGTAAGGCTTTCGTCCATGTAGTCCCAGTACATGACCTTGTCGCGCTGAAGGGCGATTACGTCCTTAACGTCGGAAATCGCCATGCCGTAGTTCGAATAGCGCCATAATATGTCGGCGATGAGCTCACTGCCCTCGCTTGTAGTGTGTACGGTAACTTCGGTAAATTTCATTTAAAATATCCTTAAAACATCTTTGCCGCGGACTGCAGTCTTTCGCGGCGTTATTATTATTTATATAATTGTAACACCGCAGCCGGAGTTTTGCAAGCATTTACAAAAAAAGCCGCCGCAATGCGGCTTGCCCGCATAAAATAAAAGAGCCGCCGCGCGGCTTGAAGCCGCGCGGCGGCACGTCGGCGCTCAACGCGCCGAGCTTATT
Organism: uncultured Clostridia bacterium; assembly: GCA_944368065.1. Taxonomy (GTDB): domain Bacteria; phylum Bacillota; class Clostridia; order Christensenellales; family Borkfalkiaceae; genus Coproplasma. The sequence goes on along the minus strand of CALVWV010000012.1, from coordinate 21,217 downwards.
TATTTTCCGCAAGATATTCAACCGCCGAATGCGCGGCGATATTTCCCTCGCCGACGGCTTTGGCGTACTGATAAGGTCTGCCCGTGCAGTCGCCCGCGGCGAATACCCCAGCAATATTTGTGCGGCACTGCCTGTCGGCAAGGATATGCCCGCCGTCAGTTTTCAGTCCGTGCAGAAGTATTGAAGGCGAAACGGACGCGCGCAGAATAAATATGCCGTCAACCGCCTCCTCCCTGTCTGCGAACACAAGTTTTTCCACCTTCATTCCGCCCGCAATTTCCTTGGGCATCTTCATCACAATTTCGGCATTGGGCGCGCTTACGCTGCAACCTTTGTACATGGGCATAAGGCAAACCTTGCCCGCAATCGAGCACAGGTATTCGGCTTCATGTTCGAACGCCTTGTCGAAGCAGAGCACGCCTATCCTCTTGCCCTTATACAAAAATCCGTCGCAGGTGGCGCAGTAACTTACGCCGCGGCCGAGGAAGGCTTCCTCCCCCGCTATCGGCTTTGCCGCCGCAACGCCCGTGCATAAAATTATGGTACGGCATTCGTAAGTATCCGTGCCAGCCGCAACGGCAAACCTGCCGCCGAGGTCGTATACCGCCGTAACCAGCTTGTTTTCAGGCTCTGTGCCGAGCCCTTTCGCGTGGTTTTCAAACGTCCATACAAGCTGTTTGCCCGTTATGTCGGGCAGCCCGGGGTAGTTGCGCACAAGCTCCGCCGCGGCGGCTTTTTCTGAAACCGAACTTGCCCCGAACCACAAAAAGTTTTTGCCTAAAACTTTTAAATTTATCGCCGCGGAAACGCCCGCAGGTCCCGTGCCTATAATTATGCTGTCATATACCATATTAAGTCCTTACTCCGCCGGACGGCGGCAAAATAATATTCTCAGTTTTATTTTAAACCTTAAAGAGCTAAAATAAACGCCGCGAAAGGCAAAGCCTTTCGCGGCGTAGCATACAACCTGAAAAAACGCGTCGGATAAAGTCTGAAACGAGGATTGAAATGCTTAAAGAACAACCCTTTATTATTCGGGCTGTCTGGGAGGGGACATGCGGGTGAGCCTTTCGCCCTCTTCCTCGAGCTCTTTGTCGGGAACAGCCTTTGCGCTCTTTGCGACCAACTGCTCCACGGTGACCTTTGCGCGCTCTACGGGGATTATCGTGCCAACGCCCGCAACACAGCCGCCGGGGCAACCCATGCCTTCAATCATATATCCGTTGAGCTTGCCAGCTTTGCAGAGCATAAGCGTCTTCTTGCAGTCGGCAAGGCCTTCGGCGTGCTGAATTTTTACTTCGGTGCCGGGATAATATTCGTTTATGCATTTTTCTATAGCGCTTGCAACGCCGCCCGCTACCGCATAGCCGCGGCCTGCGCCCGTGGCGGTAATTTCTACGGGGCTCTCTTCAAGCTCTTCAAGGTTGATGTCGAGCGCGTCGAACATGCCTGCAAGCTCTTCGAACGTGATTACGAAATCGACGTAGCTGCGCACATACGTGCGGGAAGCTTCGAGCTTTTTAGCCGCGCACGGTCCGATGAATACAACGCGCGCTTCGGGGTCCTTTTCCTTGATGTGGCGCGCGGTTGCGACCATAGGCGTAAGCTCCTGCGAGATTTCTCCGACAAGGTCGGGGAACTGCCTGCGAGTAAGCTCTACCCAGGCGGGGCAGCAGCTGGTAAAAAGGAAAGGAAGTTTGCCTGTAGCTACAGAATTGACATAGTGATGAGCTTCGGTTATGCAGCCCATGTCCGCGCCGTAAGCTACCTCGTATATATCCTTGAAGCCGAGCTTTAAAAGCGCCGTCTTGGTCTTTCCGGGGGTAACCTTGGGTCCGAACTGACCTATTATTGCGGGAGCGACAGCCGCCACAATTTTATCGCCCTTCTTTATGGCCTGTATAAGCTGATAAATCTGCGACTTGTCCGCGATAGCGCCGAAGGGGCACGCCGCCATGCACTGACCGCACGCAACGCACTTTTCGTTATCTATCTTAGCCCTGCCGAATTCATCGGAGGATATGCACTTTATGCCGCACGCGGAAGCGCAGGGGCGGATATGGTGCGCGATAGCGTCGTAAGGGCACGCCGCCTTGCACCTGCCGCACTTGATGCACTTGGTCTGGTCGATGAACGCGTGACCGTTGACGATGGATACGGCGCCCTTGGGGCAGGCCTTTATGCACGCGTGGGATACGCAGTTGCGGCACTGGTCGCTTACCACATACTCGTTGTCGGGGCACTTGTCGCATGCGGAAGGGATGACCTGCATGAGGGGCGGTTCGTAATACTTGTCTGAAATGTTGCTGGCGTCAAGTCCTTCGGTGATGTGCACGGGCTTGTTCGCGGGGCGAAGCGAAAGACCCATTGCAAGGCGCACGCGCTCTGCGGCTATCTGACGTTCGCGGTAAATATTCTCTCTGTACTTAGGTTCTTCGTCGGGCGTTATTATGTAGGGTATTGCCTCTATATCGCTGGCGACGGATTGGGATTTGTAAGCCACCCTTGCGACTTCTGCAAACACTTTGCGCCTTAAATCGGTTACTACGCTCTGACTTTTCATAAAAACCACCTTAAATAAATTTTCTTAGCATTTTTATCGCGTAAAATTATAGCACAAACAACTACCGTTTGCAATACTGTTGCACCACTTTTTTAAAAGCGTCAAAAATTTATTACAACATTTCACTGCGCGTATTTTCAAAACAAAAAATCGCATAATATCCGCGGCATAAAAAAATAAAAATATTGCAAAAAATATTTTTTAATTTAAATTTAATTTTTTCAGCCCGCCATTCCCGCAAATCAAGAAGAATTCCCGCTATGCGCGACAGGCATTTTCGTGACAAATTGCGTCAGCGGCAGTATAATTTAGCCGTAAAAACAAAACCGTGCGGCGCGCTCATTCAATGCGCCATAAAACCAATCGGTTTTTATGAGGTTTTTTTATGAAAGAGAAAAAGACGACAGGCAAATTAATTGCCGCGCTGCGGCAGGCGAAAGGGCTTACGCAGAAAGAACTCGGCGACATGCTTTACGTTTCCAACAAAACGGTGAGCCGCTGGGAGCGCGACGAATGCTCGCCCGATTTATACCTTATACCCGCCATTGCCGAAATTTTCGGCATTACGTCGGACGAATTGCTGCGCGGCGAAATTAAAAACCAGAACGCTGAAAAATTTTCCCCCGCTTCAAACGCCCGCGCCGAAAAGCGCATCGATAATTATATAAACAAAAAATACACGCTTTTCAGAAACCTTTCTTTCATATCCTTCATTCTGGCGCTTGTCGCGCTTGCGGTTGCGGTAATCTGCGTATATGCGGGCACCAATTACAGCAACGAGGAAGGCTACACCGATTTTGTGTGGCTGGGATTCACGCTCGCCGCGCTTACCTCGGCGTCGGGAATTATATGTGAAATATGCTTCGCTCTCAACGGATTAATCGACAGAAACGACGATTTCTTCGGGGAATTTTTGCCGAAAATCCAGTCGCACAACGCAGGCGTGCTTTGCCTTGCCGCTGCGGCGGTGTTCACAGACGTTGCAGTACTTTCTTACTGTCTGCCGCTGTTATTTTTAAGCGGCGAACAAATTATGTTCATGTTTTTATACTGGGTATCGCCTGGAGCGGGGCTCGCCGCAATATTTGTTGTCGCTGCATATGCCGTTTACGACAAAATTCTGCGCCAAAAAGCATTAAGAAGCGGGCTGATATCTTACAGCGAAGTTCAGCAAGAAAAAATAAAATCAAAAAACAAACTGCTTTTTGTAATATCGCTTGCATGCGGAATTATTTTCATAATACTGCTGATTGCCGCAATTCTTGTCCGGCTTTCGGTAATTGCATTTGACTTTGCAGGTCCCATAACATACATTATGATGCTTGCGGACGCAATAACCTGGGCGGCAGCATACTTTACAGCATCCGCCATTAAACAAAAAAAATATTCAATCAGATAAAGAGTTGCGGCGGCGGAAAGAAAATTCTTTCCGCCGCCGCGCGTATAAGGAGAAAAATAAAGTAAAATCTGAAAAAGATTTGTATGTGCTTTTTTAATATATGACGCGGCTGTTCCGCTTCGTGAACGCACCGCCTGCCTTCAGTTTATAATTGCCTAAATATAAGCAATCCGCTGAATTGCCCCGGCAATATAACAAATCCGCCGCATTTTTACCGTCGTACGGCGCTGAGCCTTGACAGAATTTTTCCCCCTGTACGAAAAAATTTTTTGCCTTGCTCAGCCGAGCTTTATTTTTTTGCAGAGATACAAATAGCCTTTGGTCATTACGTATCCGCGCAGCTTCCAGGGAAGCATCATCGGGAAGGACACGTAGGAAAAATACCTGAGCTTTTTGTAAAGCGCCTTGTCCCTTTCCTTTATGTGCTTCCAGAGCGCCTTGAGGTCCTCAGCGCGCTCCTTCGAGTAGTCGGCACAGGTGAAGAACACGGTGTTTACCATTATTACTTCGAGGTTGTGCCACATATAGCGCTTAAGCCCCTTGGGCATAGCCTTTATCTGCTCCCAGGTATAAGCGTCAGCCATCTCGCGCATGACGAGCTGCTGCTGCGCGTAGCGCTTTACTATGTTTTTGATGTTTACCGACTGGTCCGACCTGCCGATGAAGTAGTGATATATGTCTTCGTCGAGGTAGTAAAGCGTCTGCATGAAAGGCAGCGGCTTGTACGCGAACAGGTTATCCACATAAAAGGTGTGCTCGGGCAGAACGGTGGCGCTTTGCACAAGCTTTTCACGCTTGTAGAAGAGCGCGTGCATGAGCATCATCTTGGAATAGCGGAATTTTTTTACCTCTTCCCAGGTGAAAATTCTGCCGACGGGCATCTTCTTGCGATAGTGCGATACAAACGTATCGTTGACCGAAGGCTTGTCGTAAACAAAGTTTGCTATGTACATATCGGGCAATTGACCCGCGGATATGTGCGATTTAATGGTGGATATGAGTCTGGCGAGAGCTTTTTCGTCGAGCCAGTCGTCGGAATCCACGACCTTGAAATACAGCCCCTCCGCTTCCTTCAGTCCGGCATTTATGCCAGAGCCGTGTCCGCCGTTGGGCTTGTCTATAACCTTGATTATGGAGGGAAAATTCACCCTGTAAGTCTTGGCTATTTTTAACGTTACGTCTGTAGAGCCGTCGTTGACGATTATTATTTCCGCATCCTCGCCGGCGGTAAGCAGACTGTCTATGCACTTTTTCATGTATGCCTGCGAGTTGTAGCAGGGCACGACAAAACTTATGAGTTTCATATCATCGTCCGTAAAAATTATTTTTTTGCGGACCCAGACCTAATCGCTTTTTTCATAGCGATTTTATCACACGCGCCCGCCCGTTTCAATACTTGTGGCATAAAATGTCGATTTAATAGCACAATCGGCACTTTCAATCAATTTAAGCTTAAAAAAGCGCGTTTTGCGCTGCTTTTTTAATAGGCTGAATGTTTCTCCGCGCCGCTTTTCCGCAATCTGAAAAGCGGCGCGGAAAAGGTTATTTACTTCATGAAGGCGAGGAACGCCTTGTAGTTGCTGTAAAGGTCGGCCTTGGAAATAAGTTCCCAGGGCGCGTGCATGGAAATTACGGGCACGCCGATATCCACCGTGTCTATGTTGAGCTTAGCAAGGAACTTTGCAACCGTTCCGCCGCCGCCCGCGTCCACTTTGCCGAGCTCTGCCGTCTGCCATACCACGCCCTCTTTATCGAACATTGCGCGGATTTCGCCTACAAACTCAGCGTTGGCGTCGTTGGAGCCGCTCTTGCCGCGCGCGCCCGTGAACTTGCTCATGCAGGTACCGCAGGATAAAAGCGCGGAGTTCATCTTTTCGTATACGCTTGAAAAATTGGGGTCGTATGCCGCCGTTACGTCGGAAGAGAGGCACTTGGAAGCATAGCGCACTTTGCGGAAGTTTGCCCCCAATGCGGCGCAGATATCCTCCATAAGGTCTTCGTAAATCTTGCTCTGCATGCCTGTGTTGCCCTCGCTGCCGATTTCCTCTTTATCGACGAGCATTGCAAGCACGGTGTGCCTGCTGTTTTCGTTCACAACGGCGGTAAGCGCGGGGTATGCGCACACCCTGTCGTCGTGGCCGTATGCGCCTATGAGAGCGCGGTCGAAACCGATATCTCTCGCGGGGAATGCGGGGACTGCGCACAGTTCTGCGGAAAGGAAGTCCTCTTCGCACATGCCGTATTCCTTGTTGAGGTAATTGAGCACGGTAAGCTTTATCTTTTTGCTTACCTCTTTGTCAGCGTAAGGCATGCCGCCAACAACAACGTTGAGCTGCTCGCCCTCTATGATTTTTCCGCCCGTGCGCGCCATCTGCTCGCCGCCGAGGTGAGGAAGGAGGTCGTCTATGTAGAATACGGGGTCTGCGGGGTCTTCGCCTACCCTTATTTCAACCTTGCTGCCGTCCTTCAAAACTACCACGCCGTGAAGCGCGAGGGGAATTGCCGTCCACTGATACTTTTTGATTCCGCCGTAGTAGTGCGTCTTTAAAAAGCACATTCCGTCCTCTTCATAAAGGGGATTTTGCTTTACGTCCACTCTGGGCGCGTCTATATGCGAAGCTATGATGCGCATGCCGTCCTTTTCAATGTCCTCGGTGCCGACGCGGAACACCACCACGCTTTTGCCGCGGTTTACAAAATATTTTTTATCTCCCGCCGCGAGCTTGTCGCCGAACTTGTATTCGGTAAAGCCGTTCTCTTTTGCCATTTTAACGGCAAAGGCGCAGGCCTCGCGTTCGGTCTTGCCTGCGTCGAGGAAAGCTTTGTAGCCTTCGGCGTAAGCAAACATTGCAGTGCGCTCCTCTTCGGAAGCCACCTCAAAATAATTCTTCTTTTCGTAGGCAAGCTCGTCATAGCGGGCCTGACCATTGCTCTTCTTTTCTGCCATACAAAAAAGCTCCTTGTAAATATAATTCCGAGCAGTATTATACCACCACGCGCGCACAAAATCAATAGGTTGTGCCCACGTAAATGCGTTGATTTTGTTGCGGCATATATCCGTGCATACTGCACCGAAAATTATCAGAGCTGCTTATAAATCGTCTGATTTTTTTATGTTTTAAAATTCCATTCAATCCGCGGACTTTGCGGCTTAAGCATTGTAACCACCCAATACCGAACCGCCGCGGCTTTTACGCGGCGCTGCCGGCTTATAATGCGCCGCATCGTTTGCGATTTATGCCCCGCACGGAGATTTTGCACTGTCCGCATTTTTTATACTTTTTAAGCCCCCGCGGCGCTTTACGCGCCGCGGGGGCTTTTATTCAGCTTAAAACCATTCTGTCATTTATCTCCCCGCCCGACTCGCGGAAGCGCTGCAGAAGGTCTTCTACCTTAAGCGCCTTCTTTTCTTCGCCGCACACATCGTAAATAACCCTGCCTTCCTGCATCATGATAAGGCGGTTGCCGCAGCGGATAGCGTCCATCATGTTATGCGTTATCATAACCGTCGTGAGATTGTTTTCCGCCGCTATCTCCTCCGTAAATCCCAGAACTTTAGCCGCCGTCTTGGGGTCGAGCGCCGCCGTGTGCTCGTCAAGGAGCAGAAGTTCAGGCTTTTTTAGCGTAGCCATAAGCAGAGTCAGCGACTGCCTTTGCCCGCCAGACAACAGTCCTACTTTTGCCGTCATTCTGTTTTCGAGCCCGAGCCCGAGGCGGGAAAGCTGTTCGCGGTAAAACTCCCTCTCCTTTCTCGTTATTCCCGGCATAAGCGAGCGTACTTTGCCGCGGCGGTAGGCGAGCGCCAGATTTTCCTCTATCTCCATATTGGGCGAAGTACCCATCATGGGGTCCTGGAACACCCTGCCGAGGTATTTCGCGCGCTTGTATTCGGGCAGGCGGGTGACGTCGGCGCCGCCTAAAATTATTCTGCCCGAATCTACGGGAAAAGTGCCGCATATGGCATTCATAAGCGTGCTTTTGCCCGCGCCGTTGCCGCCTATTACCGTGATGAAATCGCCTTCGTTTACGGTAAGGCTGAGATTTTTAAGCGCGACCTTTTCGTTTACCGAACCGCGGTTGAAAGTTTTGCATATATCCTTAAGATCGAGTATAACTTTTTCAGACATTGCCCTGCCCTCCCTGCGGACTGCTTTCAGCCATATTCGCTACGTCAGAATCCGGATTATCGCCGCCTGAACTTGAATGTGTGCCGTTTGCATTTATATCGCCGCCCGACTGATATTTGCGCTTCTTTGAAAATTTATAAAAGTATTTCTTCTTCCAGTAGGGCACGGCGAGGAATATGGCAACCACTATCGCGGAGAACATCTTGAGGTATTCGGTGTCTAGCTCAAGCCAGATTACGAACTGATAAACAATGTAGTAGATTATTCCGCCGAGAACGACGCCCGCAAGCTGTACGGCGAAGTTGCGAGAAATGCGAGTAACTATCGCCTCGCCTATGATTACCGCCGCAAGACCTATGACTATGGCGCCGCGACCCATGTTTATATCCGCAAACCCCTGATACTGCGCCAGCAGAGCGCCCGCAAGCGCGACGAGAGCGTTGGATATCATAAGACCTATTATTTTATTTAGGTTTACGTTAATGCCCTGGGCGCGGCTCATATCGGGGTTGTTGCCCGTTGCGCGTATGCCGCAGCCCGCCTCAGTGCCGAAGAACCAGTACAGCCCGCCAACTATAACCGCGAGAAAGCCGAACATAATCAGAATCGCCCAGCCCGATTCAAGCTGAGTTACTATGACGTAACTGCCGCGTGAATCGACTGCAGTGTTTGCCTGTCCCATGATTTTAAGGTTGACCGACCACAGGATAAGCTGCGTAAGAATGCCCGAAAGAATGGCGGGTATACCCAAAAGAGTGTGGAATATGCCCGTGACAAGCCCAGCAAGCGCGCCCGCGATGACCGCCACAAGCACGGCAAGCCAGGCGTTTACGCCCGCCGCCATAAGCACAGCGCATACCGCGCCGCCCGTGCATATTGAGCCGTCTACAGTAAGATCTGCAAAGTCCAGCACTTTATATGTAATAAATACGCCTATCGCCATTACACCCCATATAAGTCCCAACGATATCGCGCCGGGAAGAGCGTCAAAAAACATAATTCAATCCTCCTTATTCCGCTATCGCTTCGTACCCTTCGGGCACTTCTATGCCGAGTTCGGCGCATATTGCGGCATTATATTTGCGGACGGGTGCTTCGTCGTAAGCTATCGGAATTGAAGAAACATCAGCTCCGCCGATAAGAATTTCCGCCGCTATCTGTGCGGTTATGAGACCTAAATTATAGTAGCTTATGGAAAGAGTTGCAATGCCGCAACCCTTGCATATGCCCTCTTCACCCGCAATTACGGGTATCTTTGCAGGCACGCATATGTTATAAATAAGCTGCGTGTTGGAAGCCACCGTGTTGTCCGTGGGAAGATATACGACTTCGCTCTCCGAAGCCATCTTCTGGACCACGCTCTGAATATCGTTGGAGTCGGAAAAAGAGTAAAGCGTGCACACATATCCCTTATCCATTTCTTCAAGCGCGCGCATAACCTCCTCCACCTGATACTTGGAATTGGCCTCCGACGAGCAGTACAAAAGCCCTACTTTTCTCGCCTGCGGCACAAGCTCGGCAATCATTTCCGCCTGCTCTTCAAGCGGAGCGAGGTCGCTCGTGCCCGAAACGTTGGTGCCGGTGCCCTCTTCCGCTACGTAATTTTCAAGTCCGAGAGCGACGTCGTAAACGGTGACGGAAGTACCGAGAATGGGTATGACGGACGTTGCGTTGTAGCTCGCCTGAAGCGCCGCCGTAGCGTTTGCCATAATAAGGTCGTACCCCTTTGCGGCAAAATTATTTGCGATGACAGAGCAATTCACGGTATCGTTCTGCGCGTCCTGATAGTCGATTTTAACCGTTTTGCCCGATTTTTCCATAAGCTCGCGCAGCCCGTCTTCAAATCCCTGCGTGGCCTGGTCGAGCGCGCTGTGCCGCACGAGCTGGACTATGCCTACGGTATAATCGTATCCCGCCGACTGGCTGGGCACAAATCCGACCGCCGTAATCAGCACGCCGCCGACAGCTACAGTCACCAGAAGGTTTTTGACTGATTTTAACATCTCTCCCCTCCGATTTAACATAATTTTTAATATGATAACATACGCGGCGGGCGCTGTCAATGGGCATAATTTAATTTATTGCTTTAAAGCAATAAATTGTCTGTATCGCGCCGCACGGTGCGGCAAATTTTAATTTGATTTTTTAAAAAAAAATGACAGAGCAGTTTGCATAAAAATTACCGACAAATATTTTTATTTTGAAAGATTGACCGCCATATATGCCCGAATCACCGCATATTCAAAGAAAAAAGGCGGCAATCTGCCGCCTTTTGAAGGTTTTTATATATTCGGCTGCACATATGCGCCGATTACTGCTGTTCTCCGCTTTGCATTTCCCTTGTCAGGCGGGCAATGCGGCGCTCTATGTCGTTATTGCGCTTTCTCAAATCGTCTATGGCGCGCTTGTAAGGCTCTGCCTTTTTGAGCTCTTCATACGCAAGTCGCTGATATTCCGAAGCCTTGGACTGATACACGTCCGCGCCCCGCTGCTCGACCTCAAGCCTCCTGTTATTTTCTTCCTGCTCGCGGCGCAATCTATCAATCTCCGCGGGAATATTTTCCGTTTTCATATAATCCTCCCTTTCTGAAAGCGCCGCAATATATATCAGCCGAAAATGAACGGCACGCCGCCCCCACAGTATACGCGTGAATAGGACATATTCGCACAGAATACGCGAGCATAGTACATACGCGTACAGACCACGCGCATATAAAACGTGCGGCATTAAAATCAATCTGCGCATTTATGTATCTGTCTGAATTGCAACGCTTTTTATGTTTACAATATTGAAATAATTATATCACAGCTCGCATACAATTTCAATACGGGTGAGCATATTACAGTTTAACAACTTATATAATATCCGCGCAGGCGGACTAATGCAGAGTTTATCTTAATGCGCCCGCATGAATTTGAGTTGACAATTCTGCCGCAAGCAACTAAAATAAATTAAGCGGCGCGATAAAAGGCGGCGGAAATAAACTTTGCAGATATGGCGGAATTGGCAGACGCGTCGGACTTAGAATCCGATGGGCAACCTTGCAGGTTCAAATCCTGTTATCTGCACCATAAAGGCGAGGGCAATTAAATTGCCCTCGCCTTTATATTCTGTCGTCTGCAACCGCATAATCATTTGCTTGCACCTTATTGTTTTTTCGCCGCATAATAATCGGATTGCCTGCATAATAAAATTATTTGCAGCTTTGAAAGTATGAATCCGTCGGAGAGGCTTCTCCCCTCCGACGGATTCATATAATATTGATTTGTGCGCATATATTACCTATCCGCGTACTGTAAACAAAAAAAATTGAGCCGCACATATGCCGCAACTATTGAAAATTGAGCCGCACATATGCCCGAACTATACATTATGCGCTTTTTTAAATATTGAAGTAAGCGGCAAAAACAGCACAGATACTGAAACGATGGTGCATACCGTCTGCGGGGCGAGCGCAAGAAACGAAGTATAAAAATAAGTTACAGTCGTTTCTGAAAACAGTCCCCACCCCATTATGAGCGGAGTTATAACGTCGTCCAGAAGGGTAAAGCATATTGTGAAAAGCGTAGCCGTAGCCGTCACCACCGCAACAACGAGCGTGCTTTTGCTTTTTAATCTGCCGCGCCGCTGCATGACGAACAGAACGTTAAATATGATAAACAGCGCGCTTATAAGAGCAAATACCAACCACAACAGCGTTTTTATCATCGTCACGGCAAGCCGCGAAATTTTTAAAAAATCTGTAGCGGCGCAAAACGCGCTTGCCGCGCTTACGGCTATAAGCACGAAATCGACTATAATCGCCGCGTAAACGGGAAACTTTTCATACGTCTCCTGCTTTACACCGCCGAGCGCGCCGAACGCAAGCGCAAACAGCGGATAATATATAAGGTAAAGCAAAATCACCGACGGAAAAAATCCCCATAGAAAGCAGCGCAGAATGGAAAACGCTATCGCCGCCAGAACTCCAGCGCGCCTGCCGAATGTAAAAGAAAAACTGAGTAGAAGCACGGTCACCACCTCTACGCCCGACACCGACGAAAGCACAAGCTGTCCGCCTATAAGAAGCGCGCACATTACGGCGACCGCGGCAATTTCCTTTGCGGGAGAAATATTTTTTTCGTTAAGTTGTTTCATACTCTCCCTCCTGCGCGCAGACCTGAAAATATACAAAAAATTAAAATATTTTAACGCCGCACTTTTACGCGGCTTCAAGTCCGCTTACCGTTAATTGGTTTGAAAGTCTTCAGCTTTCTGTTGCTTTTAAGCACGTAAGTCTTTTACATATCTGAAAACCGCAAGCTTTTATACTTTAAAGTCTGCCTCACTTTCTTTGCTTAAGCCTGAGGGGCATAGCTCCAGTCCTCGTATACGAGCGCATAAGTGTACCCCGTTACAAGCGGCAGATTGGATACGCCGTAATTTGCATAACCGAGCAACTTGCCGTTATATTCATAGGACTGGTAAGCAGGGTCAGCATAAACGACGTCGCCTTCGGTAAAGAAATCGGTGTAAAGCGACCAGGACATTCCGTAGGAAGAGCCGTCGGCATTGTTGTTGGTCTGCGCCGCTTTGCCGTTTACAGAAGTTATGAAGTATCCGTATTCGCTGTTATCGCCGACCATAGTTATCACCTCGTTTGCGACGAGTCCGTCAAGATAATCCTTTACAGAAACATCCTTCCTGTCTTCGGGAATTTCAGGCGCGACAAACACGACAAGCGTATCGCTGCTGACTTCGGCAGCATACTCAATATCGAGCGGTCTGAAGCTGCATGCAGCCATGCCGAAAAGCGTTGCCACAGCGGCTGCCGCGCCTAAAAATGTTACAAGTTTTGTTTTCATAAATGTTCTCCTTTTTATTGGTATGCATATATAACATTGCAAAATATCAACAGAATGTAAATATAACTTGATTGGTCAAGTATAATTTTGTGAAATAAAAAACGCCGCTTGCTTTACGGAATAAAGAAAGAGGCGCGCCCGAATATCCGAAACGTAATCCCTGCTTTGCATAAATGCAGCAACGCGGCGGTTTTTCAGACAGAAAAACCGCCGCAACGCAGAAGTGTTGCGGATAAATGCGTAAGCCTTTCCGCATCCCCTCGGAAATGCAAACGTAAAAGTCCGTGCGGCAGGTCTTCCGGCTTACAACAGCGGTTTTGGCGCGCTTTTCTTCCCACAAGAAAGCAGTGAAAAACGCGCGCCGCTGAAACGGCAGCGGGGGCTGCGGGGCAATTAGCCCTGACTTCCCTATTAAACGCCCCTATCTTTATCAGGGCGTGCCTGCATGGACTGTTAAGTTATTGTTTGTATTATTTTATAAATTCGGCGCGCATTTGTCAAGCAAAAGGCAAAAGCCTGACGAATTCGGCGCACAATAAACTGATGAATAAACAGTGCGCGCGCGGCGTACAATTATTAAAGCGGTTATTCATTGACATAAATGCGGCCGTATGTTAAAATTTTGATTGTCGGATACGCATATCCGCAACTGTGCATATGCGCAGTCAATGATAAATTACAGCCGTACGGCGACACGGTGAATTTATGAATAAGAATGAGAGCGGCGGCAAAGACAATCGCGGCGGACAAAAGCCTTCGGAAGATTTGAAGAGTGCGCTTAAAACAAGCGATACAGAAAATAAGAATGAAAAGCCCGCCGAAGAACAATCTTTTAATAACGCCATTGCCGACGGCAATTCCGGGGACGAAGTCGACCTGAAATACAGCAGTCCAAAAGACGCGGCAACGGGCGGCGTTTTAGGGCTGTTCATAGGTCTTGCAGTTATTATCCCCGGCGTGAGCGGTTCTGCCGTGGCAATTATTTTAAAGCTTTACGAAAAGCTTTTGTACGCCATAGGCAACATATTCACAAAATTTAAAAGCTGCATTATATTCCTTCTGCCGATAGCCGTCGGCGCGGCGATAGGGTTTGTACTCGGCTTTTTCGCGGTGAAAACGCTGCTGGACATCATGATGTTCGCAGTGGTTGCACTCTTTGCGGGACTCATGCTCGGAGCTTTCCCCTCCGTCACAGACGAGGTAAAAGGCGAAAAGCACACGCCTTTTAGGATAATTTTGTTTGTAATCGGGCTTATGGTGCCGATAGCCATATCGCTTATTGCGGTGTTTGTCGGCGGCGGCAGGCAGAGCCTTGAAAATCCGCAGATTCTGCAGTATTTGCTTTATTTTATTCTCGGGTTTGCAGTAGCGCTTACGCAGCTTGTTCCCGGGCTCAGCGCCACCGCCCTCCTGATGACGACGGGGCACTACGTGCCGCTGATTGAATCGGTAAGCCTTACTTACTGGCAGTCAAACCCCGAAATTTTTGCAATATATGCCTGCCTTGCAGCCGGATTTATTGCCGGGCTTTTATGTTTTGCAAAACTAATTACCCTTCTGCTTAAAAAATGGCGCGCAGCCACCTTCCACGCTGTTGCGGGACTTGCGCTCGGTTCGGTAGTAACTATGTTTTTCAACCCCGAGGTCTATGCGGAATATTTAAGCTGGGCGGCGGGCGAAAGGTTCAGCCCCGACCTGCTGTTCGGTGCAGCGCTGTTTATAGTCGGAATTGTAGTAGCTTACATTTTTGTAAGAATTCAGCGCAAAAAATCGTTACCATTAAAAAATCAATAGAGTTTAAGCGGCGCGCCCGAAAGCTTTCAGGCGCGCCGCATTATTTATGCATTCTTTTCAGACCACGGGCGGAATTCGCCGCCCGACTTGAAATTATACACGGGCACAATCCGCTTTACAATTTCAGCCGTCCCGGTAATGTTTCCCTCTATATCTTTAAGGCTCTTATAAGCCATAGGACTTTCGTCAAGAGTGTCGGCGCTTACTGACGTGGTGTAAATGCCCTGCATCTGAGCGCGGAATTCCTCGACCGTAAGCTTTGCCTTTGCCGCGCCGCGGCTTAAAATTCTGCCCGCACCGTGAGGAGCCGAATAGTTCCAGTCCGCATTACCCAGCCCGCGGCAGATAAGCGCGCCGTCGCGCATATTGATAGGTATAAGCAACCTTTCGCCGAAGCGGGCAGATACCGCGCCCTTTCTCAGAATTCCGCTTTCAGTATCGATATAATTATGTATGGTCGTAAAGCTGTCGGCAACGGAGAGTCCCATAGCGCGGACTATATCGCCGGCTATCGCCCTTCGGTTGACCCCCGCATATGCCTGAACTATCTGCATATCGTGCAGATAATTTTCAAGATTTTCTCCGGTAAGATAAGCCATATCGCGCGGGATATCGTATTCGGCGCGGACGGCGGCTACCGCCTCGGGAATATCGCTGGAATGCCCGCTTTCAGCAAGCTTTGCAGCCACACTCCTGATCTTTTTTTCACGCTCGGCGCATAAAGAATGGCATGCAATCGCCTGATAGTGCTTGGCAACTTCGGTACCCAAATGCCTGCTGCCGCTGTGAATTACAAGATACAGCCTTCCGTCCTCGTCCCTGTCCACCTCTATAAAATGGTTGCCCCCGCCGAGCGTGCCGATGCTGTGCTTCGCAAGCTCAAGGTCAGCATTATCGCGGCATATAAGCTGGTCAGTGCGCGTAAATTCAGCCATACTATGGGGGCAATTGCGCACATTGAGACCTGAAGGAATATTATTGCGTATAAAATTATCAAGCGCGGCAAAGTCAATTTCATGCTCGTTAAGCTCGGCAAGGAACATGCCGCAACCAATATCCACCCCGACCATTGCGGGTACGACAGCGCCGTTAACAGTCATTGTAGTGCCTATCGTACACCCCGCGCCTGCGTGGACGTCGGGCATTATGCGTATTTTACTCCCCGCAAAGGGCGCAAAATTGCACATAGCCTCAATCTGCTCTTCCGCTCCGCGCTCGATTGCGTCAGTAAAAACTTTTGCGCTGTTATATGCGCCTTTTATAATCTTCATTATCTCCACCTTTTATATCCAGGCACTTCAAAATGCCTTCCTTTTTTTCTGTAATCTTATTATACTTTACCGACAAAACATAGTAAATACGCAGTTTATTTTTATTTTAAGACCCCTTAATTTTGCCCAAAATTAAAATTATTTTTATTAATCAGTCCTGATATTTGAACAAATAATTAACTTTCGCTATTGAAAACGACCCCTTTTTATGGTATAATTCAGTTATGGACAAAATAAAAATTTATCTGCCTAAGAAAATTGCAGACATATTAGATAAAGACGCAGAAGCTTTTGAATTTTTTAAGCGCGACGGAATAACTGTAAACAGAAACGCTCTGCTTACAAAACTGATATTAAATTACGGCGAAGCATTCGCGCGCGAAAGAAGCAGGCTTACTGCCGCAATAAGGGAAAATTTGGGCAAAACGGAAATATCCGACGGGCAAGCTTCCGCGTTATGCGCCAGGCTCGCCGAAACATTATATGCGCGCGACGACGGCGAAGGAAAACTTGATGCAGTCATTTCTCTTAAGCCGACCAGCCTTTCTGAAAGCGCTATAGAATATACAGAAAATTATCTGCTTGACGGCAGAAGCCTTTCGGAATACTTCCGCGGGATGATAACTTCATACGCCTCTCTGCCGCAGGACAGGCGCGAAACAATTATATTCAGACCGCAATATGAGGCAATCAGAAGGGCAATAACCGAAAAGAAGAAGGTATTTTTGACAACCGTGCGCGACAGCGGATTCGAAATTTCGCCATATGAAATAGTCGGCTCGAAAGAAGAGATGCATCTGTACGTTATAGGAATGCGCGGCAATTGCACCACGTTCAGGCTCTCGCGCATTAAAGGCGTGAAAATTCTCGGAGCTGATGCAGAAATTTCTCAAGCGCAGATTGAAGTTGCCCTTAAAATGATTAAATACGGGCCGCAATTTTATTACGGCGCAAATGAAGAAGAAGTTTGCGTCAGGCTTACGCCTAAAGGCATGGAAAAATGGAAAAGAATTTATGTCCACCGCCCCATTCCCGACAGGGTTGAAGAAAATCTGATGTTTTTCAATTGCTCGCACGTACAGATTATCCAATACTTTCTCCGCTTCGGTGCCGATGCGGAAATTCTGCGACCCGTGTATATGAGGCGGGAACTTCTTAACTTTTACACCGCCGCCGCAAATATTTATTCAGACTGATTAACCGCAGCACAATATTAATTCCGCGTTAAATAGATTGCATATGCTGCAAAACCCCCCGCCGCCGCACAATTTGTGCGGCGGCGGGGGGTTTATTATAAAACAAGCAACTTACCGCCCTGAAGGCAACAACGTTTAAAGCCTTGTTTTTATTCGTTGCGGCATATATGGGGGTTAATTCAAAAAGACGGCAGAAAACAGGCGTGCAGAACGGAGCAAAATACAATGCTGTAGCGCGGAGCAAAATAAGGTTCAGTAACGCGGCAAAAAATGCGATGCTTAAAACACAGCAAAAATAAGGTGCGGCAACCCGGCGGAAAACAACGAGGAAAAAGCGGCAAAATTTAAGGCGGAGCAAAAGCTCCGCCTTTTAAATTTATATTACTTGTTCGTTACCTCTTCGGCGGGATTATTTACCACGCTGTTGAAGGCAGGGTTGATTACGGGGGACATATTCTTGTACTCCTTTACGCCCGTGCCTGCGGGGATAAGCTTACCGATGATAACGTTTTCCTTAAGACCCATAAGGGGGTCAACCTTGTTCTTGATAGCCGCATCGGTGAGAACGCGGGCAGTCTCCTGGAAGGATGCCGCCGACAGGAAGGATTCGGTGGAGAGCGCCGCCTTGGTTATGCCGAGGAGCACGCGCTTCTGAAGGGCGGGCATGCCGCCGTTTTCGATAGCCTTCTGGTTTGCCTCTTCAACGGCGAACATATCCACGGTTTCGCCGGGAAGAAGGTCGGTAGAGCCTGCGCTTTCTATCCTTACCTTTCTGAGCATCTGACGAACGATGATTTCAACGTGTTTGTCGTTGATGTCAACGCCCTGAGAACGGTATACGGACTGAACCTGTTCGAGAATGTAGTCCTGAACGCCCTTTACGCCCGAAATGCGGAGGATATCCTGAGGATATACCGAACCTGCATTGAGCACGGTGCCGGGTTCTACCTTTTCGCCGCTCTTGACTTTGAGCTCTGCATTGAAAGGAAGGGTGTATTCCTTCTTAACCTCGTTAGTTACGGGGTCGCGCACAAATACGTGCTTCAAGTTGTCGCTGTCGTCGATTGAAACGACGCCCGAAACTTCGCAAAGGGTCGAGCAGCCCTTGGGTTTGCGCGCTTCGAAAAGTTCTTCTACGCGGGGAAGACCCTGGGTAATATCGCCCGTGGCAGCTATACCGCCGGTATGGAAGGTACGCATGGTAAGCTGGGTACCGGGCTCGCCTATGGACTGAGCCGCGATAACGCCTACCGCTTCGCCGACCTGTACAGGGGTGTTGGTTGCCATGTTCTTGCCGTAGCACTTTGCGCACACGCCGTAACGCGAGTTGCAGCTGAATATCGAACGTATGGATACCTGCTCTATGCCCGCATCCACAATCTTCTTTGCAATGGCGTCGGTAACGAATTCGTTCTGACCGATTATGATGTTGCCATCCTTGTCTTTGACGTCTTCGGCAACGAATCTGCCCTGAATTCTGTCTTCAAGTCCTTCGATAACTTCGCCGTTGGGACCGATTATAGCCTTTACTATCATGCCGCGGGGCTTCTTGCTGCCTGCCATGCAGTCCTCTTCGCGGACGATAACGTCCTGCGAAACGTCTACGAGACGGCGGGTAAGGTAGCCGGAGTCTGCCGTTTTAAGTGCGGTATCGGCAAGACCTTTACGGCCGCCGTGCGAAGAAATGAAGTACTCCAGAACGGAAAGCCCCTGCCTGAAGCACGACTTAACGGGTACTTCTATCTTTTTACCCTGAGGGTTAACCATCAGTCCGCGCATGCCGGAGAGCTGCTTCATCTGGTCGATTGAACCGCGGGCGCCCGAGTTAGCCATCATCCATATGGGATTGAACTTATCGAGCGATTTTTTAAGCGCGTCGGTAACTTCGTCGGTAGCGTCGTCCCACGCCTTGATTACGGCGTTGTAGCGCTCTTCCTCTCTGAGAAGGCCGCGCTGGTATTTGCGCTCTATCTGGAAGACTTTCTGCTCTGTCTCTTCGACAATCTTCTTCTTTTCGTCGGGAATGTGCATGTCGAATACCGACGTGGTTATAGCGCCGACAGTCGAATACTTGTAGCCGAGGGTCTTGATTTTATCGAGAACGTCAGCCGCTCTGGGAGCGCCGCCCGTCTTGAAGCAGCGTTCAACTATCTTGCCGAGCTGCTTTTTGCCTACCGCGACGTTGGAGCCGAGGAAGTCGTAGGAAATTTCGTATTTAAGATAATCTTCCTTATTCTTCCTTACTACGAAGCCGAGGTCCTGAGGCATTTCGTTGTTGAATATTATTCTGCCGACGGTGGTCTTTACCTTGCCGGTAACCGTTTCGCCGTTGTAAGGCGAGTTTGCGTCGTTTATGGTGAGAGTCCTGCGGACGTAAATTTCGTCCTGCATGTGGATGAACTTGGTCTGGTAAGCCATGAGCGCTTCATCTTCGGAGATGTACGCGCCGGGCACATACTTTTCAGCGCCCTCGTCGCCTTCGGAGCATTCAACGTATCTGTCTCCGCTCCAGCGGTAGAACTTGCCTTCTTCGCGCCTTATTATGGTGAGGTAGTAAGCGCCCATAACCATATCCTGCGAAGGCTGCATGACGGGCTTGCCGTCCGAAAGCTTCAATATATTGTTGGAGGAAAGCATCAGGAATCTTGCTTCCGCCTGAGCTTCTATCGAAAGAGGAACGTGAACGGCCATCTGGTCGCCGTCGAAGTCGGCGTTGAACGCCGTACATACGAGCGGGTGAATCTTGATAGCGCGGCCTTCGATGAGCACGGGCTCAAACGCCTGAATGGAGAGCCTGTGCAGCGTGGGCGCACGGTTGAGAAGTACGGGGTGTTCCTTGATTACGTCCTCAAGCACGTCCCACACGAAGGGCTTAGCCTTTTCTACGGTGCGCTTCGCGCTCTTGATGTTGTGGCACTGGCCGCTTTCGACGAGCCTCTTCATTACGAAGGGCTTGAAGAGTTCGATTGCCATTTCCTTGGGCAGACCGCACTGATAGAGCTTGAGTTCGGGACCTACGACGATAACCGAACGGCCGGAGTAGTCTACGCGCTTGCCGAGGAGGTTCTGACGGAAACGACCCTGCTTGCCGCGGAGCATTCCGGAAAGGGACTTGAGCTCCCTGTTGGAAGGACCTGCGAGCGGCTTGCCGCGCCTGCCGTTATCGATGAGCGCGTCAACAGCTTCCTGAAGCATGCGCTTTTCGTTCTTGACTATCATGTCGGGCGCGCCGAGCTCCATCATCCTCTTCAATCTGTTGTTGCGGTTTATAACCCTGCGGTACAAATCGTTGAGGTCGGAAGATGCGAACCTGCCGCCGTCGAGCTGTACCATGGGACGAAGCTCGGGGGGAAGAACGGGGAGAACGGTGAGTATCATCCATTCGGGGCGCTGCTGGTTCTTGCGGAAGGCTTCGAGTATCTCTATGCGCTTTACCGCCTTTACCCTCTTCTGACCCGCCTGGTTGTTCTCTATTATCTGTTTGCATTCGGCGCATTCCTTTTCAAGGTCAACCGCCATTAAAAGTTCGCGGATAGCTTCGGCGCCCATGCCTACCTTAAGACCGGTCACCGAGCTGTCGCCGTACTTTTCTTCTATGTCCAAAAGTTCTTTATCGTTTATTATCTGCTTGTACTCGAGGGTGGGAACCGTGCCGGGGTCAATTACGACGTACGAGGCAAAGTATATGACCTGCTCGAGCGCCTTGGGGCTCATGTCGAGCACAAGGCCGATTCTCGAGGGAACGCCGCGGAAGTACCAGATATGCGATACGGGAGCGGCAAGTTCGATGTGACCCATGCGCTCGCGGCGGACCTTGGAACGGGTTACCTCTACGCCGCACTTTTCGCATATGACGCCCTTATAGCGTATGCGCTTGTACTTGCCGCAGTGGCACTCCCAGTCCTTCATCGGGCCGAATATTCTTTCGCAGAAAAGGCCGTCGCGTTCGGGCTTCTGCGTTCTGTAGTTTATGGTTTCGGGTTTGGTTACTTCGCCTTTGGAAAGTTCCCTTATTTTTTCGG
>CALVWV010000011.1 GCA_944368065.1 uncultured Clostridia bacterium | reverse complement strand
GTCTCAATAATTAGTTATTTCAGCAATAAAGCCAAACATAATTTGTCTCAATTACAAGAGCAGTTTTTCAGATTTACGGATAAATTTGAAATTTTATTAGATTTCGCAAATTATAATGCGTTAATTAATTTTAAATACGATTTGGAAAGTGTTTTAATTCAAGGCTTTGATAAGTTAGTTATGAGTTATAATAATTTACAGAAAAAAGCTTAATACTCATTACACATCATTATATGACATTAATGAATTGTCTAACTTGGCGCGTGGAGGGATATTAAAAAAAGATGCGGATAAAATAATAAAAGATTTTTATTGCAATATTTTTGAGTTGGTAATGTATAGACAAGCGTTATTAGTCTTGAAAAAAGAAATGATTGAGGTGTTTAATAAGGTTAGAATAAATGATTTACAGTTTTTCAATAAGAATGCTTTCGCTATTTATTTTATAGGCGAGCATATGATGACTTTTATTAAGGAATATGGTATACAAGAGCTTATTGAGAAACATGATAATAAAAAAATTGCTTCGGTTCATTCATTTAACATGGATGAGTATAAACAGGCAATTGATGATGAGAAAAAACAATTCAGAAGATTTCTTCATATGCTTGTTGAAAGCTCTTAATAATAAATATTGCTATTGATTACATATAATATCAGTTGATTAAATGCAGCCACGGTAAATTTACGCGGCTGCATTGTTATTTGTGTATCAAGACTCGTTATTGACATCTGAGTATAATGGGTTTAAAATAATATTACCATTTTAACTGAATTATATTGATTTGAATGGATTAGCCCGCGGCAAACACGAATATCCTATCAGGAGAAAAATATATGAATGAATCTGACCTGGTTGTTGTAATTGTACTTACTTTTTTTGGATTTTTCTTTGTTTTTGATGGGCTTGGAGGTTTAAATTATTACCTCAATCAAAGACTCAGCAGGCGTAAAAAAATTGAACTGCCTTGGTATGTTTCGTTTTTTATACCATACACCGGTCCATATAAAGTTGCAGTCAGTCCTTTAAAATATTCACAGTACTTTTTTGTGTTTGTGATGGGATTGCTGGATGATATAATTGCAATAATTTTATTCGGGTTAGAGGTGCTTTTATATTTTTGTACAGATATAAATTTGTTCTATATGCTTATTCCCGAAGGGGTGTTTATGTTGGTTGCTCTTATAAGCGGAATATATGTTAAGGTAAAATGTAAACCTGATCCGTTGGAAAAGACTTTTTTGTGAATCTGTTTCGGCGCTGTACCGCCCGCGAGCAATTGCTCGCGGGCGGGATTATTTTTTTTTAAGTCTTTACTTTGACAGTTTACGTCACTTCAATGCTTATTGTAAGTTTAGTTAAATCGAAAAAATCAAAGCAATAATTATTTTGCTCTGATAATTAATATGTGGGCGAAAACGCAGCAGGAGGGTACGTTGAGCGGACAATATGTACGGCGGCAGGCAGTTCGGCAGACGAGTGCGCGGCACTTGTATCGGCATATTGCTGGCACGAAACGGAACGCCCTCCCGTAAAGCGGGAGGGCGTTAATTTTTAAATATTTGCCTTTTGATATTCTGCATTTATCGGTAAATTTTTTTGTCCTGTTTTAAGTCGCGGACGGGCAGAGTGATTGTAAGCGTAAAAATATTGTTTTCTCGGGATATGCTGAGAGTGCCGCCGTATTTCTGCGTTATATATTTCATGCTTCTTATTCCGTAGCCGTGGTGCACCTTGTCTTCTTTTGCGGTAGCTCCTTCGTATGTTTCGGGGTGAAAGAAGTTTGCCACCTCAATCACAGCGGAGGCGTTTTCGCGCCATACATGAAAATCTATTATGCGTTTATCCTCGTCGGCAAGTTTTACCACGCTTTCGGCGGCGTTGTCCAGCGCGTTTGTTATAAGCGCATACAAATCGTTCCCTTCCACAAAACCGAGCAGTTTCCCGTCCGCCATGAACTTTAACCTTATGCCGTTCTTTTCGCAATAAAGCCGCTTCTGGAAGAGTATTGTATCGAGTATCTCGTTGCCCGTTTTTATGTTTGAATCGTAAATCTGAATTGCCTCGCGCAGCTCTTCGAGTTCCCTTTCGGTCAGTCTGCCGTGAAAATTGTCAAGCTGGTGCTTTATGTCGTGGCACTTCATGTTTATTACGTCGATATTGTTTTTAATTTCGTCGTAGTGCTTCTTTTCCTGATAAAGTAGCTGTTCGGTGACGTACAGTTCCTGTTTTATTCGGCTGCGGAAGAAGATGTCCGAGCGCATTATGAGTATGAAGGCGTATATTATCAGAAGGAATATCTTTATGCAGGCAGAAAGCGCAAAACTTTCCGCCTGATAAGCCCTTGCATAAGTGCTCAGCACGGTTGCCACGAGGAAAGTTATCGCGGCGAGGCTCACGGCGCGCACGGTTGAGCGGTCGTCCTGCAGATTTTCGCGCTTGCGCAGAAAGATATAAACGCCGGAAAGCAGCAGTATGTGTATGGCAAAGTAAATAATCCAGTCGCGCACCACGTCGTAGTCGGCAAAGAACGACATGCTTACGAGGTCATCCACGCCGAACATGTTGAGAAGGAGCGCAAATATCTGCCCCGACATATTTTTGGCTGCTATTATTCCCGCAAAACAGAGCATAATTTCATTGGCCTTTTCGCGGTAGCTTATGAAAAGCGCGGCAAGCGTGGCAAGCAGCAAAAACGCGGTGTTGAATATCCTTACCGGAATTATGTTGAAGTGCGTGCGCAGTATGCCGAGCGGAATGCAGAGAAGAACCGAGACGACAAATCATATCAGAATCCGCGCTATGTAAAATCTGCGCTTCTTTTTGTACCACGTCAGGGCGAGCAGGTACAAAAACAGCATAATAGCTTCCTGCGCGCACATTATGAAAAACTGCGTATATACACCGAGTAAATCAAACAGCCAGTCCATGGTTAATTGCCTGTGAATTTTTTCATTTCCTGCAAAAACTGCTTTTTGCGCGGCTGACTTATCTGAAGTTCGGTATCCCCGACGGTTACGGTAAAATCTTTTATCCCGCGCACATAACTCAGATTGACGAGGTAGCAGCGGTTGCAGAGGGAGAAGCCTTTGCCTTCCAGCTCTTTTACGGCTGTTTTGAGCGGAGCGTACCGCATATACTCTTTGTCCGCCGTATGGTAAATGAGGTTGTGCCCCTGCGTTTCGATATATATGATGCCCGAAATTTTAAGGCATACGTTTCCCTCTTTAGCCGATATGAAGAGCACGCCTTCCTTCTTGCCGAGGCTGCGCATTGCGCGCGTCATAGTCAGCGAAAAATCGGCATAGCTTACGGGCTTTAACAGGTAGTCCGTCGCGCCCACGGAATAGCCCTCTATGGCGTACTGTGCAAGGCTGGTCACAAATATTATCATTATTCTGTCGTCTTTTTCGCGCAGCATTCTGGCGGCCTGCATGCCGTTTATGTAAGGCATTCGTATGTCTATGAACGCAAGGTCGTAGTCCGCCGTATAATTTTCAAGAAAGTTGACGGCGTTGGAAAATGCCCTGATTTCGAAAACGTCGCCGCTTTCTTCCCCGAATTTTTTTATGTGACTTTTAAGCGCCTCCGCCTGGGCGGCGTCGTCTTCAACTGTTGCACACTTTATCATATCATTTTTCCCTGAAACAAGAATAAAGCAAAATTCATTGTTTGTCAATAACGATTGAAAAAAGTCCCGCCCGCGCCGCACGAATACGGCTTTTTTCGTCATAAACTAAGACCCGCCTTTAATTGGAGAGCTCTTTTTTGCAGTTGAGGACGAACTGCTTGTATTTTAATTTTTTTCATTCATAATGGTAGCCGACGTTACAAATTAACACAAAAAGAAAAAATGCGTCATTAAGGAGGAACTTGAAAATGAAACTTGGCAAAAAAATTGCTGCGATAGCGGCATCGGCGGCACTCATCGCATCTGCAGGCGCGCTTGCTGCGTGCTCCGGCGGCTCGGCTGATTTGAACGCGCTGTATTCTTCGGGTGCTTTCACGTTCATGTCGGCTTACCCCAACTTTACGTTCAAACAGGTGACGACCTCTGTCCAGACAATAAAGACTTTTGACGACAATACTTACGAACTTACGGTAACTTCCAAAATGATATCGGGCGACCTTGCGTTCGACCCCGCAGACACGGGCGATATGGACGTAAGCGGCACGAACGACAGGGGACAGACGGTGGAAATTTACTACGGCACGTTCACCTCTTCCGAGGAAGAAGGTCTGCTTACGCTCACGCTTTCATCTCCTACGGAAATCGTCAAATTCTCGGGCGGCAATACGGTAGGCGGCACGTCTTATATCAGCACGCTTGCCTGGACGGACGCCATGGGTCAGGCTGCCGCGGGAGAGGGCAACGCCGCTCTTACCGAGGAGCAGTACATAGCTGCAAACGCCTTTGCCCAGACCAGCATAGTTGTGGATACGGCTACTTACAGCTTTACTTATACGACCCTCGCTCCCGCGAATGCCTGATGTAAGGTGACGGACATGAAAAAGACAAGGTTATGGCGCGGGCTTACCGCCGCGGGCGGCGTGTTGCTCGGCTGCGCCGTATTTCTTACGACGCTGCTCTTCAAGTGGGAAGGCAATGTCAACATAGCGCTCGGCGTTCAGGCGCCTACAGTTGCGGCTGACGGGGATACAAATTACTATCCCTCGTCATTCGGCGACGGTACGATATCGGACGCAAACTTTGAGCTGATGCGCGCCGCTTCCGATGCGCATGACATACAGACGATGACGGAGGGCGCGGTGCTCGTAAAAAATGAGGGCAACGCACTGCCCCTTTCTTCTGACGAGCGCAGAGTTACGCTCTTCGGCAGGGCGGTGGCGGACCCCGTCTACCGCGGCAATTCGGGCGGACCTACGCTCGATGAAAGCCGCCTCGTCACATTGAAAGGCGCGCTTGAAGAAGAGGGCTTTGCCATTAACGAAACGTTATACAACGCCTACGCTTCAAGCAAAACGCAGCGCGTAAAGGTTGCCGTGGAAAACGATGCGGGCCAGAAATCTTCCATAGGCGAAGAGGATATAAACTTCTACACCCAGACTCTCCGCTCTTCGTGGACGAACGACTATAACGACGTCGCCATAGTAATGTTCTCGCGCGACGGCGGCGAGGGGCGCGACCTTTTTTACGAGGACGCGGACGGCATATCCCAGCTCGCCCTTCATCAGCAGGAAGCCGACCTTCTGGAAATGATTAAAAATGATGGCAGGTTCGGCAAGACGATAGTGCTTATAAACAGCGCGTACCCCATGGAGCTCGGCTGGGTGGACGAGGAACAGTACGGCGTGGACGCCTGCCTCTGGATAGGCGGAACGGGACTTTTAGGCTTCTCCGGCGTTGCCGATCTTATCGTGGGCAAGGCAGACCCTTCGGGGCATTTCGTGGATACGTATGCCGCGGATTCGCTCTCTTCGGCTGCCGTGCAGAATGCCTTCGACCACACTTTCTCCAACGTGGATGCAAATTATATTGTAGAGGCGGAGGGCATATATGTCGGGTACAAGTACTATGAAACGCGCTATCAGGACCAGGTGCTCGGCATAAACAATGCTTCGGGCAGTGCGGGCGTATATGCAAGCCAGTCGAACAGCTGGGACTATGCGGACGAAATCGTATATCCCTTCGGCTACGGACTTTCCTACGCCGACTTCACGCAGGAAGTTGAAAGCATAGTCTGGGATAAAGAGACCCACGAGGTGACTGCCAAAGTAAAGGTCACAAACAACGGCTATCCCGAAGGCTGCACCTACAGCGGCGAATCAAAGTCGGTGGTACAGCTCTATGTACAGCTTCCGTACGAGGACGGTATGACGCAGAAATCTGCGATACAGCTCCTCGATTATGCCAAGACGGGACTTCTTGCCGAGGGCGAGAGCGAGACTGTAACCATAACGGTCAGCGATTATCTGTTTGCCGCTTACGATATGAACGCGACAAACGGCGCCGATACTTCAAAGAAGGGCTGCTATGTGTTCGACGAGGGCGATTATTACTTTGCCATAGGCGAGGACAGCCACGATGCGCTCAATAACGTGCTCGCTGCGCGCGAAGTGAGCGGAATGTTCGACGAGCGCGGTCAGACCGTTGAAGGCGACGCTTCAAAGGCGGTAAAGGACACGCTCGAAGAGACGGACAACACAACTTATGCGGTGTCGCCAGAAACGGGGAACGTTGTAAGCAACCTTTTCGACGACATAGACTATAATTACTGGTTTGAAAACGACGTGGTTACATATCTTACCCGTTCGGACTGGAACACTTTCCCGAAAACGTACGATAATCTTACGGCTTCCGAGGAGATGATAGAGCAGATGGAGGGTACGACGTACGTAAAGCCCGCCGACGCGCCCGCTTACGAATCGTTTACGCAGGATACCGAAGTTACTTTAAAGCTCGTTGAAATGCGCGACGTGCCCTTCGATGACCCCAGATGGGAGACGTTTTTGAATCAGCTCAGCATAACCGAAATGAGCACCATGATAGGCGAAAATTTCGGTCAGGACGCCATATCCGATATAGGCAAGGGTGCGAACACAAACTCGGACGGACCTGCAGGTCCTCAGGCGGGGTACAAAACCAACAGCCCCACAACCCGCGTCAACGAGGTGGTTGCCGCATCTACGTGGAATAAACAGATACTTGCCGACAGGGGCACGTTCATTGCGGAAGAGTGCTTATACGGCGGCACGACCCAGCTGTGGTCGCCCGGCTGCAACATACACAGAACGCCTTTCTCGGGGCGCAACTTCGAGTATTATTCGGAAGATTCCATAATGAGTTATCACTGCTCTGCTGCCCAGTGCGAAGCTATGCAGGCGGGCGGGCTCAACGCCTCGCCCAAGCATTTTGCGGGCAACGATCAGGAAACAAACAGGACGGAACTGTGCGTTTACTATACCGAACAGGCTTTCCGTCAGGGCCCGCTCAAGGGTTTTGAAGGCGCATTTACCAAAGGCGGCGCTCTTGCGACAATGATGTCGTGCTCGCGCGTAGGTAACCGCACGATGTACACCTGCAAGGCTGTCCTTACGGACGTGCTGCGCGGCGAGTGGGGATTCAAAGGCGTGACTATCACCGACTCCGTCGCCTCCTGGACGGCAAATAACAATCCCACGCTTGCAAGCCTTGCGGCGGGCACGGATACTTTCAACGCCCGTACGGCGTGCGGTACCGAGGCGCGCACATACATAGTATCCAACAGGGACGGCTATCTGCTTCAGCAGCTCAGGCTTGCCAACAAACATTTCTTCTACGCAATGTCGCGCTCAAGCCTGATAAACGGCTATACAGCGGACATGGTGGCGGCAGAGTTCACTCCCTGGTGGCAGGGTGCGCTTATAGCCATAGATGTGGTGATAGGCGCTGCAACAGTCGGCTGTGCGGTAATGTTTGTGCTGTATAAAGTCAACGTGCTCGGCAAAAAGGAGGAAAAGGTATGAAAGAGTTGCTCCTTTCGCGCTTTAAAGGAAGGCGCGCAGGCTACTATGTAAGTCTTGCTTCCGCCGTGCTCATTCTTGCAATAGATGTGGCATATATCGCATCCGATTACGGCGACAGAACATTTTCGTCCCTCACATTCGCGCTTATGCTCGTGGGTTCGCTGCTCACAATAGCTTACTGCTTTACGGGGCTGAAATTTCTCGATTTCGTTCCTGCGGTCAGCTGTATTATATACGGATTTGCATTCGGTCAGCACCTCATACTTGCGCTCGAATCGCTGTCCGATGTGTGGAATCAGGTAAATTTCGTAGGCGGAAACGCCACGCTCGGCGCGGTGTTTGCGGGTCTCTTCCTCGTACCCGTCGTCGCGGCGGTAGTCGGGGCGTTCATGCGCGAAGATTACAGGGATTCCGCACTCAAAGATGAGTAATTCTGCATCGTTTCGGCGGCAGATATTCTGCGGCAAGCTGATGCTTTGTGTTGACGGTATTCAAAATTAATACGGTCCGCCGCGCTCTCCGCGGCGGACAATTTTTCTGACTGCGCCTGCATTCAGATAAACTTTTATACCGAGGTGAAATTATGAAAAAATTATTTATGGTCGCCTTTTTATGCCTTGCATTATATTTTATGCCGCTTGCGGCGGCGTGCTCGGGCGGGGGAAGCGGCGACGATAAGGAAGACGGCGAAGGGTATTACCTGGCTTTCCTCGGCGACAGCATTACTTACGGACAGGGTTGCTCGTCTCAGTCTGCGCGGTTCACAAATCTTATAGCAAAGCAGGATTTTATAAGTTATGCCCAGAATGTCGGCTTTTCGGGCGCAACCGTAGGTACGAGCGGCGGAGTTATGGACAGTTATGCTTTTGTCAACAGATACAGCCAGATATCGGAAAATGCCGATTTGATTTTTGTGCTCGGCGGCACTAACGATTACGGCGCAACCACGGGCGAGGTGCCTTTGGGTAAGGCGGGGGACGAGGGTACTGATACTTTTTACGGCGCATATGCAACGCTCCTCGAAAGGCTTTCTGCCAAATATCCGCAGGCAGTGATTGTGACGGCTACCCCTTTCCAGCGAGATAATTCCGTAACAGGCTACCCCGAAGGCGAACTCAACGACAGCGGCAACACTCTGAAAGAGTATTGCGATGCGGTAAAAGAGCTAAGCGCGCAGTATAACCTTACGTGCGTAGATTTTTATAACCTTGAAGGAATGAACCTTTCGGACGAAACGTTTTCAACCTATTTCGAAGACGGTCTGCACCCCAATGACGCGGGCAACAAAGTTATAGCCGATTATCTTATTCCCGTTCTCAGACAGATATTGACTGAAAACTGAAATTTGCATATACGCTGCTTTTCAGTGCGGCATATAAGAGTGCATTTTTTTCGCTTATTACGCTCAGACAAATAGCCGATATCAATAATCATTTCGGTGAGTTTGATGAGGGTGAGCTCAGACCGAAGTACGTTGACGCTATAAAGAGCAGCTATGGCAAGGCTGAAGACCTGAAAAATGATGAAATTTTCATAAAATATTATGGCAGTTATCCTGTGTGGGCGTCCGACAGAATTTGCCTTGCGTGCTCGGTTTTTCCTTCGGATACGGGCGTAGCGGAGGGGACGGTCGAGGTCGTCGAAGGCGTGGAATTTTTCGTCGAATATAAAGGCGCAATAACAATCTGGTGCATTTAATCCGCGGACTGATTTATCTGTGCCTGGACAGTATTGCGCACCTTTAAGCGGTTAAATGCAGCTGTCTCCCGCTCAACAGATATTCTGTTCGGCGGCGGGTAATTTTTTTCCTAAAAGCGTCCCAAAAAGAAGGCTTG
Organism: uncultured Clostridia bacterium; assembly: GCA_944368065.1. Lineage (GTDB taxonomy): Bacteria > Bacillota > Clostridia > Christensenellales > Borkfalkiaceae > Coproplasma. The sequence goes on along the minus strand of CALVWV010000011.1, from coordinate 116,379 downwards.
AAGTGAAAACGATATATAATTTTAAAGCGGCGGCAGAAGAATTCTGCCGCCGCTTGTCATTACCTAAGAACAAATCAAAAGATAATGCGGAGGAAAAATATATTGAATTCTGACAAAGTGTAAATATGTAGCAACGCAAAAATATTTACCCGATGTTTTGAGAAAAATTTTAATTTGTGGTATAATGCAGGCGAACGGAAAATTCTGCTCCGCACATTTTCGCGGAAAGAAAGCACAGGAGAAAGAGATGAAAACAGCGGTAATAGACGTAGGCGGCGGCATGAGGGGCATTTATGCCGCGGGCGTGCTCGACACGTGCCTTGAAAACGGAATAAACTTCGACCTCGGCATAGGCGTCTCGGCGGGCAGCGCCAACATAGCGTCCTTCCTTGCGCGCCAGCGCGGCAGAAACTTTGTGTTTTACACAAATTACGCTCTGCGCAAGGAGTATATGGGCATTTTTAACTTCTTTTTCAAAAGAAATTACGTCAATCTCGACTACGCTTACGGCACTTTAAGCAATTCTGACGGAGAATTCCCCATAGACTATCCCGCAATGAAGTCCAATCATATGGATTTTCTGGTAGTTGCCACAAACGCGCTCACGGGCGAGGCGAAGTATTTTGGCAAAGAGGATATTTCGCAGGATAATTACGATACGCTGAAAGCTTCAAGCACTCTGCCGCTCGTAAATCAGCCGTATATAATAGGCGGCGTGCCTTACTTTGACGGCGCGCTCTCCGACCCCGTACCCGTTAAAAAGGCTTTTGAAGAAGGGTGCGAAAGGGTCGTCCTTCTTTTGACCAAGCCGCGCGATTTCAGGCGGGTATCCCTGTCGGATATTAAAATAGCCGAAAGGATTGCAAAAAAGTATCCCGCGGCGGCGGAGGGGTTAAAGCTCCGCGCGGAGCGGTACAACTCTTCGCTGGAGCTTGCCGAAAAGTACGAAAAGGAGGGCAGGCTCATCATAGTCGCGCCCGACGATACCTGCGGGGTGGATACCCTCACGCGCGACAAAGAAAATCTTGTGCGCCTGTACGATAAAGGGCTTGCCGACGGCAGGAGCATAGTTTCGTTCATGTCGGAAAAATGAACGCATAACGACATTATAAATTAAGCGGAGCAAAAAAATATGACCAAGACAAATGCAATGCGCATAATTGAAAAAGACGGCGCGGATTATAAAGTTTATACGTACGACGGCGTCGCGCTTTCGGGCGTGGAGGTTGCAAAGGAGCTGGGCGAAGACGTAGACAGGGTGTATAAAACGCTGGTAACCACTGCGGGGCCAGGGAAGTTTTACGTGTTCGTAATACCCGTTGCGGCTGAACTCGATCTGAAGAAAGCGGCAAGGGCGGCAGGCGAAAAGTCGGTCGAGATGCTGCCGCAGAAGCAGCTTCTGCCGACGACGGGCTATATCCACGGCGGCTGCTCGCCCGTAGGAATGAAAAAGCTCTTCCCCACATATTTCGACAGCTCTGCCGAAGGCAAAAAAATATTTGTAAGCGGCGGCAAGGTGGGCATGCAGGTGGAGCTTTCAAGCGCCGAACTTATCAGAATAACGGGCGGAAAACTTGCCGACCTCATAAGGGGCTGACTTATTTAAGTCTGCCCGCGCGGCGCTGAATGGTTTTACGTTTAAAAACGGCGCTTTTAACGGGCAAGGAATAAACGTGCACGGAAATAAGGAGGCTTTTGCGGCTTCCTTATTTTATTTGCGACATGAATTTGCGGCGAGCGCAGCGTTTTTCGGCATGCCCGAAACTCATATTGACAGCTTTGCTGCGCGGGGGTATAATGTATGTGTGCAAAACTGCCCGTCTTTTCAGGCGGCTGAAAAAATTCTGGTTTTGCGCGCTTTGTGCGCGCGGGCGCATTAATTTGTAAGGGAGAAGGTATGCTGGCATATACATATACGGACAAGGGCACATTCAGGCTTATTGAAAAGCAGAAGCCAAAGCTGCTTTCCCCGCGCGACGCGGTGGTAAGGGTTACGCTTGCAAGCATATGCACCAGCGACCTTCATATAAAGCGCGGCGCCGTTCCGCGCGCCGTTAAAGGCATAACCGTCGGGCACGAGATGGTCGGCGTGGTCGAAGAAGCGGGCGCGGACGTTAAAAATGTATCCGTCGGCGACAGGGTGTGCATAAACGTGGAAACTTTCTGCGGCGAATGCTGGTTCTGCAAGCGCGGCTACGTCAATAACTGTACGGATAAAAACGGCGGCTGGGCGCTCGGTTGCCGCATAGACGGCGGTCAGGCGGAGTACGTGCGCGTTCCGTTTGCCGATACCGGCCTCACCGCGATTCCCGAAGGGGTGAGCGACGAGTCCGCCCTGTTTGTAGGCGATATTCTTGCGACGGGTTACTGGGCGGTAAAGATATCCGGGGCAGAGGAGGGCGACTGCGTGCTTATAATAGGCGCGGGACCTGTCGGTCTGTGCGCCGCGGCGTGCGCGCGGCTTAAAAAGCCTTCAAAGATTATAATTTGCGAAAAAGACGGCGGGCGCAGAGCGTTTGCAAAGCACTTTATTCCCGAAGCCGAGGTGATTTCGCCCGAGGATATGCCTGATGCAGCCGCGCGCCTTGAGCGCGGCGGGGCTGACCGCGTGCTGGAGTGCGGCGGAACGCCTTCGTCTTTTTCTGCGGCGTGGAAATACGCAAGGCCGAACGCTGTTGTGGTGGTTGCGGCGCTCTATGAAGAGAGCATGACCCTGCCCCTGCCCGAAATGTACGGCAAAAATTTAACTTTCATGACGGGCGGCGTGGACGGCTGCGACTGCGCGGAAATTCTTGAACTCATTTCACAAGGCAAAATAGACGTCTCGCCGCTTATTACGCATACTTTTCCGCTTAAAGACATAGATAGGGCGTACAGCCTTTTCGAAAGCGGCAAGGACGGCGTCATGAAGGTTGCCATAAAGCCGTAAATAAGGCATACTGCGGCATCAATTAATATTTTATCCCCGCCGCGCATTTGCCGCGGCGGGCGGATTGGAATTATGGATTTTGGTTATTTTATTCTGAATTTCATACTTCAGATGGCTTTCACGCTCGGATTTATTTTTCTTTTCGGCAAGGTGACGGCTTTTCTTAACGGCGCGTTCTACCGTAACTTCGGTTCGCGCGGGCGCAATGTGTGCTATGCCACGGGTTTTATAGGCACGCCCGTGCACGAAGCTTCGCACGCGCTTATGTGCCTTATATTCGGGCATAAAATTACCGAAATAAAGCTTTTCAGCCTTGACCCGTCGGACGGAACGCTCGGCTATGTGCGCCATTCATATAACCCTAAAAACCTTTATCAGAAGGTCGGCTGCCTGTTCATAGGCATTGCGCCCGTGTTTGTCGGCTCGCTCATACTTGCGGGCATACTCTATCTGCTCCTTCCCGATCTTTTTGCCGAAGTTTCATCAAAAGTCGGCGAGGCAGACTTCGCTTCCGACGCGGGCGGCGCGCTTTTGAGCATTTTAAGCGCGTTTGCGCTGATGTTTACCTATATAGGCAGATGGCAGTGGTGGGTATTTCTGCTCGTCGGGAGCTTTATAGCGCTTCACATGACGCTCAGCCGCGAGGACGTGAAGGGCGCTCTTTCGGGCATAGTCGCGTACCTTTTCATATTTCTCGCGGTGGATGCGGTGCTGGCTCTGGTCAATACGTCGCTGCTGTCTTCGTTTACGGGCGGGGTGCTCGCCTGCGGCGCGTTTTTGCTTTTCTTCTTCTGCATATTCCTTGTGATAGAGCTCGTATTATTGGTTATTTCGCTGATATTCCGCGCCGTATCGCGGCGCAGGCTTTAAAAAAAATGTGTTTGTGCGGCGCAAATGCGGTGTATAAATAAACATAACGGAAAGCTGTTTTAATTTTGGGTTGTCTTGCATCGGCGCGGCATTAACACGGCTTTATTTATTGCTTACGGGAGATAAAATGAAAAAGTTGAACAATTTTTTAAGCCGCCTTGACGTGCAGGGCATAGCCGTTGCGCTGGCGATGCTGATTATGGGCATACTGTTTATAGCCTTCCCCGAAGATTCTTTGCGCATAGTATGCTATGTGAGCGGCGCGGTCATAATTCTGTGGGGCATAGTCCAGTTCTGCCTGTGCTTCGGGCATCGTCCCGTGCGCTCTTACGAAGTTATTTTAAGCTGCGTGATAGTCGCGGCGGGCATACTTCTGATAGTTGCGCCCAATTTCATCGCAGAGCTTATAACCGTGCTTTTAGGCATTATACTTATCGTCGACAGCGTGCTTAAAATCATAGAGAGCGGCGAACTTTACAAACTCAACGACAAAGGCTGGATTTTCGGCGCTGTAATAGGCGGCGTGTGCGCCGTTCTCGGACTTGTGATTATCTTCAATCCCTTTGCCACCACGCGCGTGCTTATGGTGTTCGTGGGCATATCCATGATACTCGACGCGGTGTGCAGCCTCGCCGTCATGATATACGCGGCGGTGCACGCGGGTAAGGAAGAAGCCAAAGGTCGCGGCGACGGCAAAGATGATGGCAAAGGCGACGGCAAAGGCGGCGGAAACGTCATCGATATATAAATGTGTTTTTGTCAATTTCTGCTGCCTGCGGCGCTTTTATTCAAAGCGCCGCAGGCAGTTTTTTTAAGCTTCGCCTTACGGTATTGCGCCCGTGAGCGCAGACGGCAAATTTAACGGCTTGGGGAAGGTTGAGGAGCGCAGGCGGAGAACAGAACGGCGTATCGGCGGTATGCGGCTGACAGAATATTTTGGCGGACTGAAAAAGTGTGGCGGCGCGCCCGATGATACGGCTGTGCGCGGGCTGAGCGCGCGTGCGGCATGCTCTTCCGCGGCGCTTGCCTGTGTGAAATTTTATTTACGGTTTGACATATCGGCATTTTTAATATAAAATTTATTAAAAGGGTATAAAATATTTAAAGCAGATCTGATTGAGGGGTTTATGTCGCGTGCCGGCAGGGCGCCTGAAGAAAAAGGTCTGCGGAGGCTTAAATGACGTACAGACAGATTGCCGCGCTGGACAAAACTTCCGTGCCCAAGGGGCAGGAGGCGGAGTATGCGGCGCTCATTAAAAAGTATATAGTGCATAAAAGCAAACTTTCGCGCTCGTTCATGATAGCGTTCAGCGCATTTCTCGCGGCTTGCGTGATATTTATCGCCATAGCCCGCGCGGCGGAAATAACGGCCGACTATCCCGCGGTGTTCTGGTCGGTCGTCGCGGCGCTGGGCGCGGCGGCGGTTTTCTGCGCTGTGGCGGCGGCGGTAAATATGTTTCAGTTCAACCGCTTTTTAAAGAAGTTTGAATAGTTCTGCGTGCGTATTTTGTGCGCGCAATCAAATCAGGTGCAATGTTTATGGACGAAAAAGTTGTTTTCGATGACGATAAGCTCGCCGTGGCTGTAAAGTCTGAACAGGCGGACAAAATAAGGGCGGCCTACCGCGCGTTTGGCTGGCGGCTGGAAAATCAGTATGAGGACGTGCGCTTCGGCGATATCGTCCATATGGATTTTGCCCGCCCGCACAAAACGGAGGGAAAGGACAGACTTCAGCTCCTTCAGGTCAGGTTTGAAGTGGCTCTCAACTTCCTCGGCAGGGCGTCAAGGCTTATAGTCGCGCGGGCGGTTATAATAGGCATTCTCCTCGCCCTCATAGCCGCGGCGCTTACCGTTTACGGCGCGGTTGTGGTAGCTTTTTCGACTACGTCCGTATTCATTGCAAGCGGTTTTGCAATCATTTCCGCGGGCATAATATTTTTTGTCCTCGCGGTAACTACGGCGGGCAAGGTTCACGCTACGGATAAGCAAAGGTACGGCGCCGTCGCCTCCGTGCTGCGCGAAAACATAGAGGCGCTCCTCCGCGAGGCGCGGGACATAACCGAGCACAATTCTGACGTGGAGGCGGAAGATGCGCATTGAAAACAGAACATTAAAGCGCCAGCATCTTTCGCACCTCAAAAGGGCGCAGAAGTCTTACGGCGGGGATATCGTGCGCATAAAGACGGAGCGCAAGGGCATGGGCAAGCTCAAGGGCATGGTCATACTTTTTATCGCCCTTCTGCAGCTTTGCCTGCTCGCGTACCTTCATACAATGGTCGCCGTGGCTTTCCACAGCTATCTCATTTTTTCCGTAGTGCTGGACATAATAACCTGCTTCTATATCCTCGGCACGTCCAAAAACGGCCGCTCCAAAGCCGTCTGGATAATGATAGTGCTCGTGCTTTTCCCCGTAGGCTTTTTAATCTATTTCGTGTCTGACGAAAACATATTTTTCCGCGCTTCGCGCAAAAGGTACGCGGATATCCTCGCTTCGTCCGCGGGCATGCTTACGGGCTGCTCCTCTTGCGGCATGCGCGACAGCACCGCGCGCGCTGCAAGCTATATAAGGACGGCTACCGGCTTCGTGCCCTATAAAAACACGCGCGCAGAGTATTTCCCTTCGGGCGCTTCGGCGTTCGACGATATGCTCGAAAAGTGCGCCTCGGCGGAAAAGTTCATTTTCATAGAATATTTCATAGTCGCGGAAGGCAGACTTTTCGACAGGTTTTTCAAAGTGCTTTCCGAACGCGCCGCGGCGGGCGTGGACGTGCGCATTATTTACGACGATATGGGCTCAAGCGGCAGACTTGCGCATAAGCTCAAAAAACAGGTCAGGGCGGCTGGCATACAGCTGTATGCCTTCAACAAGCTCGTGCCGCTTTATAAAATAGGCATGAACTACCGCGACCACCGCAAAATCACCGTCATAGACGGTCGCATTGCATATACGGGCGGCATAAACATCGCCGACGAGTACGTCAACGAAAAGCGCCTTTACGGCTACTGGAAAGATAACGGCGTGCGCCTTGAAGGCGACGCCGTTCAGGGCTTCACGCTGATGTTTTTAAGGCAGTGGGAGTTTGTGACTAAAAAATCTTTCGACTATTCGCCCTTCCTGTATGCCGAAGGCGGAAAGCTGCTTTCGCCCGTTTCGTCGGGGGATATGTGCGGGGCAATTGAAAAGATTGCGGAAAATGTTCAGGTGGGTGCGGGCAAAACCACCGTCGTAACGGAGGCAAAGCGCGCCGCTGACGGGGAACTTGCAGAGCCCGCGGAAAGCGCAGTGCCTTTGGCTGAAGAGCAGGGCGGGCGCGGACGCGGCGGCGTATTCATACCCTATGCGGCGGGGCTGGAATACCGCGACCCCGTCGTGCGCGATATTTACGCCGGCGTCATTTCTCAGGCGAATAAAAGGTTGTGGATTATGACGCCTTACTTCGTGCCCGACGACACCATAACCAATCTGCTCGCCTGCAAGGCTTTAAGCGGCGTGGACGTGCGCATAGTCCTGCCCGGCGTGCCCGACAAAGGGTTTGTCTACCTTATTTCTCTCGACAATGCCGATAAGCTCACCAAAAGCGGGGTAAAGGTATACACAATGTCCGACGCGTTCGTGCATACAAAGTCCGTTCTTACCGAAAAATGCGCCGTAATAGGCTCTGCCAACTTCGACCTTCGTTCGTTTTTCCAGCAGTACGAAAACGCGCTCTACACCGACGACAAAACTGTTATGGACGGACTTTGCGACGACTTTGAAAACACCTTTCCCGAGTGCGTTCAGCGCATGTATATAAAGCGCCGTTCGGGTTTCTTCCGCTCGCTGGTTACGGCGGTGCTTCAGATTTTCGCGCCGATGATGTGACGATGTTTTAATGCGGCGCGCGCCGGAAACATCCGGCGCGCGCCGCGCCGTGCAATATTGCAGTTGACAAATGTTTATAAGTATGCTATAATGTTTAATACATAAAACGCAAGGGGATATATAGATGTCCGCAGGAGACGGCGACTGTAGCGACGCCAACCCACGAATAATTTATAACTTGATACAAAATTCCGAGGCATAACCATAAGGTATCAGACCTGTATGGTTATGTCTTTTTGCGTTTTGAATATATTTTTTTCAGGAGGATTTTTTAAAAAGGCACCATGGAAGACCAACAACAACGGCCTTGGCACGCGATGTCTTACCAGAAAACCGAGGAGGTTTTACAGACCAGCGAGGAGGGACTTTCCGATGAGGAGGCGGCTGCCCGCCTTGAAAAATACGGCAGAAATGTTCTGAGGGAAACAAAACCCAAGAGCATATGGAAGATGATTTTTGAGCAGATTTCGGACGTGATGGTCATAATACTGTTCATCGCAATGATATTCTCGCTCGTGATGTTCTTCGTGGACGGCGAGGGGCTGGCGGAAGCCATAGTCATTTTCTGCGTAATCGTACTTAACGCCGCCGTGGGCGTAATTCAGGAAAAGAAGGCGGCAGACGCGCTTGAAGCGCTCAAAAAGATGACTGCGCCGAACGCGCGCGTCTTGAGAAACGGGGAAGAGAGCATCGTTCCCGCGAGCGAACTTGTACCCGGCGATATAGTCTATCTTGAGGACGGCGCTATCGTCCCCGCAGATATAAGGATAATAAACGACAACAACATGAGCGTGCAGGAAGCTTCGCTCACGGGCGAAAGCGTTCCCGCGCCCAAGGACGGCCCTACCGTGCTGCCCGAAGACGCGCCCCTCGGCGACAGGGTGAATATGGCTTATTCTTCGTCCGTGGTAATGTACGGCAACGCCGTGGGCATAGTAGTCGGCACTGGCATGAATACCGAGGTCGGCAAAATTGCCGATATGCTCAAAAAGCAGGACGATTTCCAGACCCCTATAAAAAAGAAGCTCAATTCCGTAGGCAAAATTCTGACGGTCATAGGGCTTATAGTGTGCGTTGTGATTATGATAATAGGCTTCGCGCGCGGCGGCAGAACGTGGCAGTCGCTCGTTCTTCTCGGCATATCGCTGGCTATTTCCATAATCCCCGAAGGTCTGCCTGCAACGGCGACCATAATAATGGCGTTCGGCGTCCAGCGAATGGCTAAAAAGAACGCGCTCGTCAAAAGCCTGCCCGCCGTTGAAACGCTCGGCAGCGCAACCGTCGTCTGCTGCGACAAGACGGGTACGCTCACGCTCAATAAAATGACGGTGACCCACGTAGCCGTCGGCGAAGATTTTGCGATGGGCACGCCTACGCTTACCGAAAACTTAGCCGAAAAGTATGACCGCGCAATTTATCAGGCCCTTCTCGACGGTTGCGCACTCTGCGGCAACGCGCACTTCGACCCCGACCGCCCCGGCGAAACTATGGGCGACCCTACCGAGGGTGCGCTCATACTTTTTGCCGATAAGTTCGGCATAAATTCCGAAGATTACGAAGACGAGCACCCCAGGCTTTTCGAACAGCCCTTCGACTCGGACAGAAAGCGAATGACCACGCTCAATAAAATGTCGGGCGGGCTTATAGCCTACACCAAGGGCGCCGTAGACGAGATGCTGCCGCTGTGCACGCATTTCCAGACGGGCGGAGGCGTGCGCGAGATGACGGACGGCGACCGCCGCAGAATACTCGAACTGTGCAACAATATGTCCAAAAGCGCGCTGCGCGTTTTGGGCTTTGCTAAGAGAAAACTTGAAAAAGTGCCCGAAGAGGAAACGGCGGACGTGGAGTACGGCATGACGTTCATCGGTGCGGTCGGCATGATAGACCCGCCCAGAAAGGAAGTCATAGGCGCCGTGGAAACATGCCACGATGCGGGCATACGCGTCATTATGATAACGGGCGACCACAAAGTCACCGCGCTTGCAATAGCAAAACAGCTTCACATATTCAGAAAGGGAAACACTGTAATTACGGGCACGGAGCTCGACGAAATGACGGACGAACAGCTCGACGAGGCGGTAAAGACGTGCGTGGTGTTCGCGCGCGTGTCGCCTTCGGATAAACTTCGCATAATAAAATCGCTCAAGCGCACGGGCGAGGTCGCGGCGATGACGGGCGACGGCGTAAACGACAGTCCCGCTTTAAAAGAGGCGGATATAGGCGTTGCGATGGGCATAACCGGCACGGACGTTGCCAAAGACGCCGCGGACATGATACTCCTCGACGACAACTTTACTACTATAGAGCACGCCATAAGGGAGGGCAGGCGCGTTTACCGCAACATACAAAAGGTCATACAGTTCCTCGTTGCGGGCAACATATCGGAAATTTTAACGCTTTTCCTCGCCTTCCTTTTCGGCTGGCCCGACCCCATACTTGCAATACACGTGCTTCTTATCAACCTTGCTACGGACTCTCTTCCCGCAATCGCGCTCGGCGTAGACCCTGCGGACAGGAACGTGATGAAAGTGCCGCCCGTAAAAAGCGGCACGCTGTTTGAAAAGGGTGTTATAGCGCGCATAGTTCTGCACGGATTGTTTATAACAATGGCTTCGCTTTCTGCTTACTGGATAGCCGAAGCGTGCTTCGGCGCTAATGAAGAGGAGACGCACAACATCGCAATGACGATGACGTTTATGGTGCTTTCGCTTTCGCAGCTCGTTCACGCGATAAACCAGCGCTCCAATTACGACAGCGTTTTCCGCCCCGGACAGGGTCACAATAAGTTCCTTTACGGCGCAATGGCGGGCTCGCTTGCGATAGTGGCGTTAGTTTCGTTCGTGCCCGGCGTTATGGACTTCTTCGAGCTCGTATACCTTGAGTGGTATCAGTATCTGATAGTGCTCGCGCTCGCGCTCTTCCCGCTCGTCGCCGTGGAAATAAGCAAAATTTTCCTGAGATTGTGGAAGAAAAAGCATACCGCAGCTCAGCCCGAAAATCTGGACTGATAACCGCCATTATAAGGTTTTTTCAACTGAATTGCCGCGGCAGTATGGCGCAAGTAAGGCAGTTTTAAGCTGCAAATCTGCTTGCTGCGGCTTGCCGTGTGTTTGCCGTATAAAAAGGCATTGCCTCGGCAGTATGGCGCGGCAACGCGTATACAACTTAATAAAAGGCTTATATCAGGTTGCCGCCGCTCAGAATACTGCGCGGCGGCATTTTTTTGCTTTGCATAATATTCAATCTCTTCGGTTTATGTTTTTAGGATAAATATCAAATTTCTTCTCAAAACGCTTTACAAATTTAAAGTGATAAAGTAATATATATACAGGCGGGCGTCAAAAAATACTGACGTCAAAAAATATATACGGTCACAGCCGCCGCCTGAAGCTGGCTGATAACCGCATTCAAAGGTAACGCATTAAAATATGGAAAAATTCGACAGGGAACAGGCGCATAAAGATTTATATGAACTTTTTGCAGGAATAAGCCGCGCTGAGGACTTTGAAAAACTGCTTGCAGACCTCTGCACCTATACCGAGGTAGAACAGCTTTCCCAGCGGCTTCTGTGCGCCAGACTTCTTCTTAAGGGCTATACATACAACAAAATAATAGAAATCACGGATATTTCGTCCGCCACGCTTTCGCGCGTGTCGCGCTGTCTTCAGCACGGAAGCGGCGGTTACCGCGAAATACTCGGAAAATACTGCGCTGAGCAGGGAGAGCTGAGCGGCGAAGGGGAAGATAATGATAAAAGATAATCTCAACCTTACCGAAGAGGAGCGCCTTTACTTAAGTCTTAAGGGCTTGTATGAAAGTTACGGGTATTCGCGCTTTCAGATGCGCAGGTTCGAAGAGTATTCGCTTTATTCGGATAATCTCAATTTTCTGCGCAGTAAGGATATAATAACTTTCAGCGGCGGCGACGGCAGACTGCTTGCTTTGAAGCCCGACGTAACGCTGTCCATAGTCAAAAACTGCAAGGGGCTTAAAAAGACGCGCAAGGTCTACTACCGCGAAAGCGTTTACCGCCCCGACCGCCCCGGCGGGCAGTTCAGGGAAATAGGTCAGATAGGTTTAGAGTACGTCGGCGACGTGGATGAATACGCCCAGCTCGAGGTGCTTTCACTCGCGGCTGAAAGCCTTAAAGCGACGGGCGGCGGGTGCGTCATGGAAATTTCGCACATGGGCGCGCTCAAGGGCGTTGCAAACGAGTGCGGCAGGGAAGAGCTCCCCGCCGAAGTTGCGGCGTGCGTGCGTGCGCGCAACCTTCACGATATAACTTGCGTATGTTCAGACTGCGGCATAAGCGAAGAGGTTGCTTCAAAGCTTAAAAAGCTTATCGGCGCGGAAGGCGGGGCAAACGATAAAATTGCTCTGCTCCGCTCGCTGTTCCCTGAAAATTCAAGGTGCATTTCCGCGGCGGACGAACTCGAAGGCGCTCTTCGCTCCCTCGGCGGTCAGGCAAAATATTTTGAAGTGGATTTTTCGCTCATCAACGACCCGGCATACTACAACGGCATAGTCTTTCAGGGATATGCCGAAAAATCTCCGCGCGCAGTGCTTTCGGGCGGCAGATACGATAACCTCGTAAAAAAATTCGGCGCGGGCGACGGCGGCATAGGTTTTGCCATTTATCCCGACGAACTCGACTATTATACCCGCGGCGCCGCCGATTACGATGCAGACGTCCTCGTGCTCTATAATAAAGATGCTTTACCCGCGGATATTTTAAGCGCCGTAAAGTCCGTTTCAGAGGGCGGCGAAAGCGCTTTTGCAAGCCGCGAAATACCTAAAGGCATGCGCTTCAAGCGGACAATAAAACTTTAACATATAAAATATAATAACAAGCAAACTATTCATATTTGCTTATTTTTACAAATAAAACTATGCAAATTGTACAGATTAGTGTTTAATACAGGTAATAAAACTATGCTTAACGTAGCTTTGCCCAAAGGCAGACTGGGCGAAAAAATTTATAAGATGCTTGAAAAGGCGGGCTATTCCTGCGAGGAGCTTTTAAAGGATACCAGAAAGCTTGTGTTCACCGACGAAAAGAGCGGGGTGAGTTACTTCTGGGTAAAGCCTACCGACGTAACCGTTTATGTGGAGCACGGCGTTGCGGATATCGGCGTTGCGGGCAGGGATACCATTCTTGAAAGCGGCGCGGACGTCTACGAACTTTTAGACCTTAAAACGGGTCGCTGCAGAATGTGCGTGGCTTCGGTCAACGGGTTCAGGGAGGACATGTCCAGACCTTTAAGGGTTGCCACCAAATTCCCGCACGTGGCTGAAAGGTATTTTTCTTCCAGGAACAGGGACATAGAGGTTATAAAGCTTTACGGCTCTATAGAGCTCGCGCCAATACTCGGACTTTCGGACGTAATCGTGGATATCGTGGAGACGGGTACAACCTTAAAGGAAAACAATATGTCCGTGCTTGAGGAAATCTTTCCCATAAGCGCGCGGCTTATAGCCAACAAGGCGCGCTACCGCTTCAAAAAGGATGAAATTTTAACCTGCGTGGAAAGACTTAAAAAGGAGCTGCCCGATGATTAAGATTTACAAAAATTATAAGACAGAGGAAATACTCAACAGAAAGATAGACGACTACGCCGAGTACGAACAGGTGGTAAAGTCCATACTTGCAGACGTCGCAAAGCGCGGCGACGCGGCGCTCAAAGATTACGGCAAAAAGTTCGACGGCGCGGATTTGGATAATCTTGAAGTCACTGAAGAGGAGTTCGAAGAGGCGGAAAAGGCGCTTTCGGAAGATTATAAAAGCGTTGTGCGCGCCTCGGCGGAGAATATCTCTTTCTTCCATAAAAATCAGATGAAGACGGGCTTCGAGCTCAAAAAAGAAGGCGGGGTGATACTCGGGCAGAAGTACACCCCCGTAGCCGTCGCGGGCGTATATGTCCCCGGCGGCACGGCGAGCTACCCTTCGACCGTCCTTATGGATATAATCCCCGCGAAAATTGCGGGCGTTGAAAATATAATTATGGTTACGCCCGTCAAAAACGACGGCAAGGTAAAGCCTGAAATTCTGTACGCCGCAAAGGTTGCGGGCGTGGGAAGGGTTTTCAAAACGGGCGGCGCGCAGGCCATCGCTGCGCTCGCATACGGCACCGGGAGCATTCCGAAAGCCGACGTCATCGTGGGGCCGGGCAACATCTTCGTGGCTCTCGCCAAAAAGCTCGTTTACGGACTTGTGAACGTCGATATGATAGCCGGACCTTCTGAAATTTTAGTTATAGCCGACAAAAAGTCCGACCCCGTTTTTGTAGCCGCCGACCTCCTTTCCCAGGCCGAGCACGACAGGCTCGCTTCGGCGGTGCTCGTCACCGACAGCGAAAGCCTTGCGCTTGCCGTTCAGGCCGAGCTTGAGCGGCAGCTTTCTTCAATGCAGAGGGAGGATATTGCCCGCGCTTCGATAGAAAACAACGGCAAGATAATCGTGTGCGAAAGCATGCAGAAGGCGGTGGATATAGCCAATGCAATTGCGCCCGAACATCTTGAAGTGTGCGTGGACGACCCCTTTGCCCTTCTTCCTAAAATCAGGAACGCGGGCTCTATATTCCTCGGCAGATACACGCCCGAAGCGCTGGGCGACTACTTTGCAGGGCCCAACCACACATTGCCTACGGGCGGTTCGGCGAGGTTTTCTTCCCCGCTTTCCGTGGATAATTTTCTCAAGAAATCTTCCTATATGTACTATACCGAAAGCGAGCTGGAAAAGGCTGCGGACTGCGTTGTAAAGTTTGCCGAAAGCGAGGGGCTTTACGGCCATGCAAATTCGGTAAAAGTGCGGGTAAATAAGGCATAGTACGGGGGTAATCAATAAAATGTCGCGCTTTTTGTCAAAAGACCTTGCCTGTCTTGAACCCTACGTCCCGGGCGAACAGCCGCAGGATAAAAGGTACATAAAACTCAACACCAACGAAAGTCCTTTCCCTCCCGCGGAGGGAGTGGCGGAATCGGCGTATCTGCAGGCGGAACAGCTCAATCTTTATTCCGACCCGAGCGGAGCGCCGCTAAAAAAGGCGGCGGCGGGTATTTATTCGCTCTCGCCCGAAAACGTAAGTCTCGGCAACGGCTCGGATGAAAATCTTGCGCACATATTCAGGGCGTTTTTAAAGGATAAGGGCGTGGTTTTCCCCGACGTGACGTACGGTTTTTATCCCGTACTGTGTTCGCTTCTGGGCATAGAATACAAAACGGTGCCCCTGCGCGCCGATTTCACCGTAGACGTGGGCGATTACGCATCGTTCGGCTGCCCCGTGTGCATAGCCAACCCCAACGCGCAGACTGGCGTTTATCTTCCGCCGCAAAAGATTGAAGAGCTGATATTGCAAAATCGGCAGAGACTTGTTATAATAGATGAGGCGTACATAGATTTCGGCGGACAGTCGGCTGCGCCGCTCGTTGAAAAGTACGATAATCTTATCGTCGTGCAGACGATGTCCAAGTCGCGTTCGCTTGCTGGCGCGAGGGTGGGTTTCTGCTTTGCCTGCAAAGAGCTCGCCGCCGAGATTGAGGCGGTCAGGTGCTCGTTCAACCCGTACAACATAAACAGAATGAGCATGTTCGCCGCGGTTAAGAGCATTCAGGCGGAAAATTATTTCCGCGAATGCACCGAAAAAATCAAATCCGTGCGGGAATATACCGCAAATACTTTAAAAAACATGGGGTTTGAAATGACCGATTCGCTTTCAAACTTCCTGCTTGCAAAACACCGCGCGGCAGACGGCGGAAAACTCTATCTGAAGCTCAAAGAACGCGGCATACTCGTGCGTCATTTTTCGGATGAAAGAATAAAAGACTATGTGCGCGTAACCATAGGCACGAAAGAGCAGATGGATAAATTTATTGAAGCGGCGGGGCTGATTCTCGCGGAGGAAGGCTATGCGGACGGCAGAAATTTCAAGAAAAACTAACGAAACGGATATAAAACTCAGTCTCTGCCTGGACGGTTCGGGCAAATACTCAATAAACACGGGCTGCGGTTTTTTCGACCATATGCTCGAGCAGTTCGCCCGGCACGGCGGGTTTGACATATCGCTTGAATGCAAGGGCGATTTATATGTCGACGGACACCACACCGTGGAGGACTGCGGCATAGCGCTCGGCGAGGCGTTTTTAAAGGCGCTTGGCGATAAACGCGGCATATGCCGCTACGGATGGGCGGCTCTGCCCATGGACGAGGCGCTTATTCTGTGCGCCGCGGATTTAAGCGGGCGCACCGCCGTCAACTTCGATATAACTTTCCCCGGCGAATACAGGCTGGGCGATATGGACGCTGAGCTCGTCAAAGAATTTTTCCTCGGCTTTGCGCGCGCCTGCCCTATGGCGCTGCACTTCAAAAAGCTGTACGGCGAAAACAATCATCACGTGGCGGAGGGCGCGTTCAAAGCGTTTGCAAAAGTAATGGCTCAGGCAGTAAAAGTTGACCCCGAAAAGGGCGGCGCGCTGCCTACAACAAAGGGTGTATTATGATAGCTGTAATAGATTACGGCGTTGGCAACCTCTTTTCGCTCTCGGCTTCGCTTAAGTACATAGGCGCGGAAAGCGTTGTGACTGCCGATAAAAACATCATACGCTCGGCTTCCGCCATAATTCTGCCGGGGGTTGGCGCGTTTGCCGACGCTTACGCAAAGCTTGAAAGAAGCGGACTCATACCCGTGCTGAAAAGCGAAACGGCGGACGGCAAGCCGATGCTCGGCATATGCCTCGGCATGCAGCTTCTTTTCGATAAAAGTTATGAATACGGCGAGCATGAGGGGCTCGGCTTTATCGGCGGCGAGGTGTGCCCGATAGGTCCCGACCTCAAAGAAAAGCTCAAAGTGCCGCATATGGGCTGGAACAGCCTGGAATTCAGAAAGCCTTCGCCGCTTTTTAAATATCTTTCGGGCGGGGAGTACGTTTATTTCGTGCATTCCTATTACGCGAAGAACTGCGCGGAAAATGTAACTTCGGTCTGCTCTTACGGCGGAGCGTACCTTACGGCTTCGGCGGAGAAAGAAAACGTATACGGCACGCAGTTCCACCCCGAAAAAAGCGGCGCGACGGGGCTTAAAATACTTAAGGCATTCAGCGAACTCAGGTAAAAATCTGCGCGCGAGTGATAGAACAAATAAAAATGCGCCGACGGATATATCCTTCGGCGTTCATATAAAAATTTTTGCTTAAAATCGAGGTCTGTATGAAAATTTTTCCCGCAATAGATATCCGCGGCGGAAACGCCGTGCGGCTTTATCAGGGCGACTACAACAAGGAAAAGGTTTATTCCATAAATCCTGTTGACGTGGCGCAGAAATTTGCCGCGAAAGGCGCAAAAAATCTGCACGTCGTCGACCTTGACGGCGCGCTCGAAGGCGAGCTCGTGAATAAGGACATTATCAAAAAAATAACGGCCTCGTGCGGGATGTTCGTAGAAGTGGGCGGCGGCGTCCGTTCGCTCACAAGGATAGGCGAATACCTCTCCGCGGGCGTGGGCAGGGTGATTTTAGGCTCTGCCGCGGCGGAAAATTATACCCTCGTCACCGATGCCGTAAAGTATTTCGGCGAAAAGGTGGCGGTGGGGGTCGACGCGCTCGGCGGTAAAGTGGCGGTGCGCGGCTGGCAGAAAGTTACCGATATAGACGCGTTCGAATTCTGCAAAAGGCTGAAAGAGGACGGCGTGAGAACGATAATTTATACCGATATATCCCGCGACGGAACGCTTTCGGGCGCAAATCTTTCCGCTTATGAAGAGCTTGTAAAGCTGAAGGGGCTCAACGTGCTCGCTTCGGGCGGAATAACTTATATGGACGAGCTTAAAAAGCTCAAAGCTATGGGGGTATGCGGCGCGGTGCTCGGCAAGGCAATCTACGACGGCGCGCTCGACCTTGGTGAAGTTGTGAAAGAGTGCGAAGATGCTTGCTAAAAGAATTATCCCCTGCCTCGACGTGCGCGACGGCATGGTCGTAAAAGGAAAAAATTTTATAGGCATACGCGAGGTTGAATCGCCCGTGGCTCTCGCCCAGCGGTACAATCTTTCGGGCGCGGACGAGCTTGTGTTTTACGACATAACGGCTTCTGCCGAAGGGCGCGCGCTGTTTGCCGATACTCTCAAGGAAGTCGCCTCCTGCATATTCATACCGCTCACCGTGGGCGGCGGCATAAACACCCTTGAGGACTTCGATCGCGTTTTAAAGTGCGGCGCGGACAAAGTCAGCGTAAATACGGGCGCGATACGCGACCCCTTGCTCATTGGCAGAGCGGCAAAGCTCTACGGCGACCAATGCGTGGTGCTATCTATGGACGTCAAAAGGGTGGACGGCAAATTCACCGTCTTTTCCCACGGCGGGCGCGTCAATACGGGCATATCCGCCGTTGAATGGGCGCACCGCGGTCAGGAAGAGGGCGCGGGCGAACTCGTGCTCAACAGCATTGATACGGACGGGGTGAAGGGCGGTTTTGACTGCGAAATGCTGAATGCCGTGTGCGGCAAGCTTACAATTCCCGTAATCGCCAGCGGCGGCGCGGGCAAAAAGGAAGATTTTTTAAAGCTCTTTCAGGAGGTGCCGCGCGCGGACGCGGGGCTTGCGGCGTCGGTGTTCCACTTCGGCGAAATTAATATCGAAGAGCTTAAAATTTACCTTAAAGAAAACGGCGTGCACGTGCGCCTTTAATATGGTAATCAAGGCATATATGCGGCGCAATGCTGTATAAAATAAAATTTGTGCGGCGCAATGGACGCTGCCGTATTAAAACTGTGCGGCGCAATGGCGCAGCAATCTTAATGGATGGCATATAATTTGCCGTGCAAAGAGATGCGCTGTTTTTGTCAACTTAAATTACGTTGTACGGATTGAGGAGCGTAAAATGAAACTTTTGGATCTTGATAAACTTGTATTCGATAAAGACGGGCTTATACCCGCGGTAGTGCAGGACGCCTATTCCAAGAAGGTGCTTACCGTTGCATACATGAACAGGGAAAGCCTTGAAATAAGCATGAAGAGGAAGCTTACCTGCTTCTGGTCGCGCTCGCGCAAAAAGCTGTGGCTTAAGGGCGAAACTTCGGGCAACTTCCAGCACATAGTGTCCATTACCGCCGACTGCGATATGGACAGCCTTGTAATCGAAGTCGTAAAGGACGGTCCCGCCTGCCACCTCGGCACGGACAGCTGCTTTACAAACGCCGTGTTTGAAAACGAGGACATAGACGAGTTCTCGCTCGACGGGCTCTACGACCTTATTCTTGGCAGAAAGGAAAACCCCAAGGAGGGGTCGTACACTTCGTACCTTTTCGATAAGGGCATAGATAAAATACTCAAAAAGGTAGGCGAGGAGTGCACCGAGGTCGTGATAGCCGCAAAGGGCGGGGATAAGGAAGAGACGATTTTTGAAATTTCCGACCTTACATACCACGTGCTCGTGCTCATGGCGGAATACGGCATAACGATAAACGATATAAAAGCTCAGCTGGCTTCCCGCCACGTTGTGGATAAAAAGGTAAAGCAGGAAAGGCTTCAGTAAACGGGAGAAATTTTATGCCGCTCATAAAATCCAACGTGCACACGCACACGACTTTCTGCGACGGCAAGGACAGCATGGAAGATATGACGCGCGCCGCCGTCGCCGTCGGAATGGATACTCTCGGTTTTTCCTTCCATTCGTTTACGCCATTCGACCCGACATATTGCATACGCGATTACTACGCATATATATGCGAATTAAAGCGCGTCAGGGCGGCTTATGCAGATAAAATATGCGTGCTCGACGGGGTGGAGCTCGACCTTTACGGCGAGCGCCCCTCGGTTTGCGATTATGTCATAGGTTCGGTGCATTACCTTAAGGAAGAAGGGCATTATTACCCCGTAGACCTTTCGGCGCGCGGACTAAGAAAGATAATCGGTCAAATTTTTCGCGGCGACGCTTTTGCCGCTGCCGAGCGATACTTTGAAGAAGTCGGCGAGCTTGCGGAGAAAATCAGACCTGACATATACGGTCATTTTGACCTTATTACAAGGTTCAATGCGGACGGCTCATTCTTTGACGAGGGCGCGCCGCGCTATAAAAAGGCGGCTCTTGCCGCGGCTGGCAGACTCCCGGACGGCGCCGTTGTGGAAATCAACCTCGGCAGACTTTTTAAGGGCGAGGGCGGAATGTACCCCTCGGAATGGCTCATTCCCGAACTCAGAGCAAGGGGGTGCAGGTTCATGCTGTCTTCAGACGCGCACTGCGTGCAGGCGATAGGCTACGCCTTTGACGAAACGTGCGAAAAGCTTAAAAAGCTCGGCGTAAGGTCGCTCGTAAGGTACAAAGGCAAGGAACTTGTTGAAACTGAAATTTAACTTTCATGCAAATTTTAAGCGCCGCCCGCGCTCTGCGCGGGCGGCGCATTTTTTAACAGGAAAAAGCCGTTGCCGTTTCGGACAAACCAAGCGGTTGCCGCGGAGAACAGGACGGCGGACAAAGGAAGCCGCTGCCGCGGAGAACAAAACGGCGGACAAACAAGACCGCTGCCCTCGGTCGGGTGCTGCGCGAAAGCCCCGCCTGAAATCGGCGCGTCTTGCTTTTGTGTGCGGCAAAACTGCTTTTTGTAAGCAAACAAGCATATTTTTTCGGTTCAGGAGTGCCATAATTTTACTTTTTTACAACTTTTTTACAATTAAATTTTTAAATTCTGATTTTTTTTGTCCGCAATCGCAAATTTTATGGTATAATGATTATGCTCGATTTTTATAATAAGTAGGTGCGCGCTGCGCACGGAGAGGAAAGGCATGAGGATAGGTATTCTTACGAGCGGTGGCGACTGCCCCGGGCTCAATGCGGTTTTGCGCGGATTCTGCAAATACTGCTTCAACAGAATAAAAGACGTTGAAATTTATGGCTTTTTAGAAGGCTACGCCGGACTTATCAACAAAGATTATAAAGTTCTTGCCCCCGCCGACGTGGAAAACATACTCGATTTGGGCGGAACAATACTCGGCACTTCTCGTCAGCCGTATAAACTTATGACCGTCAAGGAGGGCGACGCGCCCACAAAACTCCAGCAGATGGTTGAAAACTATAAAAAACTCAAGCTGGATGTGCTTGTAACGCTCGGCGGCGCGGGCACGCACAAGACGGCGTCGCTGCTTTCGGTGGAAGGCTGCAACGTAATAGGTCTTCCCAAAACCATAGACAACGACATTTACGGCACGGACATTACTTTCGGCTTCCATACTGCCGTAGATATAGCCGCCGACGCGCTCAAGCGCATACGCACTACTGCGGACAGCCACAGCCGCGTGTTTTTCGTTGAGGTTATGGGCAACAAAGTCGGCTGGCTTACGCTCTATTCGGGCATAGCCGCAGGCGCGGACATAATACTCATTCCCGAAATCAATTACGACGAAGAAAAACTTGCGCAGTATATCATTAACAAAAAAGCATCGGGCGCGCGCTCAGTCGTGGTTGCCGTAGCCGAGGGCGTATGTAGCACGCGCGAAGCGGCAATGTCCAAAAAGGAGCGCCGCGACTACATCGACGAGTGCGGCAACGCGTCTGTAGCCGAAAGGCTGTGCGAGGTTATGGCGCAGAAGACTGGCCTTGCATGCAGGTCAACCGTGCTCGGTCACATTCAGCGCGGAGGCGAACCCTGCGCTTACGATAAATTCATTTCCACGGAAATAGGCGCATACGGCGCGTACCTTGCCGAAACGGGAAAATACGGGGTTACCGTATGCGTGAGGGGCAACAAACTCAGCTACAGCGTCCTCGTGGACATCGCGGGCAGAACAAAGCGCGTTCCCGTAGACGGTCAGCAGATAGGTCTTGCAAAAGCGGCGGGCGTTTACTTCGGCGACTGAATATAACTTATTGCGGCTGAACAAGCCTTGATTTTTGCAAGCGAAGATCTGAAGATGCAAAGATGAAAAATGCAAAGCCCGGCGCAAAGCGGAAAAGAACGGGCAGACATTAAAAAAGAGCCGGCATTTTGAAGAGAGCAAAAAAATAATTACAAAAAAATTCACGCGTAGTATTTCCGCTGACGGGGGGATATACGTTGAATAATATCGGAGGAAAAAAAGAATGTATGCAGTAATAGACATCAGCTCCACAAGTATATCCATGCTTGTGTGCGGCAAGGACGGAACGCACCCCGCTTATAAGTTCAGGGAAAGCCTTTCCGCAGTCAGCTTCACCGAAGGGGGAAAGCTTACCGAGCACGGCGTGGAAAAGATTTGCGATAAAATCTCCGTGTTCCAGGACCAGTGCAAAAAACTCGGCGTGGAAAAGCTTTACGTGGTATCCACCGCGGCGATGCGCTTTATAGATAACGCCGAAGAGGTGTTCGAAGCCATAAAAACGCGCACGGGCGCCGTGGTAAACCAGATAGACGGCGAAACTGAAGCCTATTGCGACTGCGTCGCAAACGAAAAATTCCGCTCCATGGCAAGCCCCGTGATAATAGATATCGGCGGCGCCAGCATAGAGCTCTGCGACCTCACCAGAAGCGGCAGGGAGGGCATTTACTGCCTCAACTTCGGCGCGCTCACCCTTCAGCGCAAATTCGTAAAGAGCGTTTATCCCGATAAGGAAGAATGCTCCAAAATCAAAAAATACATCAAAAAGGCGCTTTCCAAGGCAGAAGTGCCCGCGTTCGGCGGCGGCACGGCCGTGCTTGTAGGCGCAACCAACCGCTCGGTATACGAAATTTACCGCGACTATTACGATATCGAAGTTTCCGAAAATATGGTAATAGAGATAGAAAAGCTCAAAAAGCTTGCGAAGAAGCTCATCGAAGCGCCCGACAGGTCGCACCTTTTAATAAAGAACGCGCCCGAAAAGATTTACTTCATAGTCGTCGCGCTCATAACGCTCGTGCAGCTGCTTAAAAAGTACGGCTTCTCCAGCGTTGCGGTAAGCGACTTCGGCGTAAAGGAAGGCTACCTCAAGCTTGCGCTCAGCGGCGAGGAAAAGGCAGAGCTTTCGCCCTTCTTCCCCGAAAGACCCGTAAAGGAAATAAAGTCCGTCGAGGAACTTGCCGAGCACATCAAGCTCCGCCAGAAGGCGAGCAAGGCGCCCGTAAAGCGCAAGAGCGACGAAAAGGAAGAAAAGTCCGAATAAATTTCAAAGCCTTACGGCTTCTGCGGGCAGATATGCGCCGCATTAAAATAAGCATCAAATATCTGTACGGGGCGCGAAAAAATTTTTCCGCGCCTTAAATAAGGAATTATGGCAAACGAAAAATCACCGATAAAATTAATAAAGGGAGTATACATGAACCGCGAATTTTCGTGGATAAAGTTCAACCTGCGCGTTCTGGAGCAGGCGTCGGACGAGGATACTCCCGTACTCGAAAGGGGCAAATTTTTATCAATATTCACATCCAACCTCGATGAATTTTTTATGGTGCGCATGGGCAGCCTTTACAACGAAGGCAACCTGCGCCCCGACGCGCGCGACAATAAAACAAAGCTTACTTTTGCAATGCAGCTCAAAGCCATCGCGGAAAGAGTTCCCCGCCTTTACGAAATGCGCGAGCACGCCTTCACCCACCTTAAGCGCGACCTTGCGGAAGAGGGCATAAACATTCTTACATACGCCCAGCTTTCGGACGGCAGAAAGGAGGAGCTTAAAAAATATTTCAATGCAAAAGTGCTGCCTCTGCTTTCGCCGATGGTAATAGACGCCAAGCACCCCCTTTTAAGGTTTGAAAATTTAAGGTGCTACATGGTCTACAAGCTCAAAAAGAACGACCACGTGATGATAGGCGTAATGGAATTTTCCGACAGGCTGGACAGCATGTACCAGTTTACCGGCAACAAAAAATACAGCTTCATAACCATGGAGGAGATAATCCGCAACCTCGGCAGCCTCGCGTTCCCCGGCTATACGGCAACTTCATCCATGATGATAAGGGTTACGCGCAACGCCGACTTCGAAACGTACGTCGAAGACGCCGACATGGAGTACAACAACGACTTTTCGCAGTACATGAAAAGCAAGGTGGAAACGCGCCTTATCCAGAATGCCACGAGGCTTGAAGTTTACGGCGAAAGCAAGTCGCTTTTAAAGTTCGTAACCGAAACTTTAGGCATAGAAGAGAACCTCATTTACCACGTCCGCTCCAACTTCAGCTTCAAGTATCTTTTCAGCCTTCCCAGGCGCATAGACAAGGAGCTTTCCGCAAAACTTTCATATGCACCCTTCAAACCCAAGATTTCCGACAGGCTTGCAAAAGCGACTTCGATGATTGACGAGGTGAGAAAGAAGGACGTGCTTTTAAGGTACCCGTTCGAGAGCATGGAGCCGCTTATCAAGCTTCTGAACGAGTGCGCGGAGCGCAAGGACTGCATTGCCATAAAGATAACCATTTACCGCCTTGCCGACCATTCGAGGATAGTAGACGCCCTGAAGCGCGCAAGCGAAAACGGCATAGACGTAACGGTAGTTATCGAGCTGTGCGCACGCTTCGACGAAGAAAACAACATGTATTTTGCAGGTCAGCTGCACGACGCGGGCTGCAACATCATTTACGGAATGGAAAATTACAAGGTACATTCCAAAATAATATCCATAACTTTCTCCGACGATGATGGCGGCATAAGTTATATAACCCACCTCGGCACGGGCAACTATAACGAAAGCACTGCAAAGCAGTACACCGACCTCAACATAATTACCGCCGACAGGCAGATAGGCGAAGACGGCGCGGCGTTCTTCCGCAACGTGTCCATATCCAACGTCGACGGCGAATATTCAAGGCTTCAGATAGCGCCCAAGTACTTCAAGCAGAAGATACTCGAGTGCCTCGACGGCGAAATAGCCAAGGCAAAGGTGGGCAAGAAGGGCGTGTTCATAGGCAAAATGAACAGCCTTACAGATAAAGTAATCATAGATAAGCTTATCGAAGCTTCCTGCGCGGGAGTGCAGATAAAGCTCATAGTCCGCGGCATATGCTGTTTCCTTCCCGGCAAAGCGGGCAAAACGGAAAACATCAGCGTTATAAGCATAGTCGGAAGATTTCTGGAGCACTCCAGAATTTACTGCTTCGGCGAGGGAAAGGACAGGGTTATGTACATCTCATCCGCCGACCTTATGACGCGCAACACCGACAGGCGCGTGGAAATTGCAACGCCCGTTCTCGATAAGGATATCGAAAACGAGATTTACAAGATGCTCGAGGTAATGCTTTCGGATAACGTCAACGCCCGCAGGCTTATGCCCGACGGCACTTACGTGCGCGTGGAGAGCACTGACGGGAAAAAGACGGATTCCCAGGATTACTTTCTGAATAACGTATAAATTATAAAAACAAGGCGCTTTTTACAGCGCCTTGTTTTTTTATGAAATTGTGGCTGTTTTTTCTCCATACCCGAAGATACGGGGTACATGGCGCGCGTGGCGTTCATTCTGCACAGAATTTTCCGCCGCAATGTCTGCCTTTGGAAAGTCGTCTGCTTTTTTAGTTAACGTCTGCCTTTTTAAAATATGCCTGGGCTGCCGCTTGGATATATGGGCTGCTCGCTTTGATGTGCGGGACTTTCGCTTTTCGGGAAATTTTACTTAAGGTACATTGCGTTTTAACAATTATGTTGTATAATATGCTTGAAAAAGGGGGAAAAGATAATGAAAGCTGAAGAAAAACCATTGCCCGAAGGCAGTCTGGAGCGCCGCCTGCTGGACGCGCTCACGTCAGGCGAGGCCGTGCGCACGCGCGACGCGCTTGAAAAATTCCGCAGAATGATGTCTTACTACAAATGTGCCATAATGGAGGTGGAAACCAAATTCAGGGTGCTTGACGAGCAGTTTTCCACCCGCCACGAGCGCAACCCGATAGACACCATAAAATCGCGTCTCAAATCGCCCGAAAGCATTCTTGAAAAGCTTACGCGAAAGGGATTTCCGAGGACGTTTGCTTCCGTGGAGCAAAACCTTACCGATATTGCGGGCGTGCGCGTAATATGCTCGTTCAAAGACGATATCTATATGCTCGCCGACTGCATTTTAAAGCAGGACGACGTAAAGCTCATAACCGCCAAGGACTACATAAAAAATCCCAAGGAGAACGGGTACAGAAGCCTTCACCTTATAATCGAAATACCTATATTTCTGCAGGACGAAAAGAGGTTCATGAAAGTGGAGGTACAGCTCCGCACCATAGCAATGGAGTTCTGGGCAAACCTCGAACACAAGCTCCGCTACAAAAAGAATCTTCCGCCCGAGCTCGCCGCCGCAACGGCAAAGCGGCTTTTATCCTGCGCGGAAAAAAGCGCTCAGCTGGACGAGGAAATGGGTCAGATACGCACCGTCATAGAGGGCGTCTGATTCAAAAAAATTTAATTGCCGCACATATATGCCTTAACTAATGAGGGCGGACGGCTGAAAATCTTCGTAAGCATTGTCGCATTCTTTCAAGCGGGGACAGCTTTTTTAGGTCGGCTTTGTCGTTTTTTTAATGCGCGGATATCTTCGGAAGTTGTATTTTTGTCAGTTTTTTCAAAGCGCAATAAGTTGTCCTCATTCCTTTACAAATTTCATAAGGTATGTTAATATGTTTTATATAAGGCGCATTTTTAAGTTCAAAGCGCCGTAAAGGGGAATCGGGAGAACGAGAATGAAAGGTCTGTTGCTGGCATCGCTGCTGCCGGTTGAAATAGTTATAATAGTAATAGTTGCCGCCGCGTTTACAAGCGTAATAATCTCTTCGCTTGTAGTTACCCGCCGCCGCAGAAAGGGAATGGACGAAACCGTGCTTGAAAGCCGCGACGAGCTGAACGAAAACGCGCATACGGCGCGTACTTTAAGGGCGCTTGCCGAGGGCAAGCCTCAGGTTATAAAAATGCTCGACGGGTTGTATGCAACGCTTGCGGCGCTCGAACCTTCGGCGGACGAGGAAGTTGCGGTAGCGGACGAAAAAATAAAAACAGCGCTTTCCGATTTAAAGTCGTACCTTACCAGAACGCGCGCCGAAGAGGACAGCTCCGAGGCGGAAAATTACATAAATAAGGTATATGCGCTCATATCGGAGCGCAACTCTATTGAAAAAAAGTAAAATAAATGCCGCCTTGCGCGGCAGGTTAATAAGGCAAATAAAAATGCGGGCGCGGATTTTTCCGCGCCCGCATTTTTATGCGATTTCTGTTTCAAAAAGTTCGTCCAGGTCTTTGAAGTTGTCGGGCAGGAAGTACACTTTTGTTTCGTCGTAAATTCTGCCGCCGTCATACAGGCGGTTCCAGTCCACAACCTTGTAGGTGAGCGCAGACCAGACACGCGTGCCGCCGTCCTTAAATTCGCCTTCGGATATGGGAAGGAACAGAATAAGGAGCAGCGCAAAAACCACTGCCGCGATAACTATCGCGCGCCTTTTAAAAGTATTGTTCATGTTTTTATCCTCCGAAAAAAATTTCAAAGGTAAAACAAGGTAAAAAAGGGTAATCGTGCGGCATGACCGCAAATTTTTTTGTCCGCCGCCTTATTTATTATATTTTACAGCGAAACCTTCAAAGGCGCAATAAAAGCCAGTATATATGGTAAAAATTACAATATATTCAAAGAAGCATTGCATTAAATTTAAAGCCGCGCGCCGCGGTAACGCCGTCGGCGCGCGGCGCATAAAATGGCAGGAGTGCGGAAAGCTTTCCGTTAAAATTATTTCACGCAAATTTAACAGCAATGGTATTGACAGCCCGCTTATAAGCGCTTATAATTAAGTTGCAAAATATGTAAACGGTAAAAACAATTAACGGCATTGCCGTATTTAAGCGGAATATGCGGACGGCGGTGCGGGGGAGGATTATATGCGTTATACTCAGTTTGTCCGTACGGACGCGAGGGGCTATCAGTCGCAAGGAACGGTAGTTCAGAGGCCTGCGGCTGAAACTTTTGTCAGCTTTAGAAACGTTTGCAAATTTTATAAGATGGGCGAAAACGTCATAAAGGCTGCCAACGGCGTCAATTTCACCATAGGCAAGGGTGAATTCTGCGTCATAGTAGGTCCTTCTGGCGCGGGCAAAACAACCGTGCTGAATATGCTCGGCGGCATGGACGCCGTAACTTCGGGCGAAATAATTGTCGACGGCGTGCGCGTGAGCGACTTCAAAGAAAATAAGCTCACCGAATACCGCCGCTACGACGTAGGTTTCGTGTTCCAGTTTTACAACCTCATACAGAACCTCACCGCGCTTGAAAACGTGGAGATTGCCTCCGAAATCTGCAAAAACCCGCTCGACGCCGTTGCCACGCTGCGCGAGGTCGGGCTTGAAGACAGAATGAAGAACTTCCCCGCACAGCTTTCGGGCGGCGAACAGCAGAGGGTATCCATAGCCCGCGCCATAGCAAAAAACCCCAAACTTCTCCTTTGCGACGAGCCTACGGGCGCGCTCGACTACGAGACGGGCAAAAATATATTGAAGCTTCTGCACGACGTATGCCGCAACAACCAGAAGACGGTCATAGTAATAACGCATAACTCCGCCATAACGCAGATGGCGGACAGAGTCATACACATCAAAAACGGCACCGTAGTGGGCGAGGAGGTAAACCCCAACCCCATGGACGTATCGCAGATAGAGTGGTAAAAACTGCAATCGGGCGCGACGCGCCCGCTCTGACTACAACTGCAACCGACAACCGCGGTTAAGGTGCTATCATAATGAAAAAGTTTACAAAAAACATTGTCAAGGAATTTAAAAAGAGTTTCGGCAGATTCCTCGCCATAATGGCGATAATCGCGCTCGGCGTCGGCTTCCTTATCGGCATTTCCCAGGCCACGCCCGACATGAAGACTTCCATGTCCGATTATCTGCGCGCAAACAATGCCTACGACGTGGATATAAAATCTGCGTACGGCCTGACGGACTCTGACATACAGACCGTCGTCTCCGTCAGCGGCGGCGGCGAAAAGGTGGTTTCGGCATATATGCCCGTCGTGACGAGCTCCGTGCTTGCGAGCATAGACGGCGCAAACGATTCTGCCGTCAACATCATCGGGCTGGATTTTTCTGCCGTGACTGCGGAAAATGCAGAGGATAACGAAAATTATCTCAACCGCCTCACTCTTCTTGAAGGCAGATTTCCTTCCGCCGCGGGCGAGGTTGTTGCCGAACGCTCCAACAACTATTTCGAAGAAGTGAAGGTGGGCGACAAAATAGTCCTTAAGGACGAAATCAACACCGCCGACAGCACTTACGGCGATATTTACTCTGTTTCAGAGTTCACCGTCGTGGGAATAGTGTCTTCGCCCGACTATTATTATAATGACGCGCGTGAAATAACTACCGTGGGCACGGGGGTAGTCAGCCTCGTCGTCTACGGCAACTATGACCCCGACGACTCCGCAAACAGCATTTACAATCTTAAAAAGTCAATGACGTCGCCTTTCTCAGTCATCGGCGGCATACGCGGCGAGGATATTCTTTATACCGACTTGTGGATTAAAATTGCAGATTCCGAAGATTACGAATGCTTTTACACCGAATACAAGGACTACGTTTCGGAGCGCGCGGAAATAATTTCAGATAACGCCGGCGATAAGATAAACGGCGACGTCAACGCAAAAATAGACGACTACATAGCCGGCCTTCCCGCGATGATGCAGCCTATGTTCTCATCTCTTGCGGGCGGCTCTTCGTGGTACGTCCTTGACAGGGCGAGCACCAACGTAAGCTACGTAAGCTTTGACATGAACGTTGAAAAGGTGGAGGATATCGCGGGCGTGTTCCCCGTGTTCTTCATAGTGGTTGCGGCGCTCGTCGCGCTCACGTCCATGACCAAGATGGTTGAAGAAGACCGCATGCAGATAGGCACGCTCAAAGCGCTCGGCTACAACGAGGGGACAATAATGTCCAAATACCTCATCTACTGTTCGCTGGCGTGCATAATAGGCGTGGTGGTAGGCATACTCTTAGGCTTCAGCATAATGCCCACCATATTCTGGAACGCTTATTCCACGATGTACTACCTGCCCGAGTTGTACCTCGGCTTCTCGTGGTGGCTTGCAATATCGGTGGTGTTCGGCTCGCTCGCCCTGACCGTAGCGGTTACGGTGTTCGCCTGCCGCGCAACCACAAAGGAAAAACCTTCCGTACTGATGCAGCCCAAAGCTCCCAAGCCCGGCAAGCGCATCCTTCTGGAACGCTGCACGCCCATATGGAAGCGCATTAAATTCAAATGGAAGGCGACTATCCGCAACATATTCCGCTACAAAAAGAATATGGTGCTCACGATAATATCCGTGCTCGGCTGCACGGCGCTCATACTCACGGGCTTCGGCCTCGGCGACGGCGTTGAGCAGGTTACCGTCGTGCAGTACAACGATATAATCTTTTACGATACGATAGTCAATTACGACAGCTCTTACGAATATTCCGAGGAAGCGGACGACGCGCTTTCCGAATACATCAGGGGTCTGGAAAGCGAAGACGTGCTCAGTCTTTACAGCGAAAACGGCCAGCTTGAGCTCAAGGGCGAAGGTTCTTCCCTGTCGCGCGAAAGCGTAGACATGTACCTCGTGGAAAACGGAAACTTCTCCCGTTTCGTAAGCCTGCATACGAGGGGTTCGGGTAAAGATATAGATATATCGCAAAGCGGCATAGTCGTGCCCGAAAACATAGCCATAGCCTATGATTTGTCTGTCGGCGACAAAATAACCTACCTGACGGCAGACAGGGTTTCCATAACGCTCGACGTCACGGGCATATGCGAAAATTACACGGGCTCGCAGGTTTACATGAGCGGCGAAAATTTCCGCGCCGCGGTTGAGGCTGCGGGCGGAGAGGTCGATACCGTTCCCAACACATTCCTCATAAAATACGGTTACGGCAATGACGAAGCGGCAATGAACGCCGATGCCGAAAAACTGTTGTCCGACGAGCTCGTTTCGGGCGTGGAATTCACTTACACAACCGTGCGCTCCTTCGACGCGCTGAACGAGACGATGAGCTTTGTAATTTTAATACTTGTCGTGTCTGCCGGCGCTCTGGCGGCGATAGTGTTGTATAACCTTACGAATATCAACATAGACGAGCGAAGGAAAGAGATTGCAACGCTCCGCGTGCTCGGCTACACCAAGTGGGAGGTTGCGGGCTATATTTACCGCGAAAGCTCCATTTTAACTATAGTCGGCGCGCTTTTGGGACTTCTCGGCGGATGGCTGCTGCATATGTTTATAGTAAGCAGGGTAAACAGCGTCATGATGATGTTCGTAAAGGCGATATCTCCGCTCAGTTATCTGTGGGCGTTCCTTATAACAATAGGTTTTGCCATTGTCGTTTACGCATTCATGCTCATAAAGCTGTACAAGATAGACATGGCGGAATCGCTCAAATCAAACGAATAATGCAAAAGCAAATTGCGCCGCGCCCGCGCATGAAGTCGGGCACGGCCTGTCGTAAATTACCTACGGGGGCACTCAATGGACAAAACAGACCTGCGCGACGCGCTTATGGCGCAGCTTTGGCGCATGTATAAAATGGATATAATGCTTTATCTGCGCGAATTTCTTGTCGGCGAGACGGCGCTTTTGGAGTATATTTCCGCACAGGACGGCACTGTGACGCCTACGGCTATAAGCGAGGACATGCATTTAAGCCGCGCGCGCACGGCGAATATTCTGCGCACCCTGCGCGAAAAGGGATATATTGCCATGGAGATGGACAGCGAGGACAGGCGCAGAATGAACGTTACCCCTACCCTGTCGGGCATACGTTATTTAAAGGATAAGCACTCGTTCCTTGAAAAATACTTCGATATGTACGTAGACGTGCTCGGCGAAGAAAACATCTCCAGCCTTACGGCTCTTCTTAAAGTCACGGCGGACAGCGAAACCGCCCTTTGGGAAAAGTTTGGCAAAATTGCGCACTGAAAAAAAGTTTTTTGTTTAAAATTGCGTGCGGGCGCGGCAGAAAGCCGCGCCCGCACGTTTTTTCGTTGTACGCTGTGCGCAAAATATTTATCTGTGCGCCCTTTCTTCGTGCATGTCGCCGCGCGAAAGTCTTAAGCCCCAGCCCGTGATGATGGGCGAAAGGATAAGCCAGAGAGCTGCAACAGCTATTATAACGTACAGGGTAATTGAACCCGCCGTTCTGGGTCCCTGGAAAATCCAGCTTACAAGGTTGAAGTTGAAAATGCCGTAAAGACCCCAGTTAAGCGCGCCTATAATGCAAAGGATATAGGCAATAAAGTTTGCAATTAACATAAATATTTCTCCTTGCAAATAAGTATGGTCCTTTTGCTTTTCTTTATGCACAGTCAATCCCGTCATCTGCATTATTTAAGTCGCGGCCATTGTATGTCATAAGCCGCGCCGCAAAAAGTTTGCATTTGGCAACGGAGGGCATATATGCCGCGGCGAAAATAAAATTAATATTGCAATCGCGCCGCGGCTGTGATAAAATAAGGATATATGAAAAAACAGGATAAAGGCGCCGCTGTCGGCGCGGATAAAAAACTGAAGCTGCTTACGGGGCGCGATTTCTGGACTTCGGTGCACGCGCCCGAATTCGGCATACCGTCCGTGCGCTTTTCGGACGGCCCGCACGGTCTGCGCACGCAGAGGGGCGCGGCGGATAACTTCGGTCTTTCGGGAGCACAGCCCGCGACCTGCTTTCCCTGTCTTGCAGCCGTAGGCTGTTCGTGGGATAAATCTCTGGCGCGCGCGCTTGGCGAAAGGCTTGGCGAAGAGGCGCGCTTTTTCGGCGTCAACGTGCTTTTAGGCCCGGGCGTAAACATAAAGCGCAATCCGCTCTGCGGCAGGAACTTTGAATATCTTTCTGAAGACCCTCTTCTTGCGGGCGGGCTCGCCGCCGAATACATAAAGGGCGTGCAGAGCAAGGGCGTTTCGGCGTGCGTCAAGCACTTCGCGTGCAACAACCGCGAGCTCGCGCGGAACGTATGCTCGAGCGAGGTTTCGGAAAGGGCTCTGCGCGAAATTTATCTGCCCGCATTCGAAGCGGCGGTAAAGGAAGGCGGAGTTTCCGCCGTAATGACGGCTTACAACAAGCTCAACGGCACGTACTGTTCGGAAAATCCCTGGCTTATTTCGGGCATATTGCGCGGCGAATGGGGTTTTGACGGCATAGTCGTATCCGACTGGACGGGCACTTCCGACCGCGCGGCGGGCGTCGCCGCGGGCGAGGATATAGAGATGCCCTCCTGCAATTTTACCCCCGAAGAGCTTGAAGCGGCGCTTGAAAGCG
The DNA here is from genome assembly GCA_944368065.1 of uncultured Clostridia bacterium. Lineage (GTDB taxonomy): Bacteria > Bacillota > Clostridia > Christensenellales > Borkfalkiaceae > Coproplasma. The sequence continues at coordinate 83,543 of CALVWV010000011.1, read as the reverse complement.
GAAAACTTACCGAAGACGACGTGTACGCCTGCCTCGACAGGCTTAGAAGGTTCGGCGAAAGGTACGCATACACCGCCGAAGAGGGGTATGACGAAAAGGAGCACCTTGAATTTGCGCGCGCGGCTGCCGCGGAGTGCGCCGTTCTTTTAAAAAACGAGGGCGCTTTGCCGCTTGAGCGCGGAGAAAGCGTTGCTTTAATAGGCGACCTCGCCGCAAAACCCCACATTCAGGGCGGCGGCTCGGCAAAGGTTACGGCAAGTTATATCGATGATATTATAGGGTGTATTTCCGATAAGTTTGCGCTTTGCGGCTTTGAACGCGGCTACGACCGCAGCGGAAAGCGCAGCAAAAAGCTTGTAAGCCGCGCCGTTGCGCTCGCAAAAAAGGCAAAAAACACCGTGCTTTTCATGGGGCTTACCGACAGAGAGGACGCCGAGGGCGCGGACAGGGACAGCATGATGCTTCCCGTATGCCAGCTCGAGCTTCTGGAAAGGCTGGCGGCGGAGGGCGTAAGACCGATAGTCGTGCTCTGCTGCGGTTCGGCAGTTGACATGGCGTGGGACGCGCTCTGCTCCGCCGTGCTCTACATGCCGCTTACGGGCGCGGGTACTGGCACTGCCGTTGCCGAACTTTTATGCGGCGAAAAGAACCCCTGCGGCAAGCTTGCGGAAACTTTTCCCGTAAGGTACGAAGACGTGCCCTGCGCAAAACTTTTTTCTTCAGACCCCTACATATGCCGCTACGAAGAGGATATTTTTGTAGGCTACCGCTGGTACGACGCCGCGGGGCTGGATGTAAAATATCCCTTCGGGCATGGCCTTTCTTACACAAAATTTGAATATTCGCGCCTTTCCGCAACCGAGCGCGGCGTGGCTTTCAGAATAAAAAATACAGGCACCCGAGCGGGCGCGGAGGTTGTACAGCTCTATATATGCCCTCCCGACTGCGGATTTGCATACCCCGTAAAAAAGCTCGCCGCCTATGAAAAAGTCTTTCTCGGGGCGGGGGAGGAGCGCGTCGTGTTTATTCCGCTCAACAGGTCGGCGCTCCGCGTTTACGACCAGAGCCTCGGCGCTTACGTTGTATATGGCGGTCAGTACGGCGTGCAGGCAGGCTCTTCCTCGCGCGATATCCGCCTTGAGGACGTCATAACGATAAACGGCGAAATGCCAGAAAACGTCGGATATGGCGCAATCGAGCGCGAAAATATAATACAAAGAGTGCGCGCGGCTGAAAGTGAAGCGGACTCGTCCGTTCCCGCAGTGAAAAAAGGTCGCGTGACAATAACGATGAAAAGTCCGCTCATAGACTTAAAGCGGGCAAAGGGACTTACAGGCAGGCTTATATATAAAATTGCCGACTTATACTGCACGAGCAAAAAGCAGACTGCGCTTCTTTCCTTCCGCTATATAACCGTGCGCGCGGCAATGCAGGTCGCCGGTTTCAACCTTGCAAGGGCGCACGGATTCGTGGATATATGCAACGGAAAGTTTTTCCGCGGACTCAAAAAGATTATAACGGGCAGGGAAAAGAAAAACTGATTTAACCTATCCCGTCACAAATTGCCCCCGCATATATGCGCCGATGAACGGCATATGCAGGGTGTATCGCCGCAGAAATTGCGGCTTTCGGACGGTGCGTGATGCGTCACGATTTTATGTTGCCGCTGTCTTATTAAAGCGTGGCGCTGTTTATTATTTTATAAGGAGAGAATATTTTATGAGGGCTGCCATATACGGAGCGGGCGCCATGGGAACGGTGCTCGGCGCGTACATAACCAAAAACGGGGGGAGTATCGACCTCATTTCGCACAACAAGGAGCACGTCTCGGGCCTTAAGTCGGGCGGGGCGCACATATGCGGCGCGGCGGAGTTCACCGTGCCCGTTTCCGCGCTCGAACCCGAGGAGATGGAGGGAAAGTACGACGTTATTTTCCTTATGACAAAGCAGCGCAACAACGCGGAAATTCTTAAGTTTTTGCTTCCTTACATAGCCGACGACGGGATAGTATGCACTACGCAGAACGGACTTCCCGAACCTTCCGTTGCGGAAGTCGTGGGGGAGGAGCGTTGCTGCGGCTGTGCGGTATCCTGGGGCGCGACCTTTCTCGGCAAAGGAAGCGCAAAGCTCACCACCCGCCCCGACGCGCTCGAATTCGCCCTCGGAACTATCTACAAAAACGGCGAAAAGCTCGGACGGGTGAAAAATCTTTTGTCGCTGATGGGCAAGGTCACCGTGGAAGAAAATTTCCTCGGCGCGCGCTGGTCAAAGCTCACTATAAACTGCGCCTTTTCGGGCGTTTCGGCAATAACGGGGCTGACTTTCGGGCAGATATGCGACGATAAGTATGCCCGCAAAGTGGCGCAGGCCGTGCTTAAAGAGTGCTTCGACGTCGCCGTCGCCTGCGGCATAAAGCCTGCAAAAGTGCAAGGTCACAACGTGGCTAAAATTTTAGGCTATAAAACCGCGTTCAAAAGGTTCATATCGTACCTGATAATTCCCGTGGCAATGAAAAAGCACCGCGACATAATTTCCGGCATGTACTGCGACCTCGCCGCGGGAAAGCTGTGCGAGATTGAATTCATAAACGGCGTGGTGTGCAGGTACGGCAGCAGGGTCTGCTTCCCCGCAACTTTAAACGGCATAATATGCCGCACCGTGCACGAAATAGAGCGCGGTGAACGCGAGATTTCCGTAAAAAATCTGTCCGTGTTCGAAGACTTTGTATAACCAGCCGCAGACTTTTGTTGATTAAAATAACTTTTGAAAGCGCGGCGCCGTTCCGCCGAGCGGAACGGCGCCGCGTTTAAAACAGCGATTCAAATCCCGCGCTTAAAACAGCAATTCAAATCCCGCGCTTAAAACAGCGTTTCAAAGTCCGCGCCGCGGTCAGGTGTTAAAACATAAATGATTTTTAATCCGCGGCTTACGCATATTGCGCGCTGAAAGATATTTGTAATTAAAATTTATGTCGTTTTTACGATAATAATATGCATTAAATGGTGATGTGCTGCATATTTATTCGTTTTTGTTGCAAAAATTTTCACGCAGTGATATAATTATTTTTAATATCGGCGGGTAAATCCGCCCGAGGTATTGTCATGGAAGACATCTGTTATCCTTCTGCCGACGGAGAACATACCGTTCACGCCGTCATATGGCGCCCCGCCGGCAAGGTGCGCGCCGTTCTGCAGATAATACACGGCATGGAGGAATATGCCGCGCGCTATTCCCGTTTTGCCGAACGCGCCGCAGGCGAGGGCATACTCGTCTGCGCCGAAGACCATCTCGGTCACGGCCTGACTTCCTCAAAAGAGTTGCGCGGGCATTTTCCTGAGCACGGCGAAGAGCTCGTGCTGGAGGATATCCGCTCGCTCACTCTGCGCGTGCAGGACATGGTTCCGGACGTGCCGTATTTTATCATGGGTCACAGCATGGGCTCGTTTTTCTGCCGCGAGTACATTTCGCGCTACGGCGGGAATTTAAGCGGCGCAATAATCATGGGCACGGGCTACAAGGACGGCGCAACGCTCTTTTTCGCGCGCATGCTTACGGCGATAATAGGCGCGTTCAGGGGCAGAAAGCATAAAAGCGCATTCATAGGCAAGCTTGCGTTCGGCGCTTACAACAAGCGCTTTGCGCCCGCGCGCACTTCTTACGACTGGCTTTCCTGCGAAAACGGAAATGTCGACGACTACATCGCCGACGAGTTCTGCGGCTTCGGCTTTACGTGCGGCGGATATATGGGGCTTTTTAATATAATGCGCAAGGCCTGCTCTGCGCGCGCATTTGAAAATACGCCCAAAAAGTTGCCTCTTCTTATCGTTGCGGGCTCGGACGACCCCGTGGGCGACTACGGCAAGGGTGTGGAAAAAACGTATAAAAAATACCTTAAAGCGGGCGTTGAGGACGTGAAGTTCAAACTTTACACCGGCGCAAGACACGAAATATTAAACGATTTCTGCAGGGAAGCGGCGGAACGCGACGTCATCGCCTTTGTAAAGGACAAGGCGGGGCTTGCCGCGGAAGAAACGCTGTAAATAACTTTTCTGCAAATGCGCGGCTGAATACCGCATTGACTGCGGCAAAATGCGCGCAAATGCGCGGCAATATTCTCCGCAATGGCGCGGATTTAAGCTGCGCAAACCAAAACTTCATTACGCGGTTTACTTTTTTTACGAGGCTTAAAAATATGGTAAAAGAATGGGATATAACCATACCGCAGCTTACAGGCGAACGTACGCGCAGGGCGTATGTCTATCTTCCCGCAGGCTACGATGAGGAAGCGGACAGGCGTTACCCTGTAATGTATATGTTCGACGGGCACAACCTCTTTTTCGACGAAGAGGCTACTTACGGCAAAAGCTGGGGCATAGGCGAATACCTTGACTATACGAACACCAAACTGATAATTGCCGCCGTGGAATGCAACACCGTCGGCAACGGCAGACTGGAGGAGTATTCCCCCGTAAACTTTTATATGCCCGACGGCACATTTATCCGCGGCAAGGGCAAAAAGTATATGGACTGGCTGACGGGCGAGTTCAAACCTTTCATAGACGAAAATTTCCGCACTCTTCCGGACAGGCTCAACACCGCCATAGGCGGAAGTTCGATGGGCGGACTTATGACGATGTACGCGATAGCCGCGTACAATAAATACTTTTCGCGCGGGGCGGCGCTGTCCCCCAGCCTCTGGGTGGGCGGGGCTACTCCTGAATTTCTTGAAAAAGGCAGGTACGGCAGGGAAACCCAGCTTTACATGGACTATGGCAGCAAGGAATTCAAAAACCATTACCAGCAGCGCGCGATTTTTGCCGAAGTTTCCGCCGCGCTCATAAAAAAGGGAGTATTTCTCACCTCGCGCATAGTTCCCGGCGGAACTCATTGTGAAGCTTCGTGGCAGAGTCAGATACCCGTATTCATGAACGCGCTCGGCTTTGAGGGGGAATAATTTCCCTCGGGGCAATTTTCGGCTCTTTCGGGGGAGATTATGAGGATAAGTTACGGAAAATTTTACAGCCGCAATTTAGGCAGGGAAATGGAATACAAAATTTACGGCACGCGCGGCAAGCCCGTGCTGGCTATCCCTTGCCAGGGCGGCAGATTTTACGAGTTCGAGGACCTGCACATGCTCGACGTTTACGCCCCTTATATAGAGGAAGGGCGCATTCAGGTCTTTACCATAGACAGTCTGGATAACCAGACCCTTTTCGGCAGCGGCGACCCCCGCGCCCGCGCGGAGCTGCACGAAGCGTGGATCAGGTATATAATTGAGGAGGCAGTGCCCCTCTTTTCGTATATAAACACCCAGGCAAACGGCTGGGAAATACGCTTTATGGTCGAAGGTTTAAGCCTCGGCGCGCTTCACGCCGCAACGCTGTTTTTCCGCTATCCCGACGTGTTCGACGCGCTTTTGTGCCTCAGCGGACTTTACACAAACGAATATTGCTTCGGCGACTATCACGACGACATAACTTACAACAATTCGCCCCAGCAGTTCATAGCAAATATGCCGTACGACCACCCGTATATACAAAAATACAACGAGGGCAGAATCGTGCTGTGCGTAGGCCGCGGCGCGTGGGAAAACGAAACGCTTGAAAGCACTTCGGCGTTTGCGGAAATTCTCAAAGCCAAGGGAATAAACGCCTGGGTTGATTTCTGGGGCGGGGACGTAAGGCACGACTGGGACTGGTGGTTCGTCCAGGCGGCGTATTTTCTGCCCATAATTTTAGGCGACTGACGAGCAATCGGCGCAGACAGCGCGGCGCACGGATAAAAGACCCGCAGTCCCCGTTGCCGTTTCAGTGGCAAGGATAAAAGACCCGCACATATGCCGTAACCAAGTTTAATTGACCCGCATATATGGCCTTTACAATAAAATTTATTTTTACGGCGTGCGCCTCATATTTGCGGGCGCGCCGTGGATTTATGCGCATGAGCACAGGAGGGATTAGATATGCACAATTTTATTTTTATTTCACCCAACTTTCCGACGAACTACTGGAAGTTCTGCCGCGAACTTAAAAACAACGGTTTCAACGTTCTGGGCATAGGCGACTGCCCTTACGAAAATCTTGCCGCAGAGCTGAAGCAGAGCCTTACCGAGTACTATTACGTTCATTCGCTCACCAGTTATGAGGAAGTCTACCGCGGCGCGGCTTATTTTGCTTTCAGATACGGCAGGATTGACTTCATAGAAAGCAACAACGAGTTCTGGCTTGAACAGGACGCAAGGCTGAGGACCGATTTCAATGTGTGCAGCGGTTTCAAGACGGAGGATATGGCAAAGGTAAAGTGCAAGTCGCGCATGAAGGAATACTACAAAAAGGCGGGCGTGGTTACGGCGCGCTACTGCATGGCAACCTCGCCCGAGGTTTGCAGAAAATTCATAGAAGAGGTGGGCTATCCCGTCATAGTAAAGCCGGATAACGGCGTGGGCGCAAACGATACCTACAAGCTTTCTTCGGACGAAGACCTTAAAAACTTTTTCAATACAAAGCCTCCCGTCGAATACATCATGGAGGAGTTTGTCGACGCCGAAGTCAACTCTTACGACGCAATAATAAACAGCCGCGGCGAGCCTATATTCGAAACGGGCAACGTTACGCCCTATTCCATAATGGATATAGTCAACACCAACGGCAACAGCATTTATTACATAGTCAATAAGCTTGCCGACGACGTGCGCGACGCTGGCAGGCGCACGGTAAAGGCGTTCGGCGTAAAAAGCCGCTTCGTGCACTTTGAGTTCTTCCGCCTGACGAAGGACCAGTATCTCGGCAAAAAGGGCGACGTGATTGCGCTCGAGGTCAATATGCGCCCGTGCGGCGGATTTACCCCCGATATGATGAACTACGCCAACAGCACTGACGTATATAAAATATGGGCGGACATGATTGCGTACGACAGCACTCTGGTATCCACGGGCGAAAAATTTTTCTGCGCGTTTGCCGGCAGGCGCGACGGCAAGCCGTTTGTTTACAGCGACAAGGATATAATGCAGAGGTACGCAGCAAATTTGAAATCTTACGACCGCATTCCCGACGCGCTCTCAGCGGCGATGGGCAACACGATGTTCCTTGCAAATTTCAAAACCAAGGAAGAAATGTCGCTTTTCTATAAAAATGTGCTGCTCACCAAAGAGCTGTAATTCAATAAACATATAACCGCGCGGCGCGCAAGTTTTGCGCGCCGCGCGGTCTTATAATATTTACCCCTTTAAAATGCCGCAAAGTTTAATGCGGCGTTTTTTTAATGCGCAAAATGTTCTAAACTCCGCGTAAGAAAAATAAAGTATTGTATAAAAAATGTTTGCGGAGGAAGGGAATGCTCGATAGCGAGATTTGTAAAGATTTGTCCGCGCGCCTTTGCGGCGCTCCCGTAGGCGTGTCCGAGGGCGAGGACGGCGCTCTGCTTGCGGCGCTTGGCGGAGGTGCGGCAGGGCTTGAATTCAAAAAATACTCAAAGGACTGCGCCGCGTATATTTTTGTCGGCGCGGAGGGCTTCGACCCCGCCGCGGCGGACGGTAAGCCTTACATATTGGTTGCTTCAGGCGGCGAGGATGACGAAAAGCGCTTCGGCTGTACGTGCGTTGAGCCGGATGAATACTCCGAAGAATGGCTTTCGTCGCTTTTAAGGGCGCTCGCGGGCGAATTTCCGCTTTTAAGCATAGGCGTGAATATCCCCGAGTGGATGCGCTTTCTGCCCAAGGAAAATTCAGCCGTGTGCGAACTTTTAACTAAAGTCCGGGAAATTTCGGCAGAAATATGCAAAATAAAGGATGTTCCGCGGTTATCCGCGCTTACCGAGGGCACAAAATACTGGTCGCCCGAAATAAAAGTCAGCCTTGACTTTGCCAGCGGCGCTGCTGTAGCCGATTGCGCCGCCAAGGACGGCATTTTCTTTGAAATGCTCTCTGAAATTGCGGGCGACAGCATAGACGGCGAATATACGCTCATGCGCTACGTGCGTTCCGCCGCAGAGGCGAAAAGGGGATACGCAAAAGTGCGCGACGCCCTCGACTGCGCGCGCGTCAACGGCTACGGCATAGTCAGCCCCGCGGAAGACGATTTGAGCTACGAACAGCCTCAGGTCGTGCGCCAGGGCTCGTCGGTCGGAATAAAACTCAGGGCGTCCGCGCCCACATATCACGTGATAAGGGTGGACGTCTCAGGCGAGGTCAGTCCCATCATGGGCGACAGCTCCCAGAGCGAAAGCCTTGTGAAAAGCATGATGAGCGGCTTTGAAACCGACCCCGAACAGACGTGGAATACCGATGTGTTCGGCAGGTCGCTGCGCTGTATGGTGCAGGAGGGGCTTGCGGCAAAAGTTTCAACCATTTCCGAGGATACCCGCGCAAAACTGCGCAAGGCGATAACCCGCATGGCCAACGAGGGCAAGGGCGGAGTAATCTGCATAATACTGTAAATTCAAATCCCGCCGCAAAAAATGCGGCGGGATAATTTTTTTGATTTGCGGGATATTTTTAAAATTGATTTATAAAAAATTGCTGCAAAAAAATAAATAAAAAATAAATTAAAAAATGAATGGGAGGGGAGGCGGCTCGGCGGTAAAAAATCTTTTATCGGTGTAAATTTTTTTCTGCAAAAAATGTGTTTTTATGTAATATTGCGTCATATGCGATATATGCATATAAATTCTTAAAAAAATGCTTTTTTGCCGCGGTCAGACATATGTCATAAGCGCAATATCAGCCGCGGAAAATATGTGTGCGGCTCAATGTGGATAATGCGGCATGCGTATTATGCGGCATATGCGGAAAGAGGGCAAAACGCGCGGCAATATGTGGCATTTAACGCGAGTGTGCGGCGGCGCATATTTGTTTGAGTCAAAGTGGCGGAGGTGGAGCGGGAGGACATATTTATAAAGATTGAAATATGCCTTTTTTATCTGTCCGCGCGCCGCATATGCGTAAAAAACAGACTGTAACCGCGCATGCATATGAATGCTTTTGAAATATGGCGCTAAAGACATCTGCATGAAGATATAAAAATAAATATAATTATCTGCGCGGGCGCTCATTTTATTTTAACCTGATATGTGCCTTTTGTGATATGCGTAGCGGCGTAAACATGCGCGGCAAAAAATATGTGCGTGATTGGCTGAAAAGCGTCCCTCCGCTCCCCTTAAGTCGGAGGTGGAAAACTTTTTAATCGCTGTGGATATATGCCGTTTCAAACATATGCGCCAAGCTCAAAAAAATGCAATTTAATTTATTTAATTGCATTTTCCGACAAATTATGCGTTAATAAAAATGCCGCCGCCGCAATATATGCGGCGGCGGCTTTAAAATGCGCCGCGGAGCGGCAAAATTACCGCATATCCGCCCCTTGGCGCATTGAAAGCAGTTTTATTCGCCAGCGAACTGCGAATTGTACAAATTTGCGTAGAACCCGTCTTTTTCTATAAGCGTTTCGTGCGTGCCCTGTTCCACAATGTTTCCTTCGTTCATTACAAGAATGAGGTCTGCATTCTTTATCGTGGAAAGCCTGTGCGCTATCACAAAGCTCGTTCTGCCGCGGGTCAGGTTATCCATTGCCGTCTGGATGAGTTCCTCGGTTCGCGTATCCACGTTGGAAGTTGCCTCGTCCAGAATAAGCATGGGCGCGTTTTCTATCATTGCTCTGGCTATGGTTATAAGCTGTTTCTGTCCGCCTGAAATCTCGTCGCCGTTTTCCACATAGTGGTCAAGCCCTCCGGGCTGGGTGGAAATAAAGTGCGAAATGCCCGCCGCGTCGCACGCGGCCTTTATCTGTTCGTCCGTAGCCGTCTTGGAATACACTATATTTTCGCGCAGAGTGCCTTCGAACATCCACGTGTCCTGCAGAACCATGCCGAACAGGTCGTGCACCTCTTCGCGCGGCATATCCTTTACGGAAACGCCGTCGATTAAAATATCGCCGTCGTTAACCTCGTAAAAGCGCATCAGAAGGTTTACCATAGTCGTCTTGCCCGCGCCCGTAGGTCCTACAATCGCAACCTTCCAGCCGGGCTGTATTTTTGCCGAAAAATCGGGAATTATGACCCTGTCTTCGTTGTAGCCGAATTTTACGTGTCTGAATTCCACTTCGCCGCGCACGCCGTTCTTTAAAAGATAGCTCTTTCCGCTTTCGTCGGAAAGTTCCTCTTCTTCAAGGAACTCAAAAACTCTGCCGCTCGCCGCAGCCGCGCTCTGCAGCACGTTAGCCGCCTGCGCAATCTGGGAAAGGGGACTCTGGAAAAGGTTGACGTAAACGAGGAAAGCTGAAAGCGTGCCGAATCCCACGCCGCCCGTTCCGTTGCTTATCATTATGCCTGCAACCACGCATACTGCCGCATAGGCGAAGTAGGAAATAAATGTCATCGCCGGCATCATTATGCCTGAAAGCGCCTGCGAAAGGAAGGTGCTCTTTTTAAGCCGCTTGTTGGTTTGTTCAAAGTCCGCGCCCGTGCGCCCTTCGGCGTTGAACGCCTTTATTACCAGCTGTCCCGAATAGTTTTCTTCCACCTTGCCGTTCAGAATTGCAAGTTCGTCCTGCTGTTTTCTGAACTGCGGCTGTGAAAACTTCATTATTATAAATAACAGCACAGCCATGAACGGAACTATTAAAAGCACTGTAAATGCGAGCTGCCAGCACGTCACGAACATTGCAATGAGCACGCCCGTCACCATGCACACCGACTGCACGACCATGGATACTGCCTGCTGCATGGAGTTGCCTATGGTGTCCACGTCGTTGGTCACCCTCGAAAGCGTGTCGCCGTAGGGGTGCGAATCGAAGTATTTCAGGGGCACTCTGTTTATCTTTTCGGAAATGCGCGTGCGGAGCGAGCGGCACATTCTCTGCGAAACGGTTGTCATTATAAAGCCCGAAACGTATGTGCACAGCGCGTTGCACGCATAGAACACTATTAAAATTATCGCAAACCGCGCGAGCTCGTTCATGTCCACAGGTTCGCCGCCGAAGCTCGCCGTTATAACGTTGACGAGGTCGGAAAGTATCTGCGGCGCAAATATGGAAATGAGGGTGGCGCCTATCGTGAATACGAGCGATACTATTACGGGAATATAGTACGGCTTCATGTATAGGACAAGCTTTTTGATGTTCTTGGTGAATTCGCCTTTTTTAAGCCTGGCGCCCGTATTGTTCATGCCTGGTCTCATAAGCCGAGTTCCTCCTTTGAAAGCTGTGAAAGCGCTATCTCCCTGTAGACGGGGCAACTTTCAAGAAGCTCCTTGTGCGTGCCCTCGCCTACGGCTTTGCCCTGGTCGAGCACTATTATCTTGTCGGCGTCCATTATGGTGCCTATGCGCTGGGCGACTATGAGGCTGGTCACGCCGCTTAAATGCTCTTTAAGATTTTTTCGCACCTGACTGTCCGTCTTGTAGTCGAGTGCGGAAAAGCTGTCGTCAAAAATCATTATCTCCGGCTTCTGCGCCACGGCGCGCGCTATGGAAATTCGCTGTTTCTGCCCGCCCGAAACGTTTTTGCCGCCCTGGGATATGGGGCTGTCGTAGCCGTTTTCCATTTCGCTTATAAAAGAGTCGGCTTCGGCTATTTTCGCCGCGCTGATAATCTCTTTCCGGTCGGATTTGCCGCCGAAGCCTATATTTTCGGCGACGGTGCCCGTGAACAGCACGCCCTTTTGCGGAACGTAGCCTATTTTGTCGCGCAGAGTGCTCTGCTTCATGTTCTTTACGTTAACGCCGTCGACGAGCACTTCGCCTTCGCTTGCGTCGTAAAAGCGGGGCACAAGGTTAATAAGCGTGGACTTGCCGCTGCCCGTACTGCCTATAAAGGCTACCGTCTGACCCTTTTCCGCGCGGAAGGATATGTGTTCGAACACGTCGGCGTCGGCGTCGGGGTAGCGGAAGCTTACGTCCCTGAACTCCACGGTGCCCGTTTCTTTTGCGGGCTCTTCTGTCTCGGGGTCGGAGATGGAGAGGGGAGTTTCAAGCACGGCATTTATTCGTTTTGCCGCAACCTGAGCCCTTGGTATGAGTATGAACATCATAAGCAGCATCAAAAATGCCATTATGACCTGCGAAGCGAGCGTCATGAACGATACTATCGTCTGGTACTGTATTTCCCCCGCGTTCATCAGCGAAGCGCCTATCCAGTAAATGGCTAGTGTAAGTCCGTTCATGGCAAGCATCATCACGGGGCTTAAAAGCGCCATGACTCTGCCCGTGAAAAGCTGGGTTTTTGTGAAAGCCGCATTGGCTTTTTCAAATTTTTCTTCCTGATAATCTTCTGCGTTGTACGCGCGCACAACTCTTATGCCGGTAAGATTTTCGCGCGTCACGCCGTTGAGCTTATCGGTGAGCTTCTGCATAAGCCTGAATTTTGGCATTACCGTAAGCATTATGGCTATTATGCACGCTACAAGCACTGCTATGGTTACGGCGGTAGCCGTCGTAAGCTCCGCGCTGGAGGCGTTTATTTTGCATATCGCCCATATCGCCATAATGGGCGCGTATATAAGCATGCGCAGCGTCATTATGTTTGCAAGGTGCACCTGCTGAATGTCGTTCGTCGTCCTCGTTATAAGCGACGGGGCGGAAAACTTGTTCACTTCGGCAACTGAAAAGCTGGCCACTTTTGCATATACCCTGCTCCTTATCCTTGCGGAAAGGTCGCTTGCGACCCTCGAAGCGGACACGCCCGAAGCAACCTGGCACAGCGCGCTGCAAACGGCAAATGCAAGCATAAGTCCGCCTTCCCGCCATATGTCGCCCGTAGTCGCGCCGGGAAGGTGCATGCTGACGGACTGAATTGCGCCCACAATCGCGGATACCTGGTCGGTAAGCAGCATGGTAAAGTAAACCTGCGCCACCGTTATGCCTACGATGAATAATATAAGCAGCCAGTCTCTGGCTTTAAGGTTTTTGTAAAGTCTTAACATGCGCTGTCTCCCGCAGTCGTATTTTCAAGATTGTTTTCAAGGCTGAACAGTATCTTTTCGCTTGCCGAGGCGAATGCGGCATATTCCTCGTCGGTGAGCGCGTTCAGCGCGGCGGTAATGTATCTGCGCATTTCGGCGCTCCTTTCTTCGAGCGCGGCATTGCCCTTTTGCGTTATGATAACGCTCACCGTCCTGCCGTTCTTTTCCCTGCAGATAAGTCCTTCCTGTTCAAGCGGAACAAGCAGCCTGCTCACATTCGGCAACGCAAGACCCGAAATGCGCGAAATTTCGCTCACGGTCACGTGTCTTCCCGTGCGCTTTTCGTACTCCGTAAGGCTGCCTAAAACGATGAACGTGTTTTTCCCGCCCGAAAGCTTCTGCCTGCATTTGCGCATGCAGTCCTTAAGCCGCAGAAAAACTGCAATTATTCTGTCAGCTCCGTTTTCGTCAGTCATTTTTGCTCCTTTTTTGATTTTTAATACTTATCATCTGATAACTGTTTTAACAGTATATGCACGCGGGCATAGTCTGTCAACATAATTTTCGCACTTAAAAATTATATTCACCGACTTTTCATAAAGTTCACTTCTCTGTGATTTTGCAGATATGTTCACGTGTCCGCGCGTTGAAGTCACTTGCAAAAGGGGCTGCTAAGAGCGGGAGAGGAGCGCCTTTCTGAGCAATAAAAAAGCGCCCCGCCGCACAAAAAAATAAGTGCGGCGGGGCGCCCGCCATTTATTTTTTGCTGCCCGATTTTTCCTCGTCTGCGGCGCGCAGGGCGGCTATATACTCGCTGTACTGCCTGTCTGTAAGTTTTGCAATCTTTTTCTTTTTACGGGACATAAAAAATAACCTCCGCATTTTTTTATTGTAAGTGATTATGCGCGGAGCGCCCGGTTTTTATTCGGGCATAATTTTTATGCCTTGCATATGCCGCGCTGTTTTTTAAGCTTTTCGGGTAATTCAATTTGCAAAATACGCAGTTGATTTTTGTGCGTCGTTGGTTTATAATTTATTTATTGATAAATGATTAATTACTGTACGCCGCGCATAAATTCTGCGCTTTTGGCGCATTCGGAGAAAATATGGGGCATTATGCGGAACTTATAGGGGTCTCTAAAACATACGGCAGCGGAACGGGCAGCGTACAAGCTCTGAACGCGCTCAGCTTTTTCGTGGAAAAGGGCGAGCTTGCCGTAGTCGCCGGACCTTCGGGCGCGGGCAAAACGACCGCGCTGAACATAATAGGCGGAATGGATACCGCGACGGGCGGAAAGGTAATCGTCGACGGAAGCGAAATAACGGCTTTGCGCGGCGCAAAACTTTCGCGCTACAGGCGCGAGGACGTGGGGTTCGTGTTCCAGTTTTACAACCTTATGGCAAACCTTACGGCAAAAGAAAATGTTGAACTTTCCCTCCAGATAAGCAAAAAACGCTTTTCCGCGGACGAGGTGCTCGCCGAGGTCGGGCTTGCGGACAGAAAAAACAACTACCCCGCGCAGCTTTCGGGCGGGGAGCAGCAGAGGGTTGCGATAGCGCGCGCCATCGCAAAAAATCCCAAATTGCTCCTTTGCGACGAGCCTACGGGCGCGCTCGACTACGTCACGGGCAAAGCCGTTTTGAAGCTGTTGCAGAACTCCTGCAGGGAAAGAAATATGACGGTTATAATAATCACGCACAACGAAGCTCTCGCGCCGATGGCGGACAGGGTGATACGTATGCGCAACGGCAGGGCGGAAAGCGTCAGCGTGAACGCTTCCCCCGTTTCCGCGGAACTTATTGAATGGTGACTTTAAATGAATGCGCTGATTAAAGATTTTTTCAGGGGAATGGCGAAAAACAAGGGCAAATTTATCTCCGTGTTTTTCATAATATTGCTTGGCGCGGCTTTCTTTTCGGGGCTGAGGTCGAGCCGCGGGGATATGCTTCTTTCCGCGGAGCGGTACTATGACGACAGCGCGCTTATGGACCTTAAGGTCATGAGCGAATACGGCCTTACCGAAAAGGACGCGGAAAATATATCTTTGCTCGACGGGGTGGATAAAGCCGTCGGCGGCTGGTCGCTCGACGTGGTGAGCGACACCGAGGACAACAAGGCGGTAAAACTCATTTCTTATTCGGACGAGGTCAACCTGCCCGATATAACCGAGGGCAGGCTTCCCGAAAACGACGGCGAGTGCCTTCTGGACAGTTTTTTTGCCGATGTTTACGGCTTTTCCGTCGGCGATACCTTTGCCGTATCAGACGGCGGCGCGGGGCTGGGTATGCTGCTTTCCCGCAAGCAATTCACCGTTTCTGGACTGTGCAATCTGCCGTATTATATGGACCTTAACAGGGGCACGGGCACCGTGGGCAACGGCGAGCTGGACGGCTTTGCCGTAGTCATGCCCGAAGCCTTTTCGCGCTTCCCCGTATATACCGAAATAAGCGTGACGGTGAGCGGAGCGGCGGAGCTGGACAGCTTCGGCGATAAGTACGAAGGCGAGGTTGAAAAGGCTGCCAAAAAAATTGAGGAGCTTTCGGACGGGCAATGGTACGTTCTGGACAGGGGATATATAGCCTCCTGCGTCAACTACGAAAACGACGCCGAAAGGATAAACAGCCTGAGCGGACTGCTGCCGATAATTTTCTTCCTCGTGGCGGCGCTCGTAAGCCTCAACGCCATGACGAGGCTGGTGGAGGAGGAGCGCCCGCAGATAGGCACGCTCAAAGCGCTCGGCTGCGGCGACGGAACGGTGCTTTTCCGCTATCTTGCCTACGCGCTCATTCCCGCGTTTCTCGGCGCGGTGGCAGGCGTTCTTCTGGGCGAAAAAATATTCCCGCTTGCAATAATGAACGCATATTCCCTTCTGTATACGGGGTTGCCGAATAATCTTGCGCCGTACAACATCGTTCAGGGCGTGATAGCGGTCGCCGCGAGCGTGCTGTGCACGGGACTTGCCACGGTGTTCGCCTGCTTTAAAATCTCGCGCGAAAAGCCCGCGCAGATAATGCGCCCCGAAGCCCCCAAGGCGGGCAAACGCGTACTGCTTGAAAGAGTGCCCTTCGTGTGGAAGCACCTCAGCTTTACGCAGAAAGCCACGGTCAGAAATATGTTCCGCTACAAAAGGCGCTTTTTAATGACGGTAATCGGCGTGGCGGGCTGCATGGGGCTTGTAATGGTGGGGCTCGGACTGCACGATTCCATAATAGTCGTGGCGGACAAGCAGTTTGAAGAGATAACCCACTATCAGGCGGCGGTGACGTACGTCGACGGAATCTGCGAGGAGCAGAAAGAGGATATAATTTTGCAGATTGAGGAAAAAGACCCCGACATATCCGCCGTTGAAATATACAGCATGTCTGTCGACGCCGAAAGTGCGGAGAGCGTGCAGACGCTTTCCGTAACCGTTCCGCGCACGCTCGATTCTCTGGAGGACTTCTTCACTTTCCGCGGCAGAACTTCGCGTAAAAGCTTTGTTCTCGGCGACGACGGCGCGCTTATAAGCGAAAAGACGGCGACGTCTCTCGGCGTGAAGGCGGGCGACGAGCTCACCGTGGGAAGCGGCGCGTCAAAGAAAAGCGTGAAAATCGCGGCGGTTTACGAAAACTATATAGGGCACTATCTGTTTATTTCGCCCTCGCTGTACAAAGAAGTTTTCGGCGCAGAACCGCAGTACAATCAGCTTATTCTGCGTTATGCCGATAACTCTGACGCTTATGAAAACGAGCTCGGCTCCTTCCTTCTTTCGCTCGGCGGAGTGCAGGGCGTAAACTTTGTTTCGACCACGGTAAAGTGGGCGGACGATACCCTGTCTTCGCTGAACACCATAGTGCTTATCGTGCTTGCCGCCGCGGCGCTCCTCGCGTTCGTCGTGCTGTACAACCTCAACAACATAAACATTGCCGAACGCAAGAGGGAGCTCGCAACGCTCAAGGTGCTCGGCTTCCGCAACAGGGAGGTGGCGGCGTACGTCTACAAGGAGAATATGCTCCTTACAATTTTAGGTATTGTTTTCGGCATATTCGTGGGCATTCTGCTGCACAGCTATGTAATAAAATCCATCGAAGTCGACCTCATAATGTTCGGCAGAACAATAGCCGTCGCAAGCTTCTTTATAGGCGCGGCGATAACGCTCGGCTTTTCCATTCTCGTCAACCTTATAATGTACCGCAGTCTTAAAAAGATTGACATGGTGGAATCCCTCAAGAGCGTTGAGTGACAAAAGTATTGTTTTCTCTGCGCCGCGAGGCTGCACAACCGTGCAGCCTCGCGGCGCAATTGCGTTGACCGTGCGGTAAACTCAACCGCGTTCAGCGCGGCGGCTGTCGGCAGTCTTGCGCGCGTTTGCAAATCAGTACGTTGATTGCGGGATATTCCGCGACTAACAACCCAAAAACATAAAAAATAAGCCGCCGCGGCAAGAATTTGCCGCGGCGGCGCTTTTTATTAGGTTTAAACTAAAGTCGCCAGAAAGGCGCTTGTTTCAGACGGCGCGAACGCGCAGCACGCCTTCCACAGCCTTTATGGCTTCAAGCGTCTTTGCGGGCACTTCGCCGTCTATTTCGAGTATGGAGCACGCGTATTCGCCGCGGCTGCTGCTCGCCATGTGCGCGATGTTCAGCTCCTGCTGCGAAATGGCGGAGGTGAACTTGGTTATTATGTTCTTGACGTTTCTGTGCAGAATGCATACCCTGCCTTTGCCTTCGTCGCGCGCAAGGCTTACAGAAGGATAGTTCACACTGTTTGTTATGTTGCCGTTTTCTATGTAGTCGACGAGTTCGTGCGCCGCCATAACCGCGCAGTTATCCTCGGCCTCGGGCGTGCTCGCGCCGAGATGGGGCACGCATATGCAGTTTCTGACGCCTATAAGCTTGTCGTTGGGGAAGTCGGTTATGTACCTGCTCACCTTTCCGCTTTCAAGCGCTTCTATCATGTCGTCGGTGTTTACAAGTTCGCCGCGGCTGTTGTTTATTATTACAACGCCGTCCTTCATTGAAGCAATCGTGTCCTTGTTAATCATGTTCTTGGTGTCCGAATTGAGGGGCACGTGCAGCGTTATGAAGTCTGATTTCTTGTAAATATCCTCGCGTTCGGGTACTACGTTGATGTGCGGCGAAAGCGCGAGCGCGTTCATCGTCGAAAGGTAGGGGTCTGTGCCCATGACTTCCATGTTAAGTCCGTAAGCGGCGTTAGCCACGGCGACGCCTATCGCGCCGAGACCTATTACGCCGAGCATCTTGCCCGTAATTTCGTGTCCGACGAATTTGGATTTGCCTTTTTCAACGAGCTTGCCTACGTTTTCGCCCTCGCCTTTGAGCGATTTTACCCAGTCTATCGCGTCGGTAATCTTTCTTCCGCCGAGAAAGAGTTCGCATATCACAAGCTCTTTTACGGCGTTTGCGTTGGCGCCGGGGGTGTTGAATACGACTATTCCCTTTTCGGCGTAGTCGGCAACGGGTATATTGTTGGTGCCTGCGCCTGCGCGCGCTACCGCAACAAGGTTTTCGCCGGGCTTATAATCCGCCATCTGAGCGGAGCGCACCATTATGCCGTCGGGGTCGTCGCAGCTGTCGCTGTATCCGTAACCTGCGAATATTGTGTCGGCAAGCGGGCTTATGGCGTTTAACTTAAGTATCTTTCTTGACATTTTATTTCCCCCTTATTACTTGTTTTCAAGTTCGAATTTCTTCATGAATTCGATGAGCGCCTTCACGCCTTCGACGGGCATGGCGTTGTATATGGAAGCCCTCATGCCGCCTACGAGTCTGTGACCCTTGAGCGAAACGAGGCCGGCCTTCTTGGCTTCGGCTATGAATTTTGCGTCGAGCTCTGCGGACGGGGTGACGAAGGGCACGTTCATTATCGAACGGAATTCTTTCACCACGTTGTTTTTGAAGAGCGCGGAGTTGTCTATGAAGTCGTACAAAAGACCCGCTTTGTATTCGCCGACCTCGTTCATGGCTTTTACGCCGCCCTTTGCCTTGAGGTCGCGGAGCACGAGGTCTGCCATGTAAATGGAGAAGCAGGGGGGAGTATTGTAAAGCGAACCGTTTTCGTCCTGCACCTTCCACTTGAGCATGGTGGGGCAGATTTTAAGCGGCTCCTGAATGAGGCTGCGCTTTGCGATGACTATCGTAACGCCTGCGGGTGCAAGGTTTTTCTGCGCGCCCGCATATATTACGCCGAATTTTGAAACGTCTACTTTGCGCGAGAAAATTTCAGAGGACATGTCTGCAACAAGAGGCGCTTTGCATTCGGGGAATTTTGAGTACCTTGTGCCGAAGATGGTGTTGTTTGAAGTGATGTGCACATAGTCCGCGCCTTCGGAATAAGGCAGGGTGTCCACGTCGGGTATGTAGGTATAGGTCTTGTCTGAACTGTCGCCGATTTTAACCGCTTCGCCGTAAATCTGACCTTCCTGCCATGCTTTTTTAGCAAAATTGCCCGTAACTATGTAATCCGCTTTGCCGCTGTGCATAAGGTTCAGGGGGATGGCGGCAAACTGAGTGGAAGCTCCGCCCTGAACAAAAATCACGGCGTAATCTTCGGGCACTTCAAGAAGTTCTCTCACAAGCGCTTCCGCCTCTTTTACAACGGCGTCGAAAGCTTTGTCGCGGTGGGATATTTCCGTTATGGACATCCCGGTTCCGGCAAAATCCAGAAATTCTTTCTGAGCCTGTTCAAGTACGTTGAGGGGCAGGGTGGAAGGGCCTGCGGAAAAGTTGTAAACTCTCATAATCCAATCTCCCGTTTGTTTATTTACGAAAAGCCGATGCGCGCCGTTATGCGGACAAATTGCTTCCGCGCGCGCCTTGAAATGGGTCTGACGGCGGCTGTTTTTTCCGTATAATACAGATATTATAATACAGAATATGTAAAATTTCAACCTTACGGGTAAAAAAATTGTGAAATTTTTATCGAAAGTGTTTGTACCTTTCTTTCCGCTCCGTGGCAAAGTCGGGTAGGTTTTGCCCCTTTTTTTTGATTGCCCGCGGCATATTCTGCGGTCAATACAAAAATTTTTTGTGCTTTAAGGTAAAAATTTTTGATAATTATATTTACAATTATCATTTTTTGTTGTAGAATTATTCTGTAAGCAAAACGTGCGGCGTTATATATATGGTAAAAACAACCATCGCCGCTCAGAGAGGTGCAAATTATGGCAGGTATCTTCAACAAGAAAAACGGGGGAGGCGCCCAGGGCACTTACGCCACCAAGGCAGACGTAATCCTTCAGCGCCAGGCAGAAATTGCGGCTAAGCTCGACCAGCTTCTCGCCGCAGGCAACGCACGCTCTAACGAAGAGGCGGCTATCGAAGCCTCAGCGCAGAAGCTCACTCAGGAGACTGCGTATTTAAGCAAGCAGAACAGCTCGATTTTCGAAAAGCTCTCTGCCGAGAACGCCGGCCTGAAGCGCGAGATGGGCTATCTCGCCGCCCAGTGCGAAAACGTTTTCGTAAAGCTTTCTTCCATGATAACTTCGCTGGAAGAAAAGTTCGGCGCGCAGCTTAAAGAGAGCGAAGAAAAACTCGCCGAAAAGATTGAAAGCGGCGCCGTCGACTACGCCAAGGTTACCGAGGCCGTTTCCGATATCTTCGTCGCGGACGAAACCGACGAAGAAGAGGAAGTTACTTTCGACGACGAAGTTGCTCCCGCAGCCGATTCGGAAGATGCCGAAGAACAGCTCACCATACCCGACAGTTACATAAACTACGACGAGCTTGCCGAACGCCTTGCCGAAAAGCTTGCCGAAAAGGGTCTTACCGCTACCGCGGAGCTCGACTACGACGAGCTTGCAAAGAAGGTTGCGGACTGCATCCCTCCTCAGGAAGTCATCTCGCCCGATTACGTGGCGTCCAAGGTTGCAGAGCAGATAGTCGTTCCCCAGGTTGTTGTGGGCGAAAACGGCGAAGCTCATCCCATAGAAGTACACGCGACGGCGGAAGTCGATTACGAAGAACTTGCCAGCCGCCTTGCAGAAAAACTTGCGCCCGCTCCTGCAGAAGAGCAGGCTGAAGCAAATGCCGAAACCGAAGCAAGCTCGGCAGAAAGTGTAGCCGTTGCCGATACCGACGCCCTCGCAGACGAAATTGCGCGCAAGGTTGCAGCGCTTTCGCCCAACGATTTCGATATCATAGTGGACGACGAAGGTTGCCGTTCGCTCGCCGAAGCCGTTGTAGACAGCCTCGACTACGACCGCATAATCGAAAAGATTGCGGAAAAGAGCGCGGCCGGCGAAGCAGCCGCAGCAGACGCCACCGCCGAAGAGACGGAGAACATGAACTCCGACGAGATTGCGCAGCTTGTTTCCGAAAAGCTTGCCGCAAACGGCGTGAACGAAGAATCCATCGCAGACAAGACTGCCGCGGCTATTTCCAACTACCTGCCTGAAATAGACGCAGACGATATTGCCGATAAGGTTGCCTCTGCAGTGCTCGCATCCATACCCGCCACCGAAGTCGATTACGACGCTATCGTAAACGGCGTATGCGAGAAGCTCGCTCACAGTAACGTAACCGCTGAAAGCGCCGAAACGGTTGCCGCAGAGCCCGTTTCCGAAAACGAGAACGAAGAGAACGACTACGATATAGTTATAGACGACGAAGGCCTTCAGAAGATTACCGAAAGCATCTCCTGGAAGGTTACGGCGTCCACCAATGCCATGCTCGAGGGCATGGACGACAAGCTCGCCGCAATGAAGAGGGAGCTTGAAGGCATGCGCGCCGCGCTCGACGAAGCAAAGGCAGCAAGCGAAGCCGCCGAAGCCGCCGACGAGGTTGCGGAAGAAACGAACGAAGAGACTGCTGAAGAAGTTGCCGCAGAGGCCGCTCCCGCAGTATCTGCCGAAGATATAGGCGAAATCAACCGCAAGATTGACGAGCTTACCGCAAAAATAGAAGAGCTGCTCACTCCCGACGAAGATCTCGAAGCGGAAGGCGAAGAGGCAGAGGAAAGCGAGGAAGCCGAGGACGAAGTAAAGGCCGAGCTCGAAAACATAAAGACGGCGCTTGACGAAATGAGAGCCGATTCCTCCGTCGCGGAACTCAAAGACAAGGTGGATTCGCTTACCGCAAAAATCGAGGAGCTCATGGCTTCCGAAGAGAAAGCGGAAGAAAGCGCAGAAGAATCTGCTGAAGAAGTTGCCGCGGAGACCGCTCCCGCAGTTTCCGCCGAAGAGATAGGCGAAATCAACCGTAAGATTGACGAGCTTACCTCCAGAATAGACGAGCTTCTCACTCCCGAAGTGGAAGAAGCCGCCGAGGAAGCCGAGCGTGCAGTATCTGCCGAAGAGATAGGCGAAATCAACCGCAAGATTGACGAACTTACCGCAAAAATAGAAGAACTTCTCACTCCCGACGAAGAACTCGAAGCGGAAGGCGAAGAGGCAGAGGAAAGCGAGGAAGCCGAGGATGAAGTAAAGGCCGAACTCGAGAACATAAAGGCATCGCTCGAAGAGATAAAGCACGACCCTGCAATACAGGATCTTAAGGGCGAAGTTGCGGAGCTCACCGCACGCATAGACGAACTGTTCGCACCCGAAGAAGTTGCCGAGGGTGAAGAACTTGAGGGCGAAGACGACGTTCAGGCTGAATTCGACGAGATAAAGGCGTCGCTTGAAGAGATAAAGCACGACCCCGCCGTTCAGGACCTCAAGGGCGAAGTTGCAGAGCTCACCTCGCGCATAGACGAACTCATGGCGCGTTCGGCAGACGAACAGCCCGCCGGGGAGCCTGCAGACCTTTCGGAAATCAAGGACGAGATAGCCGACATAAACAGGCAGCTCGACCAGATAAAGGCAATGATAGCGGGCGGCGCGATAATAACGACCGCCGCGGCGCTGAAGTCTGACGAGGAAGAGCCCGTCGCCGAGGCCGAAGAAGAGCCTGAAGAAAAAGCCGAAGAAGTTGCCGAAGAAAAAGCAGAAGAGCCCGCTGAAGAGGCCAAAGAGTCTGAAGCCGCAACTGAAGAGGCAGAAGAGCCCGCCGAAGAGGCGGAAGAACCCGCAAAAGAGCCTGAAGAAGAACCCGCAGAAGCAAAGACCGAAGAGCTTGAAGAAGCGGAAGAGGAAGAAGAACCTCTCGTTACGGTGAGCGACATAGTCGATGAAAGCGCGGTTTCCGACGAGCCCGTTGACGAAGTCATAGAAAACATCTTCGACGACGTCGACGAACAGACGGTGGAAGGCGAGGCTGAGCCCGACGGCATACCCGGAATAAGCAACGGCGGCGTTGACTTCGCAAACATGATGAAGTACAACCGCAGCTTCATAGCAAGGATAATCCAGAGCAGCGACGACGTAAAGCGCTACTATGGCCAGATAAAGAACGCCATGCTCGCATACAGAAAGGTTAACTCCTCTGTAGCATGGGGCGCAGAGCGCTTCAACAAGGGCAGGGAGACGATTGCCAAACTCAAGATAAGGGGCAAGACGCTTTGCCTGTACCTCAACCTCGACCCCAACGACTACAAGACATCTGTTTACCACCAGGTAGACGTATCGGATAACAAGTCGATGCACGGCACTCCCATGATGGTAAAAATCAAGAGTCCTCTCGGCGTTAAAAAGGCAATCCGCCTGATAGACGACATGCTCGCCAAGCGCAACGGCGAAAAGCGCGTCATTCAGGAAAGGGATTACGCGGCTATGTATCCTTACGAAACCATGGAAGAACTCATTGAAGACGGCCTTGTAAAGGACGTAAGCAAAAACAAGTAAAATTCAAATAAGTTTTACTGAAGGGGGTTGATATGTTTTTTTATCAACCCCCGAAATATTTTGATTTGAAATATTTCGACTGAATGATTGTTTTGTGTCCGCCCGTAAAGTTTTGCGGCGGCGGAGAGAGGCAATAACTGTAATATAAGTTTTTTTTCTTTGCGCTCTGCAAAAAATAAATCTGAAATTATTTGCCTCAGCTTTTTTGCGCGCAACGCGTAAAGTAACCCGCGGCATTCAGCAAAGCGGCCTTTGCGCTTAAACTTGTTGGCGGTTTTTAGCAGAGCGGCCTTTGCGCGTAAAATGTAAGCAGTCGTTTACGGCAAACGTGCGGCGCATAAAGGCGCATAAAAGCGCATATGACGGCGCGCACAGGCTGTTCAAGGGCGTACTCAATGCCATACGCGGCGCTTAATGCAACCATCAACGCTGAAACGGCGCTGCAAGCGCGGCAGAACAAACATTTTATATTATTACATATCCCGCGGATATGCGGCCGCAAGGCGGCGCGCGGCGGGGCAATTTTTAATTTCGGCGCGCAGAATGCTGCGCGTCGGGGAGAGTAAGATTGGAAAACGATAACAAGACAAAATCAACAAAAAGACTGCGCATCGGGAGGGTGGGCAAGCCTTCGGAAGGCACTCCTATGGGCAGTTCGGGCGGATTTTCTCATTTTTTGTATCTGGGCAATGCCGCAGACATCAAAGAAGAAAAGCCGCAGACGGGCGCGAACGCAGCGCCTGCCAACGTTTCGGGCGGCGAGGGTACAAAATTCACTCCCGCAAATTCCGCTGAAAAAACTGCTGAAATCAAAGGGCAGTCTGAAAAGTTTCAGGAAAATGCCGCTGAAAATGCCCGACCCGAAAAAACGCAATCCCGCGAAACAAATTCTTCGGAGCGCGGCTCAAAGCGCTCACGCAGATTAAGGAAGTCTGAAGAATCCGCCGCGGCTTCCGCTTCGGCTGAAACTGCAACCACGCAGGAAAATACCAAGCCTAAAAAGCGCGGCTTAAAGCTTAAAAAGCGTTCTGCGGAGCCTGAAAATCAGGAAGCGCGCGAAGCCGAACCTGTGCCCGTTCAGGAAAAAAAGACGGGCAAAAAAATGCGCCTTAAGGCAAAAGACCGTCAGGAAGCGGCGGAAGAGGAAAAACCCGAGCGCAGAGTCCGCTTGAAAAAGGAAAAGCAGGTTAAAATAATATTCCTCGGCGGCGTCGGCGAAATAGGCAAAAACATGACCGCCATAGAGTACGGCGACGACATAATAATAATCGACGCGGGCATAATCTTTCCTTCGGAGGAGCTCCCCGGCATAGACCTCGTCGCGCCCGACATATCTTACCTCGTGGCGAACAAGTCCAAAGTAAGGGGACTTCTTTTAACTCACGGTCACGAGGACCACATCGGCGGCGTGCCCTACTTTTTGAGGGAAATCAAAGCGCCCGTGATAGGCACAAAACTTACGCTTGCGCTCGTGGACAACAAGCTCAGGGAGCACCGCATAGACGACGCGGAGGAAATTATAGTTTCCCCCGGCGACAGAATAAAGCTCGGCTGCTTCAGCGTTCAGTTTGTAAACGTAAACCATTCAATAGCAGGCGCGCTGGCGCTCGCCATAGATACGCCCCAGGGGCTTATATTCCACAGCGGCGACTTCAAAATAGACCTGACCCCCGTTGCGGGCGAACCCATAGACCTTAAGACCATAGCCGACATCGGCGAAAAGGGCGTGCTTTTATACCTCGGCGAAAGCACCAACATAGAGCGCCCCGGCTACACGATGAGCGAAAAGACCGTAGGCAGCACGCTGGACAGGCTTTTCAATGAAAACCGCGCGCGCAGGCTTATAATCGCCACATTCGCTTCCAACGTGCACAGGCTGCAGCAGATAATAGACCTCGCTGTAAAGTACGGCAGAAAGGTCGCGCTTTCGGGCAGGAGCATGCTCAACGTCGTAGACGCGGCGGAAAACATAGGCGAACTGAACATTCCCGATGGCGTTCTCGTAGATGTGTCCAAGACCAAAAAGCTCGCAGATAAGGAGCTCGTCATAGTTTCGACGGGCAGCCAGGGCGAGCCGATGAGCGCGCTCACAAGAATGGCAAACGGCGAAAATCCCGCCGTAACGGTAGGCGAAAACGATACGATAATCATATCCGCGTCGCCCATACCCGGCAACGAAAGGGATATATACCGCGTTATAAACAACCTTTACAGAAAGGGCGCAAACGTAGTTTATAAAAGCCTTGAAAACATTCACGTTTCAGGTCACGCCTGCCGTGAAGAGCATAAAATAATGCACAGGCTGTTAAAACCCAAGTTCTTTATTCCCGTGCACGGTGAGTACCGCCACTTAAAGGAGCACGCTGAACTTGCCGCCGAACTCGGAATGAAGGAGAGCAACATCTTCCTTCCCGATATAGGCAACTGCGTGATGCTCACATCCAAAGCCATGCGCCGCGGCGACAACGTGCCCGCGGGTTCCCGCCTCATAGACGGCGAGGGCATCGAGGACGAGAAGGCTTCGACGGTAATGCAGGACAGGCGTCAGCTTGCGGCGGACGGACTTTTCATAGTATCCGTCGTGGTATCGGGCGGCGAAGTCATAGGCGAGCCAGCGATAAACAGCCGCGGATTTATCTTCGGTTTCCACAAGGATTATATAACCGAGGTGCGCGAAGTCATAAAGAACGCAATTGAAGGCTACGACCTTTCGATAGGCAGCGTGGACGAGCTCAAGCGCGCCATAAAGCGCACGCTTAAAAATTATCTGTATAAAAAGACGAAGCAGTCGCCCATGATAGTTCCCGTTGTGGTCGAACTCTGATTGTTTTGGTCGGACTCTGATTTTGGCAGGATAAATTTTTATGGAAGATTTTTCTTACGCGCACAGGGACACGTCTGAAACGGGCTCAAAGGGCATAGCGCGCTTCAACGTGCCGCACATACCTTCGGCGCTCGAAGAGGTAAGGAAGTCGGCTTTTGCGCGCGAAATACCCGTCGCGGGCGACGAAACGCTCGCTTTCGTAATGGCACAGGCGGCGGCTTCGGGCGCGGAGAACATTTTAGAGCTCGGCACGGCGGTGGGCACTACGGCAATCGCCATGGCGTGCGCCTGCCCGAACGCCAAAATAACCACAGTCGAGCGGGACGAAAACTTTTATGCCGAAGCGCTCAAAAATTTTGAAAAATGCGGCGTTTCAAAAAGGGTAAACGCGATATGCGGCGACGCGGGCGAAGTAATTGAAAAACTGGATAAAAAATTCGGTTTCATATTTATGGACTGCGCCAAAGTGCAGTATATAAAATATCTGCCCCGATTAAAAGAACTTCTTGTGCGCGGCGGCGTGCTCGTCGCGGACGACGTGCTGTTGTACGGCTGGGCGAGCGGCGAAGCCGAAGTGCCCAAAAAGCGCAGAATGCTGGCAAGGCACATAGAAGAATATCTCACCGCCGTATCCGAAGACAAGGAGCTTATAACCTGCGTTATAAGGGTGGGCGACGGCATAGCTTTAAGCGTAAAAAATACAGACTGAAAAATTCAAAAGGCGGCGCATATGCGCAAAAAAAGCGGCATATGCGCCGCCTTGGTATAACGATATCATGAAAGCAGAACTTTTAGCCCCTGCGGGCAATTTTTCAAAACTCAGAACGGCAATTTATTTCGGCGCGGACGCGGTGTATCTCGGCGGCAAGGACTTTTCCCTGCGCTCTTTTGCAGATAACTTTTCGCGCGAAGAGCTTGCGGAGGCGGTAAAATACGCGCACTCACTCGGCAAAAAGGTTTACGTCACGGTAAACATCTACGCGCGCAACAAAGACCTCGCGCTTATGGAGGACTATTTTTCCTTCCTTTACGGTGCCGGTGCGGACGCGGCGCTTATATCCGACTGCGGCGTTCTGTATGCCGCAAAAAAGGCTGCGCCCAAGCTTGCCGTGCATATATCCACGCAGGCAAACATAACAAACAAGTACGCCGTTAAATTCTGGCGCGAACAGGGCGCAGAGCGCGCTGTTCTCGCCCGCGAACTTTCCCTCGCTGAGATAAAGGAAATACACGATTTCGTGCCCGACATTCAGCTGGAAGCCTTCGTGCACGGCGCAATGTGTATATCATATTCGGGCAGGTGCCTTCTTTCCGACTACCTCACGGGCAGGCCCTCCAACCGCGGCGAATGCGCTCAGGCGTGCCGCTGGAATTACAGCATAAGAAAGAACGACGACAAGAGCGACAGCGGCTGGCTGGATATGGAGCAGGACGAAAGGGGGGCATATATCCTCAATTCAAAGGACCTCAACATGTCTGCCTACCTCGACGAAATGGAGAACGCGGGCGTCTGCTCCTTTAAAATAGAAGGCAGAATGAAGAGCGAGTATTACCTTGCAACGGTGATAAACGCCTACAGAAGATGCATGGACGGAGGGTTCACTCCCGAGGTGGAGCGCGAACTCAATACCGCGGCGCACCGCGATTATACAACCGCCTATGCCTTCGGCGAAAATCATTCTACGGTAAACTATACGGACAGTCAGGCCAAGGGCGACTGCGACTATATAGGCAACGTCTGCGGATATGAAGATGGCTGCGCCCTCGTGGAAATGCGCGGCAGATTCCGCGCGGGCGACGTGCTGGAGGTGCTTTCGCCTTCCGAAAATTTCGGCAAAAGCTTTACCGTGGACAAGGCTTACGCCCCCGACGGTTCGCCCGTTGACGACTGCAAGCTCGTTCAGGCGATTTACCGCGTAAAGTGCCCTTACAGACTTTCCGCGGGCGATATTTTAAGGCGCAGAAAATGACGCACTTCATGAAGCTGTCGCCCGAGGCTTTTGCTGCATTTAAAAATGGCGGCAAGCGCGTCGAAATGAGGCTTTTTGACGAAAAGCGGCAGAAAATACGCGCGGGCGACGAGATTATTTTCGGGTGTCCCCAATCGGGCAGAATAAAGGTTACGGTGGAGGGGCTGAAAACTTTTGAAAATTTTTCCGCGCTTTACGCCTGCTATTCCGCCCGCGAACTCGGCTATAAGGAAGGCGATTGCCCGCGTCCGGAGGATATGAACGCGTACTATTCGCTATCTGAGCAGAAAAAATACGGCGTCCTCGCCATAGAGACGGGCGCGCCGCAGGAGGTCTTGTAAATGGATTACTCCGTACCCTGCATTTACGGCAGAATAAAAAATAAAAAGGCAACAGTCAAAGTGCCGGGCTCCAAGAGCATAACGGCGCGCGCGCTGCTCGTCGCCGCCCTTGCGGACGGCACTTCCGTGCTTGTCGGCGCGGGACTTTCGGACGACTGCACAACGTTTATCGGCTGCCTTGAAAGCCTTGGCATAAAGGCGGAAGTAAACGGCGAAAACGTGACCGTCCACGGCTGCGGCGGAAAACTGCCCGTAAACAGCGGCGAGGTGTACGTCGGCAGCGCGGGCACGGCGGCGCGCTTTATAACCGCGCTTCTCGCTTTCAGCGACGGCAAATTTACCGTCCGCTCTTCCGAGCAGATGAAATCCCGCCCCGTCGCGCCCCTCATTTCTGCGCTTTCTGAGGCGGGCGCGTGCTTTGAATTCCTCGAAAAGGAAAACTGCTTCCCCTTTATAATCTGCGGCACTTCCTCGCCCGCAAGGCGCATAACCGTAGATATAGATAAGAGCAGTCAGTTTTTGTCAGCCGCAATGATGGCGGCGGTGTGCGCGAAAGACGGCCTTGAAATATGCGTCAGAGGCAGTCACGGCATGAAGTATGTCGCCATGACTGCCGATATAATGTGGTCGTTCGGCGTGGAAGTTAAGGAGGAAGGTGGCGTATACAGCGTGCCCGCGGGCAGCCGCTACAAGCCGCGCAGGTACGACATAGAGCCCGATATTTCCGCGGCGTGCTATTTTTACGCAATGAACAGAATTTCAGGTGCGCAAATTTCCGTAAAGGGAGTAATGCCGCACAGCATGCAGGGCGATACTCAGTTCATAAAGCTCATGCAGGGCGGTTTTGACGGCGGCGTTGTGGATATGTCCTCGTTTTCCGACCAGGCGCTTACAATGGCGGCGGTCGCGCCCTATTTTTCGCGCCCGACAGAAATCCGCGGCGTATCTCACATACGCGGGCAGGAGTGCGACAGAATCAACGCCATGGCATGCGCCCTCAGCGCCATGCACGTAAGGTGCGAAGAACTTCCCGACGGGGTCATAATATATCCTTCATCGCCTTCCGCGGCGGAGATAAACACATTCGGCGACCACCGCGTTGCAATGAGTTTTGCCGTGACGGGGCTGCGCGCAGAGGGCATAGTCATAAAAAATGCCGAAGTGTGCGCAAAAACTTTCGGCGGGTATTTCGATGTTTTAAATGAACTTATAAAACAGCTTACAGAATAATTTTGCGGCGGGCGCAGGTATGCGCCCGCCTTTTTCTTTTTAACCTGAATTTAAAGTTGCCGCCTTATGCCGCCTGTTGCGGCATAAGGCGGCATTTTGCTGCGTAAGGCGAAGACGCGCGCGGCATAAGGCGGAATGGCGGTGTGCCATTATAATGCGGAAACGGCGGTCTGCGTGCGTCTTATGTGCAGTTTTTTGCACAAATTAATCTTGCGCATAAACTTCAGCGGTGGTATAATTGATTAAAGGCTTTTTTGCGGCTTCTGCCGCAATTCTACGGTAAAAAAATGACGATAGATTTTTCAGACCCCCTATATTACTTTTTCCCGCTTGCAGGCGGCGCGCTTTTCGTCGCGCTGTATTTTTTGTTGCGCCACAGAAGCGCGCGCACGCAGAATGCAGTGCTGTTCGCCCTTCTTGCAATAAATTTTGCGCTGCACTTTTTAAAACTTCTGTTTCCGCCATATTCCACGGCAGAACCTGAAGACGCGCTGCAAAAAATCACGGCTGAAAATATCTGCGCCATAAACACCATGATTTTCCCCTTCTTTTTCCTTAAAAAGAACGGCGTCGGGTGCGATTTCATGTTTTACGTGGGGCTTATAAGCGGCATAGCCGCCTGCTGGATGCCCGAATCCATAGAAGATTGCACGCCGTTTGACTTCGATTGCATAAGGTACTACTATTGCCACACCGTTCTTTGGGTTGTGCCCCTTCTTATGGTGATATTCAGACTGCACAGGCTGAACTACCGCAGAATTATTTTTGTCCCGCTGATATATATACTCGAACTGATGGTCATAGTATTCAACGAAGTTGCCCTCGTAGCACTCGGCCTTGACGAGCAGAGGTATCTTCTTTCCGTCGACCACGGCAACGGCGGACTTGCGTTCGGACCTTATTCCGAACTTGAGGGGACTGCCGCGCTTGACATTCTTTTGACGTTCGTGCCCCCGTTTTTCCGCCCTTCGGAGCAGAACCCGCACTACGCGCCCGCGCTCTGGCAGCTGTTTCCCGTAGTAATACTCGGCTGTCCGCTCGGCTTCCTTATGTGCCTGTACTGGGAGTACAAACATTTTTATTCGGACTTGCGTCGCCTGTTTTTATTTATCTCGGGTCCTTTCACGCGGTACCGCTTCGGTCGCGGCAGAATAAAATTCTGCGGTGCTGAGCGGGGCGCTGCGCGCGTGCGCCGCACAAAATACCGCGCCCGCTGAAATATCTTGCCTTTCGCCGTAGGTTTGTGCGTTAAATGCCGCATACCGTGGCGCGAACGGCGTAAAATCAGGCCCTTTTGAACGCATTTAACAGGATTATGCGGAAAGCGTGCGCGCAGTTCAATGCCGTGCTTCCGCATAATTTTCATTTAAAAATTATGGAAAGAATTGTAATACACTCCGATCTGAATAATTTTTACGCCTCGGTGGAGCGCAGACTGCGCCCCGAACTCTGCGGCGTGCCGCTCGCCGTCGGCGGAAACAAAGAGGAGCGCAAGGGCATAGTGCTTGCAAAGAGCGAGGAGGCAAAGCGCTTCGGCGTAAAGACGGGCGAGGCGCTGTGGCAGGCAAAGAAAAAGTGCCCCGACCTCGTGGTAGTGCCGCCCAACTTCCCCGAATACATGAAATTTTCGCGCATGGCGCGCGCCATATATGCCGAATATACCGACCTTATCGAGCCGTACGGCATAGACGAATGCTGGCTGGACGTCACCCACAGCACAAAAATTTTCCGTCCGTTCGACGGCGAAATGTACGCAGGCGAGGGGGAGGAGAGGCACTTCAACCCCGAATATCTTAAATTTATCGGCGATGAACTGCGCGGCAGAATAAAGTCCGAACTCGGCCTCACCGTGTCGGTGGGGGTATCTTTCAACAAGGTATTCGCAAAGCTCGGTTCGGATATGAAAAAGCCTGACGGCACTACCGTAATATCCGTCGCCGACTACAAAAAGCGCATATATCCTCTGCCCGTCGGCGATTTGCTGTATGTCGGCAAGTCCACGGCGGAAAAGCTTAAAAGGCGCGGCATTTCCACGATAGGCGCGCTCGCCGCCGCTCCCGAAGAGCTGGTGCGCGGACTTCTCGGCAAGCCTGGCGAAACGCTCGTCAGATATGCGCGCGGACAGGATGATGACGAAGTCCGCTCCATGAACGACAGCGGCGAACTCAAGTCCATAGGCAATTCGCTCACCTATCCCCAGGATTTAAAGACGTACGAAGAGGTAAAAAAGAATATCTTCGTTCTCTCGGAAAGCGTCGCCGCAAGGCTCAGGGAGGCGGACGCGGGCAGGGCGGACACCGTGCACATCTTCGTGCGGTATTCCGACCTCAAAGGCTTCACCGCGCAAAAAAAAGTGCGCCCTACAGTGCTGTGCGGCGAAATTGCCGTGCACGCCTTTGAACTCTTCAAAGAAAAGGTTAAGTTTCCGTTTGCCGTGCGCGCGCTCGGCGTGACCGTTTCGGGCTTCGATAAAAACCTTACGCAGATGACTTTCGACGAGGTCGGCGGGGATTATAAAAAGCGCGAGCGGGCGGAGCGCGCCGTGGATAAAATACGCAAAAAGTACGGCTATTCTCTCGTCCAGCGCGGCATAATGGCGGACGACGCGGAGGCGGCGCACAACGACATAAAGGGCACGCACCTGATAAAGCCCGCCCGCTTCGACGACAAAGAGGGGGAGGACGACGGCTGATTTTTTCTGAACTTGGCAAACTGTAATAAATTGAGCTCCGTTTTTATATATTTTAAAGGTCGCGCGCGTACAAAGTTGAAAGCAATTTTCCATAAGTTCAACTTATATCTTGCATAAATACTTGCGAAAAACAACCCTTGCGATATCGTTTGACAGTCAAAATTATTTATTCTATAATTTCAGTATAAATTTCAGGGCAGGGCTTGAAGCTCCGCCGCATAAGGGGAGAACGTGAGAGAGCCCCGAAAAAATAACCCAATAAAAAATAAATTTTAAAAGGAGATAAAGATTATGAATCTTCCCGAAAAGTTCGGCGAAAACGTATTCAATGACGCCGTGCAGAAGGAAAGGCTCCCCAAGGAAGTATATAAGTCGCTTCGCGCAACGATAGAGGCAGGCACCCAGCTCGACGTGTCCATAGCGGGCGCTGTTGCAGCAGCCATGAAGGACTGGGCGGTTTCCAAGGGCGCTACGCATTATACGCACTGGTTCCAGCCGCTCACGGGGCTCACCGCAGAAAAGCACGACAGCTTCATCGAACCCGAAGGCGACAAAGTTATAATGCGCCTGACGGGCAAGAGCCTTATAGTAGGCGAACCCGACGCTTCCAGCTTCCCTTCGGGCGGTTCGAGGGCTACGTACATGGCGCGCGGATATACGGCGTGGGACCCCACATCGCCCGCGTTCGTCAAAGGCACAACCCTTTACATACCTTCAATCTTTGTTTCCTATACGGGTGAAACGCTCGATAAAAAGTCGCCCGTTTTAAAGTCCATGAAGGCGCTCGACATGCAGGCCAAGAGAATTCTGAAGCTCTTCGGCATAGAGTGCAAGAAGGTCACCACCACCGTAGGTCCCGAGCAGGAATACTTCCTCATTTCCGAAGAGGAGTACTTCAAACGCGTTGACCTCAGGATGACGGGCAGAACGCTTTACGGCGCGCCCGTGCTCCGCGGACAGGAACTTGAAGACCACTATTTCGGCACAATCAAACCTGCTATAGCCGAATTCATGGCAGACCTCGACGAAACGCTCTGGTCGTTCGGCATTCCCTCAAAGACGAGGCACAACGAGGTCGCTCCCGCCCAGCACGAGATGGCTCCCGTATTCTCCACCACAAACGTGGCTATAGACTCCAACATGCTCACCATGGAGCTCATGAAGAAGGTTGCTCAGAAACACGGACTTATTTGTCTTCTTCATGAAAAGCCCTTCGACGGCATCAACGGCTCGGGCAAGCACAACAACTGGTCGATGTCCACGGATACCGGACTCAACCTTCTCGACCCCGGTCCCAACCCCGAAAAGAACACGCTTTTCATGCTCGTTCTCGCGGCGGTTATCAAGGCGGTTGACGATTATCAGGGCATCTTAAGGGGCTCTGTAGCTTCCGCCGGCAACGATCACAGGCTCGGCGCGAACGAAGCTCCTCCCGCAATCATATCCATATACCTCGGCGACCAGCTCGGCGACCTTGTGGACAGCATTGCAAACGGCAAGGACTACATTCCTTTCAGGGCTCAGGAAGGCTCTATAGGCGTTCCCGAATCGCCCATATTCCCCAAGGACGCGTCGGACAGAAACAGGACTTCGCCTTTCGCGTTCACGGGCAACAAGTTCGAATTCAGAATGCTTGGCTCGCAGTCAAACGTTGCCGATGCAAACATAGTTCTCAACACCATAATCTCCGAAGTATTCTCTGAATTTGCCGACAAGCTCGAAGGCAGCAAGGATATTGAAAAGTCCGCTCGCGAGCTTATCACAAAGACCATAAAGGACCACAAGAGAATTATCTTCAACCTCGACGGTTACGGCCCTGCATGGGAGCCCGAAGCCGAGCGCAGGGGACTTCTCAACAACAAAAACACTGCCGACGCAACCGACGTGTTCTTTGAAAAGAAGAATATCGACGTGTTCGTAAAGCAGGGCGTTTATACAGAGCAGGAGGCCGTCGCCCGCGCGATGGTAAGGCTGGAAAACTACGTCAAGATAATCAATATCGAGGCAGTTACCATGCTCAAGATGGCTAAACAGGATATAATCCCCGCCGTATCTGACTACATTGCTGAACTTTGCTCCAACGTTGCGGCCAAGAAAGCTATATCCGACAACATCCCCTGCGAGACGGAAAAGGGACTTATCACCAGACTTTCCGCACTCAACGACGACTTCTCCGTTCAGGTGGCAAAACTTGAAAGCCTGCTTTCAGGCATAGACAAGGAGGACGTTCGCCCCGCTTCCAAGGCAATGGCGCACGAAGTAATACCTCAGATGCAGGCAATGCGCAAGATAGCCGACGAGATGGAAACGCTTACCGCGGAAGACTACTGGCCTTATCCTTCTTACACCGACCTTCTTTACAGCGTAAAGTAATAAATAAAACTTAATAAAAAACATAAAAGATAAACAGAATAAGGCGTCCGCCCCGCGCGGGGCGCGGGGCGGACGATCGTTCAGGCGTAATATATATTTAAAGCCGCACGCAGCGGCACTATGAGAGAGCTGTTTTTTTACGCGGACGTAAAATTATTCCAAAAATTATCCTTATTAATTTTTCCTGCGGCTCAGACCGCCGCGGGGAACGAAGATAATGACTAAAATTTTGGAGGACGTTTTATGTTGGACAACATGACTGAAGAAATGATTACTTCTTTGTCAACTGAAGCCGCGTTTGCCATTTGGTTCCTCATAGGCGCCGCACTCGTATTCTTCATGCAGTGTGGCTTCGCGATGGTTGAAACAGGCTTTACCAGGGCTAAAAATGCCGGCAACATAATCATGAAAAACCTTATGGACTTCTGCATAGGTACTATCGTGTTTATGCTTTTAGGCTACACCCTGCTCGTAGGTCAGGAGGCCGCAGGTTACTTTATCGGCATTCCCAACCTCGGACTTTTCTCGGATTTTGATACGTTTGTTGCTGAAAAAGCTTCCAACTTCGTATTCAACCTTGTGTTCTGCGCAACCGCCGCAACCATAGTTTCCGGCGCAATGGCAGAACGTACCCGCTTCATCTCTTACTGCATATACTCGGCTGTAATTTCGCTCGTCGTATATCCCGTAGAGGCAGGCTGGGTATGGGGCAACGGCTGGCTGGCTAACTTCTCTTCTCTCACTGGACTTACTGTAGACGGCGTTGCTGTTAACTTCATCGATTTCGCAGGTTCTGCCTGCATACATATGGTAGGCGGCCTTGCGGCGCTTATCGGCGTTATCTTCCTCGGCGCGCGCATCGGCAAGTATGACCGCGACGAGAACGGCAAAGTAGTAAAAGTAAATGCAATTCAGGGCCACTCGCTCACGCTTGGCGCACTCGGCGTATTCGTTCTCTGGTTCGGCTGGTATGGTTTCAACGGCGCAGCTGCAACAAGCGAAGCTCAGCTCGCTCAGATCTTCCTTACGACCACCATATCGCCCGCAGTTGCAACTGTTGTGTGCATGATATTCACCTGGATAAAGAATAAAAAGCCCGATGTAGGCATGTGCCTCAACGCATCTTTGGCAGGTCTTGTAGGTATAACCGCAGGCTGCTACATCGTTGACGCAATCGGCGCTACCGTAATAGGTATCGTTTCCGGCATACTCGTCGTTCTTGTATGCGATTTGCTCGACAAGAAGCTTCATCTCGACGACCCCGTCGGCGCAATCGGCGTTCACTTTGCAAACGGCATCTGGGGCACATTTGCTTGCGGACTGTTCTCAACTGAAACCGGCCTTTTCTACACGGGCAGCTTTGCACAGCTCGGCGTTCAGCTCCTCGGCATGGTAAGCATACTCGTATGGACGGGTATCTGGATGGTTATAATGTTCGGCGCAATCAAGTACCTGCCTGTAATGATAAAGAACAGGTGCGGACTTGTCGAAGCTATCCGCATAGGCAAAACCTGGAACGGTCTGCGCTGCTCTACCGAAGAAGAAATCAACGGTCTCGACATCAGCGAGCACGGTCTTCCTTCGGCATATGCAGACTTCCTTCCTTCGATTCCTTCTTACGACGGCGAAGGCGAGGGCGTTGACATCTCCGGCGTAAAGCCCGCAGACATCGACCTTGCTCCCGTAAACGAAGCAAAATATACCAAGATTACTATAATCACTGCACAGGAAAAGTTCCTCACCTTAAAGGATGCAATGGCTCAGATCGGCGTAACCGGCATGACCGTTACCAACGTAATGGGCTGCGGCACTCAGGCAGGCAAGACCGGTCAGTACAGGGGCGTAAAGACGACTATGCACTTCAATCCCAAGATTCAGGTGGATATCGTCGTAAGTACGGTAGATCCCAAGCTTGTTGTTGCGGTTGCACAGCATGTCCTTGACGACGGCAAGTACGGCGCAGGCAAGATATTTGTCACCGGCATTGAAAACGTTATGCGCGTCCGCACCGGCGAAACGGGCATACAGGCGCTCACTAACGATCCCGAACCTACCCCTGCAAAGTAATATTCAATTAGTTCACCCCGCTCTCTCATAGATACAGAAGATCCCCGCACGATTTCGTGCGGGGATTTTCTATTATGTTTCGGCATAATAGGATGGGCTTGGTGGCGGTATGGGTGCGAGGACTTTTTATGTTTCGGCATAAGTGTGGGGGCCGGGCGGTATATTAAATCTTTGACGTTGCAGCATAGAGGTTATTTTTTATGTCGCGGTACGCGTGTTTTTTGATGTGCGGCACTTATTTTTTTTGCGCGGCTTCCCGTCGCCGCATTTCAAGTAAAATTTTGACATTGCTGCATAAAGATGCTATAATAAATCAACTGAAAAAGTACAATAATTTTTACGGGTCAGAATGAGCGGTAAAAAAAGTTACGGGCGTCTGCGCACGCTCCGCGAGTACGGCGTAAACCTGATTGCGCTGAGCATACTCACGGGTCTTTTCGCGGGCGCGGTGGTTACAATTTATAATATTTTAACGGGAATAGGGGAAGAAAAGTCTGTTGAACTCTACAGGCTTATCCTTAAAAATCCCGCTTTCATTCCGTTGCTTTTTACGGGGCTTGCGGCGGGCGCGTTCGTCATAGGCACCGCCACGCACTTTATCCCGATGATACGCGGCAGCGGAGTGCCCCAGGCAGAAGGCGCAGCGCGCGGCATTCTGCATTTCAGGTGGTACACCGTGATGTGCTCGATGTTCGCGGCGTCGCTCGCATGCGTGTTTATGGGTCTGCCTGCAGGCAGCGAAGGTCCTTCGCTCGAAATGGGCGGCTGTGCGGGATACGGAACGGCAAAAGCGTGCAGACGCTCGCTCATGGTGCGCAGGCTTCAGGTAGCTGCAGGCTCTTCCGCGGGTCTCGCCGCGGCGTTCAATGCGCCCGTGACGGGGCTTATCTTTGCCATGGAAGAGGCGTTCCGCTCCTTTTCCGCCCAGGTTTTTACCTGTTCGGCGGTAAGCGTGGCGGTATCCCTCGCAGTGCGCAACGCAATGCGCGCCGCAATGGGCTTCCCCGTAGGCTTTACGTTCACCACGTTTACCTTTTCCCCCATGCAGCCTGTCGGCTACCTTTATACGGCGCTCGCCGCTCTCGCCGCGGGGCTTTTGGGCGTTGCATTCTATCGGCTTATGCTCCTCGCCCGCAAAGGGTTTTCTAAAGTAACTTTTTTAAGCGGCGTCGGAAAATATATAATACCATTTTTCGTCGCAGGCGCGTTCGGACTGGTCACCGCATATGCAATGGGCGGCGGACACGACTTCGTTCAGTCGCTCGGCTCTCTGTCTGAAGGCGGAGTGGAGAGAATATTCGGCATAAGCCTTGCCGCAACGCTTGCCATAGTCGTCGTTTTCCGCTTTGTTTCCACCATACTTGCGGTCGGATGCGGCATGCCGTACGGCATTTTCGTGCCCGTGCTCGCCACGGGTGCGGGACTCGGCGCGCTGATGTGCGTCTGGTTTGAAAGCATCGGCATGGACTCTGCCATGTCCGACTATATAATAATAATCACAATGGCGGCATACTTTACCACGGTCGTGCGCGCGCCGATAACCGGACTCGTGATGGTGTTTGAATTTACCGGCCAGTTTGAAAATCTTCTGCCCGCGCTGCTCGGGGTAGGCATAGGCTTTATCGTGGGCGAGCTCTTCCGCACTCAGTCGGTATTTGAAAAGTGCCTTGAGTTTATCGTCAGGGAAAGGAACATAAAATTCTGCGCGGAAAAGAAAAGCGTTACCGTGGAAGTGGAGGAAGGTTCTTACGCAGACGGCAGGAGCATACGCTCCGTGCTGTGGCCCGCGGGCGGAATGGTTACGGAGGTGACGTCTCGCGACGGCGGCAGGTTTATCCCCGGTGGCGGCACGAGGCTGAAGGCGGGGGACGCGATTACCTTCGAATGTTCCGCGCTCTCCGAAGAGGATTTAAAAAATTATCTTGCGGAAATTGTACGCGTTCCGCATGAATAATTATAAATTTATAAGCATAAATAAAAGTACTTATAGCGCAGTTTATTCAGAATTCAGGGCTTATAAGAGGGCTTATTAAACGGCCGCCGCCGCGAACAAATTCGCGGCGGCGGCCGTTTTTGCCCGTTTAAACGTAAAAAAGTGCGTTTTTACCCTCATTTTTGGCAAAAAACGCATTATTAATGTTTTATGGCGCGCGCACTATAAGATGAGCTTATGCAATGTATAAAATAATCAAACGATGCGGCGGGCATACAATCGCTTTTTGCCAAATATATACGCTTGACTTGAATATACATTTTTTATATAATAATAAGGAATTGTAAACGCGGAGTTTCCGCATTTTTCGCGCCGCACGGCGGCGCAGATATTTTTTTTCACGGCGGGCACGCCCGCTACGGGGCATAACTATGTTCACATCGCAGAATAATTCATTCTCCCCCGTGGAGGGAGAGGTAAGAATACCTTCGGGCTGTGCGGTAAGCGCTATTATAGACAGAAGCGGCAAAAGGATGTCGGGCGATAAAATCATCCGCTCCATCGCCACCATGCACGACCGTTCCAACGGTCTCGGCGGCGGCTTTGCCGGCTACGGCATTTACCCCGATTACAAGGACTATTACGCCTTTCACCTCTTCTTTGACGACAGAGTTGCAAAAAAGGAGACGGAGGATTTCCTCGCGCTTCACTTTGAAATTGTCTACTCTTCCGAAATGAAGACGAAAAAGGTTCACGGCATAAAGGGCGAACCGCTCATTTTCCGTTACTTTTTATATCCTCTTTCCAAGCGCCTTGCAAACTCGCTTTTAGACGAGGAGCAGTA
Organism: uncultured Clostridia bacterium; assembly: GCA_944368065.1. Taxonomy (GTDB): domain Bacteria; phylum Bacillota; class Clostridia; order Christensenellales; family Borkfalkiaceae; genus Coproplasma. Next base: position 43,657 of record CALVWV010000011.1, on the reverse strand, counting down.
TGTGGTGCAGTGCGTAAACAGGATAAACAGCGACATAAAGGGCGCATTTGTCTTTTCCAGCGGCAAAAACATGGGCATATTCAAGGGCGTGGGCTTCCCCGAAGACATAGGCAGATTCTACCTTCTTGACGAAGAGTATGAAGGCTATATGTGGACGGCTCACGGCAGGTATCCCACAAACACGCCCGGCTGGTGGGGCGGCGCGCATCCTTTCGGCCTTCTCGACTATTCGGTAGTGCACAACGGCGAAATTTCTTCATACGACGCAAACAGGCGCTATATCGAGATGTTCGGCTACAAGTGCAACCTTCAGACGGATACCGAGGTCATAACTTATATCATCGACTTCTTGCTGAGGGTAAAGCGCCTCACGCTGGAAGAGGTGGCAAAGGTTATTTCCGCATCGTTCTGGTCTACTATCGAAGACAAGAGCGAAGAGGACCGCAGACAGGAAATTTTCCTGAGGAAGGCTTTCCCTTCCCTGCTTATAAACGGCCCGTTCTCCATAATTTTCGGTTTCAACGGCGGACTTATGGCGCTTAACGACAGGTTAAAGCTCCGTTCCATGGTCTGCGCCGAAAAAGGCAGCCTTGCATTCGTTTCTTCGGAAGAGTGCGGCATAAGGGTGATTCAGCCTGAGCTGGACAATATATTCGCGCCTGCGGGCGGTCAGCCCGTCATTTACACCCTGCGCGAAGGAGCAGACAGATGAAGGATATGTTTATTCCCGCCGAATACGAAGTCGTGCGCAACCCTGACCTTTGCATAGGCTGCAGGGTGTGCGAGCGGCAGTGTGCAAACGAGGTGCACAAGTTCGATAAGGACCTCGGCAAGATGATTGCAGACAGCACCAAGTGCGTAAACTGCCACAGGTGCGTATGCATGTGCCCCACGCACGCGCTTAAGATAGTAAAGAGCGACGATACTTACAAACTCAATTACAACTGGCCCGTACGCGCCATGAACGAGGTTTTCCGCCAGGCTGCAACGGGCGGTGTATTGCTCTCTTCAATGGGCAACCCCACGGAAAACCCCATATATTTCAATAAAATTCTGGTAAACGCCTCGCAGGTTACCAACCCGCCCATCGATCCCTTGCGCGAGCCCATGGAAACGTGCGTTTACCTCGGCAAAAAGGACGTGGAGATTAAAAGGGACGCACGCGGAATGCTTGTGGACAATCTCCCTCCCCAGCTCAAGCTTACCACGCCCATAATGTTCTCGGCGATGAGCTACGGCTCGATTTCGTACAACGCTCACGAAGCGCTTGCGCGCGCCGCCGAAGAACTCGGCATTTACTACAACACCGGCGAAGGCGGACTGCACAGCGACTTTTACAAGTACGGCAAGAACACTATCGTGCAGGTAGCTTCGGGCAGGTTCGGCGTGCACGAGCAGTATTTAAAGACTGCCGCCGCCATAGAAATCAAGATGGGTCAGGGCGCAAAGCCCGGCATAGGCGGACATCTGCCCGGAATGAAGATTTCGGACGACGTTTCAAAGACGCGCATGATACCCAAGGGTGTAGACGCAATTTCGCCCGCGCCCAATCACGATATTTACTCGATAGAGGACTTAAGGCAGCTTATTTACAGCCTTAAGGAAGCAACTGCGTATACAAAGCCCGTAATCGTAAAGGTTGCGGCGGTGCATAACGTTGCCGCAATAGCTTCAGGCATAGCGCGCAGCGGCGCGGACATAATCGCCATAGACGGTTACCGCGGCGGCACGGGCGCTGCGCCCACGAGGATACGCGACAATGTCGGTATCCCCATAGAGCTCGCCCTTGCGCAGGTTGACGAACGCCTCCGTCAGGAGGGCATACGTGACAGCGTTTCCGTAGTTGTTGGCGGCTCCATACATTCGAGCTCGGATGTCGTAAAGGCCATAGCGCTCGGCGCGGACGCCTGCTACATAGCTACGGCGGCGGTTCTGGCGCTCGGCTGCCATCTCTGCCGCAGCTGCCATTCAGGCAAGTGCAACTGGGGCATAGCTACCCAGCGCCCCGACCTTGTAAAAAGGCTCAACCCCGACGTCGGCAAGGAGCGCCTTGTAAATCTCGTTCACGCCTGGACGCACGAAATTCAGGAGATGATGGGCGGCATGGGCATAAACTCCATCGAAGCTCTGCGCGGCAACAGGCTCATGCTCCGCGGCGTAGGCCTTAACGAGACTGAGCTGAGGATTCTGGGGATAAAGCACGCGGGCGAATAATGCCGGACTTTGCATATGCATCGCATTGTATTGTCGCGCTGCGGCAACCTTCGGTTGTGTACGTCTGTGTACACGCGCTCAGGTTTTCCTCGCGCTTCGCGCACTGCTCGTATCTGCAAAGCCGATTTGCGGAAGAAAGATAAAATATTTTTCCGTGAAATTGCGCGGTCGTGAAAAAGAGATACCGCAGGGCAACCCTGCTGCTCTTTTTCCGACGTAATAATTTTGAATTTGCTGAGGATTTAAGTAATTGGAGTCTGCAAAAATCTTAACGCAAACGGCGGTTTGCTGATTTTGGCAGACGAAAAGGATTTTCCTCGCGCTTCGCGCACTGCTCGTATCTGCAAAGCCGATTTGCGGAAGAAAGATAAAATATTTTTCCGTGAAATTGCGCGGTCGTGAAAAAGAGATACCGCAGGGCAACCCTGCTGCTCTTTATCAAATATTGCAATGAGTCCGCCATTTCAACTGTTCATAAAAGCGGCGGCAAGAGCGCGTATTTTTGCGGCAATATGCCGCATCAGCTTAATAGTTGCGGCATATTGCCGCTCCAATTCAACGCAAACTGCGGCACGGGCCGCATAAAAAAGTAAGATATCCCCCGATGAGAGCCGGGGAAATAATAATCATAAGGATTGATTTTAATTATGTTGACAAGTATCTGTGGTATCAACTGGGGCGATGAAGGCAAAGGCAGAATGGTCGACCTTTTATCGCGCGATTTCGACATCGTCTGCCGTTATCAGGGCGGCAACAATGCAGGGCACACCGTTATTAATGAAAAGGGTAAGTTCATTCTTAACCTCCTTCCTTCCGGCATACTCAGGGAGGACGTTGTAAACGTACTCGGCTGCGGCATGGTTATCGATCTGAAGCATATCTGCGGCGAGATAGACAGACTGCGCGACGCAGGCATAAAAATTACGCCCGAAAACCTTAAGATAAGCGACAAAGCCGTAATTACAATGCCTTACAACGTTCTGCAGGACGTGATGGAGGAAGACAGGCTTTCAAAGGCTACAGGCAAACCCTACGGCTCGACCCGCCGCGGCATCGCACCCGTTTATGCCGATAAATACATGAAAAAAGCTTTCCGCATGGGCGAACTTCTGAATACCAAGCTCATGTTCAAGCGCCTGCCCGACATCGTGGCATGGAAAAACCTTACCGTTACGGCTTACGGCTACGACCCCGTAAAGGTTGAGGATATGATAGATTATTTCACCACCTACGGCGAGCCCCTCAAAGAGTTCATAACCGATACCGGCGTATATCTCAACGAAGCAAACAAAGCCGGCAAAAAGATTATGTTCGAAGCTCAGCTCGGCGCGCTCAGGGATATCGACTACGGCATAGTGCCTTATACCTCCAGCTCATCAACCATAGCGGCATACGCGCCCATAGGCGCGGGCGTGCCCAACCTCAAGCTGGATAAATCAATCGGCATAATGAAGGCGTATTCCAGCTGCGTAGGCGCAGGTCCTTTCACCTGCGAATACTTCGGCGAACAGGCCGTACGCTTAAGAGAGGCGGGCGGCGAATACGGCGCGGCTACGGGCAGACCCAGAAGGGTAGGTCCCTTCGACGTGGTGGCTTCGCGCTACGGCATACGCTGCCAGGGCGCTGACGAAATTGCGCTCACCAAGCTCGACGTGCTCGACGATTACGAAGAAATCGATATCTGCACGCATTACGAATTTGACGGAAAGATACTCGACGAGTTCCCCTTCACGGACGTGCTCGACTACTGCAAGCCCGTGTTTGAAAAGGTCAAGGGCTGGAACTGCGACATAACAAATTGCAGAAAGCCCGAAGAGCTTCCCAAAGAGGCGCTCGACTACATAAGACTCATAGAAAAATTGTGCGGTTGCCGCATACGCTACGTATCAGTAGGCGCAGAGCGCGAATCGTTCATAAAAATGTATTGATAATGCGGTTGAACGGCGCATATGTGCCGGTTAACGGGGGTGTTTATGAAAAGAATTTACGTTAACGAAGAATGGTGCCTCGGCTGTCACCTTTGCGAATATGAATGCATGTACGCAAATTCAGGGCTTGACCAGATGTTCAAGCTCAAAGGCAGGCTCAACCAGTTCATACCCCGAATAAAGGTGGAAGGAGAGGACGGCAACGCCATACATTTTGCCGTCAACTGCCGCCATTGCACAAACGCCATATGCGTTAAAAGCTGCATAGCAGGCGCCCTTTCCAAAGATGAAGGCGGCGTTGTGCGCATAGATAAAAACAAGTGCGTAGGCTGCTATACCTGCGTTCTCGTCTGCCCCTTCGGCGCGATAATGCCCGCCCCCGACGGAAAGGCGGCGCAGAAGTGCGCGCTCTGCACCGATAACGGTTTCGGTGAACCCAACTGCGTTAAGAACTGCCCCAATAACGCGATAGTGTATGAGGAAAGATAATTATGAAGTATGTAATCATAGGTAATTCCATAGCCGCTACCGCCTGCATAGAGGGCATACGCTCCGTAGACAAAAAGGGCGAAATTACAGTCATTTCCGCCGAAAACTATCCCGTTTACGGCAGACCGCTTATATCATACTGCCTTTTAGGCAGGGTAAAGCGCGAAAATATGAACTACCGCCCCGCAGATTTTTACGATAAAAACGGCGTAAAGGTGCTCTATTCGCGCCGCGCCGAAAAGATAGACGCCGCGAACAAAAAAGTCGTTCTTGACGGCGGCGAAGAAATTTCATACGACAAGCTTCTTGTATCCACAGGCTCCCGCCCGTTCGTTCCGCCCATGCAGGGACTTGAAAGCGTGGAGAACAAGTATTCATTCATGACCATGGACGACATGCTCGCCCTTGAAAAGGCGCTTTCGCCCGATAAGGACGTGCTTGTGATAGGCGCGGGTCTCATAGGCCTCAAGTGCGTGGAGGGAATACTCGACCGCGTGAAGAGCGTCACCGTGGTGGACCTTGCGGACAGAATCATGCCCTCCGTTCTCGACAAAGAGGGCGGCGAGATGGTTCAGAAGGGACTGGAAAAGAAGGGCGTCAGATTTATCCTTTCCGACAGCGCGGAAAAGTTTGAAAAGAACGTCGCATATCTTAAAAACAGCAAGCAGAAAATGCCTTTCGATATACTCGTGGTGGCAGTAGGCGTGCGCGCCAATACAGAACTTGTAAAGGACGCGGGCGGCGAAGTAAACCGCGGAATAGTTGTGGATAAGGGCATGCATACCAGCCTTGCGGACGTATATGCCGCAGGCGACTGCGCCGAAGGGTTCGACAGCTCCATAGGCTCCAACCGCGTGCTCGCCCTTCTGCCCAACGCATATTTCCAGGGCAACATCGCGGGCGTAAATATGGCGGGCGGCATCGCCCTGCATTTGGACGCAATCCCCATGAACGCCATAGGCTTCTTCGATACGCACGTGCTCACCGCCGGCGTTTACGAAGGCGAGGTGTTATCGGACATAACATCCGACCATTACAAAAAGCTGTTCATAAAGGACGGCTGCCTTGTCGGCTTCATTCTCATAAACGATTTCCTTCGCGCGGGCATATATACCTCGCTCATACGCGCAAAGACTCCGCTTTCCGAAGTCGATTTCAACCTTCTGAGCGAAGAACCCCAGCTTCTCGCGTTCAGCAAAGACGTAAGAAAGCAGAAGCTTGCACGCGAAGTGTAAAAAAGATTGCAAAGACTTTAAATTAAAATACGGCGCGCCGCGGCTTTTCACAGTCGCTGCGGCACAATAAATATAATGCTGGCGCGCTTTTTGCGCGGTCAGACTAACCGCCGCCGCAAGGCATGCAATATGCAATACATGCAGAATATATGCGGCGGGAGGGAGTGTTCCATGGAAATCAACGTAGACGAAAACGTTCACTTTCAGGCTCTCAACAGAATAGTCCGCGAAAGTAAAGATACAGATATAACAATTAACGGCTGCATAGGTCAGCGCTACATAGCAGACGGGCTTTCGGGCAAGCGCATAGTAATAAACGGCGTGCCCGGAAACGCGCTCGGCGCTTACATGAACGGCTGCGAAGTAATAGTGCACGGCAACGTTCAGGACGCCACGGGCGACACCATGAACAGCGGCAAAATAATAGTTTACGGCAACGCGGGCGACGCGACGGGTTACGCAATGCGCGGCGGCAGAATTTACATACGCGACAACATCGGTTACCGCGCGGGCATTCACATGAAGGCTTATATGGACTTCAAACCCGCCATAGTCGTAGGCGGCAGGGCGGGCTCCTTCCTCGGCGAATACCAGGCGGGCGGCACAATCGTCGTGCTCGGGCAGAACAAGGACGGGCTTCCCCTCATAAACAATTTCTGCGGCACGGGCATGCACGGCGGCGTTATGTATCTGCGTTGCGACAGCATTCCCCGCTCGCTTCCCAGCCAGGTCGCCGCGGAAAAGAAGTGGGGCAAGGACGTGCCCGAGCTTTGCGAACTTGTGCGCGACTGGTGCAATTTCTTCCCCGAATATAACGCCGAAGAGCTTCTCAGCCATAACTTCTTCGAGCTGAAGCCCAACAGCGCAAACCCTTACAAGCAGATGTATACCAACAACTGATATGCGTTAGTTGCGGCATACTATGCGGTCAATCTGATTATTGCGGCGCGGGAATCATCTTCCCGCGCCGTTTGCTTGACAAAAACATTTACTGTGGTTTATTATAAATAAAAGAGTGCTTATAATTTCTGTGCGCAGCATTTTGCAAACTTTTATTCAGTGCGACTGCATTCTGTACATTTGCAGCTCGCTTAAATTTCATGCACTTGCATTCTGTACGCTTATCAGCGCATTGACATTGAGCGCGCAGCGCGGCATAAGGAGGAGAACGATGCTCAGAAAATTTTATAAAATGCAGGGCATAGGCAACGACTACATATACTTCGATTGCATGAAACAGCCCATCGAAAACCCCGAGGAGCTCGCCGTAAAACTTTCCGACAGACATTTCGGCATAGGCGGCGACGGCGTGATACTGCTCTGTCCTTCGACCGTGGCGGACTGCCGCATGCGCATGTTCAATCTCGACGGCTCTGAGGGCAGGATGTGCGGCAACGGAATACGCTGCGTCGGCAAGCTGGCACACGACCTCGGCTATGTCAGCGGCGATACGGTAAGGATAGAAACTCTTTCGGGAATAAAGACGCTTGCGCTGCATAAGGACAGCAACGGCAAAGTGTCCTCCGCAAAGGTGGATATGGGTGCGCCCGTGCTCGACGGCGAGCGCATTCCCAGCCTCATAAAGGGCGAAAAAGTTGTAAACGTGCCGGTAGAGGTGGACGGCAGAACGTTCGGAGCAACGCTCGTTTCCATGGGCAACCCGCACTGCGTCGTGTTCGAAGACCCGGACAGGGTAGGGCTTGAACACTACGGACCGCTTTTCGAGCGCCTTCCCCTTTTCCCCGAAAGGATAAATACGGAATTTGTGCGCGTCATTGACCGCAACAGGCTTAAAATGCGCGTGTGGGAGCGCGGCAGCGGCGAAACGCTCGCCTGCGGCACGGGTGCGTGCGCATCGGCTGTGGCGGCCGTTCTCAACGGATACTGCGATAAAAATACGGAGATTTCAGTCTATCTCCTCGGCGGCGAACTCAGGATTACGTACACCGACGAAACGGTGTTCATGGAAGGCGGGGCGACGCTTGTATTTACCGGCGAAATAGACGTCTGAAGATATTTTCACACGAGATAAGGCAACTGAATACGCAATTTCAAATCGGATAAGGAATATAAAATGCGGCGCGCAGGTTTTTACCTGCGCGCCGCATTTTTATAAAATTTTCAATTGCACGGCATATATGCCGCAAATAACGCGTTATTTTCCGTCGTCGCCGCCCGTGCTGCAATCTTCCGCGCCGCGTGAAGGTGCTTCTTCAGCTGAGCCGCCGCAGGTTGCGCCGCTGCAATTTTCAGCGTTTCCACTGCCGCCGTCAGTTGCCTGAGCCCGCGCGAAGCGCTTTTTGAATACGCTGCGCCTGAACAGAACTATATTGAGCACGACAAACGCCGCGCCTATTATTATGCAGGTAATCAGCGCTGCAAGATTGCTGGTCGCCGCATACGGCGCAAGGAACATCAGCGGGAAGCCGAATACAATCGCGGGCAGACTCTGATAAACGAGGTTTTCGCTTGCGGGAGTGCGGTAGCTGCCGTCTATTTCTCGCAGCAGTATCATACCCGTACTCGCCGTGCCCGTCAGCATTCCGAAAAACGCAAGGAATTGTTCGTGCCTGTAAGAAGGGAACAGCTTTTTGCTTACAAAGTTTACGTATATAAAGGTTGCAGCCGTGCCGAATATGGCGAGCAGCAGAAGCACTACCCAGTATTCGGCAAGCAGCGGAAGCTGTATTGCCGCCACGCCTGCAACTATCATGATGTCGAACGCCAGCCCGCTTATTCTGTCCATCATATAGTTGTTTATGATGCGCTTTTTGACTATGCCTTTGTCGTACAGTTTGCCGAGTATCGCCTTTGCGGGGATGGTGAGCAGTACGCCTATGAGGAAGTTGAAGCCGAAAAGCGTGTCCGCAAGCGAGGGTATGAGCGCCGAAAGTCCGTACATTATGCCGAACGATATTGCATATACCGTAAGCACCACGCCGAGCTGTACCGTCATTTTGTCCATGGAGGATACTGCGGGGATTTCGTTTTCGTCCTCGTAGTCGGCGAGCGTGTTGTGCTTTTCAGAGCTGTCTATTTTTATGACGCCCTTGCGGCGCATTACGTTGATGTATATAACGCCGCCTATGCACGCCACCAGAAAGCCCGTGGCGGCTATAGTAAGTCCGAAGTTGGCTCCGCCTTCAAAGCCGTACGTGTTTTCATAGATTTTGCCGTAGTTGAGCGCCTGACCCGTGCCCTGACCGAAGCCGAATGCAAGCAGTATGCCCGCAGCGGAAATCATTCCGTCCGTGCTCAGTCCCCATACGGCTATTATCGTTATTATGAGCCCGAAAAATGCCTGTATAAGGTATCCGTTTACCGTAGTTACGCCAGAGTCAAAAATTTCGCCCGCGCGCTTTTTGCTGAATTTCTTTTTTGAATTGCGCATGCCCGAGGCGATGAAGCCTATGCCGAGGCAGTGGTAGGTTATCATCTCCAGCATTTCCATGCCCGAAGGTCCGTCGCTGCCGTCGCCGTATGCGGGCAGATTGAAAAGGTAATTGCCCGCGGCGAAATATACGATTGTGGATATGATGAGCAGAATTATGCCGCCCAGTACAGATACGGGTATAAGCGTCTTCTGCAAAAAGGGTATAAAGCGCTTCAATGCGGATGCTATAAGCATGCTTGCAAGCAGCGTTGCAAATACCATTATGAACGTCCATACCCCGAGTTCAGAAAAACTCATTTGCCGACCTCCTCGCCGTTATTTTGTTTATTCCCATCAGCCGCGTCCTGCGCGTCCGCGCCGTTTTCTGCAATATTTTTCAGCCCCTCGAATATGTGCACGTATTTGACCGAACAGAACCTCGGCCCGCCTTTTACCTGAAGCGTTTTGCCGCCGCAGTAAAAATTGAATTTCTTTTTGCCGACGGCGGTTACCGCGAAAATATCCCTGAGGGGGTAGACGTAATTTCTGCCCCCGCCCGTTATGTAAAGATTTTCCCTGTCCATGCTCACGGCGCTTCCGCCGAGCTTTACTTTCTTTTTGAATTTTACGCTTTCAAAAAATTGTATGCCGTCGTCGCTTATTTTTTCGCCGTTATAAACGCGCTCTGCTATTTCGCGGCGCTCCCATTCGTACCATTCGTAAATGCGTTCGTAGCCGCATACAGGCGGGGATATGCGCAAATCTTCGGTATATTCGGCGTTCATTCCGCATTCAGTGCACTCAAAGCGCGCGCCCTTTGAATGTATGCTTCCGACTTTCCCGCAGACGGGGCAGATGTACAGCGCGCGCTCTATGTATTCGGCGCGGCGGCGGCTTTTGTAGCGCTCACCGGACTGCGTGTCGTCTACGTCAAGTCCGCTTTTTATTGCCTCAAAGAGTTCGGCGACCGACATTTTTGCGTATTCTTCGGGGTATATTATGCGCTGTACGCTACCCGTATATTTTGTGCCTTTACGCACCGAACGTCCCCAGCGCGGGTCCGTGCCGTATCCGCCGCGCAGATTGTAAATGACAAGCGGCACTTTGGAAAGTTTTGCAAGTTTTGCTATCGAGTCGTTCATTTCCCACAGTCTGCCGCTGAGCGTTCTGTTGCCTTCGGGCGCGATGCTCACGGCGCCGCCTTCTTTGAAAACTTTTAGCGCCGTCCTTACGGCGTTCAGGTCGGAAAGAGATTTGCTCTTGGGAATGGGGCGGACGAGGTAGTTTATGATGGGCGACGCCTTAAGATTGAAAAGGTCGTCCGAGGCAAAAAAATAGATCGGAAACCTGAACGATTTTGCAACGAAGAAGGGGTCCATCGTCGCCTGATGGTTGTTTATGATAAGGCACGGCCCTTTTTTTATGGGCGCGGGGATTGCCTTATAGTTATACTTGATGCGGAAAAACGGCGCCATTGCCACCCTTAAAAAGGCGAAAACGTGCGCGTGCCGCTTCTTTGTCCAGCTGTCTTTGCGCATATATCCTGCTCCTGGCTGCGCGTATGGAAAAGCCGCGCAGATTTTAGGTTTGCATTTTATTATAACAAAAAAAGGAGGTCAGTGTCAACGTCGCCGCGCACCGCGCGGCGGCGTTAAAAAAATTTCACATATCTGTTTGCGCGCGTGCGCCCCGCCGCAGGCAGGCGGGCGGCAAAATTATAAAATTTAATGTCGATTTGCGTTTGCTTTAACGGCGCGCGTGTGGTATAATGAACGCGGAATTCAAATAATACATTGCGAGTAAGCATGTCCGCAAAGGCGGACGGGGAGAAAAATTAATGACCAAGTATATTTTTGTAACGGGCGGCGTTGTATCCGGCCTCGGCAAAGGCATAACGGCGGCATCACTGGGCAGGCTTTTAAAATGCAGGGGATATAAGGTTGCTTCGCAGAAGCTCGACCCCTACATAAATATCGACCCCGGCACCATGAGCCCTTATCAGCACGGCGAAGTGTTCGTAACCGACGACGGCGCCGAAACCGACCTCGACCTCGGTCACTATGAAAGGTTCATAGACGAAAACCTCAACAAATATTCCAACCTCACCACGGGCAAGGTTTACTGGAACGTCCTCAACAAGGAGCGCAACGGCGAATACCTCGGCCAGACGGTGCAGGTAATTCCCCACATAACCGACGAGATAAAGTCTTTCATCTACAACGTCGGCAAAACCACGGGCGCAGACGTGGTAATAACCGAAATCGGCGGCACTATCGGCGATATAGAAAGCCAGCCTTTCATAGAGGCGATAAGGCAGGTTGCGCGCGAAGTGGGCAGGGATAACTGCTGCTTCATACACGTAACGCTCGTGCCCTATATATCCGGTTCGGAAGAATTCAAGTCCAAGCCTACACAGCATTCGGTAAAGGAACTTCAGGGCATGGGCATAAGCCCCGACATAATCATTGCGCGCGTTGACGCGCATATGCCCAAGGACGTCCGCACAAAGATTTCAATGTTCTGCAACGTGGCGCCCGAGTGCTGCATAGAAAATCTTACGCTCCCCGTGCTCTATCAGGCGCCCATAATGCTTGAACAGAGCAACTTCTCGCAGATAGTGTGCGAAAGGCTTGCGCTCGACCCCAGAGTTATAGATTTAACCGAATGGAACAAGATGCTCGCCCGCATAGACGCGCGCGACAAGACGGTTAAAATTGCGCTGTGCGGCAAGTACGTTCAGCTTCACGACGCATACCTTTCGGTAGCGGAAGCGCTCGCACACGCAGGTTACGAAAACGCGGCAAAGGTGGACATAAAGTGGGTTGACAGCGAAATTGTGACCGAAGAGAACGTAGCCGAAATTTTAGGCGACGTGGACGGCGTGCTCGTTCCCGGCGGCTTCGGCAACCGCGGCATAGAGGGCAAGATAGTCTGCGCAAAATACGCGCGCGAGAACAACGTTCCTTACCTCGGCATATGCCTCGGCATGCAGACGGCGGTTATAGAGTTTGCGCGCAACGTGCTCGGATATAAGGACGCCAACTCTTCGGAGTTCGATCCCGAAAGCTCGCACTGCGTAATCGATTTGATGCCCGACCAGCACGGAGTAAAGATGGGCGGCACGATGCGCCTCGGCGCTTATCCCTGCAAGGTCCTGGGCGAAAAGATGAAAAAGGCGTACGGCAAGACGGAAATTTCCGAGCGTCACCGCCACAGATACGAATTCAACAACGATTTCCGCGAGGAAGTGGAAAAGGCAGGCATGAAGATTGCGGGCACTTCGCCTTCGGGACTTCTCGTGGAGGCGGTTGAAATACCCTCCAACGACTTCTATGTGGGCGTGCAGTTCCACCCCGAATTCAAGTCGCGTCCCCAGTCGGCGCACCCGCTCTTCCGCGAATTTATTGCGGCGGCGGTCAAATACAGCAAAAAGAAAGTAAAGTAAAGGAATAAAAGCTGCACCGCGCGCTTTCAGGGCGCTCTATGCAAAGCATATTTTTTACGGTGCAGTTATAAGCGCCGCTCCGCCTTGCGGCGGAGCGGCGCTTGTTTAAAATTATCCGCAGCAAGGAATAACCGCCGCGGTAAAATCATACTTTAAGGTGTTTTATATCAAGGTGTTTTTATGAAGCTCAACGAAAATTATCTGAACATAAACGACAGTTACCTGTTTTCCACAATAGCAAAAAAGGTTGCGGCATATCAGAAGGCCAATCCCGATAAAAAGGTGCTTCGCCTCGGCATAGGCGACGTAACGCTTCCCCTCGCGCCCGCGGTCATTTCGGCAATGCACGCGGCTGTGGAGGAGATGGCGCATAAGCAAACTTTCCGCGGCTACGGCCCCGAACAGGGCTACGCCTTTTTGAAGGACGCCGTAAAGGATTACTACAAGGAGCGCGGCGTGGAGCTCGAACAGGACGAAATTTTCATCTCGGACGGCGCAAAGTCCGACCTCGGCAACATACTCGACCTGTTCTCTGAGGACAACATAGTGCTCGTGCCCGACCCCGTTTATCCCGTATATGTGGATACCAACGTAATGGCGGGCAGAAAAATAATCTACATGAACGCAACGGCGGAAAACGGATTTCTGCCCATGCCCGATTTTTCCGTGGATGCGGATATAATATATCTCTGCTCGCCCAACAATCCCACGGGCGCGGCTTATACCAAAGCCCAGCTTGAAAAGTGGGTGGAGTACGCAAACAAAAAGGGCGCGGTAATTTTATACGACGCCGCATACGAATGCTTTATAACCGACGAAAAGCTTGCAAAGTCAATTTATCAGGTGGAGGGCGCAAAGACGTGCGCAATTGAGTTCTGCTCGTTCTCCAAAATGGCGGGCTTTACCGGCACGCGCTGCGGCTATACCGTAGTTCCCGAAGCGCTTAAAAGCGGAAAGCTTTCGCCCAACAAAATGTGGCTCAGGCGCCAGACGACGAAATTCAACGGCGTGCCGTACATCGTTCAGCGCGGCGCGGCGGCGGTATTTACCGAAGAAGGTCGCGCGCAGATTAGAGAGAGCATAAACTATTATATGAACAACGCGAAAATCATAGCCGAGGGGCTCAGATCGCTCGGCATATGGTTCACGGGCGGAGAAAATTCGCCCTATATCTGGCTGAAGTGCCCTGACGGCATGACCAGCTGGGAATTTTTCGATTACCTGCTCGAAAACGCTCAGGTTGTCGGCACTCCCGGCGCGGGCTTCGGCGTCAACGGCGAAGGCTATTTCCGCCTTACGGCATTCGGCAGCGAAGAGGTCACGAGGGAAGCCGTCGAACGCATAAAGACCCTCCTTTCAAAGTAAATTTTTGCTTTATTCTATCTGATGCAGAAAATGGCGGGGCATACCCGTGCAAGGTTGACTCATTATGGAAAAACGAAGGTTCGAAAGGGGCGCAGGCGTACTGTGCCATATATCCTCATTGCCAAATAAGTACGGCATAGGCTCTCTCGGGAAGGAAGCTTACGAGTTTGTCGATTTTCTTGAAAGAAGCAAGGTAAAGTACTGGCAGATTCTGCCGCTCGTGCAGACGGGCTACGGCGATTCGCCTTACCAGTCGGTATGCTGCAATTCGGGCAACCCTTATTTTATCGATTTAGAGCGCCTCTGCCGCGAGGGACTTTTGGAAAAAGACGAGCTTGAAAGCGCCCATATGCCCGAAGGCAGGGTGGACTACGGCAGACTTTACGTTCAGCGCTATGCTTTGCTTCGCAGGGCATACGCCCGCTTCAATATCCGCGGCAAGGAGTTCGAAGAGTTCGTAAAGAGCGGCGCATTCGACGATTACGCGCTGTTTATGTCTCTTAAAACGCTTTACGGCGGCACTTTCAGGGAATTTCCCGACGCGTACAAATTCAAGGAGGAGCTCGCCATATCCGAGTTCCGTGAAAACGCATACGCCAAAGAGTACTGCTTCTGGCAGTTTCTTCAGTTCGAATTTTTCAGACAGTGGAAGGAGCTTAAAAGCTACGCAAATTCCAAGGGCATAAAGCTCATCGGCGATATCCCGCTGTACGTTGCGGCGGACTCTTCCGACGTATGGGCGAAGCCTTCCATGTTCCTTCTCGACGAAGACCTCAACCCCACGGAAGTTGCGGGCGTTCCGCCCGACTATTTTTCCGCCACAGGTCAGCTGTGGGGCAATCCGCTCTACGACTGGGACGCCGCCGAAAAGGATGGCTACAAGTGGTGGACGGAGCGAGTAAAGCGCGCCTACGAGCTTTACGATATAGTGCGCTTTGACCATTTCCGCGGCTTTGACAGGTTCTACGCTATCCCTGCGGGCGCGCTTACGGCGGAAGTCGGCGAGTGGCGCAAGGGGCCCGGCATAAAACTTTTCGCGGCTATGGAACGCGCTGTGGGTCACCTCAGCGTAATAGCCGAAGACCTCGGCGTAATAGACGACGGCGTTGTGGCTCTGCGCGATAAGACGGGTTTCCCCGGCATGAAGATAATGCTTTTCGCGTTTGACGGCAACAAGGAAAACGAATATCTGCCGCAGAATATAATTGCCAATTCGGTTACATATACCGGCACGCACGATAACGATACCGCCCTCGGCTTTGTCGAAGGCATGGACGAGGAGCGCTTTGCGGAATTCAGAAAGCTGCTCCGCGCGGCGCTCAGGTGGGAGGGGGTAAGCTACCCGCTCGTATCCCGGAAGGACGCCGCCCGCGCAGTTGTAAAGTGCGCGCTTGCCACAAAATCGGATATATGCATAGTGCCCGTGCAGGATATACTCACGCTCGATAATTCGGCGAGGATGAACACGCCTTCAACGCCTTCGGGCAACTGGCAGTTCAGACTCTTTGGCATGCCTTCCCGCCAGACGGCGGCGTGGCTGAGGAATGCCATAAAATCGAGCGACAGGGTCTGACTTCTGCTTTGCGCCTTGCGGCTTTGTTTATGATTAAAATAAATTGTGTTAACGCTTTATGGCGCGCCGCGCGGAAATTCCGCGCGGCGCGCCATGATTTTTAATAATTTCGCTATATATGCGCCCGTTTTAAAAGTTTGTTAAATAAGCCATACTGCGGGGGCAATTTTAATTGCCCCCGCAGTATGGCGAAAACAATGCCGTTTATGTCGTGATAGCTTCGCGGCTTTCTTCGTCGGCGACGGTGGCAAAAATGCGGGTGCAAAGCACGGTCATATCGTCTTCGGCTTTGCCGCCCGTGCGCTTTAAAGCCGCGGCGAGCAGGCTGTCCGCAAGGTTCTGCGGATTGAGCGGTTTCAGCGGCTGCAGAAATTCCACAAGCTCGGGGGTGGAATTAAATGCCGAAGTTATGCCGTCGCTCATAAAAATCAGCATGTCTCCGTCGCATAGTTTTTCCTGCGCCACGGTGGGTCTGAGCCCGTCTAAAATTCCGAGCGGCAGACTTTCGCTTTCCAGCACTTTCACTTTGCCTCCGCGCAGAATAAGCGCCGCGGGCGAACCTATCTTCACAAATTCAGCGCCGCCGGTATTGAGGTCGACGGAGCATATGTCTATGCACGCGAACCGTTCGTCGCGCGAAAAGGCGAGCAGTTTGTTAATGGTTTCAAGCACGGTGCCTTCGGGCATTTCGGCGCGGTAAAAAGCCTCTATCAGCGATATTGCCGTGCGCGAAACTTTGCGCGCATATTCGCCGCTGCCCATGCCGTCGGAAAGCGCCATCAGAAATCTGTGCTCGTTGATGCGTATTACCGAGTGCGTGTCGCCCGAAGCTTTTTCGCCGCTCTTTTTTACGGAAGCCACTCCGAACACAGCGTCGAAAGCGGGAGGGCGGCAGAAGATATAGCACGACTTTTCTCCGCCGTAATTGATTTTGTTTTTTAGCTGAAAGCGCTCGCCAGTGGCGCGGTACAGCGCTGAAAGAATGGCGTTTATGTCGGCTCTGCCTACAATGACGGCGCTGACCTCCTCGCGTTCGTCGCCGCTTACAAAAAGTTCGGGGCAGGCAATTCCGCAGGCAGCCAGCGCGCTTATTATGGTTTTTTCCTCCTCGCCCGCGCCGCGCTTTTCCCTGCACAGTTCCACCGCGTTGTTTTTCAGTACGGCGGAAATGCCCTTTGCCTGGTCGGCGAGCATAAGTCTGCCAGCCCGCGCGTTTTCCGCCTCGGTCATGAATCTGCGGTATTCGGCGAGAAGGGAGTTTAGTTCGTGTATGACGTCCGCGGGGCGCGTGCAGTTCTGCGTGACGGCGGGGGGAAGGTCTATAAGGTTGACCTTGCCCTTTAACGCGCCCGCTTCCACAAGTTTATAAAAACCCGTATAAACGACGCTCTTTTCGCACTTTGCCTTTCGTTCGCACTTGGAACACAGCCGCTCCTTAAGTTCGGCGGCGACCCGCTTTTTTGCGCCCGCTTCGTCTGCAGCCTCGTCCATCCCTTTGAACGCGCACTCTACTTCGCGGAACACTTCGCTTATTTTAAAAAGTTTTTCCCCCGCGCGCTCGCGTTCGCGGTTTATCGCCGCGTCAGTCAGCACTCTTTTTACGGTAAGCGTATCCATCAGCGCGGAAATGCGCTTTTCAGAAGGAATGGCGGCAAGTGCGCAGCATATGGCGATTGCCGCGGCGCGGGTAAGCGCAAGCGTCAGTCCGTGGTCGAACCAGCCGTCCGTCCACCCGTAAACGCAGAACGCCGCGCACGTAGAAAGGCAGGGCGCGGCCCGGCCTGCGCGCAGGAACAAAAGTCCGACGGCGGATATTACAATATAAGCGGTGACGGGCGTAATATCGAGCGTTGTGGCGGCGGGGGGAAGGCTCAGTACGAGCGCGCACAAAACAGCCGAAGGGCCTTTGAAAAACCTTACGGCGAAAGCTGCGCCGAACGCGCCGAACGCGCAGTATGCAAACTGCCCCGCAAGGTTTATTGCGCCCGTGCCTATGCACGTGTAAAGCGCCGCAAGGCAGAAAAGTTCGTCCTCTTTGAGCCGACACCTTCCCAGCCTGAAAATGCAGGCGTAGACGCTTTTATATGAAAAGAGGAAAAAAATCAGCGCAACGCCCGCGGCAATGGCGCGCACGGCGTACCCGCTTCCTATAAATGAAAGCGCTTCTGCTTCCCAGTCCGAAAGGGTGATGAATGGCGCAAGCGACATTGCGGCGTAAACCGCCGCTTCAAATCTGATTTTTTTGCCCGTGCGGCGGTAAACCGCAACTATCGCAAGCAGAAAAGCCGCCTCTGCAAGCGAGCATAAAAAGGCGGTCAGAGAAAAATGCACGGCTGAAGCAGCTATGTAAATGAGCGGGGAAGCTATCATGTTTCCGCCGCATATCAGCATGGAAAAGTACAGCCCCACAGCGAGCGGCACGCCCGGTACGGCGCCGTTCAGAAATATGCACGCCGCGGCAAACGCAATGTACATCAGCGCGCTTTTAACGTTTATCCTTATTGGCATACCGCCATTTTACTTTGTTTATACGCGCGTTTTTTTTGTGAAAAAGTCGAATCGGGAAAAACTATGTAAAAGGCAATTGCCCCGCACATATGCGCGGATTATGTCGTTTTATAAATAAGCGCCGCGGCAGATGAAGTCTGCCGCGGCGCTCAAAGTGCAATTAATTTGACAATTATTTGAGGTAAAGTATAAGCACGGCGATGTCTGCGGGGTTGACGCCCGGTATTCTTGACGCCTGCCCTATGGACGCTGGCTTGATTTTATCCAGCTTTTCGCGCGCTTCCAGCCTTAAGCCGCTTATGGAAAGGTAGTCCATGTCGTGCGGCAGCTTCTTTTCTTCAAGTTTGCGCGCGCGCTCTATCTGTTCGAGTCCCTTTTTGAGGTAGCCTTCGTATCGTATGAAGATTTCCGCCGACTGCGCCGCGCTTTCGTCCGCGCCGCATACGTTTCCGAATCTTTCGGTTATTTTTCTGAGCGGAGCGCCGCGGCGTATCAGGTCGGCATAAGTGAGCGGCTTTTCCGTGCCGTCAAAACCTATGCTCTTCAAAAAGTCGTCTGCTTCCGCCTGAGGCACGCGCCCGTTCAGCGCTTTTATGTCCTCTTCGTAATGCGCTTTGCGCTCGAGGTATCGCTCGTACCGCTCCTTCGTCACAAGTCCGCATTCGTAGCCTTTCTGCGTAAGGCGGAAGTCGGCGTTGTCCTGGCGGATTTCCAGCCTGTGTTCCGCGCGCGAGGTCATCATGCGGTAGGGCTCGTCCGTGCCCTTGGTTACAAGGTCGTCTATGAGCACGCCTATGTACGCCTCGTCCCTGCCGAGAATGAGCGGCTTTTTGCCGCGTATTTTAAGGCTGGCGTTGAGTCCCGCCATAAGTCCCTGCGCTGCCGCTTCCTCGTAGCCCGACGTGCCGTTTATCTGTCCCGCCGTGTAAAGCCCTTCAACTTTTTTGAATTCAAGGGTGGGGAATACGTCCAGCGTGTCTATGCAGTCGTATTCGATTGCGTAAGCGTAGCGCATAATGTCGCAGTCTTCAAGTCCCGCAACGGTGTGGTACATGTCTTTCTGCACGTCGTGCGGAAGGGAGGAGGACATGCCCTGCACGTACACCTCAAGCGTGTCCTTGCCTTCGGGCTCAAGGAAGAGCTGGTGGCGCTCCTTGTCCGAAAAGCGCACTACTTTTGTCTCTATCGAAGGGCAGTACCTCGGTCCCGTGGAAAGTATAGTGCCGTTGTAAAGGGGGGAGCGGTCGAGGTTGGAAAGAATGATTTCGTGCGTCTTTGAATTGGTGTAGGTAAGGTAGCACGGCATAGTGTTCTTTACAGGCTCTTTCGTCATGTATGAAAAGGGCAGAATGTCGTCGTCGCCGCACTGAATCTGGCACCTGTCAAAATGCACCGTGCGGCCGTCCACCCTCGCGGGGGTGCCCGTCTTGAAGCGGCGCACCTTGTATCCAAGTTTTATAAGGTTTTCCGTAAGGGCGGTGGCGGGGGCAAAACCGTTGGGCCCGCTCTTCGCCTTTACGTCGCCCGTTATCGTCTCTGCATTTAAGTAAACGCCAGTGGCAAGCACTGCCGCGCGGCATTCAAAAACTCCGCCGTAAGTAGTTTTAACGCCGCATACCTTGCCGTCTTTTGTAAGTATTTCCGCCGCTTCGCCCTGCATTATGCGAAGGTTTTCGGTGTGCTCCAATGTGCGCTTCATTTCGGTGTGGTAGGCGTGCTTGTCCGACTGGCACCTCAAAGACTGAACGGCTGCGCCCTTGCCTACGTTGAGCATGCGCATCTGAAGCGCCGTCTTGTCCGCATTTATGCCCATCTCGCCGCCGAGCGCGTCTATCTCGCGCACAAGGTGTCCTTTAGCCGTGCCGCCCACGGAGGGATTGCACGCCATGAAGGCTATGCTGTCGAGGTTGAGCGTAAGAATAACCGTCTTAAGTCCCGTGCGCGCGCAGGCGAGCGCCGCTTCGCAGCCCGCGTGACCCGCGCCTACAACAACAACGTCAAATTTTCCTTCAGAAAAAACAGGTATCATACTCATATAAAATGCCCGAGCCGCGCTCAGGCATTAATAAAAAAATTTTTTACTTTTTTGCTTTGGTTCAGCCATATGTGCGGCTCAACCCGTTTATCTCAATTTTCTTGCGCGTAAAAATTCAATTCAGCCATATATGCGGGCGAATTTATTTCGCTTTGATATATGTGCGGGTGAATTTCAATTTTGCAGAAAATTTTTATTTCTTTAAAATTATGTTTTTGATGTCGTCCACTTCTTTGGCGATTTTATCGTTTATCCTGCACATTTCTTCCACCTTGTCGCGCGAATAAAGCACGGTGGTGTGGTCCCTGCCGCCGAGCTCCTTGCCTATGGAAACGAGGGGGAGGGAAAGGAGGTCGCACATTAGATAGCAGCATATCTGCCTGGGTATAACCACTTCTTTCTTCTTGCTCTTGCCCGTCAAATCGGTTTTGGAAAGGTGGTAGAAAGAAGTCACCGCGGAAATGACGGTGGAGGGGGTTATCTCTTCCTTTCCGCCTTCGGAAACGGCTTCGCTTAGCGCGTTGCGCGCAAGCGATACGGTTATGGGCACTTCGTGCAGGCGTGAGGCGAATATGACCTTCGTCAGCCTGCCTTCGAGCGTACGCACGTCGTCGCCGCTGTCTTTTGCGAGGAAGTTCAAAACGTCGTCGGGAACGACGCACTTCTTTTCAAACGCCTTGCGCTTTAAAATTGCAACTTTAGTTTCGTAGTCGGGCGGGAGTATGTCGAACAGCAGTCCGCCGGAAAAGCGCGTTTTAAGCCTTTCTTCAAGCGCGGCAAGCTCCTTGGGGGAGTGGTCGGAAGATATTACAATCTGCTTGCCCTTGGAGACGAGCTCGTTGAAGGTGTGGAAAAATTCTTCCTGTACCGCCTTTTTGTTCTCTATGAACTGAATGTCGTCTATTATAAGCACGTCCGCCGAACGGTAGTGCTGCCTGAGCTTATTGCTCTTGTCGCGGGTGTCGGGCCCGCGGCTTGTGAACATTGTGTCTATAATTTCGTTTACGAACTGTTCGCAGGTAACGTAAATCACCTTAAGGAAAGGCTTTTCGCGCACTATCTTGTTGGCAATCGCCTGCATCAGGTGGGTTTTGCCCAGACCCGTCCCGCCGTAAATGAACAGGGGGTTGTACGTGCCCGCAGGGTCCTCCGCGACAGACTGCGCCGCGGCGTAAACGTATTCGTTGCTCGGTCCTACGACAAAGCTTTCGAAAGTGAACTTTTTATCTAAGTTTTCGGGCGCGCTGAAAGTCTGCTTTTCGTCCTCTTCTTCGGGGCCGTTATAGGCGTAGCCTTCGGCGCCCTCAACTTTAAGGCGGAAGTCGGTAATGCCTACGTTGGCTTCGGCTATTGCCTCGCGCATTTTTTCGGCAAGCGTGCCCGTTATGTACCTTGCAAAGCTTTCCGTAGGTGCTTCGAGCACGATATACCTGCCGTCCACGTCCACCGGCACCAGCTTTTCAATGAAAGTGGTGTAGTTTATGTGCGAAACAAGCTCGCGCATTTTTTCCTTTATAGGATTGTATAAAAAATCGAAGTTTCCCTTTGGTGACATAAGTTTTGCTTAAAGTTCCTTTGAAAATCTTAAGATGGTGTGGTATAATGATTATCGGACGAAAAATCCTGCGGCGAATAAAAAGCCGCGCCTTTGTCTTTCGATTATACTACAATGCGCGGCAAAATGGAAGAGATTTTACAAGAAAAATGCAGATAAAAAATTTGACGCTTAAAAATTTCAGAAATTACTCTGAAGAAAATTTTGAGTTCTGCGACGGGCTCAACGTGCTCTACGGCAGAAATGCCCAGGGCAAAACCAACTGTGCGGAGGCTGTTTTTTACCTCTGCACGGGCGTTTCGCCGCGCGCGAAAAGGGACAGGCAGCTCATAAAACATGGCCAGTCTTCCGCCGAAATTTCCGCCGTTGCCTGCGGCAGGTACGGCGACGTCAACATATCTGCAACCATCTACGAAAACGGCAGGGAAATAAGGGTTAACGGCAATAAAATAGCTAAAAATGCCGACCTTTTAGGCAACGTGTTCAGCGTGTTTTTTTCCCCTTCGGAGCTCCGCCTCATTCAGGACGGACCCGACGAGCGCCGCAGATTTTTGAACATTTCAATATCCCAGCTCTCAAAGCCGTATTATACCGCGCTTTTAAGGTATAATAAAATTCTGGAACAGCGCAACAACCTTTTAAAGGATAAGGATATTGGTCTGATTTACGATACGCTTCCCGTCTGGGACGAACAGCTTGCAAAATATGCCGCCATAGTCGTGCGCCACCGCACCGACTTCATAACAAGGCTTGCGCCGATAGCAATGAAGGAGCACTCGCGCCTTACGGACGGCGCGGAAAAGCTTGAAGTCCGCCCCGAAAAAAAGTACGTGGGCGACGACGAGGAGTTAAAGGAAATTATCTTTGAAGAACTTCAGAGAAATTACGACAGGGACGTGCGCTTAGGCTACACCGGCACGGGCCCGCACAGGGACGACCTCGACTTTATAATAAACGGTCAGGATGCGAAAAATTACGCCTCGCAGGGTCAGACGCGCACTGCCGCCCTTTCTGTAAAGCTCGCCGAAATGGAAATTTTCAGGCAGATTTCGGGCGAATATCCCGTGCTCATTCTGGACGACGTCATGAGCGAGCTCGACCTTCCCCGCAGAAAAAAACTTGCCGAGCGCGCGCAGGGCATGCAGACCATACTTACCTGCACCCACGCGGAGCGCGCTCTGTACGGAAAAGCGGCTAAAAAAATAAGAATAGAGGGGGGTGCAATAAAACGATGAAAGCTGATATGCACATACATTCATATTATTCCGACGGCATGATTTCGCCTGCGGATATCGCTGAAATGTGCAAAAGAAACGGCGTCGGGCTTGCCGCCCTCACCGACCACGACAACATGAACGGCAGCGCGCAGTTTGAAAGGGAGTGCGCTCTGCGCGGAATAAAAAGCGTGCGCGGGCTGGAAATTTCCGCCTATACGTCCGTCAAGGTGCACATACTCGGCTACAACGTAAACCCCGACTGCGAAACGTACAAAAAGTTTGAAAAATTTGTGTGCGACGGCGCGCTCAGCCGCACGGCGGACATACTTTCCAAACTTAAAAAGCGCGGCATAAATCTTACCTTTTCCGACGTAGTGCGCGAGAGAAAGTGCGAAAAATCCCCCGTCCATACGATGTATATAGCCCGCGCGGCGGCAAGAAAGGGGTACGCTTCGTCGCCTTCCGCATTTTATGCCGAAATGCTCGCGCTGTCAAGGCCTGCGTATTCCGATGTCGGCCGCCCCTCGCCCGAGTACGCGCTCGAGGTGATAGAAGGCTGCGACGGCTTTTCTTCGCTGGCTCACCCGGGAAGGCTTGAACTTTCGCCTTCGGAAAGGCTGGAGCTCATAAAACAGCTGTGCTCGCACGGACTCCGCGGCATAGAAGCGGTATATTCGGGGCATACTGAAAAGGAGACGGCATATTTTACGGAGATTGCCGCAAAGTTTTCTCTTCTGGTGACGGGCGGTTCGGATACGCATTATGCCGAAGGTTCGCGCTCGGTAGGCACGCCTGCCTTCACTCCGTCGGAGGAACTTTTGTCGGCGCTTGGAATAAATTGAAATTATTTTTTAAAAGACTGTTTTTTGTGTTTATGGTTATGCCCGCGCTCGCCGCGGGCATTTTTGTTTTCGGCGGCTGGGCTAAAAGATTGCCTCGCGGGACGTTTGTGAACGGGGTTGACGTGGGCGGACTTTCTGCAGTGCGCGCCGCGGCAGCCGTGCGCGAAGATATACTTTCCGACCTTAAGGGAAGAAAGCTCGAGGTGCGCTGCGGGCAAAACGTTTACAGCTATTCTTATCCCGAAATATCATTTAAAGATAACCTTTCAAAGGTGCTTTCGTCGGTGCGGGGCGCGGGCGATTACGGCGCGCAGGTAAAGTACTACCTGAACGGTCTGGACGCCGTTGTTTCGGGCATATGTGCCGCCGAATTCAGCGAACTTGCAGAACCTGAAGCATATTTCAACGGCGGCGCGGGCGAGCCGTTTTATTACGAAGCGGGCAGGCGGGGCGTTATTGCCGACGGGGAAAGGTTGCGCGGCGATATGCTTTCGTCGCTGGAAAACCGCGGCTACGGAACAGATTTTGCCGCCGTAAATCTCAGCGTGAAAATTTCCGAACCGAAGCAGAGCCTTGAAATGCTCAGACGCAGAACGGTGCGCCTTTCTTCCTATACCACGTATTTCGACGGCGGAAACGCGCCGAGAGTTTCAAACATAAAACTTGCGGGCGAAAAAATAAGCGGCTGCATTTTAGGCGCGGGCAAAAGCTTTTCTTTCAATTCGCGCGTGGGCGCGAGGACGGTAAAAAACGGGTTCAGGCGCGCAAAAATCATAGAGGACGGCCGCTTTGTCTACGGCACCGGCGGCGGCGTGTGCCAGGTCAGCACAACGCTGTACAACGCCGCGCTGCTTGCGGGGCTCAAAGTCACCGAGTATCACCCCCACAGCCTTGCGGTAAGCTACGTGAGCCCCTCGCGCGACGCGATGGTGAGCGGGACTTACAGCGATCTGAAATTCAGAAATACCACGAATTACCCCGCATATATCCGCGTTTTAACGGGTTCAAACTATATAAGATGCGAAGTTTACGGAATGGATTGCGGCGCGGAATATTCGCTCGATTCCGTCGTGGTGGGCGAGGAGGAGGGAGCCGTGATAAGCGAGTGCTATCTGAACATAACGCGCGGCGGCGTCACCGAAAGAAAGCTTATAAGAAAGGATAAATATCTGCCCGCCAGAACAGACGCGCCGCAGCCTTCCGCCGACCCCGTCGGAAACTCTGATGGAGATAGCGGAAACTGAGCTTTGAAAGGCTTAAGCTTTTCAGACACCGCAAATTAACTGCGGAGTGAAATAATTTTATTTTTTGCGCCCGCTTTGCCTTATCGGCAAAGCGGGCGTTTTAAAATTTCCGCGATGTTTATTACCGTTAAGATTTTCTTTCGCCGCGCCCTGAATTTTTCCGTTCCGGACTTTTTCCTCCGCGCATAAAGTTTTCGGCGCGCAGGTTTCTGCGTTACGGCATTCCGCTTTTATTTTGTTAATTCGCGTCAAAAAATGGCGCGCGCGCAAAAAAAGCGGACAATTCTATTGTATTTTTTTTAAAAATATGCTACAATTTTGAGTGGATATAATTTTATGAGAAAGCATTGTGCTGTAAGAGGTCTTATGAACAGAACTTACGTTAAAACTTTGTATGCGGATACAAAAAGCTTCGGCGATGCCGAGGTTACCGTCCGCGGCTGGGCGCGCACCGTGCGCGACGGCAAAAATTTCGGCTTTATCGAACTTAACGACGGCTCCTGCCAGAAAAACTGCCAGGTCGTTCTTGAAAGGGAAAAGCTTGCCGATTACGAAAATATCGTGCATTGCGGCGTAGGCGCCGCACTCACCGTTCGCGGCAGAATATTGCTCACGCCCGAAATGCGCCAGCCCTTCGAACTGCACGCCGAAGAGGTGATAGTGGACGGCACTTCGCTGCCTTCGTACCCTCTGCAGAAGAAGAGGCATTCGCCCGAATTCCTGCGCGAAATTGCGCACCTCCGTCCCAGGACAAACCTGTTCGGCGCGGTGTTCCGCATCCGTTCGCAGGCGGCGTTTGCGATACACAAGTTCTTTAACGACCGCGGCTTCGTATATGTGCATACCCCTATAATCACAGGTTCCGACTGCGAGGGCGCGGGCGCTATGTTCAGGGTAACCACGCTTGAGCCCGGTGAAACCGACCTTTCCAAGGACTTTTTCGGCAAAAGGGCGGCGCTCACCGTTTCAGGACAGCTCGACGTTGAAACTTACGCAATGGCGTTCTCCAACGTATATACGTTCGGACCTACCTTCCGCGCCGAAAATTCCAACACCGCGCGCCACGCCGCAGAGTTCTGGATGATTGAGCCCGAAATGGCTTTCTGCGACCTTGCGGGCGATATGGACGTAGCCGAGGCAATGGTCAAATTTGTTGCCGAATACGTTCACGAAACGTGCGAATACGAGGTTGACTTCCTCACCGAAAGGGTTTGCCCCGAACTCAAAGACAGGTTCGAAGCGTTAAAGGGCGGCGAATTCGTGCGCCTTCCCTATACCGAGGCGATAGATATACTCAAAAAAGCCATAGCCGAGGGCAAAAAGTTTGAATACCCCGTTGAATGGGGCTGCGATTTGCAGAGCGAGCACGAAAGATACCTTACCGAAACGGTATTCAGAAAGCCCGTCTTCCTCACCGATTACCCCAAGGAAATCAAGGCGTTCTACATGCGCCTCAACGACGACAACAAGACTGTTGCCGCGGCTGACCTGCTCGTTCCCGGCATAGGCGAACTCATAGGCGGTAGCCAGAGGGAGGAAAGGCTCGACGTCCTCGAACAGAGGATGAAGGAATGCGGTCTCAAAGCCGAAGATTACGAATTCTACACCGATTTAAGGCGTTACGGCGGCTGCGTTCACTCGGGCTACGGCCTCGGCTTCGAAAGGCTCATAATGTATTTAACGGGCGTTTCCAACATACGCGACGTCATACCCTTCCCCAGGACTGTCGGTAACCTTTTGTATTAATTTTTATAACCGCGTATATACTTCGCATAACATTGTCGCGCTTGCAGGTCCGCTCGGTCACGTACAATAAAGTACGCTCCCTCGCGGCTTCCGCGCGCTCCGCGTTCTGCTCGCATCTGCGCGGTTATAGCCAAGGATTTACTTTGCATAACATTGTCACGCTTGCATCTTATGCGCGCTGTACATAATATCTGCACTGAGCGTATCTGCGGTTGTAAACGCTTATAAATTAATTTCTGCAATTTAAGATTTCTTTTTAAAGGATAGTTTTATGATAAAAATTATAGTTGACGCAATGGGCGGCGATAACGCGCCTGAGGCTCCGGTAGAAGGTGCGGTCAAAGCGCTTGAAGCGGACAAGGAAATTTACCTTATTCTTGCAGGCAAGCAGGAAGTCATAGAAGCCGAGCTTTCAAAATTTACTTACGATAAATCCCGCCTTGAAATCATGGACTGCCGCGACGTCATAGACATGAACGACATCCCTACCGAAGCTATCCGCAAAAAGGAATCTTCGCTTGTAAAGGCGTTCAAAGCGCTCAAATCGGAAGACGAGATAGCCGGGCTTGTTACGGCGGGTTCGACAGGCGCAACTATTGCGGCGGGACAGCTCCTTTTAGGCAGAATACGCGGCGTAAAGCGCCCCGCGCTCTGCCCCGCAATCCCCAACATACGCGGCAGCTACACGCTTTTGTGCGACTGCGGCGCGAATGCCGAGTGCAAACCTTCCATGCTCTGCCAGTTTGCCGTGCTCGCCTCAGCGTATGCCGCGGCAGGTTTCGGCATACAGAATGCAAAAGTAGGGCTCGTCAACAACGGCACGGAAGAGCATAAGGGCGACCCTCTGCACCAGCAGACTTACCAGCTTTTAAGGAAGATGGACGTAATAAACTTCGGCGGCAACATCGAAGGGCGCGATATAATGCTCGGCGACTGCGATGTAGCCGTCTGCGACGGTTTTTCCGGCAACATTGCGCTTAAGTCCATGGAAGGCTGCGGCAAACTCATTCTCTCTGTACTCAAAAAGGAGGCGACGAGCTCGCTTGCCTCAAAGATAGGCAGCCTCTTCCTTCTGAAGGCGTTCAAGCGCATGCGCTCTCAGCTCGACTTCGAAGCAGTCGGCGGCGCGCTTCTTCTCGGCGTAAAAAAGGTCGTCATAAAGAGTCACGGTTCTTCCAAGGCGCGCACCATAACCGCCGCAGTACAGAACGCCGCAGCAATATACCGCGGCAATCTTATCGGCAAGATAGAGGATATGCTCGCCTCCGTCGACTGGGATAACCTTATCCCTCAAGAGGAGTAATTGTGTCTGGTAAAAACAGTTTCCTCGTCAGCTTTCAGACGCTTGAAAAAAAGCTCGGTTATACTTTTAAAGATAAAAAGCTGCTTGAGCGCGCCCTCACGCATTCTTCCGCTTCCGGCGCGGATAATTACGAACAGCTTGAATTTCTCGGCGATTCGGTAATTCAGCTTATCGTCACGGCGCGGCTGTATTCCGAAGGGGGTACGGAGGGTCAGATGACCGCGCGCAGACAGAAGCTCGTCTCCCACGAGCCGCTCAAGTGCGCTTCCGAGGAACTCGGACTTCCTTCGTGCATAATTAAGGGAGTGCCAGACGTGGGCGAAAAGCCGCTCTCTTCTGTTTACGAATCGGTGTGCGGCGCAATATTTGCCGACGGCGGATATGCCGCGGCTGAAAAATTCATAAACAGAACTCTTCTCGCGGCGCACGTGTCTGCGCCGCGCAATTATAAGGGCGAACTTCAGGAGTACGTCCAAAGCAAAGGCGAACAGCTGCCTTCTTACAGGACGAGGCTGCAGGGCGGCACGCCCGATAAGCCCGATTTTGTGTGCGACGTGGCAGTGTGCGGCAAAAGCTTTTCGGGCAGGGGCAAAAGCAAGGGCGAGGCGGAACGCCGTGCCGCAAAAAGCGCGCTCGATTGCCTTACGTAAAGAATAATCGCGGCATATATCCGCATGTTTTGCATAAAGCAGCGTTCTGCATGTTTTCCGAAAGGAATTGTCCCTTGCATATGCGCGGCTTACGCACTTTTTGAAATTTGCAGGCACATATGCCCTGATGAATGCAAAAAATGTGCATAAAACGTTCTCTGCGGTTTGATTTAAAAAGGCATTGCCCCGCATATATATGCGATTTAATGCAGATAAGGTGGTAAATATAATCGTCGTGCCGCAAAAAGCGGCAAGTTCTGCGGCGTAATTTGGTTTTTTTATGGTTACTTTCAAACAGATAGAACTTTTAGGGTTCAAGTCCTTTGCGGACAAAACGGTTATACCTTTTACGGACGGCGTAACCTGCATAGTAGGTCCCAACGGCTGCGGCAAGTCAAACGTCGCGGACGCTATCCGCTGGGTTCTGGGCGAACAGTCCGCAAAGATGATGCGCGGTTCGCAGATGCTCGACGTCATTTTCAACGGCACAGAAAAGCGCCGTCCCACGTCCTTTTGCGAAGTTACGCTCTCTTTCGACAACACCTCGCGCATATTCGATATCGACTGCGACGAAGTGGAGATGACCCGCAGACTTTACCGCAACGGCGACAGCGAATATCTTTTGAACCGCCAGCCTTCGAGGATGAAGGTGCTGACGGGACTTCTGCACGGCGCGGGCGCCGCAAAGGAAGGCTATTCGATTATCGGTCAGGGCCGAATCGAAATGATTATGAACGCAAAGCCCGAGGACAGGCGCTCTATATTCGAGGAAGCCACGGGCATATCCATATATAAGGAGCGCAAGGCGGACGCGGAGCGCAAGCTCGCCGCCGCGCGCGACAATCTTTATGTTTTCCTCCAGCGCATGCACGAGGTGGAGCGCCAGCTCGGACCTGCGGAAAAGGCTGCGGAAAGCGCTATAAAATACGAAGAACTGTACGACAAACTGCGCACGTGCGAAGTAAACTCGTACATCTATCAGCACGATACCAGCGCCGACAGAAAGCAGAAAATAACCGATAAAATCAACTCTTTCACCGAAGAGATTGCAAAACTCACCGCGCGCTCGGAAGAGGTGCTCAGAGAATACGAAGTCTGCCGCGATTCGGTAAACGGCGCGGACAGCGAGCTCGCCGAACTCAACGAACGCCTTTTAAGGTACACCGTGGGCATTCAGCAGAAGACGGGCGAAGGCAAGGTGCTTCAGGAGAAGGCAAATTC
Source organism: uncultured Clostridia bacterium (assembly GCA_944368065.1). GTDB lineage: Bacteria > Bacillota > Clostridia > Christensenellales > Borkfalkiaceae > Coproplasma. Next base: position 13,714 of record CALVWV010000011.1, on the reverse strand, counting down.
CGTAAAGGAAAAACTGCGCTCCGCGCAGGAAGACGTGACCTTCTCTTCCCAGCGTATAGACGAGATTGAAAGGGAGATACGCCGCGCCGAAGCCTACAGCGCGAAGAACAACGAAAGGGCGGAAAAACTTGCCGCAGCCTGCGCCGCGGCTGAAACGGAACTTTCCGAACTTTCGCGCGAGATAGGTCAGTTCGAAGCCATGACGGACGAGAACAGGAAAAAGGTTATGGAAACTTTCCGCGACCTTTCCGACCTCAACAAAAACATGGGCTCTATTGAGGCCCAGCGCGAACTTTTAAACGAGCGCCTTTCCGAAGTGCAGGCGACGCTGAAAGAGATTAACGCCCTGCGCGACGGATATAAAAAGGACTACGACGAAAGCATTAAAAAGCACGGCGAACTTTCCGACTTCATATCTTCCGAAAACGATACCATGGAAAAGGCGCAAAAGGCCGTGCGCGACTGCGAGGAAGCGGTGCAGACTTACACCCGCAGAGCTTACGACGCGCGCTCGCAGATAGCAAGCCTCGGCGACAGCCTCGCCACGGTAAAGGCGCTGCGCGACAGGTTCGACGGCTACATATATTCGGTAAAGCGACTCATGACGGACGCAAAGGCGTACCCCGAAATTTCTGCCAAGATACAGGGACTTATAGCCGATATCGTCTCCACATCGGGCGACTATGAAGTGGCCATAGAGACGGCTTTCGGCGGCGCAATGCAGAACGTCGTAACCAAGACGCGCGACGACGCTAAGTTCCTCATAGAGCACTTAAAGCGCACGCGCGGCGGTCAGGTGACTTTCCTCCCCGTGGAGGCGCTCGCTCCCCGCACCGAAGGGCCGAGCATACGCTCTGCCATAAAGGAAAAGGGCGCAATAGGCTTTGCCGTAGACCTCGTAGAATACGATAAAAAATATGATAACGTCATAAGATATCTTCTGGGCAACACGCTTGTCTGCGACGACATTGAAAGCGCGACCCAGATATCGCGCAGGTATCCCCGCGCGTTCAAAATAGTAACTTTGGACGGCGACGTGATAAACAGTTCGGGCTCGATGACGGGCGGTTCGCGCAAGGATAACGCGGGAAACCTTCTTGCCAACGAGCGCAGAATCAAAGAGATTGAGGAGAGCATAGCCGATAAAAAGAGCGCGCTCACCCGCGCAGAGAACATGCGCGAAAAATCTCAGGCCGAACTTGCCGAAAAGACTGCGGCGCTTGAGACTCTGCGCGAACGCTTCCAGAGCTCCCGCGCGGAACTCGCCGCAAACGAACAGCTTTCAGAAAGCCTTTTAAAGCAGCTCTCCGCCGAAGAAAGCAGGCTTTCAGTATTCTCCCAGACTGAGCAGATGATAAGCGGCAGGCTCGCCGCGCTGGACGATAAGTACAGCGAAACCACGCGCGGCGCGAGCGACCTCAACGAGCGCTCCACCGAAGCTTCCTCCGCGATAGAAAACATATCCACTCAGTACGACGTGCTTGTAAAAAAGCGCGACGAAAAGCTCGAAGAGCTCAACTCCGCGAGGGTGGAAAAAGCTTCTCTGGAAGCGGCTGTAAAATCGGGCAAGGAAAACACCGAAAGGCTCAACAGCGAAAAGGAAGAGCTTATAAGCAAAATAGCGCGCACGCGCGCGGCTATTCCCGTCATAGAAAGGGAGCTCGAAGAGCTCAACAGGCAGGCTGAGCATTCCGCGCTCACCGCCGACGAGCAGAAGGTAGTAGACGATATCCGCGCCCGCATAAAGCAGACTACGGACAATAAAGTTGCGCTCAACGAACGCATAAAGCAGATAGACGTCGAGCGCCTCGATCTGCACAACAACATTCAGTCTCTCAAAGATAAATTAAACGGTCAGCAGATAGCGTTGACCAAACTCGACGCCGACCTCGAAAACATGCAGCAGCGCATTCTGGAGGAGTACGGCGAGGACTACGAAGGCTGCCTTAAGTACAAGGTCGAAGATTTTGATATCTCAACCGCGGCAAGCACGGCTTCTTCGTTAAAGCGCCAGATAACAATGCTCGGCGCAATCAACCCCAACGCAGTTGCCGAGTACAAAGAGGTCAAAGAGCGTTACGACAAGATGGCTTCGGACAAGGCTGACATGGAAAAGGCGATAGACGACCTCAACGTCGCTCTGGACGAGATAAGGCAGGAGATGCTGCGCATTTTCAACGACGGCTTCTCCAAGATAAACGAAAACTTCAAGCAGACTTTCAAGGAGCTTTTCGGCGGCGGCAGAGCCGAGCTCGAGCTCGACTACACCGACTGCGAAGACCCGCTCGACGCGGGCGTCGAAATCGTTGCCTGCCCTCCCGGCAAAAAGCTGACCAAAATATCCCTTCTTTCGGGCGGCGAACGCGCGCTTACGGCGATAGCCATACTGTTCGCAATCATAGGCATGCGCCCCATGCCGTTCTGCGTGCTCGACGAGATAGAGGCGGCGCTCGACGAAGCAAACGTAGGCAGATACGCAAAGTATCTTAAAAAGTTCTCTTCAGAGACGCAGTTCATAGTAATTACGCACAGAAAGCCCACTATGGAAAATGCCGACAACCTTTTTGGCGTTACCATGGAGGAAAAGGGCGTTTCCAAAATAGTTTCCGTAAAGCTCTCCGAAGTGGAACAAAGGCTGGGCGGCGATACTGTTATGTAAGCGCAAAAGCTGCTTTACTTTCTGCGGCGTACTGCGGCGTACTGCGGCATCTGAATTGCCTGCGGCATAAAAATAATTTGCCCTGTTTTTCCGCAATGCGGAAAAACAGGGCTTAACGGTAATATTATGGGATTTTTTTCTAAGATAGCAAACGCATTAAAAAAGACAAAAGAAACGCTCGGCGGCGCAATAAAGTCGCTGTTTTCGCGCAACAAGATTGACGACGAGTTCTACGACGAGCTCGAAGAAATTTTAATTTCGGCTGACATATCCGTAACCACCGCGGAAGAGACGGTGGAGGACCTCCGCGCCGAAGTAAAAAAGGAAAAGCTCAGGGAAGAGGAATACGTCGTCAATCTTCTGAAGGACATTCTCGAAGATACCCTTACGCGCGCCGAAGTGCCCGAAATAAAGTATCCCGCTGTCATAATGCTTATAGGCGTAAACGGCGTAGGCAAGACGACTACGGTTGGCAAGCTTGCAGACTACTTCCTCCGCAACAAAAAGACGGTCACAGTCGCCGCGGCAGATACATTCCGCGCCGCCGCCGCAGACCAGCTCACGGTCTGGGCAGACCGCGCCGGGGTGAGGATAGTAAAGCACGAAGAGGGCAGCGATCCTTCCGCGGTTGTGTTCGACGCGCTCTCTTCTGTAAAGGCGAAGGGCACGGACGTGCTCCTTGTGGATACTGCGGGCAGACTCCACGTAAAGGCCAACCTTATGGAGGAGCTCAAAAAGATTTCAAGGGTCATATCCCGCGAATATCCGCAGGCAAATGTGTATAAACTGCTCGTTCTGGACGCGACCACAGGCAACAACGCGATAAGCCAGGCGCGGCTTTTCAACGAGGCTGTTGAGCTCGACGGAATAGTTTTAACAAAGCTCGATTCAACTGCAAAGGGCGGCTTTGTGATTTCGCTCTGCGGCGAGCTTGAAATTCCTGTAGTTTTTGTTGGCACGGGCGAAAAGATAGGCGATCTTGAAAAATTCGATCCCGAACAGTTCATAGACGGTATTCTCTGATTTTGTTTATAATGCGGCGGGCGGCGGTTATAACCGCCGCCCGCCGCTGCGTGCCTGACTTAAACTGCGCATATAAAAAGCGTACACAGGCGGCGTGCAAGGCTTATTTTATTCAGCTTCTTCAGATTGCGCTTGTGGCGGAACGGCGTAAAGTTTCATACGCAATTTCGCGCAGAGCCGATTGATGTGTTGCGTATGAACACATGCAGCAGGCGTATAGGCTGATGCGGGTAATATTATATTCGGCAATATTTAAGGTGATTTTATGACTGAAAAAGAAAAGATGCTTTCAGGCGAACTGTACTGCGCGGCGGACAAAGAACTTTCTGCCGAGCACGCGCGCGCCGTTTCGCTGTGCGAAAAGCTCAACAGCGGAACGCTGAATAACGATGAGCGCGCCGAAGTTACAACGCAGCTTCTCGGCAAATGCGGCAAAATAGCGGTGCTGGGAAGGGGGTTCTGGTGCGATTATGGAAAAAACATAGAAGTAGGCGAAAATTTTTTCACCAACTACGACGTCGTCATTCTTGACGTATGCAAGGTAAAAATAGGCGATAACTGCCTCATTGCCCCTCAGGTCGGCATATATACCGCCGCGCACCCGCTGGATAAAGATATACGCCGCGCAGGGCTTGAATATGGCAAACCTGTAACTATAGGCAACGATGTGTGGATAGGCGGCGGGGCAAGAATTCTGCCCGGCGTTACTTTGGGCGACAACGTGGTGGTAGGTGCAGGCTCCGTTGTTACGCACTCCTTCCCGTCCGACGTGGTCATAGCGGGAAATCCGGCAAAAATCATAAAAGGTCTCAAGTAATTTTAAAAGTGCGGCAAAGGCTGAACGCGGCCTTAATGCGGGGCGTCTGCAGTCAGGGAAAGTGCAGATATTTTAAAATTCTTCTAATTGACCCCGGTATATGCCGCAGATATTAAATTATTCATTATTAATTGGGGGCTGAAAAAGGCATTTAATAAAAAGTCAAGCGGCGGCGCAGAAAATCTGCGCCGCCGCTTTTACAACGTTTAAGCTGTTTTAAGGTAATAGTTTTTTGTTTTGAATAAAACAGAAATTTGTATTACAAAGCTTAAAGGTCGTCTGCGTCCTGTACGGGCTTGCCGCCGTCGGCTGGCACGCCCGTATAACTTCCGTCAGGGTCGTCGGTACTGAAAAACCGCTTACTTGCAGTTTTTTGTGCCTGAGCAGCCTTTTGTGCCGCAAGCCTTGCTCTTTGCGTTTTTAGACGTAGTTTCATTAGACTTTTTCATATACTCTCCTTCGTGAAAGGCAGATGCAATTCAACATACCCCTGCGAGCTTTTGCAAAGCGGGCATACATCCCAGGCCTTAGTGCCTGTATGCATGTAACCGCATTCGGCGCAGATATAAACCATGGGCGTTTCGTTTGAAAACAGCGTACCCGACTTAAAGGCTTCGTAAAGATAGTTAAAAATCATTTCATGCCGCTTTTCGACGTTTGCAACCATCCTGAAAAGTGCTGCCACATCTTTAAAACCTTCCTTTTCGGCATCATCCGCAAATGCAGGATAGATTTTTGAGTGCTCCGCGTGCTCGTCGATAGCCGCTACGCGCAGACATTCCTCAAGGTCGCCTCCGTGGAAGGGGTAACCCGCGTCAAGGTCGATGTTGTCAAGTTTTGTGCCGCGCTTTGAAAGTTCTTCAAAAAATCTGCGTGCGTGCACGGTTTCATTTTTAGCAAGCGTTTTAATGGTATCAGCCAGCGTGACGTATCCCTGCTGAGTAGCAAGTCTCGCCGCAAGCTGATATCTCATGCCCGCCTGAGATTCACCCGCAAAGCTTCTTGCAAGGTTCAAATAAGTTTTTGTATCTTCAAATTGCATAACTGCCTCCGAAAATATTGTGGGAGGAATTATGCCGCGTTATTCGCAAAATTTATTCCATTTTTTGCTTGATATTCAAATCAGTTCCATGGCATGCATAAAATAATGAGGCTGACAGTAAACGAGTATGAATACAGCGTGGCGCGCCGCGGCAGAATACTTGCCGCGGCGCGCCACGCTGTATAATATTTCAACATTGTTCGGATTTCATAAAAGGTAAATTGCCGCCGCAGCTACTGCCGCCGCCTGCCATAAAAGTCCTGCCGCGTTTACAAATATAAATTTGGCTTTGCGCGTTTTGTGCCTGAAAAGCAGCATTCCGAGTATGCCGCCAATCGCCCCGCCGAAGAAGGAGAGGGATAGAAGCACTCTTTCGGGTACGCGCCATCGGCCTTTTATCGCGGCGCGCTTGTCCGAGCCGTAAACGCATAAAGTTATCAAAGATATCGCGCCGAATACGGCGCAGATGATTATAAAGTAAAACATATTTTATATCGTCTGAATATCAATTGCCGCGGCAATATGTCCGAATTATCTTATTTTACCTGAACAATGTTTTTATCATTGTGCTTGCGTACAGTATGGGAACGACGTCGATTTTATCCATGTATTTTGTCATCGACTTCATGTTTTTTGCGGGCACGAGCACTCTTTTGAAACCCATTTTCACGCACTCGGCTACGCGCTTTTCGGCATAAGATACGGCGCGCACTTCGCCCGTCAGTCCCACTTCGCCGAACGCGGCGGTGTACTTGTCTATCGGCTTGTCGAAGTAAGATGAGGCGAGCGCCGCGCATACTGCGAGGTCGGAAGCCGGTTCGCCAAGCTTTATTCCGCCCATGACGTTCACATATACGTCAAAGCCGCCAAGGTTTACGCCGCAGCGCTTTTCCAGCACGGCAAGCAGCAGCACAAGCTTGTTGTAATCCACGCCGAGCGGCATTCTGCGCGGCTGGCCGAATGAAGTTTTAGAAATGAGTGTCTGCACTTCCACGTTCATGCAGCGGTTGCCCGTGCGCGCGGGCGTAACCACGGCGCCCGCTTCTTCGCCGCGGCTTTCAGAAAGGAATATGCCCGAATAGTCGGTTACGGGTATAATTCCGCCGTCGGTCATTTCAAACACCCCGACTTCGGAAACGTTGCCGAACCTGTTTTTCACGGAACGAAGAATGCGGAAATTTTCCTGATTTTCTCCCTCGAAGTAGAGCACCGTGTCCATTATGTGCTCTAATACCTTGGGACCTGCCAGCGCGCCTTCCTTGGTCACGTGACCTATTATGAAGAACGTTATGCCGCGGCTCTTTGCAATCCTCATTATGCGCGAAGCGCATTCTCTCACCTGACCTACCGAGCCCGAAGAGGAAGAGAGGTCGTCCGTGTATACCGCCTGAATGGAGTCTATCACGCAGAATTCCACGCCGTCGAGTTCGGCTTCAAGCCCGTCGATGCACGTTTCGTTGATAAGCAGCAGATTGTCGGAGGAAAGCCCCAGCCTTTCGGTGCGCAGCTTTACCTGCGAACAGCTTTCCTCGGCTGAAAAATACAGCACTTTATGTTTTTGCGAAAGGTGCGCCGCTATCTGCGTGAGAAGGGTGGACTTGCCTATTCCCGGGTCGCCGCCCAGAAGTATGAGCGAGCCTTTTACTATGCCGCCGCCTACCACGTTGTCGAATTCGGAAATTCCCGAAGGCGTGCGCTCGTATGTCTGGAACTCCACGGCAGAGAGCGGCTTCGCGCGCGAAACCGTGTAAGCCGACTTTTTGGCCGACTTTTCCTTGGGGTCGGGCGGAGACACTATCTCTTCCGCCATTGTATTGAATTTTCCGCAGGAAGGGCACCTGCCCAGCCAGCGCGGGCTTGTCGCGCCGCATTCAGAGCATACGAATACTGTGTTTGTCTTTGCCATAATAAAGCCTTTTGTGCCGATTGGTGCGGCAATATGCCGCAACTAATGGTATCTTGATATATTGCGGGGGAAGTTTTGAAAAAACTTCCCCCGGTAAAATCCTGCTGCAAGTTTTGCCCCGGGACGCACCCGTTTTACAGATAAATAAGGCATAGTGCGGGGGCAATTCGCCGCAAGCAGCGCATATTTGCAAAGTTAAATCTTTTTCATCATGACTGCGGCGTAAGCCACTATTCCCAGCCCCTCGCCTACAAAGCCGAGCCGCTCGCTCGTGCCGGCGGCGATTGATACGCAGTCTTTGCTTATTCCGCACAAGGCGGCAAGGGAGGCGTTCATTTCGTCGGAGTAGGGGGCAAGTCTGGGTTTTTCAGCCTGTACCGTCACCGAAAGATTTACGGGCGCATATCCCTCGCCGCGCGCCAGCTCCATAACTTTTTTAAAAAGTTCGCGGCTGTCCGCGCCCTTGTATTTTTTGTCTGTATCGGGAAAGTAATGCCCTATGTCTTTCAGTCCGCACGCAGAAAGTATTGCGTCCATTGCGGCGTGCAGAACGACGTCGCCGTCGCTGTGGGCGATTAGCGCGCCGTCGCACGGAATTTTAACTCCCGCAAGGGTGACGTGGTCGCCTTCTGCGCCGAAAGCGTGGGTGTCCGCGCCTATTCCCGTTCTTCCGCCGTCGACTGGCGCAAAGCAGGGAACGTCCTTTAAAAAGTCTTCGCGGTAGGTGAGCTTTGTGTTGTGCCTGTCGCCTTCGAATATGTGCGGCAGTCCTATATAGTTTGCATAAACTGCGCTGTCGTCGGTGTAGGCTATGCCGTCGTCCGCGGCGAGTTCGTACGCCTTTTTGATGTCTTCGGCGCGGAAGCCCTGGGGCGTCTGCACGGCATAAACCGTATCGCGCCTGGGCACGTCGGTAATTACGCCGTAATATACCGTCGCCATCGTGTCGGTGACGGGGGTGGCGCATACCGCGCTGCCGTACGCTTTCACCGTCTTTATGCAGTCGGTTATTATCTTTTTCGTGACGAAAGGCCTTGCGCCGTCGTGGATTAAAACGACGTCGCCCGTGACCTCGTCGAGCGCGTTTCTCACGCCGAGGTAGCGCGTTTTGCCGCCCTGCACGACTTTATAGCCGAAAGGCGCGCACAGCGCCTTTATCTCCTTTGCGTCGGCGGCGGAGGAGGTGACGATTACTTCGTCTATCTCAGGAATATCGAATTGTTTTAGCGTGTGGTAAAGCGCAGGGGCGCCGTACAGCGCGGCCAGCAGTTTGTTCCTGCCGAAGCCCGCGCGTTCCCCCGTGCCTGCCGCACAGATTATTACGCTGACTTTCATTTCAACACCCGTATAAAACCGCGCGCGCCTTCAGGCGATAACTTCGTAAAGACTCTGCGCGTCGTCCTTTTTGACCACTTCTTTTACGGCGAGCACCCTGAATTTCAGAGCGCCGCTTGAATACAGTATTTCCACCACGTCGCCTTCTTTGACTTCGTGCGAGGGTTTGACTTCTTTGCCGTTTATGACGACTTTACCCGCCGAGCAGGCCTCCTGCGCGACGGTGCGCCTTTTGAGTATGCGCGAAACTTTCAGAAATTTATCTATCCTCACTTTTTCCTCAAAAATCCCTTAAATTTTACGTTATTTATTAATAAAGTTATATAAAAGCCGCGAAATTGCTTGACTTGCGTGCTTTTTGCTTTTATAATGATAGAATGTATTAGAATGCGGTAAATGCCCTGTTTTGCTCTTTTCGGGCTCAGATTTGCCCGTCGGAGTCAAGCTTTTTAAGGCTTTCAGGCGGCTTAACAAAGCAATTATATACCAAACGGCCGCGTTTGTAAAGTGGGGCGCGCAAAAAAATAGTCCGCCGAAAAAATTTTTTTTCGCCCGTTTTCCGCGGGCGCGGGCGCGCACTATATTATAAAACCGCAACAATCCAACGAAGTCATAAGATTTTTTCCGGTGAAAAGATATATACGGATAATCGCTCATGCAATGCCGTGCTTTAAGATTCGGGCCCGCCGAAAAATGCCCGCGCGCTTCAAGTACGGTATATACGAATAAAACAAGGAGTATTTATCTTTCAATGAATTTACCTGTTCACAAGTACGGCAAAACGGAAAGAAGAAAATTCGGCAAAATCAACGAAGTCATCGACATTCCCGACCTCGTCGAAATTCAGAAAGCCAGCTACGCTTCCTTCATAAACGAGGGCATTTCTGAAGTTTTTGAAGATTTTTCGCCGATAACGGATTATTCCGACCACTACGAGCTGTATTTCCTCAACCATTGGTTCGACGAAAAGCCCAAGTATGACGAAAAAGAGTGCAGGAACCGCGACGCGACGTATGCGCTTCCCCTGCACGTTACCGTAAGGCTCGTCAACAAGGTCAAGGACGAGGTTATAGACCAGCCCGTATTCATGGGCGAATTCCCGCTGATGACAGACAGCGGCTCATTCATCATCAACGGCGCAGAGCGAGTAATAGTATCCCAGCTCGTGCGCTCGCCCGGCGTTTACAACGCCTCGACGCGCGACAAGACGGGCAAAGAGATGTTCGGCACGACGGTTATCCCCAACCGCGGCGCCTGGCTCGAACTCGAGCAGGACGCCCAGGGCGTTCTGTGGGTACACGTGGACAGGAAGCGCAAACTCTGCGTAACCGTTCTTCTGCGTGCCCTCGGCTTCGGCTCGGACAGGTCCATACTCGACCTTTTCGCAGACGATTTCATGATAAAGAACACAATAGAGAGGGATACCACCAAGTCGGAATCGGACGGCCTTATAGAGCTTTACAGAAGGCTGCGTCCCGGCGAAATCCCCACCGAGGCATCCGTGCGTCAGCACCTCAACAACCTCTTCTTCGACCCCAGAAGGTACGACGTGGTAAAGGTGGGCAGGTATAAGTTCAACAAAAAGCTCAACCTTGCATACCGTCTTCCCGGCTGCAAGCTCGCCGACGACATCTTCAACCCCGAAACGGGCGAAGTTATGGCTAAGACAGGCGAAGTCGTAACCGAAGAACAGGCGGTAGCCATTCAGGACGCGGGCGTAAACGAAGTGTTCGTGCTCGTTTCCGACCCTCAGCAGGGCGAAATAAGGCACAAGATAATTGCCAACAACACCGTAAACTTCAAGGCCGTATCCGACAAGAACCCCAAGATGTTCGGCCTTCTTCCCACAATATATTATCCCAACTTCCGCTTCATGAAGGCGCTCGCGGAGGAATGCCGCACCCAGACCGTTGAAGAAGTTGCGGCAAAATACACGGCTGAAATCAATTCAATATACTACGTTCAGGAAGTGGACGAGGTAGAGGACGAAAAGCCCGAAGAGAAAAAGAACAGGGAAAAGAGAAAGGACACCCGCATAAAGTTCGTCGCTGCGTGCAAGCTGTTCAACGCCCTGCTTTCCTCCGACAAGACCGAGCTTGACGAGGACGAAAAGAAGGCCATAAAGCCCATAGTTGAAAAGCTCAACCACAAGCACATTACGGTAGACGATATCGTGGCTTCCATTTCCACGAACATCGACCTCCAGTACGGCATCGGCACGATAGACAACATCGACCACCTCGGCAACCGCCGCGTGCGCTCGGTAGGCGAACTTCTCCAGAACCAGCTGCGCATAGGCATTGCACGCCTTGAAAAGCTCATAAAGGAGCGCATGGCAACGCAGGACGCCATGGAAGTTACGCCTTCCGCACTCGTGAACGTGCGCCCCGTATCCGCAGTTATCCGCGAATTCTTCGGTTCTTCACAGCTCTCGCAGTTTATGGATCAGACCAACCCCGCAGCAGAACTTACGCACAAGCGCAAGCTCTCCGCGTTAGGTCCCGGCGGCCTCAACCGCGACAGGGCAACGTTTGAAGTGCGCGACGTTCACCACTCGCACTACGGCAGAATGTGCCCCATAGAGACCCCCGAAGGTCAGAACATCGGTCTTATATCCTCGCTCGCAACCTTTGCAAAGGTAAACGAATACGGCTTCATCATGAGCCCTTACCGCAAGGTTATAAAGGACGAGAACGGCGTTCCCACCGTAACCGACCACGTCGATTACCTCACCGCGGACGAAGAGGACAAGTACATCGTCGCTCAGGCGAACGAGCCCCTCGACGAGCACAACCACTTCGTCAACAGCCACGTAGGCTGCCGCCATCAGGATTTGATTACGCAGTATCCTCCCGAAAGAATGGACTATATGGACGTTTCGCCCAAGCAGCTCGTTTCGGTAGCTACCGCGCTCATACCTTTCCTTGAAAACGACGATACCAACCGCGCGCTGATGGGTTCCAACATGCAGCGCCAGGCCGTGCCCCTCATGAAGACGGAATCGGCTATAGTCGCAACCGGTATCGAGGACGCGATAGCGCGCGACTCCGGCGTTCTGGTTACCGCCAAGAATGCGGGCGTTGCGGTAGGCGTTTCCTCCGACCTTATCAAAATAAAGGAAGACAACGGCTTCATCGCCGAATACAGATTAAAGAAGTTCGAGCGCTCCAACCAGGGCACCTGCCTCAACCAGCGCCCCATAATCAATACGGGCGACAGGGTTGAAGCCGGCGAAATCATAGCCGACGGTCCCGCAACCAACAACGGCGAACTTGCGCTCGGCAAAAACATACTCATAGGCTACATGGAGTGGGAAGGCTACAACTACGAAGACGCCATCCTCATTTCTGAAAAGATAGTACAGGACGACGTGTTCACCTCTATTCACATAGAGGAGCACGAAACTGAAGCGCGCGACACCAAGCTCGGCGAAGAAGAGATCACGCGCGACATACCCAACGTTTCTGACGACGCGCTCAAAGACCTCGACGAAAACGGCATCATCCGCGTAGGCGCAGAAGTTCAGACGGGCGACATACTCGTCGGCAAAGTCACGCCCAAGGGCGAAACTGAGCTCACCCCCGAAGAGAGGCTTCTCCGCGCAATATTCGGCGAGAAGGCGAGGGAAGTAAGGGATACATCCCTCAAAGTTCCCCACGGCGAAGGCGGCATTGTCGTTGACGTTAAGGTATTCACCCGCGAAAACAAGGACGAACTTGCGCCCGGCGTAAACAAACTCGTCCGCGTATATATCGCACAGAAACGTAAAATTCAGGTCGGCGACAAGATGGCGGGCCGCCACGGCAACAAGGGCGTTATTTCCCGCGTGCTTCCCCAGGCGGATATGCCTTTCCTTGCCGACGGCACTCCCCTGCAGATAGTGCTCAACCCCCTCGGCGTGCCTTCCCGAATGAACATCGGACAGGTGCTCGAAGTGCACCTCGGCCTCGTCTGCAAACAGCTCGGCTGGAAGATTGCGACCCCCGTATTCGACGGCGCTACCGAGCAGGATATAAAGCAGCTCTTTGAAGAGAACAACATCCTCAACCCCGAAGGCGAAGTGGACGGCAAGATTCAGGTCTACGACGGCAGAACGGGCGAACCCTTCGAAAACAGGGTAACCGTCGGCGTTCAGTACATGATAAAACTTATCCACCTCGTAGACGATAAGATTCACGCTCGTTCGATAGGTCCTTACAGCCTCGTAACGCAGCAGCCCCTCGGCGGCAAAGCGCAGTTCGGCGGCCAGCGTTTCGGCGAAATGGAAGTCTGGGCGCTCGAAGCTTACGGCGCGGCGCACATCCTTCAGGAAATCCTTACCGTAAAATCGGACGATATCGCAGGACGCGTAAAGACTTACGAATCTATTGTAAAGGGCAACAACATCTCCGAGCCCGGCATTCCCGAAGCATTCAAAGTGCTCCTTAAGGAACTTCAGGCGCTTGCGCTCGACGTCAAAGTGCTCACCGAAAACAACGACGAGCTCATCATCCGCGAGCTCGACGAGGACGACGAAGCCATTCCTTCCGCAGCCGCGCGCGACGCAGAAGAGCGCGACAGGCAGACCGCCGTCGAAGAATACGATATTTCCGGCGACGACGAGGACGAAGAGGATATCGAGCTCGGCTCCATATTCGAGACTGACGACGACGAAGACGGCTTCAACGGCAAGGAACTTTTCAGCGGCGACGAAGACGAAGATGACGACGACGATTTGGGCGAAAAGTTCAGCCTCTTCGACGACAGCGACGATGACGACGACAAAGACGGCAAGGACGAGTAAGACAGGGAGGTAGCAGGTACAATATGTTTGAATTAAACGATTTTTGCTCTATTAAAATAGGCGTTGCTTCCCCCGAAAAAATAAGGGAACTTTCCAAAGGCGAAGTAACCAAACCCGAAACCATAAACTACAGAACGCAGAAGCCCGAA
>CALVWV010000010.1 GCA_944368065.1 uncultured Clostridia bacterium | reverse complement strand
TGCAGCGCTAACTTCGTGAACTCAAGCGAAAACGCATAAACAAAACTTAATGTCCGCGGTTGCGGACATCGGTAACAAATTCTAAATCAACCAATTTTTTCGGCGGCAGGTCAGTTTCTGCCGACCTGCCGCCCGAGAAAAAAGGAGCTATCTATGCGAGATAACGACAAGATTTTCAGCTTATACAAAAAACGCATGACTGTTGCGGCCGTTACATCTTCGGTCTGCTACGGCCTTATTATTGGCGGCGGTGTCGCATTCATCGCGGCGCTTTTAAGCTGGCTTTTAAGCTATAACGGCGTATGGATTGCCGTAGGCACAGGCCTCGGCAGCGCGATAATAAGCGGCATCCTGCTTTTCTTCTTTAAATTCAGACCAAACGAACATTCCGTAGCGCGCAGAATGGATACCATGGGACTTGAAGAACGCACCATTACCATGTACGACCTTCAGAACACCGATTCCCCCATTGCTGAAATTCAGAGGCGCGATGCGTGCGATAAAATTCAGAACGTTTCTCAAAGCCAGATTAAAACAGCTTTCCCTGTTTTTGCTGCCGGTAAGGTTGCAGCGGTATGCCTCGGCGTTGCGCTCTGCGCAGCGATAGGCATGACGCTCGTTACAAGTCTTACGGAAGCAGGCGTTATCCCCGGTCCCGGCATTGTGGTTGCCGAGCAGGACAGGTTCGTTACCGTAAGCTACGCCGTTCAGAATGATGAAGGCGGCGAAATTGAAGGTGAATTCGAACAGATAATTTCCCCAGGCGAAAGCACCGAACCCGTTGCGGCGGTTGCTGAAGACGGCTGGATATTCGTTCGCTGGAGCGACGGCGTCCTCACCACTGAACGTCAGGACACAAATGTTGAAGAAGACAAAGAAATTTTTGCAATATTTGAAGAAATCGGCGACGGCGAGGACGAAGACGCTGACGATCCCCTTGACAACGAGAACGAAGGCGACTATGACCAGAATGCGCCCAATCCCGATAAGAACGACGGCGCGGGCAACAGCGGCGACGTAGGCAATGGCGGCGAAGGCGAAAGCGACAACGGCTCTCAGGGCGATGGCAACGGCACAGGCGAGGGCGGTCAGGAAGGCCAGGGTCATGGCGACGGTAAGGGCGAAGGCGCAGGCGGCGGCTGGTCTGACAGCAATATGATTTATGACGGCGAAACTGACTACCGCAACGAAAAAGACAACTACTACGATCAGGCGATGGATATTATCAACGGCAACAACAACCTGCCCCCTGAGATATCCGATTTTATCGAGGATTATTTCGGCAGTATCTGACGCTGTGCGCAGGTAATGTCTTCAAATAAATAAAGGATTTACGAAAATATGATTACAGAGCAAAACATTCAGCAATTCAGCAAACAGTGCGAAGATATTTTCGCACAGATCAGACGCGACGTTATAGGACAGAACGATGTAGTCGAAGGCACGGTAATAGCCATGATAGCAGGCGGCAACGTGCTGCTTGAAGGCGTTCCCGGCGTAGGCAAAACGAGGCTTGTAAGAACGCTCGGCAGGGTTTTTGCCCTCCCCTTCTCGCGCATACAGTTCACCCCCGACCTGATGCCCGCGGACGTTACCGGTACCAACATAATCGTAAAAGACGAAGCAGGCAACTCCACCTTCAGCTTCCAGCCCGGTCCCATCTTCAGCAACATTATTCTTGCCGATGAAATCAACCGTGCAACACCTAAAACGCAGTCGGCGCTCCTCGAGGCGATGCAGGAACACACCGTTACGGTTATGGGCGTTTCCAGAAAGATGCCCGAACCTTTCTTCGTGCTTGCAACGCAGAACCCTGTAGAACAGGACGGTACCTACCCCCTGCCCGAAGCGCAGATGGACCGCTTTATGTTCAAACTTGTAGTTCCCAACCCCAGCCTTGACGAGCTTATGGCTATAGTCGACATGACCCAGAAAACGATGGCCGAAGTTGCCGCGCCCGCCTGCAACGGCGAACAGCTTATAGCTATGCGCAACACGGCTAACCAGATACCCGTAGCTGAGGACGTTATGCGTTACGCCATGACCCTCTGCTCTGCAACCCATCCCGACAGCGAATGCGCAAGCGAAGCTGCCAAGAAGTATGTGCGCCTCGGCGCCAGCCCCCGTGCAGGTCAGTCGCTCATTTCCGCGGCTAAAGTAAAGGCGCTTATGAAGGGCCGCTTCAACGTAGCTTTCAGCGACGTCAACGACCTTGCATACCCCGTACTCCGCCACCGCATGAAGATGAACTTCGAAGCTATTGCGGAGCGCGTTTCGCCCGACGACGTAATCAGAATGATAATAGCCGAAGTAAGCAAAAAATTCGGCTTAGGCGGCGAAGCAAAAGCTGAAGCCGCAACTGCTTCGGAAGAAAAAAAGAAGCGTTTATTCGGTAAAAAATAATGAATGTTTCCTACTTGAACGATGATTTTTTCAGTCGTTTGGAGACGTGCGCGCTCAATTTAAAGCGCGAACTTTCTGGCTTTTTCGGCGGTAAACACCTTGTAAGAACTTACGGGCAGACCGTCGAATTTGCCGATTACCGCGAGTACATGCTCGGCGACGATATACGTCGCATCGACTGGAACCTGTTCAGCCGCTTTGAAAAATATTTCCTCAAACTGTTTACAGACGAAAGGCAGATGCATACGCAGATTTATCTTGACTGCTCTGCCTCCATGGGAAAAATAAATCCTCAGAAGGCCGCATACGCAACGGCATTTGCCGCCGCGCTCGGCTTTTTGTCCGTTCATAACATGGACAAACTTTCATTCCGCCTTTTACGCGGAAACCGCGCCGAAGACCCCTACGGACTAATCGTGGGCAAGACGCCCTTCTTCCGCACCGTAAGCATGTTTGACAAAATTGATTTTGAAGAGGACGCCGACCTTGAAAACGCTATAGTCGGCTCTGAAGTTTCGCAAGGCAACGGACTGAGCGTTATAATTTCCGACTTTTTTACCGAAAGCAACTGGAAGAAAGCCGTAGATTATCTGAGCTACAAAAAGCGCCAGGTTCTGCTTATACAGGTGCTGGCGCCCGAAGAGAGAGACCCCTCCTACTCTGGCCGCGTAAACCTTATTGACAGCGAAGCTGCAGACTCGCTCGACGAGCGCAACATGAAAGTCAGAATTACGCGCGGCATGCAGCAGGCTTACGAGGAAGCGCTGAACGATTATATTGAAGACATGAGCTCCTTCTGCGCATCGCGCGGGGCGGGCTTTATTTCCGTCAGCACTGATAAACCCATTGAAAAAGCAATTTTCGGTGAACTTTTGAAAACTGGTATTTTGGAATGACTTTACTACTACCTCTGGGGCTTCTGGGTCTGCTTTCTCTGGCAGTGCTCATACTGATTTACGTCCTGCGCCCCAATTATCAGCAAAAGCTCGTTTCCTCCACCTTTGTGTGGAAACTGAGTCTTAAATACAGAAAGAACCGCCTGCCGATAAGCAGGCTGCGCAATCTGCTCATACTTATCTTCCAGATACTGCTGCTTGCATGTATGGCAGTTATGATGGCGCAGCCCGCGGTGCCCGTCGTTTCGGGTACTTCGAAAAATGAAAAAGTGGCGATTATAGACGCTTCCGCAAGCATGATGGTTGCGTCTGAAAATCAGACCCGCTTTGAGAGAGCTTTGGACGAAGTGCAGGCAATGGCAAACGAGACGCTTTCGCACGAGGACGGCGTGGTTTCCGTAATTCTTGCGGATTCCGACGCGCATTTCGTTATTTCGCGCCTCACTTCGGAAAATGCCGCACAGTTTGAAAGCCAGCTTTCCGTGCTCAGGGATGAAAACGCGTGCAGCTACGGTTCTGCCGATATAGACGGCGCCGCAGAGCTCGCGGAACAGGTCCTTCAGATTAATTCGGAAGCGGAAGTGCTCTTTTATACAGGCACGGAGTACATAAACAAAGGCTCTTTCAACGTGGTTGACGTATCTGCCGACGACGACTGGAATGCCGCCGTGCTTAACGTTACGCCCGTGCTTAATGAAAACGTCTACTCCTTCAGCGTGGAAGTAGGCTGTTTCGGCGTTTCAAAATCCGTAACCGTTTCCTGCGAAATTTTCGGCGTTAACGGCTCTACTTCGGGAACGCGCACAGCGCAGAAAGAACTTTATTTCAGCGACAACAATGCCCAGCAGACGGTAACGTTCGCCTCCGCTGATTTTTCAGGCGGCGGCGAATCGATCTCATCCTACACCGAGATGTACGTGCATATCGACGAAGAAGACAGCTTCCAACGCGACAACTGGTTCAATGTTTACGGCGGCACGAGACCAGTACTCAAAGTGCAGTACTCGAGCAGCAGCGCCAACAACTTTTACGGCGGCGTCCTGCGCACCGCGCGTACATATTATAATAATGTATGGGATATACAGATAGACCAGGTTTTACCCGAGAACGCGAAAACCGAGGGATACGACCTTTATATCTTTGAACATACTATGCCTGAAGTTACGCCTGCCGACGGCGTGGTCATCTTCTCCAACCCCGACAAGGCGCCCGAAGGCAGCGGATTCAACGTCCTCGGCGTCAACGAAGTTGACCCCGACTCCACCCTTGCTTCCGGCACTTCAAGTCCTATCACGCAATACATGGATCCTACGAGAATCAAAGTTGCGCAGTATTCGACTATAGAAAATACCGGCGGTTACGACGAACTTTTCTATTACAACGGCGTACCCGTACTGCTTGCCAAAAATCAGCCCGACGCTAAAATAGTTATTCTTGCAATCAACCTCAACAAATCAACTTTCAGCGTCGTAGTTGACTTCAGCATAATGATGTTCAACATCTTCGACTACTACCTGCCCGCCACCCTTACGGGGCATTCGTTCGAAGTAGGCGAAACCGTTTCGCTCAACGCGCGCGGCGAATCGCTCAGCGTGTCGGGCCCCGAAGGTTCTGAAACGTTTGACCAGCTTCCCGCAACTATAGTTGCGGCGCAACCGGGCGACTACACTGTGACGCAGATCAATATGGCAGGCGCTACGATAGTAGAACAATTCTTTGTACACATACCTAACGATGAGAGCAACATAACGCGCAGAGCGGACAGACTTCCCACTCTTTATTCTGAGACCACCGAGGTGGAAGGAAACGAAGACCTTACCATGTGGTTTGCAATAGCAGCGCTTGTATTGCTTTGCGCCGAGTGGATTTTGCACTCGAGAGAAAATCTTTGACGGGAGCTGAAGCAATGAGTGATTTTAACTTTAATTTTACAAACCCGTGGCTGCTGTTCCTTCTGATTCCCGCGCTTCTTATCACGCTTATACCATTCTTCAGAATTCCTAAAAAATTCAGAAGAACGCGCAACCGCGTCATATCCGTTTCTCTGCATGTACTTACAGTCATTTTCTGCGTTGCGCTGATTGCCGGACTGTACTTCACTTTTACCATACCCAACCGCGAAAACGAACTTATAATAGTTATGGACGTTTCCGACAGCAATACGGAACAGGCAGACCAAAAGGAAGAATATCTGCAGACGATAGTCAACATGTGCGATGAAAACTATAAGATAGGCATCGTCACATTCGGATATGATTCCGTATATGCCGCACCACTTTCTTATGATGCGCAGGAAGTTTACCGCCAGTATCTCGCCTCTAAGTCGCCCGATACGACGGCTACGAACATTAAAGGCGCGCTGGAATTTGCTTCCGAACAGTTCACTAACCCCAAGTCTTCGAAAATAGTGCTTTTATCGGACGGATTTGAAACCGACCAGTCTGCCAAAGAAACAGCGCAGCTCATAGCCGCGCGCGGCACGAAGATTGATACTGTAAGTTTCCCCGACCAAGAGCACGGCGAAATTCAGATAACAGACGCCTCCATGCCGAAAGACAGAGTCGTTGTGAACCAGTCTGTAAACCTTTCGCTCACCGTTGAAAATACGTTTGACAATGATGTAAATGTTACCGTAACCGTTTCAGACAACAACTTCGAGGACCAGCCCCTTTCCGTTACCCTCATGCCGGGGTCAAACGAGATTGACGTTCCCCACCTCTTCCAGTCTGCTGGCATGCACGACATCATTTTCAACGTTACTTGCAAGGACGGCGACGACTTTGTAACGGAGAACAACGTTTACCAGTCATACCTCAACATAAACGTTTTAAGCAATATTCTTATACTTGAAAATATTCAAGGCGAAGCTTCAGAGCTTTACAATATTCTTTCACCGAATTATAATGTAACGGTAATGAATATCCACAACGACTCGGCACTCATTCCCAAAGACGCAAAGGAGCTGTGCGCGTACGAGCAGGTCATGCTTGTGAATATTTCAAACGCCGACCTCACGGGCGCTTCAATGCCCGCAAACTTTGACGAAGCGCTGTACGAATACGTTTACACCTTAGGCGGAAGTCTGTTTACCGCCGGCGGCAAAAACGATACCGGCGCGGACGGCAAAGAAGTGCCGCACGCATACAACCGCGAGGACATGCAGGGCACGCTTTTTCAGGACATGCTCCCCGTACAGGCAATAGACTACGCTCCCCCCGTTGCGGTAATGATTGTAGTCGACAGCTCCGGTTCAATGAGCAGCGGCAGATTCGAAGCAGCCGTTCAGGGCGCTGAAGACACTCTCGCCCAGCTCAACGAGCGCGATTACTGCGGCGTAATGAGCTTCTCCACTTCGGCTACGGAAGAAATAAGCGTTCTGCCCGTAACGCAGAAAGATAAGATTCTTCAGGCGATAAAACACCTCGGCGAAGGCGAGGACGCATCAGGCAGCGGCGGCACGGTATTTTCCGGAGCCATAGACCTTGCAGGCCGCGCGCTTTCTTCCGTCGACGTATCGAGAAAACACATAATACTCATTACCGACGGCGACCCTTCCGACCATCTCGAATCGAATGGCGATAACGACAATAACTGGTACGGAAAGTACATCGATTACAACTACGCAAACGGCATAACGATGTCCATCGTAACCGTTGGCGGAAGCAGCAGCAATACAGGCGATATGCAGAGTGCCGCTGAACGCGGTCACGGCAACTATTACTCTCTTACCCTTGACGAGGTAACTCAGGGAATGGTAAGCACGGTAATGAGCCAGGACCTTGCAGAAATAAAACTTTCCGAAATGCAGGACGGCATAGAGTTCACCCCCACTATCGGAGACCATACAAATATCTTCGCGGGAATGAACTCGCAGACGGTCATCCCCACGCTCAACGGATATTACGGAACGATGGTTAAAGACGGAGCTTCCACGCCACTCATGTATGAGTACGTGCCCATTTACGCGGCATGGCAATACGGTGCGGGCAGCGTAGGCAGCTTTATGTGCGATCTGAGCGGCTACTGGTCGGAAAACTTTATAAATGACCCCATCGGCATAACGCTCATAAAGAATATCGCGGAAAGCCTTGCTCCCATGCAGCCGCCCGAACCCGATATCCTCGATTTCGTGATAAATACTTCCACGCAGAACTACACAAACCGCGTTGACGTTTACACAACGGAAGAACTTAAAGACGGCGAAAGCGTAAGGCTAACCGTAACCGCTCTTTCAGAAAGCGCAGGCAACTATTACAGTCAGGGCGTACCCGTGACATCGCTCGGAAACAATGTAAGCTTTGACTTTTCCATTGCGCATACGGGCGTTTACAGGCTGCTCATTGAAAAGCTCGACGCCGCAGGCGCTGTAGTATCCGACGTGACTATTTACAGGACTTTTTCTTACTCTGCAGAATACGACGCACTGCGCGATGCGGACGAAGGCAGCAAACTGCTTGCGGATATTGCACAGAACGGCGGCGGTACTGTAATCGAAGACCCGGTTGAAATATTCTCAACCTTCGAAGAAAGGATTGCAAAAACTTTCAATCCCGCGCTCGTACTGCTTATTCTCAGCGTAATTTTCGTCCTTCTTGACATTGCCGTGCGCAAGTTCAAGTTCAAATGGCTGCACGAAATCATCCGCGACAGAAAGGCCATGAATGACATTAACGGCGCTGCTAAACAAGGAGGCGAATCCGACAGATGATGAGTAAAATTAAAAAACTGAGCATCTGGCTCTTCCTCCCCGTAATTCTTGCATTCGTTATTTTTGCAGGTTGCGGCAAGCCTAAACTTGCCACCCCTACAGGACTTAATATAGACGGCATTGAGCTTACGCTCAACTGGAACGCCGTACCGGATGCCGCGTTCTATACAATCCGCATTCAGGGAAACGACGAAACTACTGAAGCCGACTCCGGAAAGAACAGCTACACTTTGGAAAGGCTGAGCGCAGGCGAATATACATTCAGCGTAAAAGCGGTAAGCGGAAGCAACGTGGATTTTTCAGATTCGTCATGGTCTGATACCGTCACATTCGTCCGCGAAGCCGAAACGGGACTTACTTTCACGCTTACTGACAGCAATACGGCTTTCGAAGTTACAGGCATAGGCACTGCCTCCGGTGATATAGTTATCCCCGATACATACCGCGGACTGCCCGTAACAAAAATTGCCGACAGCGCATTCTACAATAAGAACATGCTTACTTCCGTTATGCTCGGCAAGTACGTCACTGAAATAGGCTCTCAGGCATTTGCAAACAGCTCTTACCTCAAAAGCGTGAACCTGCCAGAAGGACTTACAAGCATAGGCGAAAAGGCTTTCCAGAGCTGCCGCGCCATCGAGACTGCGATTGTAATACCTGACAGCGTTACGAGCATAGGCGCTCAGGCGTTTGAATACTGCAATAAAATGCCTTCCGTGACTATAGGCAAAGGCATTGCAACAATACCCGAAAACGCTTTCAACGGCTGCTCTTCCCTTACCTCGGTAACCATACCGGATAATGTGGAAACTATTGAAAAAGGCGCTTTCTCTGCATGCTCCTCCCTTAAAACGCTGAACATGGGAAGCGGAGTAAAGACCATAGGCGTAGACGCATTCAGAAGATGCACCTCCCTTGTATCCTTCACGACAGGAACAAACGTGGAAAGCCTTGGCGATTACGCGTTTGCCGAATGCACGGCGATTGAGAGCGCAACTTTGGGCGACAGCCTTAAAACGATAGGAGTTCAGGCTTTCTACGGCTGCACCAAGCTTGCAGACGTCAGCCTCGGCGAGGGCCTTGAAAAAATTTCCGACGAAGCGTTCAAATCGACTGCGCTGTGGTCGGACGCTCAGGCAAATTACCTCGACGGATGGTTCTTGGGAACTGAAGCGGAAAAAGCACCCAAAATAGCAGAAAATACCGTAGGCATTGCAGATTATGCATTCGCTGCCTGCACAGACTACTCCGGCTTTGAAGAATTTGTAGTAGAAATTCCCGAAAGCGTGAAATATATAGGCGAAGGCGCGTTCAAAGACAGCTCCGAACTTTACGGCGTCGTGCTCGGCAGCGGCGTTCTGAGCGTAGGCGACAGCGCGTTCGAAAATTCGGGCGTATCGCTTGTAGTGCTCGGCACTCTCGACGAAAATGCCGAAGGCAGACTCGGGGAAAGCTCCCTCCGCTCTATCGGCGAAAATGCTTTCAAGGGCTGCGCTTCCTTAAGCGATATAGCCATTCCCGATACTGTTGAAAAAATCGGAATGTACGCATTTGAAAATTCGGCTATCTGGGAAAATGCTGACAAAGTCGTTTATGCGGGCAACTGGCTCGTAGGCTTTATCGACGACGGCAGCGTAGGCAGCGTCAACGTGCGCGAAGGCACGGCGGGCATTGCTGAATACGCATTCTACAATCAGCAGAAACTTACAGGCATAACTATTGCGAACAGCGTAAAGTATATCGGTCGCAGCGCATTCTATCAGTGCACAGGCATGACTTATGTAACCCTGCCAGAAAACCTTACGGCTATAGAAGATTACACATTCTACCACTGCGACAGCCTTGAATTACCCGAACTTCCCTCAACCATAACCAAAATAGGACGCTCGGCATTTTACAGATGCGCTCTCGGTTCGGACTCGTCCGATACAGACTCTGACCAGCTTGTAATACCCGACAGCGTCACAGAAATTGGCGACTACGCTTTTTATGACTGCGGATTTACTTACGAAGATCCCAACCAGACGGAAGAATCCGGTCTTCTGGTTAAAAACGGCGGCATAGACGCCATCGTTATCGGCAACGGCGTAAAATCCATAGGGTATCAGGCTTTTGCCGGCATGGATTCTTTAAAGAGCGTTATTTTAGGCGACTCAGTCGAAGTTGTCGGCGAAAGAGCGTTCTACAAGTGCCAGTCGCTTGTGGAAGTAACTTTCGGAAACAAAGTAAAGACGATAGGCAACCGCGCATTCTACAGCTGTTCCAGCCTTGAAGAAGTTAATCTGCCCGCAAGCGTTGAGAGCATAGGCGATTATGCATTCTATAAATGCACCTCGCTCAAAGAAGCTTCTTTAGGCAGTGCAAGCACGATAGGCAATTACGCATTCTTCGGCTGCACGGCGCTCGCTTCGGTAGACGTTCCCGCCACCGTAACCGCCATAGGCAGTCAGGCGTTCCGCAACTGCTCGGTGCTTACAAGCATTTACCTCGGCGAAAATATCAGGACTATTGGCTCGCACGCTTTCTACGGATGCAAAGCGCTTACGATATACTCGGGAGCAACTTCCCTTCCCGAAGGCTTTAATTCGCGCTGGAACTCCTCCTACCGCCCCGTGGTCTGGGGAACAGATTACGAAAACGGCTATATAGTTTCTGTAACGATAACCGAATCGGGAGTAAGCAACGCTAATTTCAGCTATAAACTTTCTGCACCCGTAAGGGACGGGTATACGTTCGGCGGCTGGGCTACTTCCAAAGACGGACAGGCCTCGCTTGACCTTGACGGACTTACCTCCGCGGCTGCAGGAACTACTTTGTACGCCGTATGGACGGCCGACTAAAACACCGTTCGGCACGGCGGCATTGAATGCCGCCGCGCCGTAAGCTATAACAAAACTAACAGGAAAAAGGTGAATTTATGAGAAAAGCATTGTTAGCCGGTTTATCCGTGCTGGTAATACTGCTGTGCTCGCTGTTTGCGCTGACTGCGTGCGGCGATAAGGTCAGCGAAATTTCCATAGACAGAAACAATATGCCTCAGGTAGTGTTTGTCCTCGGAAATGACCTCGACCTTTCCAAAGGTAAGTTAAACTACGGCGATTCTTCCGTAGCGCTTAACGACGAAGGCGTAGAAGTCAGCGGTTACGACAAGACGAAAGAGGGCGCTCAGACGCTTACCATCAGCTACAAAGGTCTTACGACTCAGCTTCAGGTTACCGTAGTTCCCCGCTTTCAGCCTGCAGAAAAGTATGTATACTTTATAGGCGAAACTTTTGCCGACGCTCAGCCGCGCATCAACATCACGCGCGACGACGGCACGAGGATTACCGTAAACTACAACGACTCCGCGCTTAAAATCAATAACTTTGATTCTTCTGCCGCTAAAGACAACCTTACGCTCAACGCCGTCTACGAAAAAGACGGAGAAAAATACGAGGGCACCTTCGATATCACGGTAAGCACTCCCACATATGTTTTCAGGGCTCCCAACAAAACAGAATACGGCAGCCACGTATCTAAAAGCGACTTTGACATTACCGGTCTTTCGCTTTCAGTAAAAAATGCAGACGGTTCTGTTACGCGCAATATAAGGACTTCTGACCTTACGTTCGAAGGATTTGACCCCTCCGTCGCTACAGCGCAAACCCCTACCGCTGTAAATACAATCACGGTAAAATACCGCGGCAACGTTGCAGCCGTTTTCAATGTTACTATAAAGTACAGCGATGTTTCCCGCTTCATAGATGCGGCTGCAGAGTACTCAAATCTTGACTGGAACTGCTATGAAATGCCCGATGCCGAACATCCCGAAATGGCGCTTCCCGAAGGCGTTAGTAATGCTACGGCACAGCAGGCCATAGATCTGATACAGCTCTACTACAGCTTTACTAAAGAGCAGGCTTCATACATAAAGAAGAGCGAGCTTGAAACAGTTGCGCGCATTGCAATAGTTTACGGTTACAACCTCTGGATGAACGCCGTTAAAAATGATGTTTATGCAGATGCGTTTTACGTAAGCCCTTCGGGCATACTCGAATATGTTTGCGATACGCCCGACAAGGCAACTGCAGCGGCAAACAAACTGAACAACGAAAATGATACCCAGACTTCCGTTCTGTTTACTCTTGGCGACCTGTTCACGAAAGAAATATTTTCTGAAGACGCTTACTTTGCCGATACGCTTGTTTATAACAGCAAACTTGACAACGGCGACCCCGTAACGCTTACGATAGGTCAGATGTCCATAATATTCAGCGATTCTGCTTACCTGAGAAAAGTAGCTCAGGTACTTGAATGGTCTGTAGATGCGTACAACGACCTCAAGGACATAGCTTCCCCCGCAAATTACAGCGGTTATCTTAGCGAAGATTTCTATGCTACTCTCAAGAGTAACGTTACCAAGCTTGATGAAGCTTACACCTCCCTTTTTGAGATTCTGGAAAACGAAGCAATGTCCTCAGAAATTTACCAGATGCTGAACAACTGGAGGGACAGCGATGACTTCTTTGAAATACTCTACCGATATTACACAGTCGACTGTATTGACGAAAATTCAGCCACTTCTGAATCTTCGCTCACCAAAATAAGCAACCTTGCAAGCATGCTTTTGCCCAAGCCAATTGAAGATCTTATTCCTGTTGTGGAAAAAGCTTACATTGAACAGACTATGCTTCAGACCATTGCAGGACTTACTCAGGAAAAAGACTTCGACCCTACCGACTCCGAAATTGCAGTTCTTCTTGAAAGCACATCGTTCATAATTGCATACGACAATGCTAAAAAGGCTACCGAAGAGTTCTTTGCTCAGTACAATGTTCAGGATGCAACCCTCGACACATACGATATTACTTATGCATTCCTTTATCAGGCATTCCTCAGCGAGGTATGGGGTGAAGTTTATTCAGGCGATTACGGTTACAGCCAGCTGCTCGGCTCATCTGTAAATGACGACGCCGTGCTCAACCTCTGGGCGACATACAGCGCACTCTGGAAAGAATACAGCGATGATGCAACAGTCATTGAAGACGCTGCTTTCCAGACAAGAATAAAGGATATGTTCAATGCGTTTGCAAACCTTCTGCCCATTGAACAGTACAACTTCATGAAGTCGCTCAACTTCCTCTATGATCAGAATCTCCCTCCCATGGTGCTTGCGCCTTCATACAATTATCTTGCTTCGGACTTTGCTAATTTTATTTACATAATTTATGCAGAAGCGCTCAATATAGACCTTGAATCGGTTGAAGACGAGACTGCTTACACAGTATTCTCCAACCTCCTTCAGGCGATAGAAGGCTATGCGAACGGCGATGTGAACTTCTTCGGCGCGTGCATGGAAGCAGCTGAGGAAGCATACAACGGCGAATGGGTAGGCGGCGTTACCGACAGTTCCGCATTCGATGAACTTCTCGGACCTGTATACGACAGATATCTCGACTACTATTCAATGTTCGTGAAAAACGAAGACGATGAATACGTTTATGACGACAGCGCGCTCGGCGAAAACATGGGCGGTTATGCAGACCAGTTCAAGAATATTGAAATAGCTACTGCAAACGCTTCGCTTTCAAATTATTATATTGAAGCCAGCAGCTCGACAGAAACTATGGGCATGCAGTATTTCATGCTCTTCCTCTCATCCTACGAACAGGCGATGGCTAATGTCGAAATCATTCTCAATTCCGGCAACGAAGATGTAAAAAAAGCTTACTACAATATGCCTTTCGGCAGCGGCATTGCGGCAGAATCGCTCTTCAACAGCGTATACGATTTGCAGGCCGATTATACAAGGTATCTTTCGATTATGGGCGTTTCGCAGGAAGAATATGAAAGCATGACGCAGCTGCGCGCATTCCTTGCAGATTATGCAAGCTACTTCTGGACGGTTATGCAGATTCAGATGAATGCCACCGCTGAAGAAGGCAGCATGGTAATGTTTGCGTTCGCAGGTCCCGTATTTGAATTTACTCCCGCTGCCGTTACGAAAATTACTACCGACTTCCTTGCGCTTCCCGCAAGCCAGCAGTTCATGCTCCTCTATATGGACAGCATCCTCAGCGTCTACCACAACGGTTTCAGCCTCGGCATGGAAGATGTATTCGAACTTGACAGCCAGAAGACGCTGTTACAGACTCTTACAGAACTTCAGATAACCTATATCGGTTACTCCTACGCAACTGAGCAGACAGAGCCCGATCAGGCTGCGATTGACGAATACAAAGCTGACATGATTGAACTGTGGAATACCGCTGAAGATATCTACGATAACCAGTTTATCCAGACTGACAGAGATGAGTTTGATTCATACTTCGGTTATATGTATAACTTCCTCAAAGATGCCTGCACGGCACTTGAAGCGTGAATCAGATAAAGCCGTAAGGCTTATAAAGCAAAACTGAAAAACATCCTCCGTTTCTGCGGAGGATGTTTTTTTTCGCATGCAATCTCTGATTTCAGTAAGTCTGCAATTTTACTGAAAAAATTGCATGCGCAATCACTTCTATATTCAATAAAAGATTTGATTTTAAACGAGTGTTATATCGTATATTTTTATTTGAAAAATGCACGCCGCTATGTCGCTTGAAATTCTTTTCAACGGCTTTTAAAATAACATCAGGTTTTCAGTCGGCTGCATATTGCTGTTCCACGGCTTACAACAGCCTTAATTGCCATTCTGACAGGCATTACAGCCGTTTGCGTAAAAATACTCACGGCAAGTTTCCGTCTCTTACAGCGCCTTTTAATGGCTCGTGCAGGCTATACCGTTATGCAGTTATAAATGATGTAGTCTTTCCGCGGATGAGACATCTTTATGCTGAATTAATAGATGAATAACGCGGCGTAATCGGCGATATAACGCCTTTTTGCCTTACGCGCTATAAAGCTATCGTTTATTGCATTGCAGCCGCCAGAAGCCGTTTTAAGGGCATTTGACGCAATCGCGTTAAATGCAAGGCAAAACTTAAGATGCAAAGGCATGAAAGGCTGAAAATGCGCTGACGAACCCAATACGGGCAGCAACAATCTCAACGCCCGAAAAACGGCGGCGCGCTGTGCGCTAAAACAGCGGGTTACGATGCACAAACACAAAGTACTCAGTTTACCCCGAAGTTGCGCTGCACTCGCTGACGATATAATTTATAATGCCAAACCGCTATCTGTCTGTACACGCAAACGGGCCGCACGCTGACAGCGTGCGGCCCGTTTGTTTTATAAAGCAAATTCATGCCTTATTTATTCTTCTTTTTTCTGATAACAAACACCACGGCTACCGCTGCAGCGGCTACAACAACTACTGCCGCAACGCATATGCCGATAATCGCGCCTGTTGAAAGACCGCCCTTATCTCCATCTTCGGGGACATCGATATCCGTATCGGGAGTGTCGCCCGTATCGGGAGTTTCAGGCTGAGGAATTTCAGAACCGGGGTTATACAACATACCGCCCGAAAGTGTTACAACGTAAGTTTTTACAACTCCGCCGTAAGTTACGGTTATGGTGTTTTCGCCCTCCTTAAGAGGATCGGCTGTAACGGTATAACCCGTATATAACGTTTCGGTTATGCCGTCGACATAGGTAAGCTTAAGCACAAGGCCTGCCGACATATATGTATCGCCGACCTGATAAGTTCTTTCTGAAGGATATGAAACAAATTCAAAACCCTGTAAAGCGGGCTTGTTTACGGTAAGGTTCAGCGTGGTGTAAATGGTGTTGCCGTCTTTGTCAGTGCCGTACTCTATTCTTATCGTACGGTCGTTTACATCGAGGGTTCTGTCACCGTTTACTATTGTGTAACCGGAGCTGATATATTCGCGGGATGTATCGGAATATTCAAGAGTGAGCACCATGCCCGCAGGGTCGAATTTCTCGCCGCGGAGGTAAATCATCTTTGTAGGCTGCGTGGAAATGGTTATGCTTACCATCGAAACGGTTTCACCGAACGTGGGAGCTTTAGCGCGCATTGCCGCTTCGGTTGCAAACAACTTAGCCGAGTAAACGCTGAGGAAGTTGTTCACCTGAGTTACGGTTACTGCATTGAACGCCGTACGCGCACTCTTTACAAGGTCGCGGTATTCCGCCCACTTGGCGGTGTCAGCCGAGGTGAGCGCATTCACATCCGCAGCTTCGGGTATCTGTTTTATAAGCGATTCTGCAAGGCGGGCGGCATCGTCCTCTACCATTTCGGTAAACTCAAGTTTTGAGAAATATGCCGCAAAGTAACGGCCGTCAAAACCTGTTGCATTTTCGGGAACTACTGCCGTAAGACCGAAGTCCGTTATGCCTTTTATTCCGTCCCTGCCTGCATATAACTTCAGCGCTACGTAATCCTTGAAGTTTGCGTAATACGTTTCGCTCATTATGCTGTCGTCGCGGTCGAAAATTCTGTAAAGTTCCGAGCCTGCTTCAAACTGGGAAGCTTCAACAAGTTTAGCTTCGAGCACTGGCGCAGTTATGCCGCCGAAGATGTACTTCGTTGCGCTGCAAGCAAAGAATGCGCGGTCGCCTACCGCTTTGAGCGCATAGGGGAACTCGACCGAAGTAACTTTGGAAGCGTTTTCAAAAGCGCTTGCGCCTATCCTTACGGTGTCCTCATGGAGCACTATATCGCCGCTCTTGCCGGCGGGGAAGGCTATAGCCTGAACGCCTGCGTTTACATTCTGGTAAAGTATGCCGTTTTCAACGAAATAGTTATCGTTGGCAGCTATAGCAAAGGCCATAACTAATTTGAGTCCGCTGTAAGCGCCCTCGCCTATCTTTTTGACGGTTGCGGGAATTGTAAGCGTTCCTTCCGTACCTTCAAGCGCGGTATATGCAAACGCGTAACCGCCTATTTCTTCAAGCTTGGGGAAGTTTACACTCTTGATTCCCGAGCCTACGAACGCCTCTTCGCCGAGGGTTATAAGCGCAGCGCCTTCTACAGAAGTAATGGCTTTGCAGCCATAGAACGCTCTGTCACCCGCTTTTGTAAGTACGGGAAGCGTAGAAATGCTGAGGGATTCGCAACCGGAAAAAGTTTCGTTTCCTATCTTTGTTACTGTGGAAAGGGCAATCGTCGTAAGCGATTCGCAGCCCTTGAACGCATTGTCGCCTATTTCTGTAAGCGATGTGAAGGGCACGGAGACAAGCGATGCACAGCCGTTGAATACGCCGCTGCCGAGTTCTGTAAGAGATACAAGACTTTCAGGAAGGGTGAGCTTCTTCAAAAGCGACTGACCGTAGAATGTGTTTGTGCCAAGCACAGCCGAGCCTTTGGCAAAAGATACCGTGCTGAGCGCGCCGCTGCCCGAAGTATATGCCGCAAACACTCCGTTGCCCATATCTGTTATGACGCCGAGCTGAACTCTCGCAAGGTAAGGGCAGTTTGCAAATGCATTGTCGCCGAGCGAGGTTATGTTGGCAGACGTCAGATCAAGACTTCTGAGCGCGGTGTACATGAACGCGCGCGCGCCTATTGCCGTAACGCTGTCGCCGAGAACAATCCTCTGCAGAGAGTAAGAATTATAGAAAGCTTCTGCAGGAATCAAGTTGCCTCTGAATGCAGACAGGTCTGCGCTTTCGAGGCTGAGGCAGTAAGAGAACGCGCCCTGACCGATTTTATTCACCGTTGCGGGAAGCGTTATCGTCTTTAATCCCGTTCCTGAAAACGCGTAAGCGCCTATCTCTTCGAGCGCGCTTCCCTCTTCAAACTTTACCGAAGTAAGCTTGCTGTTACCGGAGAATGCGTTGGGCGCAATGTAAGTAACAGATGCGGGAACGGTAAAGCTTGTAAGATTCTGCGCTACTTTTATAAGCTTTGTCTTTGCGCTGTCGCCGTAAATGGCAACAAAATTATTATCTGAATCGTACTCTATGACAATTTCAGGCTGGGTGCTCTGTGCTGAAGCAAATTCTATGCTCGTTATGTTGCAGCCTTCGAAAGGAGATTCGGAATTGGTATACATTATGGAATCGAGTTCCGATGCTGTCACATCCGTATAAATCAGCTTGGAAAGCTTTGAACAGCCGTAGAACATGCTGTCGCTTACCGCAGTATAACGGCTGAGCTTTACAGTTTCGAGCGAGGTGCAGCCCATGAATGCGGCTTCTCCCGCTACTCTGAGCTGAGTCAAATCGAGCTCTTTGAGCGAGGTGCAACCCATGAAAGTCTGGTTGCCTATCGCCGTCATGTTGGCAGTCGTAAGAGTATAGTCTTCGCCTTCCGTGAGGTCGAGAATTTCCACATCCTCCGCCTCTACGCCTTCGGGAAGGTTGAGCTTGATGTTCTGAATTGTTTCGAGCGAGGTGCAGCCTGCGAAGCACATGTCGCTGAAGGTTACGGCGCGGGAGTGAAGTTCGATAGTCTTAAGCTTTTCGCAGCCGTAGAACGCATACGAATGAACGTATTCCATCGTTTCGGGAATGATTATGCGCTCGAGCGATTTCATGTTTGCAAACGCGAAGCTCTGGATTTCCTGGCAGGGTGCAGAAATTTCAAGCTCGGTTATGTTGGTGTTATCCTGGAAGCAATCTTCGTAAATGTAATATATATTGAGGTCCTTAGGTATAGTTACCTTGCCGCCCGCGCCGTGA
Source organism: uncultured Clostridia bacterium (assembly GCA_944368065.1). Taxonomy (GTDB): domain Bacteria; phylum Bacillota; class Clostridia; order Christensenellales; family Borkfalkiaceae; genus Coproplasma. The sequence goes on along the minus strand of CALVWV010000010.1, from coordinate 126,698 downwards.
TATTCGCGCAGATAGCCGTTGAGCACTACAAATTCGGGACCTACCGAAAGAGTTGTGGATACAGAATACAAAGTCTGCTTGCCGTCTATGTACAGAGTACCCGTTATAACGGTTGAACCTTCGGTAAGAGTTCTTACATAGCCCGTGGTTTCGTCAACCGTAGCTACCTGAGGCACGGAAGAGCGCCATCTGATATCGGGAACAACCGAGGTGTACCAGGGCTCCATGGTTACGTTCAGGTTGAACGCTTCGTTGGGGTTAACCGATACCGTAGTGCCCGTAGGATTTACGAGGTTGCCGTCAGAATTGGTTATAAGTCCGAGTTCAAGTTTCGTGACGCCCGGCGCAGCATTGACCTGGTCCGTTACAGTAACGAGAATGCCGTCAGATGCCGCAGAGTATTCGTCCTTGCCCGCATAAACTTTTACAAGCGCAGTACCGGGAGCTACGCCGAATATCTCGCCGTCCTTTACGCGGACTACATCTTCGTCAAACGAATGCCAGAAGAGATTTACGGAAGCCGCATCGGAAGGATTTATAAGCGTCTGGAGCGAAAGCGCTTCGTTGACGTTTATGGTAACTTCCTTGGAATAATCTGCTTCGGGTGCTTCGGTATCCGTACCGGAAACAATTTCGACAGAATCGGGATAATCTACGGCGTCTTCAAGGGGCTTGAAGTTGCTGATGTGATATGCGCGCGCGTTGAGCGCATAGTCTTCTACCTGAAGATAAAGGTCTATATCCTGGTCGTAGTAATCGGTGATATCGAGCGTTACCGTAGTCACGGAATCGCGCGTGCTGTATATCGGGGTCATGTTGTTGTCGAGCATTTCGAGCGACATGGTCGAATAGTCTGCAAAGCACAGCGCTATAGCCTGAGAATAATGATTGTCGTAAACATCGACGTCAAGATATACAGAATAACGAATCTTGTCGTTTTCGTCCTTGTACGTTACATACCTTACGCGGTAGTCCGTTATTTCGGGCGCTTCTGTATCAACGTAGAAGTTGAAGTCGAACGTATTGTCGTATGAGTACTTTGAAGGGTCGTACTTATTGGTATCGCTTATGCTGTCGAGCACGCCCTCCATATGTACGAGGTACTGTCTGTTATTTTCAAGGTTCAGCTCGGCAGGATTAAAGTCAAGCTCGACGAGCGAACCGTGCGCAGACGTAGAGCCCGCCGTAAACGATTTGCGCACGTTGGTCTGCGTCTTTTCGAACACCACCTCTCCCGTTACGGCATCGGTTATTACCGTCTTCATTTCGGCGGCGCCTCGCAGAAGACCCGCATAAACGCCGTACAGCTGACTTATGGTGCGATGCGAATCGTTATCGTAAGTAGAAATTGCCGCCTTGTCCGACGTGGCGTATATCTGCCTGTCGTTTCCGTCCTGGTCATAGAGATATGAACCGAGGGGAATTACGTACTGTTCGTTATAATAAGAACCTATGGGAACGGTAGGATAAATTACCGCTTCGGGCTTTTCATCGTCGGGAATGCTGTCGTCGGCAAGAGCCGCGTCAAGGTCGTACTGGGATATGTCGAGCATGGGCGCCGAATACCAGTCGCCGTAGAAACCGAGCCAGGGTATGTTGAGGTCTACTTTTGTGGTGCCGTCGCCGGTAAGGTCGGTAAGGGTTACAAAACCTTCGACATACATGCCGTTTTCAAAGTTGTCGTCAAGATACTTCTTTGCATCGGCATTGAGCCTGATGTTTACGGTAACCACAACATCCGCTCCGCCGGCAAGCGTAAGAGTATCGCCGCTTACGCCTGTGCCTGAGAAGGTTACCTCAGCCATGTCGTCGAGCATGTACGCCCTCTCTGCAACGGTCAGACCGTCAGACGAAACAGTTTCCGTCATGGTCTGCGTACCGAGCTTGTAAGTGCGCGCGGTATCATACATATTCTTCACATGGAAGGTAAGCGTGTAATTGCCCGTCTTGTCCTTGTCGTCGCCAATTTCAATCTTGGCCTTGTCCATGCCTTCCTGATAAAGGTATGCGCGGGTATTGAATACCTTTGTTATATCTGCAAGACCTGCGCCCTGCTTTCTGGGAGAATAAGGTTTGTTGAATTCGTCTTTGGCTATGGTCGCCGTACTCATTACGAGGAAGTTGGATATTGCAACCGTATCGTGCGTGAGGTCGGCAGAATTTACTTCCCTGCTGAGTTCCTGGTCAACGTAGGAGCGGATAAGGCTCATCGCGCCTGCCATATTGGGCGAAGCCATCGAAGTGCCGCTGTATTCCGCGTAGCCGTTGGGCACGGAAGACGTTATTTCGCCGCCGTGCGCGGAAATTTCAGGTTTGAGTTTGAGGTCGGGCGTAGGTCCCCAGCTTGAGAAGTCGGACATGAAAGGTCCTGCCGAGTAGCCTTCGCTTATGTACATCGTGCCCTTGGAAGCACTTATGAAGCTGTCCGCTGCGTCCATCGTAATGGAGCACGTGGGAATGGGGTCGCTGAGGTTGCCGAGGCTCATGCGGATGATGCCGGACACGTTATTGTATATAACGCAGCCTATGGCGCCCTTCTGCATGGCAATGCGCACTTTGTCTTCGAAAGACACATCGCCGCCGCGGCGGATTACCGCTATTTTGCCCTCAACGTCTATGTTGCGGGTATAGTTTACAGACATGCCGTAGCCGGGCACTACCTGATATTCAACCGCATACACATCGTTATTATCCCCGTCCTTTGTGGGCTGGACGGACAAGTCTTTGAGTTTTTTTATAATTTCTTCAACGAAATCCTTTTCGTTGTTGTTGCCGTCGCTCGCTTCGGTGAAGTAAAGGAATTTATCTTCGCCGTTAACGTTGGTTCTTATGTAGCTGGACTTCTGTCCGTTGATGCTTGCAACGCTGAGCGCGCCGGGATACGTGGAAGGCGAACCGACTGTAGCCGAGTCGGGATTGCTCGTAAGGTTGGTGCCGTAAACGCCGCCATAGCTGGAGCTATAGTCGTTGCTGGCTGCAACCACGAGGGAAATGCCCGCCTTGCGGACGTTATCGTAAACTGTCTGCATTTCCTCGTTGTCGCCCGTGGAGAAACCTGCGGACGAACCGAGGCTCATGTTGATGACGTCGACTTTAAGCTTTACGCAGTCTTCGAGAGCGGCAAGTATGTCTGCCTCCTCCGCGCCGCTTATAACGCCGTTCTTTTCCTTATCGGAGAAAACTTTGCATATTGCAAGCTGTGCCTCGGGAGCAACGCCTCTGAACGTCATGGTGTTTCCGTCGTTGTCGAGGATGGGCTTGCCGTCTATGTCGGTTATTATTTCGTCAAGCGCAGTACCCGCTATAATGCCCGCAACGTGAGTGCCGTGCGCGGAATATGCGGGATATACGTCCGAATCCTTGTCCGCATAGTCGTATGCAAAGGGTATTTTTTCGCTGTAGTAAACTTCATCTACCGTAGTTTCTTTATCGAGAGCCACAAGTCCCGCATCGGAGCTTCCTTCAACGAAAATCCTCTGCTCAACCTGATCTTTCGTAAGAAGAACGTCTTTATTTTCAGGGTCGGTAGTGAATGCGGGGTGAGTTGCATCGAGACCTGTATCGAGCACTGCCGCAACTATGCCGCTGCCCTTATAGTTTGCAGCTATTTCATCGGGAACCTTATAGATACCCGTGCCCCATACGTTTGCGTTGTTGGAAACTTCGGTATCCTTGGGGGCATAGTAAAATTCGGAAATATCAACGGAGGAAACATCGCTGATTCCGGCAATTTTGTCGGCATGCTTGACATCGACGTACACTGCTACGGCGTTTGTAAGAAGGGTATAGCCGTATTTGTATTCGTAATCGATGCCCTTTGCGCTGAGGTCGGAAAGGAATTCCTGCTGCTCTTTTTTAAGCTCGCGTTCGGCGCGCTGGCCTTCGGTAGTTTCAGCGTAATCGCTGACGTTCATATCGCCGCACCTGTCGGAAAGGCTTTCGCCGTCGAGCGATATTATAAGCAGCTGCCTGCCTGTAACGTCAGGCTGAATATTCACTATGGAGCTGTCGAACGCCGACGAAGTATCGGCAAGCTTCAATGAACTGTCTTCTTTGAGGCTAAGACCGTTATCCGAACCTGACGCAAGACTGTTGTCGGTACCGGAATCATCCAGAAGAAATGCGGCGCCTATGAGCGATGCGCACATAAGGAGCGCAAGCACAAGTGCCAATAATTTACGTTTAATACGATACATAAATCTTACTTTATCCTTTGCCTTTATTCGGGTATCATCAATGGCGCTGGTTTACGCCGTATTTGTCGTTGTACAGATGGCATGCCACGAAATGTCCGGGTTCGAGTTCGCGGAACTGGGGCTTTTCGCACTTGCATATATCCATACATTTTTCGCAGCGGGTGTGGAATTTGCAACCCGAAGGAGGATTTGCGGGCGAAGGTATGTCGCCCTTGAGTATGATGCGGTGCATCTTGTAGTCGGGGTCGGGCACGGGAACTGCAGAGAAAAGCGCCTCAGTGTAAGGATGGAGCGGGCGGGCAAATATATCTTCCGTCCTGCCGTATTCCATCATGCTGCCGAGGTACATTACTCCCACTTCGTCGGAGATATGCTCAACCACCGATAAATCGTGCGAAATGAATATGTATGCCAGACCGTCGCGAGTCTGCAGCTCTTTGAGAAGGTTTATAATCTGCGCCTGAATGGAAACGTCGAGCGCAGAAACGGGCTCGTCGCAGATTATAAGCTTGGGCTGGAGCGCTATGGAACGGGCTATGCATATACGCTGGCGCTGTCCGCCTGAAAATTCGTGCGGATAACGCTCGAAATACTGCGGCTGAAGACCGCACTTTTTCATTATTTCAAATATATAATCTTTATAATTTTCCTTGGAAACTATCTTGTGCTGGCGCACAGCTTCGCCTATTATTTCGCCGACGGTGAGTCTGGGGGAAAGGCTGGAATAAGGGTCCTGGAAAATCATCTGTATCTGGGGACGTATTTTTCTGAGCTCGCGCGGCTTCATTTTGCCAAGATCCATGCCGTTGAAAATTACGTCGCCGGAAGTTACGGAGTGAAGGCGCAGAACTGTTCTGCCCATAGTCGTTTTGCCGCAACCTGACTCGCCTACTATGCCTACCGTATGACCTGCGCGGACGTTGAAAGAAACATCGTCGACGGCGCGCACATACTGGACGTGCTGACCGATTATGCCGGTACGCACGGGGAAATACTTTTTGAGATGGCTTACTTTAAGGAGGATTTTATCCTCTTGGGGAGCCTGCTGTCCGGCGACTCCGGGCTTAAGATTTTCGCTCATTCTTTTTTCTTGCCCTCCTCCGCGTACAGGTAGCAGGCAACGCCGTGAGTGGGCGTTACCCAGACAAATTCGGGATATTCGCCGCTGCACTCCTTTATGCAACGGTCGCAACGCTCTTTGAAGTAGCAATAATCAGGCATGTTTATGGGGTTGGGCACCTGACCGGGTATGCTGTAGAGCTCGTCAACGTCCTGTCCTACGACGGGCTTGCTTTTCTGCAGACCTATCGTATAAGGATGCAACGGGTTTTTGAATATTTCGCGCACGGTGCCGCTTTCAACGACTTTGCCCGCATACATTACGTACACGTAATCGGCCATCTCCGCTATGACGCCGAGGTCGTGCGTGATGAGCATGATTGAGCCGCCCATCTTTTTGCGCACGTCGCGCAGAAGGTCGAGTATCTGCGCCTGAATGGTAACGTCGAGCGCCGTAGTAGGTTCGTCCGCGATTATAAGTCTGGGGTTGCAGGCAAGCGCCATGGCTATCATAACTCTTTGCCTCATACCTCCGGAAATTTCGTGCGGGTATGATTTATACACGCGGTCGGGCATTGCTATGCCGACCATGTTCAGCATTTCAAGGCTTCTGCGCTTTGCCTCGGCCTTGTTTGAGCCGGGTATATGAAGAAGCGTTACTTCGTCAAGCTGATTACCTATGGTGAAAACGGGGTTGAGCGAAGTCATGGGCTCCTGGAATATCATGGCAATCTGTCTGCCGCGTATTCTGGACATCTCCGATATAGGCATCTTTGCTATATCGAATACTTTGTCGACCATTTCGTACATCAGCGCGCCTGAAACGTCGCGCTTCTGCACGGGAACCATAACTTGATTGCCCTCTTTGTCGAGAACGGGTCGGCCGTTTTTATCTTTCTTGACTTCGGTAACAACGCGTTCTCCGCCGTTGCCGTCGAGTTCGGTCACATAAATGGGAATGGGCTTTCCGTCTGCGCCGAGTTTATACTCCCTCGACTTGAAGCGGATTTCGCCCTCCACTATCTGACCCTGCGGAGCCTGCACGAGGCGCATGAGCGAAAGGCTGGTAACCGATTTGCCGCAGCCCGATTCGCCGACTATGCCTACCACCGAACCTTCGGGTACGCTGAAAGAAACGCCGTTTACCGCGCGGGACACGCCCGCATCGGTAAAGAAATATGTATGAAGATTATCGAATTCAACGATATTCTTTTCATCCTTCATCGTAGTCGTATATTCCGACTCCGATGCGTGGCGGCGCTTTTTCTTTTCAAGCTCGCGTATGGCTTTTCTGTTGTTTTTAGCTATATCGCGCGATTCTTTGTGTGAAAGATAGTGCGCTTTTTTATTCTGTTGTTTCTGATTTTTATCTTCCGCCATGCGGCTTTACCTCTTCATCTTAGGATCGAAAGCATCGCGCAGGCCGTCGCCTACGAAGTTGAATGCGAGCACCGCAAGAACGATGCATATGCCGACGGGAACCCATTGATTGGGATACTGACCCCAGTAGGATACTTCCGTTGTCAGTACGTTAATCATGTTGCCCCACGTTGCGTATTCCTGAGGAACGCCGAGACCGAGATATCCGAGCGTCGCCTCCGTCAGAATTACGTTGCCGAGGCCGAGAGTCATTGAAACTATGAGCTGGGGCAGTACGTTGGGCAACAGGTGTTTGAACAGCTTGCGCCAGAGGCTTAAGCCGGTGGCTTCCGCCGCCATCATGAACTCCTGCTCGCGCAACGAAAGTATCTGCCCTCGCACCATTCGCGCGACGCCCGCCCAGCCGATAAGTGTCAGCATGGCCATCATTACGTACAGCCTTGGCATCGCCTGCATGCCGTTGGCGTCGAGCATGTAACTTATTATAAGCATTATCGGCAGCGTCGGGATACATGCGAAAATATCGACTATTCGCATTATCAGCATGTCCACCCACTTGCCGAAGTAGCCCGCAAGACCGCCCAGCACTATGCCGAGCACCGTCTGCAGTATTACGACGACGAAGCCGAGCGTAAGCGATATCCTGCCGCCGTACATTATGCGGGAGAATACATCGTAACCGTTTTTATCGGTACCGAGGATATGGTCATCGCTTATAGGACCGTCGAAGTTGAAGCTGTTCTGCGTGAGCGTATAGCCGTATGCAGTCTGCAGATTGCCTTCAGAGTCCGTATAAGAATAGGACTGGTAAATTTCAATAAGTTTACCGGGGTTGTTGTCGACTTCGTCCTGCTCCCATATGGCATCCGTAAAGCTGCCGAAGAGAGGTCCGACAAACGAAAACAAAAACAGCACTATAAGGGTGACGAGACCGAACACCGAAAGCTTTGAACGGAAGAAACGCTTTGCGACTACCGCCGCGGGGGAAAGAGTTTTTACCCTGTCTTCAAGATGTTCGGGCTCTTCTTCCTCCATTTCTGCGTCACGCGCCGCAAGCTTGGTTTCAGCCATTTCTTCAGCCATTACATTGACGAACTGACCCGTGGGCTGATTGGGCGAAAGATTTTCCACGCCGTCAACGGCGCCGTTTTCTTCGCGCTCTTTGGTTTCTTTATCCATCGGCTCTTCTCCTATTTGTTAATCTTGACGCGGGGGTCAACGACCGCGTACATCAGGTCGGCAAGCAACGTGCCGAGTACGGTAAGTATTGCAAGGAACATATTGTAGCCCATGACGAACGGTACGTCGCCCGCTTTAAGCGCGTCGTAAGCCATCTTGCCGACGCCGGGAATTGAGAACATCTGCTCTGTTATCATGGCGCCGCTGAAAAGCATGGGAAGCGTGCCCGCAAGAAGCGTTACCAAAGGAATGAGAGTGTTGCGGAAGGCGTGTTTGTATATTACTTTGCTTTCCTTAAGTCCCTTTGCGCGTGCGGTACGTATATAGTCCGCGTTGAGCACTTCAAGCGTATTGGTACGCGTATAGCGCATGAGCGAACCAACGGAAAGGAATACCATTATTCCGACGGGCATTATAAGATGCCAGATCATATCCCAGAACCTTGTCCAGCCCGAAGCGTCTACAGGCAGGTTGCTGGAGAGCTGGCCCACGGGGAACCAGCCCAGCCCTACCGAAAACAGCTGAATGCATATTGCCGCAAAGAAGAAAGTCGGTAACGCCGTACCTATCATCGTAAGTACGCTGGAGGTATAGTCGAGCGCGCCGTACTGCTTTGTTGCAGCCTTAACACCGAGGGGTATTGCTATAATTATTTCAAGAATGAACGCAGCAAAAGCTATACCGAACGATATACCCATGTTCTGAACTATAACGTCGCTTACCTTTGCGCTGTATTTGAACGAGTTACCGAGGTCACCCTGCAACACGTTGCCCATCCACTGAAGATAACCGCTGAGAATACCCATGAAGGAAGAATCGGATATGCCGTAAATTTCCTTCAAGCGTTCAAGGTCTTCCTGCGTCATTTCACCATTGGCAACCTGACCGCCGTAGTAGTTAGTTACGAAGTCTACGGGCATCAGTCTTACCAGGAAATATATTATCATGGATACGCCTATCAGTATTATAACAGACAGGCCTATGCGCTTTAATATGTACTTAACCATTTACTCACCGATATTTGCTTTAGTCGACGTAACCAACTTCCCAAATCTTTGCAAAGAGTCCGTCGAATGCGGTAGGATTGGGATTGAGGGTTGTACCGTCTATCTTGGTATTGTTGTAAACTGTGAGGTCATTCCTCTGGTAAAGAGGCATTTCTACCGCAAGCTCCATTACAAGGTCTAAAGCTTCGGCATAAATTGCAGCACGCGTATCCTGATCGAGCACTTCGCGCGCTTCATCAATAAGCTCGGAAAGCTCATCTATAGTCATGGATTCGAACTGATATTCAGCTCCGCCCTTCTTTATTTCGTTGTAGCCCCAGTTTGCAGTACTGCCCGCGCGGGAATCCTTATGGTAAACCTGGTACATATCGGGGTCGTTGGTGCTTGACCATGCTGCCGCCCATACTGCCAGACCGCCGCGGGTGAGCGCGCTGAGCGCATTTATATCCGTCTTTACGTCTACAGGAATACCTATTTTTTCGAGCACGAGCTCTGCCTGCTTGAACGCTGCCCATGCAGGATGGTCTGTCGATTCGCCTGCTACGGTAAACGTAATTGTTTCAAGCGTTTTGCCGCTGGGATCGGCGGTTATCCGCGAACCGTTGCCCTTGTAGCCGTGCGCCATAAGCATATCGTAAATTGATTTACCGCTCTCATCGTAAGTGTAGTCCACATGATAATACTGATCTGTGGTATCGTCGTATACATCGCCTTCGAAAGGACGCTGAGCAGCTTCGTTCTGGGGATAAGCCCACGACTGATTCGACATCGGACGATAAATTATTTCGGAAAGTTTACCGGGATAATAGCTCTTGATACGTTTAAGGTCAATGGCCTTTATAAGCGCACGGCGCATCCATACATCGGGAACTTTGCCTGCGTTTATGCCCATATAGCCGTAGCCGTTTGTCCAGGTGGGGTCACCTGTAAGTTTTTCAATGCCGTTTACCCTGTTGACGTTCTGTTGGGTTGCATTGGGTTCACCAACATCGAGGTCCTCGCTTTCAAGCTGGTCGAGAATGAAGTTGGAGTTAACTACAGAATACCTGAGATATTTGATTTTTGCGTTCTGAATAGCGCCGCCTTCCACGCCGTCAAGCGTATCAAAGTAAGGGTTGCGCTCGTAGTAAACCATGCTCTTGTTCCAGAACTCGGTGGGCGAAGGATATTTCTGTCCTGCAGCGAGGCCTGAAGAAGTGCTTGCCATGTAAGGACCTGCGCCTACGGGAACGCGGAGCCTTGAAGTTGCCTTAAGCACATCGTTCATGAAGTCGGTGCTGTTGAACACAACGCCGTTTACAAGGAAGTGCTTGTCGTCGACATACTTCTGAGCTTCGTCTGCAGGTGCATAGTAGTGCTGAGGCGCTACGGTGAACGCGAAGTTCCATATAGCCTTAGGGTCAATCTTGTTTATTTTGATGTGAAGGACGTCATACGTGCCGTCAAGTTCGTAAGTGCCCTGATCGTTGGTGAATGACGTAACTTTTTCAGTCGTTATGCCCGATATGGTCTTGGTAGCGCTATCCGAAGTGCTGCTTATTATCTTTGAATACTCGTCGGCATATATATTATTGTAAAGCGTATTGGTGCTTGCGCAGCCGAGTATCGTTGCAGCGAAATCAGTATATAAGCTGTACGTTATTTTATCGAGGGAAAGATTTTCATCGATGGCAGCATCTGTAGTGCCGATCGTCTTTTCAAACGCAAGAATTATGCAGATTTCCTTTGTGGCATTTGCTTTTTTGGCGTTTTCCTTCTTCTCTTCGTCGGTAGCGCCCTGTGCTGTCTGCCAGCCGTCATCGTCCATATTCTGCCAGTTTTCGGCTACATACTCATCGATTTCATCCTTTATCCAGCCATAGCCGTTAGCCGAAAAATCAAAAGTATATACGCTGAAATACTTCTGGTCATCTTCCACGGCACCCGCGGGAGCAGCGACATAGTTTCCGTCGTCATCGAACTCTACAAGCTCTTTTACGGGTTTGTTGCCTGCTGTCTGCACGGTTATAAGACCGTAATTGTAAAGATAGGACTGCCAGTATGCACCCTTATCGAACTTATATTCCTTTCTCGTCTCATCGAAAGAGGAAACAGCCGAATCATAATCGTTGGTTATCTCCGTTACATATTCGGGAAGGAACGAGTTGATATCGTCAATGATTTCGTTTTCGTACGATTCAAGATTGTATGTAAATTTGTGCGTATCGTCTTCCTTGCCGCCGTTATTGACTGTGATGTACCTGTTGATAAGCCAGTCATAGATGCGGTTAAGGCGTATGCCTGCATAGGTCGTCGCCTGGGTTTCTGCAGCGTCTGCCGCGCCTTCATCTGCAGACTGCGTCCTGTACTGGTCAAGACCTACTATGTCCGTGGAGTATATCGTGGAGCTGCCCGTGTATGCGGGGTCAAGATATACGTACAGATTGAACAGAACGTCGTCAATCGTAAGCGGCTCGCCGTCAGAGAACTTGATTCCGTTTTTGATAAGGAAATCGTACTGCGTATAAGTAGCGTTTGCCGATGTAGTGGAATTGTTTGCGCTGTCGAGATAGGTTATCTTGAGGTCCTTTACCACGCAGGCTTCGTCGTCGCCGTAAACGTAGTTGCTGCCTTCAGAAGTAAGCATGCCTATCTGGGTCTGACCGCTGATCTCGGAGTCGTAGGCCGCGGAAGCAAAGAAGGGGCTGAAAACGCCATCCGCACCTTCGATACCTATAACCATAGCGTCGCTCTGTTCGCGCTGGCTAGGGGTGTAAACTTCCTCAACCGGGGTATTGCCGCCCTGATCGGGGTTAGGATTAGGGTCATCGGGGTTAGGATTAGGGTCTGTATTATCCTTGCAGCCGGCAAGCATGCCGAGAGCAAATACGCCTGCAAGAACTATTGCCAGATACTTTTTCTTCATATGATTTACCTCACATATATCTTCTTTATATATAAACCTGACTGAATCAGCCAACTTTGATGTTAATGTTTACCGTGCTGCCTTCCAAAGGAGTGAAGCTCTGCCCTTCGGCAAGCTCGCCGAATATTCCCGCATAGCTTCCGCTGCCAGTCAAGATTGTTTCCTGAGCGGCGCGTCCCTGTTTGGTGATGTCGAGCGTGCAATTTTCAAAACCGATATTTGTAAAATCTTCGAGATTGGAAATCGAAGAGCCGTTGCCCGCTATGAAACCTACCGCATAGTAACTGTCCTCGCCGGTAAGCGCCTTTGAAAGCGTCAATGAGTAAGTGCAGTTTTTGAATGTAACGTTTTTGATATAGCCGCCCATCATGAATGAGAACGCTCCCCATTCGGTTGCGTCTGAAAGAACTGCATTGCCCGTGTTTTTGAAGTTGGAAATGGTATTGCCGTTGCCGTCGAGCACGCCGCGGAAGTTGGTCAGCGAGAACGACCTGCCGAGCATGTCTATGTCGGTGGCAAGTATGTAGTTGCCGCTCGACTTCATTGAGCTGAGCTCGGATGTCGTCTGGATTATGTCCCACTCGCCTTCGAGCCAGCGTACAGTAACGGTGATTTCAGGATTGTCGTCTGAAAATTCAAGCGTTGCCCAGTCTTCGCTGGTAACAATCTCTCTTCCGTCAGATGTGATGCAGCTGAAAAGCGTATGTCCCGCCCAAGAATAATTGTCCCTGGATTCAAGATAAGGTCTTGTAAGGGGGCCGGGCTCGGTGTAGGTTGTATACTCCACATTCTTAAGTCCCGCCGCGCGCGCCTCTTCGCCTACGTCTACGGTGAGCTTATAGTTCATTGCCCAGCGGGCTACAAGATAAAGCGTATAGCCGTCTTCGTCGGGAAGCTTGTCCTCTGCAAAGTTCCACGCCTCGCCTTCGAATATGGAAGCGCCGTTTTCGTCTACGTATTCGTCCTCCTGATTTCTGAGCGGTTTTAAGTCATCGCCGAGAACAGCTGCGTACCAGCCCATTACATGTCTTGATGAATATACGGGGCTGCCCACCTGGTTGTTCTGCGTTCCGCCCGGTTCGATAATCGTAACGGCAGGCTTGTACCTGAACTCGCGCTGTTCGTTTCCGTCGGATGAGCCGAAACGACCGCCGTTGGCATCGTAAATAACGGTGACCGTATAACCTGTGTCGGAAGGGTCAAATTCGTAAGTGCATGCCGCAAGCGCGCAGGTTGCAAAGAGCACGCATATAAGGCATAAGATAATTTTCCATTTATGTTTCATAAGCAGCATAAATACCTCTTAAGTTCAGCTCAGCCACAGCCGCAACAGCAAATATACAATGCCGAACGCGGCGATTATGCAAATTACAGCCGGGATAATTGCCCGCCACATGCCCGCAACAGCTGCACGGTAAAGCTTTTTTTCTTCAGCTTTTTCCTGCTTGCTCTTTTTTCGCTTCTCTGCGCGGCGTGCGCGGAATCCGCGGTTCCACGGCATCCACTCGGCGGACATGTCCGCTATGGTATGACCGTCGTCGACAAATTCATCGCTGATTTTTTTACCCATAATTACTCCGCTGCCGCTCAGACAGTGCCGAACGTTACGCCGCCTGCAGGCAGAGCTTCAAGCGACGATGCGTCGGGTGAAACATCTGCAGGAGCATAGCCTACCATCTGGCCGCCTTCGTTTACCAACTTGAAATTATCGCTGTCATCGCCCGCGGGCTTAAGCGTGAACATTGACTGTCCGTCGGCGCCCACAGCTACTAGCAGAGCCACATTGTTGTCGTCGTCGAATACGGGAGCAAAGTAGTCGACATCTCCCTTTTCAAGGGTGGTATATGTCGCATTGCCTTCGCGGTCAAGGGTATATTCAAACTGAACATACGTTACGCCGCCGAATGCGTCGACCGTGATTTCGTACAACTTATATCCGAAGACATCGTTTACGGTTATCTGAGTATCTTCTTCAGGGGAATAAACACCTATTGAAAGCGTGTACCAAGGGGAATCCTGGGCGCTGGTTCTGGGCGTCATGGACGTTATGTCGTACAATACCCACAGCGTCTCCTCCTCGGCGCCCGTCTGAGGCTGTCCCGTAGTCGAATTTACGCGATAACCGGTAAATACGAACAATCCGTAACCCATGGAAGATATCGAAGTTCCTTCCATAGGCTCGTATGTGCCGAGATATGTTACGGTGTAGTTGCCGCTGGCATCGATTATGTACATATTGCCGTAACCGTCAGTCTTTACCGTATAATAATATACTCTGAATGTGCCCGATGCATCGTAAAGCACCATGGTCATGTCTTCAGCCTTATTATATTTTGTAAAAGTCTTTCCGTCGAGAGCAAGCGAATTACCCGAAAGCACGGCAGTGCGCTCGCTTGCGTCGTCAGATACAAGCTTTATTTCAGAGCCGTTTATCTGCGCAGTGCCGAACGAAACAATGGAACTGTCTTTGTCGTACTCTCTAAAGTAAGTCATGCCGTTTTCAGATGCAAAAATCTGCACGCTGCCGAGAACGGTGGGATTTGAAAGCTTTTTATAGCGCCATGCGTCTTCGTAGTTCGAACCCGTAGGGATTATCACTTTAGGAGCAGATTCAAGCTGGTTATAAGCAAGCACGCTCCACTCCTCTTCGCTCTGAACGTTGACTATCATATAGAAATAGTCGCCTATTTCAAGATCGATGCGGGAATAATCTGTTCCGTCAAATCCGAAAAACTCCGCGCTGCCCGAAAGAGATGCAACAGACGCGCCGTCCGAGTCCTTGAAGTTTGCAAACGTTACCTTGTAACCTTCTTCGCCGTACTTCAAGCTGCCGCTCACCGTTACATCGGCCGTGTATGCGCGGACAGCCGTATCGGTGTACTGTATGTAAGCCGTGCCGTTGCCCTTGAGGAAAAGCAGCGTGCCGTCGTTATAATCGGGCGAAGTAATGACCACGGGAGTACCCGCCGTCTTCTCTATAAGAGGAGCCACACCGTCCGCCGCATTGACAGAATCGCTTACAAAAGTTCTTGAAGAAATGAGTTCGAAATTGCTGTTATAATATGATATGGTATAGCTTATATCAGAAGCTTCCACACAGGAATAATAGGTGCCCTGAGGGTCGGCTACCGCGGTAGCCTTGCCGTCTGCAACCTGCATGAGCTGAGCAATGCCGTAGTTATTGTAAGATATTACAAACGAACCGTTCACCTTATCGGTACCGAACGTCGCGCCAGCGTTTGCCGAACCGAGAACGGGCACGAGAACGCGGCCGCTTTCAGTTGCGAAAGGAAGCTTTGTAACTACGAAGTAAAGTTCAACCACATTACCTTTCTCATCGACGAGCGAAGGATTCCACATCTTTACCGCAAACTCGTTTGCGTAAAGCGCCCTTGCGTGCGCGCCTGCACTTGCCGCATAATCCTGCGCGCTCACCCTTTCGCAAAGCATTGCGTAGTATGTTCCGCAGGCCTGGCTGAACGTGCCTGTTTCGTCAACGGATGTAATGAACGTCAGCATGGGGTCTGAAACGAATACTGCGCCGCCCGTCGTGAACTGGAAAAGCGCGTCCCAGTCAGAGCCGTCTGCAGACCAGTAAACGTCAACGGCATTGTCTGTTGCGCCGTCTATATATTTAATGTATTCCGTCCAGTCGGGAGCCGAAGTGAATTTGTCTATCGCATTTTCAGGTACGATTATCTTGAATCCATCTTCAAAGCCGATATTCCAGTTGCCGGTAACCGCCTCGTCAACGCTATTGCTGAAGCACTGTCCGCCGCTGAGTGTGGGAACGTTTGTACCTCTGAAAATAACCTGCCTGAGCGAAGAACTTTCGCCGAATGCCATGCTGCCTATCTCGCGTATGCCTGTACCAAACTCTATGACAGTAGCACCCGTTGCCGAGAATGCAAATTTGCCTATCGTTTCAAGCGAATCGGGGAAGCGAAGACTGCTGAGCGTGAATGCAAACATAAATGCATTGTCGCCTACAGATTTGAGGTTCTCACCGAAAGTGATGTGCTCTATCATTGCGCAGTAATAGAAAGCTTCTTTGCCGATAGTCACTATGTTTGTAAGTTCGGGGATATACGAAAGCGTGTTGAGAGGGCTTTCATATGTGACAAGTTCGCCTACGCCGCCGTTTTCAAGGGATACAGTCGTAACGTCAGTTTCTGTATCGCCGGTGTAAGATTTGAATGCATAATCGCCGATGTATGAAACGTAAGAAAGCCATACGGGATTTACGGCGACGCCAAGCGTAGTGTCACGGCCGAAACTGTAGCAATTTTCGAATGCGGAATTGCCTACGCGCATAAGCTTTTCGGGATAGTCGAGAATTACGTTCTCAAGCGAATAAGCGCTGTAGAAAGCGCCTGTGGCAAATTCTCGCACTTCTTCTGTTATATGTACAGTCCTGAGAGTTTTAGGTATTACTAAGGAATCAAAATTCTCGTTGCCGACATAGAAGTTCGTGCCGTCAGAATAGAGAGAGAACGAATAGCTGTTATCCTCATATTTTTCAGCGCCGAACATATAGGCAAGGAAGCGGTTTTTTGTCCTGCTTTCGCCGATGAACGGAACGGTGAGCGACTGAAGATTGTCAAGTCCTTCAAACGCGCCGCACTCTATCTTGGTATAGCTGGAAGGAACAGTAACAGACGTTATTAATTTATTGTCAAGATTTTCAGCAAAAGCGCCTGCTGCAATCGTTGTGGCACCGGAAGGAAGCGTAAGTTCCGTCGCGTCGCCCTTATATGCAACAAGCACGCCGTTTTCTATAACATAATCGTCCGCATCGTCTGTTTCGCATACTGCATAAAGGGTTACCGTACCGTCTTTTTCTGCAAGATTGCGGACAGGTTCGCCTGCGGGATATACAACCTCGCCGCCCTTTTCAATAGCGAAGCCCTCAAGTACAGTACCTGCGGGCGATAATTCGGGAAGCCCCTCATCCTCTCCGCGGCAAAGGTTTTCGTAAGTGAACGAGCCGTCCGTGCCGTAATCTATAATTACTGTATAGTACTGGGAATTGAGCTTATAATATAAAGTTATATCGCTGGAGGGAACCGTAGTGCCCGTATAGCGAGCTGAGTATGAAGAATCTGTCCAGTATCCTTCAAAATCTTTATCTTCAACGGTGACAACGGGAAGAGCGTCGCCGGGCTTGACCGTGAACTCTTTCGATTCGGAAGTTTCGCTTACAAGCGTTACGGTAACTTCCGTATCTTTGTCACCATTACTGTCTTCATTGACGCAAGCGGCAGCAACGCCAAGGCAGATGACCGCTGCAAACGCAAATAGAAGAATGCCGAATTTTTTCAAGATTTGATTCATAAGTACCTCACGCTGTCGAAACTTTCGCAGTCACATCAAAAACGCCCGAAAAGTCTTTTTCTCTTTTCGGACAGACTGAATATCAACTGAATTTCTATAATCTGATTAATGTACCATCTTTTGTCTCAACATATTATACAAATTATTTCACGCGAAAGTCAAACAATTCTTTGCTACTTTTCAAAGTTTACATATACGTAATTATATATATAGTATATACGTAAAACTTATAGGCAAAAATTTCACAAAACCACCACACTTATATTTATGCAATTATGCAGAAATATCGGTATAATTATTTGACGTGAAAAGCTCTTTTTCATCATACCGACAAACGACAGATTATGCCGGTTTTGTAATCTGGTTTATGAAAATCAGCAGAATATGTAAAATTAAAAGCACTTTAGCACTTTAAATTGCATTTTATGTTAGAAAAATTACATTTTACGCTATTAATCTTGAAAAGTTAACAGTTTAGTATTAGAATAAAATCACAAAGTATAAGAATACAAATGCATCACTCAGTAGACAAATGCATTACTCCCTCCTTTAATTTAAGTCGGGCGCACTTTAAAAGTGCGCCCGACTTCCCTGTCTTCATAGCAATACTCTGCAGGGTCCGACTCCCGCACCTTTTCTAAACAAAAAAGCTCCGCCAAACGGAGCTTTTACTTTTGAGCAGGTGACGGGAGCGCAGATTTTTTTCAATCTGCCGACTTTGCGCGCGGGCGCTCGTCTGATTTTGCGGCGCGCAGCGCACTGTGCTGCGCGCTTCTTCGCAAAATCCCCTCTCAGGGTCCGACTCCCGCACCTTTTTCCTAAACAAAAAAGCTCCGCCAAGCGGAGCTTTTACTTTGGAGCAGGTGACGGGAGTCGGACCCGCCGAAATCAGCTTGGGAAGCTGACGCCATACCGCTAGGCGACACCTGCTTAAGTTATCTGAATCAATATAACACAGTTTTAAAAAAAAGAAAAGCATTATAAGCTACTTTTTTTGTCTTAATTTTTCTTTTCCTCACTCTTAATTTGCATTTACAGGCTTTACGACAATCATTATGCATTAAAGCATACTGCCTTTTTGCCTGTTTTTAAGGTTAAGCAATAAATATTTTAAAAAATTTTAAAAAACATAGCAAAAACGTTTGGCAAATCGCATTCTTTTAAGTATAATAGGTATCGCTGTTTACGAGAACTGAGGTGTAGCGCAGTTTGGTAGCGCGTCTGGTTAGGGACCAGAAGGTCGTGGGTTCAAGTCCCGTCACCTCAACCAAAATAACAGAGCATCAAACGTTGCTCTGTTATTTTTTTCTGTTGTGTGAATACGGGACTTGAGGGGAGGCGAGCAAACACATTGCTTGCGTAGGTCGGAGGTTTCTACCGACGACTTGCAGCCCTCGGCTTGGGCTGCAACCGTGCGCGCCGCCAAAGGCGCAAGTCCCGTCACCTCAACCAAAATAACAGAGCAACAAGCGTCGCTCTGTTATTTTTTTCTGTCGTGTAATAGCGTCATACCGATAAATCCTATTACTTTAAGAGAGGGCGGCAGGTGCCGCCCTCTCTGTTGCATTGGACTTATTTATAATTCGTCTGATTTGATTTTATAACGCGTGATAACCACGTAAAAATCAGCCGACGCCAACTTTTCGTAATCTTTCAGCTTAATTTTAAGCGTACTGTCCGCTTTTGCTCTTACAAGGTAAAGCCCGGCAGAATTTCCGTTCCTTTCGCCCATCGTTATTTCAGAAGCGGGAAGCTCCTCTCCGTTGAGCTCAAGCAAAGCCGTGCTGCCGCCATAACAAGAAAGAGTGTAATCTGTTTTGAAGTTTATTAAATAAACTCCCTTTTCGGCAAGTTTTATTTCCGAGCCGTCAGCCGATATATCTTCGGGAGTTTCAGGGAATAACTGCGTTGCGGCAAACTGCACATAAGGTTCACCATTTTCATAGTTGCCCTCGGCAGAGAACAGATTCATGCCGCATAAAGGACAATCAGCATCCTCCCCTTTGGGTCCGGTAGCGCCGGTTGCGCCGCGAGGAATAACAAAATCAAAGATATGACTGTTTTCCGTACCGCTGTCCGTCACCGCGGCAAGGTCCTCAGGTTCCCCTGTTGTAGTCGTGCCGACCGCCAGAGTATCCGCCGTACCTGTAGCACCGTCGGCGCCGTCAGTACCGGCAGGACCTGTAGGGCCAGTAGGACCGGTGGCACCAGTCGCACCCGTAGCGCCAGTTGCGCCCGTGGGTCCTGTTACGCCTGTAGGACCAGTTGCACCCGTGGGTCCTGTTACGCCAGTAGGACCAGACACGCCCGTAGGACCAGTGGCACCCGTAACGCCAGTTGCGCCCGTGGGACCAGTTGCACCCGTGGGACCCGTTACACCCGTAGGACCAGTGGCACCAGTAGGACCAGACACACCCGTAGGACCAGTTACACCAGTAGCGCCAGTTGCGCCCGTGGGTCCCGTTACGCCCGTAGAACCAGTGGCACCAGTAGGACCAGTGGCACCCGTAGCGCCTTTAGGACCCGTAACGCCTGTTGCTCCTGTAGGACCAGTTATTCCGGTGCACGTTACAACGGTTATCGTGCGGACGCCGTCGCCGCAACCGCAACAACTGTCGCAGTCAAAACAGGTAAAAATAAAGTTTTTTATCATATAATCCTCATCATTTGAGTTTACTTTCAAAATAACGCTTGTTGTGAAGATAGCTTACATCGTCAGGTTTGATTCCTCCGGCAAGCTCGTTATAATAATTAGCCTTATCGATATCGCCCAGCCTGTCGTAAAGCACGCAGAGCTGAATAAAAGGTATAAACCCCGAGAAGTCCTCCTCAACAAACGCGCCGCTTTTTATATTCTGCGGCAGATTAGCCGCCGTCTTATACCAGAATATCGCAGCGGACAAGTCTCCTTTCCGAGCAAAGATTTCTCCGAGAAGACAGCATGCGCGGCTCTTCGGCATACCGTAAGCAAAACTGCGCAAAAGACTTTTCAGCGCGAGGTCGCCGTCGCCGAGTTCCGTATACACGGCGTGAAGATTGAGGCAGGCCTCGCACTTGTTTTCGGACCAGCCATCCCCGTTGAGAAAATCTTCAAGCACGGCGGCACTCTCTGTATAGAGTCTGTTGAACATAAGCTCGCGTCCGTAATAAAATTTATCGCGCGGGGAAAGTTTTCCGCCTGAAGATATCAGCTTCCTGTATATCCTTAAATTTCTTGCGGGATCTGAAGGTCTTATTTTTTTATGGCGAATCGTCGCGTCGGAGTACAGTATGCGGCCACACGGCGTAATAGCTTCGTGCACGGCGCCCTGCCACTTCAACCCGAGCGAACGCCTTACTATTCTTTCGCGGAAATAGGTGAAAACAGGCCTTTCGCCGTCGAACGCGGCGGCATACAATAAAAACGCGACGTCGAAATCTTTCATCTGCTCTTTAAGAGCAACAATTTTACGCGCGTCACCCTCCTCCACGACGTCGTCGGCATCAAGCCACATGATAAGGTCGCATGCAGCCTTGGAAAACGAAAAATTCCTTGCAGCGGAAAAATCGTCGCACCAATCGAAGGTATAAATGTTATCGGTAAACTTTTTTGCAAGCTCAACAGTTTTATCCGCGGAACCTGTATCAACAATTATTATTTCATCTGCGAAGAGAGACGCGCATGAAAGACTGCGCTCTATAACTTCCTCTTCGTCTTTAACTATCATACAAACGCTCAGCGTCATGATATATTGTATGAAAACGACAGGCGGCCGCGTGACTAAAGCGGGCGTCTGCCGTTCAAAATTAATATATTTTTAATACAGTTGTCGGCGTTGACAGAAAGCACGGCAGATTATATAATACTGTAAAATACAGGCATAATATTTTCAGAGGAATAAAATGAGAAAAGCAAACAGAGAGATAAAAGACCGCGGAGAAATTATCAGACTTTTGGACGAATGCCAGACCATAAGGCTTGCACTGCACGACGAACCTTATCCCTACGTAGTGCCGCTATCCTTCGGCTGGGAAGATGATGACGGACAGCTTGCTGTCTACTTTCACTGCGCAAAAGAAGGGAAAAAACTTGACCTGATTGAAAAAAATCCCAACGTGTGCCTGGAAGCAGATATCCTTGCGGGATACAAAAGCACGGGACACAGCGTGACGGCAGACTATAAAAGCGTGATAGCCTTCGGAAAGGCGGAAAGAGTTTACGGAAAAGAGCTTGTAAAGGGACTCGACCTTCTTTTGAAGCATTGCAGGACGGAAGGCTACAGTGCGGAAGAAT
Organism: uncultured Clostridia bacterium; assembly: GCA_944368065.1. Taxonomy (GTDB): domain Bacteria; phylum Bacillota; class Clostridia; order Christensenellales; family Borkfalkiaceae; genus Coproplasma. The sequence goes on along the minus strand of CALVWV010000010.1, from coordinate 105,365 downwards.
GCGCCGCAAAGGATATAACCGCCGTTGTAAAAATCACCGTTGAAAGCGTTACGGGGAAAAGGCGTTTTAACGAATAGTTGCGGCATATATGCAGGGCAATTTCAATTTTTAACCGAATAACATAAATTGCTGAATGCCAATTTTACTCTTAAGATTTCTTTGCGCATAAAATTTTTACATACAAAAAAACAGTGCCAGGCTGCGCCCGGCACTGTTTTTAATTTTAAATTATTTGCCGAAGAATTCGCGGTAAATTGCACGTATACAATTATCGCAATCTTCGTTTTTTACGCCTACTATAATGTTGAGCTCGGATGAGCCCTGGTCTATCATCTTTACGTTAATTTTGGCTTCAGCCATGGCTTTGAAGAGCCTTGCAGAAGTACCTACCGATGATGACATTCCGTGACCAACTGTAGCGATGAGCGCGATATCTTCTGTCACCCTCAGAGTATCGGGCGCAACAGCTTCCTTTATGCCCTGAAGTATTCTTTCGAGCTTGCCTTCCTTAAGCGCCGCGCTTTCTATGACTACGGACATCGTATCTATGCCTGAAGGTATGTGCTCTACGGGAACCCCCGCATCTTCAAGCACGGAAAGAACCTTTCTTATGAAACCTATCTGATAATTCATCAGAGATTTTTCAATGAATATTACTGTAAAACCTTTTTTGCCCGCTATGCCGGTTACGGTATTACCGCTCGGCGTGTAATATACGCTGGGCTGAATGAGCGTTCCGTCGTCTTCGGGGCGGAAAGTATTCTTGATATGAATGGGTATGTTGGCTTTGCGTACGGGGAATATTGATTCGGAGTGAAGCACGTTTGCGCCCATGTACGAAAGTTCGCGAAGTTCTTTATAGGAAAGAGCTTTTATGCGCTTGGGGCTGTCTACGATTCTGGGGTCGCACGCAAGGAAGCCGCTTACGTCCGTCCAGTTTTCATAAAGAGTTGCGTTTACGGCGCGCGCCACTATTGCGCCTGAGATATCTGAACCGCCGCGGGAAAAAGTTTTTACTTTTCCGTTCGCGCCCCTGCCGTAGAAGCCGGGGAAAACGGCCTTTTCTGCGCCGCGCACGGCTTCATTTATGGCTTTATCCGACTTTTCAGCGTCATATGCGCCGTTTTTATCGAAGAATATCACGTCTTCCGCATCGATAAACTTTGCGCCGAGAACCTCCGCCATTACGCGCGCGGAAAGATATTCGCCGCGGGACGCAGTAAAATCTTCGTCCTTTTCTGCATTGATGCGCATTTCCGTTTCATCGAGAACGGAATTTATGTCGAAATCGATATTGAGTTCCCTTACTATGCTGTTGAACCTGTTGCGTATGAGCGCAAATGCCGCGCCGCAGGAGCCCTTTTCGGCTACTTCCTTGTGGCATTCGTACAAAACGTCGGTAATCTTTATGTCGCCCGAATACCTTTTGCCGGGCGCGGAAACTACTATGTACTTTCTGTCCTTATCGTTATCGATTATCTTCTTTACGCAGTTCATTACGTTGCCGTCAGCCATGGACGTGCCGCCGAATTTGCATACCTTTACAGCCATATCTATTTTCTATCCTTAAAAAAATTTACTTTATCCGCTTAGCCTCTATATAATACCGCTTTTCATTGCCTTCGCCCATCGAGAAAGTCTTTTTAGGCAGATTGCCGCCTTCTGTTATAAGACGGAAAAAGTCGCCCTTTTCCACGGACGGAAGAAGTATGCCGACGCCGCCGAATGTAAGCGCCTCAAGCTCTTTGTCGCCGTGAATATAGTCTGCAGAGCCGCCGAACTCTTTTATGAATTCCGAAATATATTCGTCCGCAAGGCGTATCCCCGATGGAATATCTTCAGGGAACGGAACACTCGTTTTTTTGCCGTTTATTACAATGCCGACAGACGAAGCGCCGCAGATTTTCCAGCCTTTTAAAAATTGTTCGGGCTTATCCGTCTTTACAAACCTGTGTATGGGACGGAAGAAAAGCGCAGGGTCATATATGTTTACCGCCTCGCAAAGGGCATAACGCGCGGGGTGGGTTTCCGCTTCTTCCCGCGAGAGACCCTTTTTTACTTTTTCCCATATAAGTTTAGCCGCCGCAAGCGAATGGTTGCCGTCACCTACCGCAAAAAGCATTTTATCCGACATGCCGCATATAAGCGAATAAAAGGCATTTTTAACCTCTTCCGCATTGGAAATGAGCGTGCCTTTTACGTGTCCGCCGCGCATATTGAGGTCAAAGTCGTACAAAACTCTGTCCCTTCTGACGCTGCCGAGGACTTTATTTTCAACATCGTCGTACAGTAACATTATATGCGGAAGTTCGAGCGGAGCGTTTTCGCGTATTTTAACGCGCGGAGGAAGCCTGTCCAGCACGGTGGCTTCGGTGGAGCGGATAAGCGCTTTATCTTCCTGCATAAAAGAGTACTGTTCAAGGTCTATGGCGAGGACTATGCCCGTTCTGACTCCGCTTTCAGTAGCGCGCTCTACGAGGACGAATCCTTTCTGAGCGCTGAATATGTCGCCTGCAAGATAACGGTACATCTCTTGATTTATGTCCGCTATCCTCTTTTCGGGATTATCTTTAAGATAAATTTCGGGGAATATTATGTGGTACGCGCTGGGCTTGCCTTCGGCAATGCGCGCAACTTCCTGCCAGTAAGAACTGTCGCTTGTGAACTGGTCGCAGGCATTTACAGCCCACGAATACATGTCAGCGCCGCACGGAAGAAGTATTTCGGGAACATATATAGTATTCTGCGGAACGCCGCAAATTTCTTCATGTTGCATGAAACACCTCTCAGTTGAGGTTTATAAGCAGAACTGTGAGCGCGGCAAGTATAATCGCAAGCGCCTTTATGGGGATATTTTTAGTGAATATATCTCTTAAAATTTCGCTGAACTTTTTCATTCCTTGGCCTCCGCGGTTAAATCTGACCAGTAATAATCGCTGAGCGCGTTTTTGAGGTCGGCTGCGTCTGCATACTTCTTTTTGACTGCGCCGTTCTTTACTATGGAAATTATGCCCGTCTCTTCTGAAACGACGAGCGCCGTTACGCTTGCAACCGACGTGACGCCGAGCGCCGCACGGTGGCGGCTGCCCATCTCTTTGGGAAGATTATCGCTCTGCGCGAGCGGAAGGAAACATCCTGCCGCATAAATTTTGCTGCCCTCCACTATCATTGCGCCGTCGTGCAGGGGAGCTTTGGGATAAAATACCGCCTCTATCATCTGCGAGGAAATTTCGGCATTTATTATAGTGCCGCTCTCTATGATGTTTTCGGGCAGATTTTCGTTTGAAAGTACTATAAGCGCGCCTATATTGTTCTTTGACATATTCTGGAGTGCGCGTATCATTTCGTCTATAATGGAATCGACGCCGCTGGCGCTTACCTTAGGTCTGTCGTTTTTGCCCCTTATCATGGTATCCAGAAGCACCCTTTTGATTTCGGTGTTATACATGGTAAATACCAGGGTAGCGAGCATTATTATGACGATGAGCAGGAACTGCGACTGTATGTTTTTTGAAAACGCGAACGCAAAGCCGCACCAGATTACGGCGGCAGTGAATGCAACTATGAATTTATAGTTTTTATTTATCTGCAGAATTTTGAAAACAAAGTAGAACAGTACCGCGAAGAATATAAACTCCATGACGTAAGATACGCCGTTTGTACTGAAAGTTTTAAAAAAGTTTTCAACGCTCTGCGTAAATGTCTGCCAGTCCACCCGTACACCTCCTTTGCGCGCCGACGCGCGCTTTATGGCGTATTGAATAAATTAATTACGCACCTTACATTTATATTTAATAATATTTTCCCGACAGGTGCGCCTTTTTATTATTATAAAGCTAATTTGACGAAAAATAAAGCATTTTACCGTTTATTTTTCACTGTGCGAAAAATATTTGCGAGCAGACCATGCGGTATGCGCTGTCCGGCGTGAGTTCGCCGCACTTTACGCCCGCTATTGCGCCGTAAATTACTTTGCACAGATTTTCCGCGCGTTCGACGCCGAGCCTGCGCGCCTGCTCGCGCGTGCGCTTTACGCCGTACTCCTTCATTCCGTATATTTTGGAAAGTTCGGAATCCGACATACGCGACGAGGCTATGGCAGACAGATTGCGCATATATGAAAACAGACTGTTGAGTACAGACATCCCGTCCATGCCCCTTTCGGTAAGCTCTTGCGCAATTTCATAAAAAAGCGAATAGTTGCCCGCTGCAACGGCATTAGTCATTTCGTATATTCTGTAGTCGGCGTCCTTGTACACAAGGTCATCCGCCTCCTCCTGCGTTAAAGTCCCGCCATCGCTTTTGTATTCGATTATTTTCTTCGTTTCTATGGAAACGCGCGACATGTTGCAAAGGCAGTATCGCGCTATGTTCATGCATACTTCCGCGCTTGCAGTTACCGACGCGCGCTTTAATGTGAGGTAAATCCAGCGGGTTACCTCCTCCTCGTCTGCTTTGCCGCAGTCGACGTAAGATATGCCCGCCTTGCGCTTTAAGTCGGCAGCGCCTTTTTTGGAGGCGGAATTTACTATGATAAGCACAGCCGTCTGAGGAAACGCCGCAAAATACGGCTTTAAATACTTTTCGTAGTCTGTCTCCGACGGATAAAATTCGGTAACGCGTATAACGCGCTTTTCAGCCATGAACGGGAATGCCGACAGAGCGTCCGTAAGGCGCTGTATCGCCTGACCCTTCAGACTTTCGCCGTCAAACGAGGCAAAGTTCAATTCGGGCATCTGCAGGTAAGCCTTTTTTATCATTTCTTCGGCTTTGCCTGAAAAGTAAGCGTCTTCGCCCTGCAATAAAAATATGTTTCCGCCGCCTTCGGATATAAAATTTTTAAGTTCGGTAAACTTCATAATCTTTGAACACTTATCTTAAGCCAAGCGCGGACCTTACCGCCGCGCGACCTGTTAAGAATATTTTACCATTATCTGCAATAAATTGCAAGTCGCCGCAATCGTAAACGTTGTATGCAAAATTTACCTGCGTGAAATAAACCGCTTCCGCGCAGTTGCATACGTGCCCGTCCGTAACGGCAAACAGTACGTCGCACTTTTTAATGGCTGCTTCTTCGCCGAAACTTATGCCAATATCAACGCCGCCCGCCTGAGCAAGCACATCGTTGCCGCCGACAAACGCAAAATGCATTCCCGCCGCGTTGAAATTCTTTTCATAATGCACAGTCGTCCCGCGGTATGGCTGAATATTTATATTAGTATAATTTATGTAAATATCTTTGCAGTCAATGCCTGACAATGTATAGGCAAAAACGCTCTCCTCTCCGCCGAGAATTATAAGCGCGTCGGGATTTGTCACTCCGTTTTCCGAAAGCATTGAAGAAATATCGTAAGCCGAAGGATTTTCCGAAATTATCAGCACGTCGCCTTCAGATGTCCTTAAAAGTACCGCGTAACTGCCATTGTAATATGCTGAAGCAGTAATTTTCACGCCGCCTGCGGGAACATAATTTTTTAAAAACAGTCCGACCGCTATAATTATTGCGAGAGCCGCAGCTATTATAGCGCGCCAGCGGAATTTAATGTTCACGTGTCCCGATATGACGTATGCGCCAATGAAATACAACACGGCATATGGACCGAAGTCAAAACCGCTTATAAGCGCGTCTTCCGCATGCACGGTAACGAGCGCCGCCGTAACCGCGCTGACGGGCACTGAAAATATGAGTATAAAAAACTGCGAAAGCGGCGGTATTATGAATGCAAGCAACGTAAGAGCAAACTGCAGAGTAAAAATTGCCGAAAGAAGAGGGACGAATATTATGTTGAGTAGAAGCGAAGCCCAGCTGACGTAGCCGAAGCATGACAAAAGTATAGGGAAAGTTGCAACCTGTGCAGAAAAAGACATTGCCGCGGCGGAAGCCAGCCCGCGCGGAATTTTTATTTTCCTCAGAGCCGAAGTTACTGGTCTGCAGAAAAGGGCAATGCCAGCCACCGCAGCCACGGAGAGCTGAAAGCCGACCGAAATTATGTTGAGCGGGTTTACGAGCATGACCGCGACAAAGGCAAGCGACAGCGACGAGAGCGTATCGTACTTTCCGCCCGAAAGCCGCACAAGCGCTGCCACTGCGCACATTATTGCGGCGCGCACCGCGGAGAGCGTAAAACCGCATATCCCCGTATAGAAAAAGACAAGAGCAACGCTTATTGCCGCAACTGCCGCGGGACACAGGCGCAGACGCTTCAATATAAAACTTACCGCGCCGTAGACAAGAACTATGTGCATGCCCGAAACGGCAAACACGTGTGCAACGCCGCCGTAGCGGAAACTGTCCATAGTGGAATTTTCCACAAATTCCGTATTGCCGGTGAACATTGCGTAAACTATGGCGGCGGTGTCTTCGTCTATGTTGTCAAAGTACAGCGAACGCACCGCGGAATTTATGCTACCGAAAAGCGAAAAACCGTACTCTGAACTGATGTCGCCTGTCGGATATGCTCTGTAGCGCACGTCTTCAAGCAGTTTAGTGGTGTTGTCCGAACCGTATGCAAACGGTATGTTCACGTAGACGGTACCGCTGAAACTCACCTCGTATCCGACGTCGCAGAATTCGCCGTATTCATCGTCGAGATATACGGTCATAACCCCGTCCACAGGGATGCCGTCCGCCGTTATGCCTTTAATCTTTATGTATCCGCCGTCCGAATAAGATTTTTCGGTAACCCTGCCGCTTATCGCATAAGCCGCGCCATCATCAAGCTCAGCCGAGGAATATTCATAGACTTTAAAGCACACGCCAAGCGCGCCGTAAAGAAACAACAGCGCAGAAAGCACGGTAAAAACTATGCCGACTGTACTGCGGCGGATTATGAAATAAATGATAAATGCGGCGACTATCGGCACCAATGCCGTCAGCCACCAATACGGCAGGCCGAGGCGTACGGAAAAATATGAAAGAGCCGCGCCGATACCTGTGGAAAAAGCGAGAACCACCGCGCACCGCACGTTTAAAATCCTTTTCATGGGCGTGTGAAAACCTTAAAAACCGGGGGCGCTGCGGGCGCCCCCGGTCAAATCAGTTGTTATTTTACGTGAGCGAAACTTTATCCGATATGCTGCGCACGAATATTCCTTTCGATGCGCCGTAATCTATGCAGGCATTTATGAACGATGCAAACCTGTCTGAAATTCTGGGAACTTTGAATTCGCGCTGTACTGCAAGCGCGAGCTCGTCGGAATACATGCTTACCTTGTTCAAAAGTATGCTTTTTACCAGAGATATTACATCGTAAGGCGTATAGTCCGCCTCAGACGTGCGCAGCTGTACGCCGTCCTCAACGCGGTACCTGTCGAACCCGGAGTACTTATCCGAGCGGAAGTAATACTTCACGCCCAAAATTTCCTGATACTGGTAGCCGCATCCTTCTATCAGCGAATTCATTTTTGCATCGAGCTTTACGCCGTGCTTGTAAATTCCGAAGGACGAGAGAACGCGCTTTAAAATAAACTGTGCCGAAACGGGCTCTTCTGCGCTTACCACGGCTTTGATTGCCTTTATAACCTCGGCATCGTGCTCTCCCGAAAGAATGTACTGCGCGTCGACAGTCTTTTCTTCGAGCTTTGCCGCGCGGTAAGGCTTTTTGAAGCTGGTGGCAACCGTCTTGCCGCCCGAACAGAGTTTATCGAGGTACTCCTTTATCTTCTTTATCTCCCTCTTGGGATTGTTGAAGAAGTTAATTGAATACAGCCTTATTACATTCCAGTTGTTGCGCTTCAAAGTCTGAACCTGCATTACCGTGCGGTCCTTTACGGAGAAGCGGCTTTCGCCGTCGCACAGTATGGCAAGAATAAAGTTGTGCTTGTTTTTGGGGTCTACTACGGCGACGTCTATCTTGAAGTCGGAGACGCCCACGTCGCAGCGGCAGTCGTAACCGTAGTTGGAGAGCTCCTCCGCCACGTACTTGCCTATGCCCGACTTGTTTATAATCATTTCGTCGCTCTTGACGGCGATGCTCGTTCTGCCCTTTTCGGCAAATTCGAGGAAGGCTTTGAGCCCCGCGACGCCGCGCGAGTTGGTGCGCGAGAGATCTATCATTGAGTAGCGCATGGAAGAATAGATAACCATCTCTTCCCTTGCGCGGGATACGGCAACGTTTAATCTGCGCCAGCCGCCGTACTGGTTGAGAGGACCGAAATTGAGCGAAATTTTGCCCATTCGGTCGGGACCGTAACATACGGAGAACATGATTACGTCCCTTTCATCGCCCTGTACGTTTTCAAGATTCTTTACAAAGAGCGGCTCTTCGCGCTCGTATGCAGCTTCCTCAAGTCCCTTTTCCTGTATGGCTTTTGTAAGCATCTTTTCTATATAGTTCTGCTGAGGGGTAGAGAAAGTTACTATGCCTATGCTCGAGCGGCGGAGTTTTTCGTCGCGCAGGCGCCTTATGACTTCGTTTACAAGCGCTTCCGCCTCCTGTTTGTTGCACTTGGTAAAGCCCCTGTCGTAAACGCCGTCGGGAATATATACAAGTTTTACCTTGCTGTCCAGCGCGTCGGGCGAAGGGAAAGTGCACAGTTTGCCCGAATAGTACATTATGTTGGAGAAGGCTATAAGACTTTCGTGCTTGCTTCTGTAATGCCAGCTAAGATGCTTCTGAGGTATGCCGAGGGACAGGCAGTCGTCGAGAACGCTGTCCAGGTCCTCCGCTTCCATCTCGTCCTCGTCCTGTCCCAAAGCCATGAAGAACGTCGTGGGCGAAAGCTGTTTGGGGTCGCCGACTATTATGGCGCTCTTTGCCCTTGCAAGCGAGGGAACTGCCTCGCAGGTGGGCATCTGAGAAGCCTCGTCGAATATTACGAGGTCAAAAAGGTCGGGGTCGGGCGCGAGATACTGGGATACGGTGAACGGGCTCATCATCATACAGGGAGCAACCGCTTTGAGAAGCTGCGGAATTTCGGCAAACAGCGAACGGAGATTTATGCGGTTTACGTTGCCGCTCGTCTGGCGTCTGAACGTCATCAGTTCAAGCGCCAGCGGACCTTCCGTCTCCTGCGAGGGCAGACGGGATATAAGGTCGTGCCTTATCCTTGCGCGCGTCGCCGCAGCAAACTCTTCGGTAAGCATTGCAAACTTTGCCGCGCTCTCGTCGAGAAGAGACGCAGAGAATCTGGAAAGCTCCTCGTCTGCGGGTATATTGGTCTGCACAAAGTTGCGGTAAACGTTCTTCCTGAACGAAGAAAGAATCTGCTCGCCGCTGATTTTGCCGCTCTCCATCGCGTCGGTTATAAACGTAAGTCCCATGGAGTTGAGCTCTTTGGCGGTGTTCTTGTAATTGCACCAGCCGGGGAGCATATCGATATTGTCTATGAGAGCGCCGCACTTGGAAGTATAATAATCGAAGATATCCTCGTCGGCATAGAATGTTTTGTCCGCCTTGGTTACCTTTATGAAGTATTCCCTTGCAGTTACGAAAGAGCGCGCCGCAGCTATGACGCCAGATATAAGCGGCTTTGCGTATCCGCTCATTATGTGCGCGCACACGCTGTTGAATGCGTCGGCATTGTAATCCATGAACACCTGCGAGCACAGCTCGTTGAGTTCGTACAGAGGTTTTAAGAAAAGTTCCCTCTTCTTGTCGTTTATGCCGCCGCCGAGCCCGGTGAAGTTCTGCGAAAGGTTGGTATTTTTGAGTATTCTGCCCTCAGCTTCCCAGAGTTCGTACGCGCGCTTTACCCATTCAAGTTCTTCCTTTTCGGGAATGCGCGCTTTTGCGCACTTATTAAGCCGCTTTATTACGGCGAGCACCGTGCGGGAAGAACGATAATTTTCACCCCAGTTTTCAAGCTCGGCTTCGAGCGAGGGCGCATATTTATCTATGTCGGGCATGGAATTGAACCTGGTGAACCACAACCTGGACACGTTGTCGTAAAGCACGTTGGCGTTGTAGAACTTGTAGAACTCCCCTTCGTCACAGGAGAAAAATTCGTCCAGAGTGCCGTCGCGGAGAATGGTTGCTATTTTAATAAAGCTTTCGAGCTTGCGCGAAGTGAACGTGCTTATTTTCTGGTTGAATGTATCGAGGAACAGGCCGAGATAGTTTTTAAGGTGCTTAAGCTCGGCAAGCACTACTTCCGCCGCACACAACACGGCGTTTTTTACGTCGTCCGTGCAGGCCGTTATGTTGACGTTTTCAAATGGAGAACGGTAAACGCCGCCGCACTCCTTTGCGGCTATCTGCGCGTTTACAAGCATTTTTTCGCACTTTTCAAGCTTTTCTTTGGTAAGACTGTCGTAAAAAGTGCTCTCTATGTTGACAAGCTCGGGCGCAGATTTGTTCTGAAGGTAATATAAAATGCCTTCATACACAGAAACGCCGAGTCTGCGCTTTTTATGCAGAGCGGCATACGGACGGGCGAGCGAGGAACGCGTTTCCTCGATTTCCTTGCCCTCTTCCACAAATTTTTCGTCAGAATAATCGTCGCGCAGAGAAAGCGTGTTTTCAATCTCCTTGACAAGCGCAGCTTTATCCGCAGACTTGCCGGAGGAAAATTCCATGCAGAATTCGCCTATGCCTATATCGGTAAGGCGCTTTTTAACTACGGAAAGCGCCGCCTGCTTTTCTGCCACGAACAGCACGCGCCTGCCCGAATGCAGGGCGTTTGCTATCATATTCGTTATCGTCTGGCTTTTGCCTGTTCCCGGAGGGCCGTGAAGCACGAAGGTAGTGCCCTTGGCAGATTCGGCAACCGCCTCGAACTGTGAACTGTCGCAGGGGAGCGGCACAAGAATTTCGCACGGGTCTGCCTCGTCTTCATTTTCGCCGCTGAGCTTATTTTCCTGAAGTTTGTTGGTATTTGAAAGCAGACTTGCTATAAGCGGATTGTTTTTGTAGCGGGATATGTTGTTTTTGACGTCGCTCCACATTGCGTAGCGCGCGAACGTGAACTGAGCGACGTACACGTCTTCGGTGACTTCCCAGCCCTTCATATCCGCAGACTTTGCGCGGAATAAGGCTGTCATTTCGCTTACAGAAAGCCCTTTATCCTCCATGCCGCGGATATCTATGCCGAATTCCTGCTTTAAAAATTCTAAAAGCGTGGTGTTTACGGTGAGGTCTTCGCCCTTCGTCATAGTCACGCCCTGTTGCTTGTTGCGGCGGAGCGTCACGGGGAGGAGCGCTATTGGAGCATACTTGAATTCTTTTTCGTCGTCGTGCTTCCATTTGAGAAAGCCGAGTGCGAGGCACAATGTATTTGCTCCGACTTCCTCCTCCGCCGTCCTTGCCTTTCTTATAAGCGAAGAGGAATTTTCCGAAAGCGCCGAAGCGCCTTCAAATGAGCGTATTATGCCGGAGGACATCTCTATGTCGATAAGTTCTCTGAGCGCGCGCACTCCCGCACTGCCGCCGAAGAAAGTCGCGTCCTTTATGGGTTCGGCTACGGGCAGAACGGTAAACTTTTCGCTGCCGTCGAGTTCGTTCACGAAGGAAGGAAGGTCGGCCGTGACTATGTGCAGACAGTCGTGCCTGTACCTGAAATTCAGAAGGTTATTCTTTAAAGAAAGGTCGAGAAGGCGGCGCTGCCACGTCTTTTCCTTGGAAGCGCCCTTTTCAAGAGAATATTTGCCGGCATCTATAATTTCGCCCGGTTTCTGGTCGTAAGAAAACTGAGCTTCGCCGAGGAGTTCGTACCTTCCGCCCTGCTTTACTTTTATTGGAATGGAGAAAACGCCGCCTATCCTGCAGCGCTTGACGTCGACGCATATTTCGTATTCGCCGCGCCTGAGCTGCGATGCAAAATGCGATTCGCTGGTTGTAAAGCTTGCGTTTTTATGCGAAAAGAGGTCGGTAACGTCGAACACAGCGAGGTTGTTTACGCCGTCCTGGACGTACTTTTCTATCACCGACATATCGTCCTGAGTGGTGACGGTAAAACAGCTTTCGTAAAGCCATACTCCCGCGGCAACGCTGTTTTTGCCGAGGACAAGGACGGGATTTAATTTTGCCGCTTCAAGGCAGGAGCAATACAAAAGAGCCATCTCGAGCGGGGTGGCCGATTTGCCGGCTATTATGCGGGTAATGCCGCCCGCGCTGAGCGCGTCGGTAAGCGGCTGCTGTTCCTGCATTTCGACGTTCTGTCTGCGCAGAGCGGAGAATATTGCCGCCGCCGCACCGCGCACTGCGTTTCGGTCGTTGCCGGAATAACCGCTCCACTCCGAAGAAAAGCCCCACGTTTTAAGCTGGAGACCTGCCTCGGCAAGAATTTTCTGGCAGTCGGCAATTCTCGGACGGACGAGGGACGAAAGCATTTCCACGTTGCCCGAAAGGCCGCCCCAGAAATCTATGGGGAGGCAGTCGACGTTTGCCGTAAGCTCGCATACGCTCACTTTGCCGCACGCAACGGATATGGTTACCGTGCACACTTCGGGCTGTTCGAGTTCGGCAAGGTATTTCGGGTTGAGAATTTTGTCCACCGTGACTTCCACGCTGCTTTCGGGCGGGATTTCCGCCACGTCGAGCGAGCGCGCAAGTATAAGCTCGGTGCTGCCGCTTATGGAAACAGTGAGGTTTTCCGCGGGATTTTCGCCATGGTTATAAAGCCTGAACGCCGTGAAAAGCGGCATACGGCAATAATACGTGGCGTAACTTACGGTATTTAACAATTCGCCTTCAAGCTCCAGCTCTTCGGCGAGCTGTTTTGCTTTTTTATTTGTTGCCATAACTTTCCTTCATTACCTCTTATTTCCTTTCTATTATACAACAATTCGATATCTTCGGCAAGGGTATCCGATAAAAAAGTTGCCGATTAAAAAAATAATTTTTTTTGCGTTTTTTATAATTTTTTTAATTTTTAATTAATTTTTTTTGCGCGTTCAAAAAATTTAAACAATAATTTTATGTATTATTGACCAAGCGGCAAATTAAAAAACAAATAAATTGCGCCGCGCCGCCTTCAAAGGCGGCGCGGCGCAATTATAACTAAATCTGTATTCTGATTTGCCTGAAATTTATGATTAGTGCGGCAATATGCCTGAACCAATATATACAGCGGCACAATCAGCGGACTATCGCAAGCTCCTTCAAAGCCCTCGTGTAGGCGATATATTTTTCGTTGTCCGTCATATCTCCGTCCACAACAGCCACGGCGGTAAATTCAAGTCCCTTGCTTTCGTAAACGGTCATGAGATTTATGCGCGTTTTTGAAATTTTACCCGTATCGCGCAGTATGTTATAATTTTTGCGCGAAAATCCGGGAAGATTTTTTTCGCTCGTTATAACGGCTTTGAGCCCGTGCATGGGCGCAAGCCAGCCCGTGACTTTGCGCGGCTGAAGATATACTATTTCCGAGCCGTCGCAACCTATGGACTGCATGTCTATGTTCAGCTCGCGGGAGACAAAATCGACTATCTGGTTTGTATTGCGGTAGTTCTGGTTGAGCATGTAAATATCTTTTTCCACAACCGACCAGTCTTTGAGTCCCCTGTACGGGGTAATGTTCTGCTTGAGGTCGCCGAAAACATTGAAGCGCGCCCTTTCATTGACGCATTTCAGAACGTAATATTCGCCTTCGGATATGTCCTGCCCTTCGTCGATAAAGACGAACGAATGCTTAGGCGAAAGGTCATAGCCGAGTTTGCACAGCATAAGGCAGAGCGCGTACGCGTCTGAAGGATACATTTTGCCCGGCTGCACGCCGAATTTTTTGCGCGCCTTTTTGACCGTTTCGCCGTAAAAGAAGCGGGCAACGTCCACTCCGTTTTCGCACTTGCCTATGGAAACAAGATTGCTTTCCCCGCGGAGCACGTCGGCAAAGTCGCAAACGGCGGAAAACAGGTCGCCTATTTCCTTTACGTAACCGATGTTTGCCTCTATCTCCCTTTTCAGCGCGCGGCGCTTTTCTATGCGCTCCGAATAAGTGAGCACTTCGGCGCCGCCTACGTTCATGCGGTAGCGCGAAAGGTCGGTTATCTCTTTATCCACCACCCCGTCGAGGGCGTTCAGATCAGCAACGGCGTCCGCGCATATTTTTTCGGCGTGACGGCGCACGTGTCGGAGCGCTTTATAAAAGGACAGAAGCTGACGGTAAAAATATCCGTAAGTGTTCATCCTTTCGTCCGTCTTGCTTATTGACAAAAATTCGGTTATGTCGCCTACGCAGTTGAAAAGTTTTCTGAAAGGCTTTGTGTAATAAAGTCCGCCGCCAACCTTTTCCTTTATTTCACCAAGCACGCACCGCCTTACGCGCAGTCCCGCATTTTTTATTTTTTCGTAAAGCGAAGTCTGACGCACGCAACGGGCAAGCACCTCGTCCGCCATTTCGGCGCATTCGCTGGAAGCAAACATGCCGCGCACTCCGTCATAAATTTTTGCAAGCCGCTTTTCCACATCGGAAATGAATGCCGGAGAATACACGTAGGCAAGGTAACTTTCCGGCGGGCGCTCGGTGCGCTCTATCCTGTTTTCTATGTTGATGCCCTGACCTGCAAGAAGCACTGTAAAATAACTTTCTATGGTGCTCGTCTTTACTTTTTCAAGCTCAAGCACGGCGGAAAGTTCGTCTATGAACGCATTGAACGAATCGGACGGGGTTATAACGAGCACGTCTCGCGGCCTTACCCCTTCGTTGTTGTACATGATGTAGGAAAGTCTGTGCAGCATTATCATCGTCTTGCCGCTTCCGGCTATGCCCTGCACGACGAACCTGCTGTCCTCCGGCAGGGTGATAATTTCGTACTGCTTTTCCTGTATGGTTTCAATTATGTCGGTAATCCCGCTCTTTTCTTTGCGGCTTTTTATAATTTCGCGCAGGAACGGGTCGAATATAATTTCCTCGTCCCTTCCGCCTATCTCTTCCTTTGAAAGATAGTCTTTAACGGAGAGATACTCGTTCTTCATATCGACCACCTTTCCGCTTTTCGTGCGTATGGCGCGGCGGAGAACGAGTTTATAATTGTAATCGTTTATAGAAAAAGTTATGCGGCTTTTCTGGTAGTACCTTCTTGCAAGCGGCGCGCGCCAGTCTACTATCTCAAGTCCTTCGTCTCCGCGCTTGCCGATATAGTAGCTGTTGTATCCTTCCTTATCGTCGACAACATCCATGCGCGCAAAATACGGTTCATCGAAAAACGGCTTGTAAGTTTCAATCTTTGCGCGGGTTGCCGCAATGTCTGCCTTGAGCGACATGACTTTTTTGTAACTTTCTGCATTGTAATCAGGGTCTGCGGTTATTTCTGCTATCTCCGACTGAGCCTGCTGTATGGCAGACTTGAGCTTGTTTATATAGATAGCGCGAAGCATAAACATAACCGCGTCGATGTGCTCGCGCTCGTATGATTCTTGCTTTTGTGTATCCAGTAAATCTAAAAAGAACTGTTTATCCGGCTCTTTATGCGGGTCAATTAATTTTTTTATTCTTTTAAAATCTGCCATGCAAGCCTCATTTTGCGCAGGGCGCAAGTACTGATAGCTTATTATAGCACGATATACAAAAAAAAGCAATAGCAGGGTAAAAAATAAGGTATAAATGCTTTGAGCGCGGCTGCGCATGGCAAATGCCACGCGCAGCCGCGCTCAAAGACAAATATCTTTTATAATTGTAAATATATATTTGCAATTTTATGTGTTTATGCTATTAAAGCTTTACACAATAAGCAATCTGATATAAATATAACTTTGCTTCCGCCTTATTTTAATTTATTCTTGACGCAGGCTTCGTATGTTAAAACCGTTGCCGCAACGCCCACGTTGAGACTGTCGCACTTGCCGAGCATAGGTATGGCAATCATGCTGTAATCGCCGTCATACCACTCCCTTGCAATGCCGTAACGCTCGCTGCCGACTATAAGCGCTGTATTGTTGCCGAACGGTTCGTCGTAGTAAAAATGCTCGGCGCGGGTGTCGGCAAGATATATCGTAAAGTTGTGCTCTGCAAGCCAGCTGCGGCACTCCGCAACGTCAGAAAACTCGAATACGGGCACGGTGAGAATTGCGCCCTGGCTGGACTTTATAAGTTTGGGGTGTGTCATTCTTACCTTTCTGTTGCAGAAAAATACGGCGTCCGCGCCGGCGCCGTCAGCCATGCGCAGCATTGTGCCCGCATTGCCGGGGATTTCAACGCCGTCGATTACAAGAATGACAGCTTTATCCGGCGGATTGAAATGAGCGATATCGTACTGCGGCAGCGCCGCAAGCGACATAATGCCGTCGGGCTGACCTTTTTCGGAAATCTTTTCGTACGTCTTTGCCGAAACAGAAAAACGGTCGGCCGTCCGCTCTGACAGTTTTTTTATAAGTTCAGCCACCTCCGGCGTGCGGACGTGCTCCGGACACACGATAAGACTCTCGATATGAGTGCCGAATTTAAGGCACATTGAAGCCAGCCAGATACCTTCGGCAACAAAAAGTTTCTGCGGGTTTGGCTTGGTGTTGGATATAACGCCCTTTAAGCGTTTGATTATGCCGTTGTGTTCGCCTATAGGCTGAAAGTTGAGACTTGCGAGGAGCTCTTCTGCATTTACCATAATTGAAATTCACCGTAATTTGCGGACAACCGCTCTTGTTTGCGCGTACTTGCACATACGCGCCTGTTACGCGCATATGATACGTTTACATATTCACGCACACCTGTTCATGCGTGCAAATAACACGCAAACTGACTTATTAAAGAAATTGAGCGCAAGGCAATTTAAAATTCGAGCAGATTAAGACCTATTTCATCGCTGAATTTTCGATCTATGCGGCCTTCCATTACTTCGATTAACATTTCGCACGTAGCCGAGACAACGGCGCTGTTGAGATGGCCGCCGAATACTCTGCCTTCGCTGTCGCCTGCACTCATGTGCAGATGGGAATAATATTTGCCGTCTTTTTCGGTAACGTTGCCGAGAAGCGAAACTATTTCATAATCGCCGCTGAACGTATTGGCTTTGTATGTCTTGCTTTCGGGAGAAAATACGCCGACGGTGAACTCACCCACCGCTCCGATGGCAGAAATGTTGGCAAGCGTTACGCCCTCTTTAAGGCATATAGCTTTAAGCGAGGCGCAGATTTCTTCGCCCTTGTCTATGCGGGCGACAATCTTATCCGAAAAAACTCTGTAGTCCATAATTTAACCTCTTTTTTTTGCATTTGCATATTTATTATAGCAGGCAAAACGCCAAAAGTCCATTATATAAATATATTACAAAAAACACCGCATTTATCTGAAGAATATCAAAAGCGCACGCCTCATTCAATTTTGAATAATAGAGCTGCGGAAAATTTCAAAAAAACAAATGCCGCTGAAATGTGCAACAGTGGTTCATCCGTTTTAATAAAGCGCCGCAGGCGCGGCAATGCCGCGCCTGCGGCGCCTGAATAGTACTCCTGAAAGTATGCCGCAGGATGAAATTCTGATATTACTCCCATTCTATCGTTGCGGGGGGTTTTGATGTTATATCGTAAACTATGCGGTTTGCGTGGCGCACTTCGTTTACTATGCGGTTGGATATAATTTCGAGCACGTCGTAAGGAATGCGCGCCCAGTCAGCCGTCATTGCGTCGACGGAGGTTACCGCACGGATTGCGACGACGTTTTCGTATGTGCGGAAATCGCCCTGAACGCCCACCGTCTTGCTGTTGGTTATTACGGTGAAGTACTGCCAGATTTTATCGTCAAGGCCTGCTTTTGCAATCTCTTCGCGCAGAATGTAATCGGAATCGCGCAGAGTTTCAAGCTTTTCTTCGGTGACTTCGCCCATTATTCTTATTGCAAGACCGGGACCGGGGAAGGGCTGGCGCATAACAACGCTCTTTGGAAGTCCGAGTTCAAAACCTACTTTGCGGACCTCGTCTTTGAAGAGGTCGCGGAGCGGCTCTATGATTTCCTTGAAGTCCACAACTGAAGGCAGACCTCCTACGTTGTGGTGGCTCTTGATTACGGCGGACTTGCCCTTGCCGCTTTCTATTACGTCGGGATAAATCGTACCCTGAACGAGGTAATCCACCTTGCCTATCTTCTTCGACTCTTTTTCAAAGGCGCGGATAAATTCTTCGCCTATTATCTTGCGCTTTGTTTCGGGGTCCGTTACGCCCTTGAGCTTGGCAAGGAACACGGCGCCCGCATCAGCCTTTATGAGGTTCATGCCGAGTCCGTCTTTGAATACAGACATAACCTCGTCAGCTTCGTACTTTCTTAAAAGGCCGTGGTCCACAAATACGCAGGTAAGGTTATCGCCTACCGCTTTATGTATAAGCGTTGCCGCAACAGCTGAATCAACGCCGCCGGACATTGCGCAAAGAACTTTTTTATCGCCTATTTTTTCCCTGAGCTCGCTTATCTTTTCTGCAACAAACCCGGACATCGTCCAGTCGCCGTGCGCGCCGCAGACTTCGTACAGGAAGTTGTGAAGCATCTGCGTGCCGTATTCCGTATGCTGGACTTCGGGGTGGAACTGTACGCCGTAAATTCTGCGCTCCGCGCTGCCGAATGCAGCGTAAGGGCAGTTATCCGAATGAGCTATCATATCGAATCCCGCGGGAAGGCGGGTAATTCTGTCGGTATGGCTCATCCAGCATACAGAAGTTTCGGGAACGTCCTTGGTCAGAGGGCTGCTCTTGCAGTATGCTTCCGCTTTGCCGTATTCCGATGTATCGGCGCGCTCCACAACGCCGCCCAGAAGATATGCCGTAAGCTGGCAGCCGTAGCATATGCCGAGCACGGGTATGCCGAGCTCAAAAATTTCAGGGCTTACCTTGGGGCTTGATTCGTCGTATACGCTGTTGGGACCGCCCGTAAAAATTATGCCTATGGGGGCGTACGCCTTTATCTTTTCAATAGTCATGTCGCACGGCACGAGGTCGCAGTAAACATTCTGCTCGCGCACGCGCCTTGCAATTAGCTGATTGTACTGACCGCCGAAGTCAAGTACCAGAACTCTCTCGCGCTGCATAGTATGTATATTCCTTATGAGTTATTTTGTAAAGCGTTGCCGCCGTCCCTGAAAAAAATGCGGCATTCAACGCGGCTTATATTTTCCTGTTAAATAGTTTACGGCGGAAGCAAAAACTTCCGCCTGTAAAAAAGCTTTTTTAAAATCAGTTCTTAGGCGAGTAGTTGGGCGCCTCTTTGGTGATGCTTATATCGTGAGGATGAGATTCGGTGAGCGATGCGGATGTCATCTTTACGAACTGCGCCTTGGTGCGGAGCTCGTCTATGTTGTGCATGCCTGTATATCCCATGCCTGCGCGCAGTCCGCCCATAAGCTGATAGATGATGTCTGCAACGGCGCCCCTGTAAGGAACCCTGCCTTCAACGCCTTCGGGAACGAACTTCTTTGCGCCTGACTGGAAGTACCTGTCCTTGCCGCCGCGCGCCATTGCGGGAAGCGAACCCATGCCGCGGTAGGATTTGAAAGACCTGCCCTGATAAATTTCAAGCTCGCCGGGTGATTCGGTGGTGCCTGCAAACAGCGAACCTATCATGACTGCCGCGCCGCCTGCGCCGATAGCCTTTACGATATCGCCGGAATACTTTATGCCGCCGTCGGCAATGACCTTTTTGCCCATCTTGTCAGCCTGCTCTGCGCAGTCCATGACAGCGGTGAGCTGAGGCATGCCGATGCCTGCGACGATACGCGTCGTGCATATGGAGCCGGGACCCATGCCTACCTTTACAACGTCTGCGCCCGCGTCTATGAGCGCTTTGGTTGCGGCTGCCGTAACAACGTTGCCCGCCACCAGAGGAAGGTCGGGGAACGCCTTTTTAACTTTGGAAACTGCCGCGATAATGCGGGAGTTGTGGCCGTGTGCGGAGTCGAGAACGACGATGTCCACCTTTGCGGCAACGAGCGCTGCAACCCTGTCGAGCACGTCGGGAGAATCGCCGATAGCTGCGCCTGCAAGAAGTCTGCCGTTCTTGTCCTTCGCGCTGTTGGGATACTGAATAGCCTTTTCAATATCCTTTATGGTTATAAGGCCTTTGAGATAGCCGTTTTTATCTACTATGGGAAGTTTTTCTATTCTGTGTCTGCCAAGGATTTTCTGAGCTTCGGAAAGCGAAGTGCCTTCGGGCGCAGTCACAAGATGTTCCTTCGTCATTATGTTGCATATAGGCTGGTCGAAATTAGTTTCGAAACGAAGGTCTCTGTTTGTGAGAATGCCGACAAGCTTGCCGCCTTCGGTAATGGGCACGCCGCTTATGCGGTATTTTTCCATGAGGGCGATAGCTTCAGATACGGGCTCGTTAGGGGTGAGGAAGAACGGATCGGTTATAACGCCGTGTTCGCTCCTTTTAACCTTGTCTACCTGCGACGCCTGTTCTTCGATAGACATATTCTTATGAATGATGCCTACGCCGCCCTCCCTTGCCATTGCTATGGCAAGCTTGCTTTCCGTAACGGTGTCCATTGCGGCGCTTATGAGAGGGATATTGAGTTTAATGCCCGGGGCTATAACTGTGCTGAGATCTACTGTGGAGGGCAGTACGTCTGAAGCCGCGGGAATAAGCAGCACGTCGTCGAACGTCAACGCTTCTTTGACAATTTTACTCATTAGTCTTTCTCCTGATACTGAAATATATATGTGTAAATTTATACCGAAATTTATTGAACGCTTAAAGCTTGCTTAAAGCGCTTATAAGCGTGTTAAGATAAAGCAATTCCGACTCCTGCGTGCAAGAGACGCTGCTGAGTACGGGAAGAACTGTTTTTGCTGCGGACGCATCGCTGTTCTCCGCTATCCTTAAAGACAGCGAACCGAGCGCATTGTTGAGCGGAAACTCTGTTATGGAATAATCCCCGCCCGAAGCAAAACTGCTTCTGTCAAAATCCGCATCGAGCGACTGAATGGCAAAGCCGAGCGCCGTCTGAATGTCGCCGCCGCGGTAATGCGCCGAAGACACTGCGCCATATATATACTGCCTGTAGCTGAACGAAATCCAGGGCTGGCTTTCGGCAATTTCGCTGTCGCGCTCCGCGCAGTACTGCGTAAATTCTTTTCTGTCTACAAGGCCTGTGCAGTATTCAATTATATAACCGTCGTTTTCGGCAAGAATGCTGTCGTCTGCGCAGCGGGCGAGGTCGGCTATGTCATCGGTATATGAATAATAAAGCGAAGCATATTTTACGGCAAAGCCGTAATTGCCGAGCTGTTCGCACCAGCCACAAAGCGTTCCGGGGAAGCCGAGGCTTAAAATTGCGAACACCACCACCGCGCACCCGGCAACAATTCCGAGCGTTGTGAGGGCGGATTTTATGATTATATTTTTCAATGCGTCTACCGTGTGGAAAACCGCCTGCGCACTCGGTTGCAAATGCGCCATTCGCGCCTTCAGGCGGAGTGTTGAAAACAGAAAATGCAATTCTGTTTTTATATTTTATTCATTTTATCACACAGCTGAATAAAATGCAAGTGTTTGAAAAACATTCATAAACGCCAAAGCGCGCAGTATAATGTAATATGAAAAAATTTTTTTTGATTCCCGCAGCTTTTGCGGCAATATTTATGGCGGGCGCAGGCGGCTGCGCCAAAAATGCCGATTATTCTGAATACATATCCGAAAAAAGATACGACGTTTTCCTTTACGGCGGCGACGACGCCGAAATTAAAATTTACTGCTCGGAAAAGGAATCGCCGTACGTTGCGGACGGAATAAAAGGCAATATCAACGGGCTGGTTGAAATATATGCCAAGCTCGGCGGAGACTTTGAAAAAGTTACGGTGTCCTCGCAGAGTTTTGAAGGCGGAGAAATGAGTTACCTTACCGTGCGCGACTGCTGGTATCTGAGTTTCAGCGGTACAGGCTTTGATAGCGAACAGCTTACCCTGACGCTCGAGGCTGACGGAAAACAGACGGAATACAGTCTTTTAAGCGTCGTGACAAATTCCGTCATGACTTGCGAACAGGCGCTTGAATGCGTAAAAGAACACTCGCAGACGCTCTTTGCCGGCCTTACCGAAAACGGAATATTCAACGGAGAAATTTTTATAAGGCTTCTTTACGACGATAAGTGCTACTACTATGTGGGCATATGCGACCGCGAAGGCGCGATAACGGCATTTCTTGTAGACGGCGAAACGGGAAGGATTATCGCCGAACGCGAACACAGAATGTGACTGACCGCATTTTAATTATTGCTTGACATGAAGTTTTTTAACCTTAAACTCCCCAGCAAAGAGCTAATCCGCTCCTTTGCAGGGGATTTATTTTTTCTGTCAGCAAAGCGCAGATTCAAATCAGATAAAAAACCTAACAAATCCTAACAAAAGAACCATTGCCGCATCAATGAAAATACATTAAGTTATGCTATAATTATTGTTATTATTAAATAACTAACGGAAACACAATTTTAATGCTGAACAGAGTATATAATCGGAAATTGTTATTCATTGAAGACGACCGCGAGCTTACACAGACATTTCTGGATTATTTCAGAGAATCAGGAAATGCGACGACGTGGGCAACGACGATTGCCGAAGCTTCTCGCCTTTTAGATAAAGAAAAATTTGACGCCATAATACTTGACATACTTCTGCCGGACGGAAACGGAATGAAGTTCATAGAAGAAAAACCTCACCTCCCGCCAGTCATCATAATGTCTATGCTGGGCAACGAGGAAGCCATGCTTGCAGGATTTCAGGCAGGCGCAGCAGACTACGTTGTAAAACCATGCTCGCCTGAACTTCTGGCTGCAAGACTTTCTTTAAGGCTTACGCGCGGCGACGATGCAAGAATCAGACTTTCCGGAATCACGCTCGACGTTTCCGACCGCACGGTATTTTACGAAGGCAAGCCCGTTATACTTACATCCAGCGAGTTCAATATTTTATATTTTTTAATGAGTCACCCTAACGAGTTCTTCGATTCTGCGGAAATTTACAGGCAGGTTTGGGACGCGCCCAGCCTTCAGACTACCACCATACGATATCATATCTCCAATCTCCGCAGAAAAATCAAGGATATAACGCACAAAAACCTTATAATAACCGAATTCGGAAAAGGTTACGCTTTCGCGGGGCACGCGCAATGAGGAATAAAGTCCTTATAAACATAATCGCAGTAATAATTACGGCTATTATCTGCGCGGCGATAACTACAGTAGCAGTCATATGCACAAAAAACCTTGAAAAAGAGATAGACATACACAAGGTGGCAGGCACCGACGGCGCCGAGGTCGCAGCCTACCGCATGGAAGACCTTCCCGGGCTGAATGAAATAAGGTACGTTAACTATACAGCCGATGAATTCCTTCTGCCGTCAAGCCAGGTAAGCGGAGAAATAATTGACCTTACCGCCCACCCCTACTTTGAAGGCAGCGGCACATTGCAGTTCGTCTTCCTTGACCTTGACCCGAGCGATGAAAACCTGAGCGAAAAACTTTCTGCACTCGAACCATATCTGCGCGGCGACAATGCCTGGCATTTTACTCTTTATCTGCCGTCGCTTACGGGTGCATGCAACATTTACGTGAACGATAAATATCTGTGCTCTTCGGGAGAAATAAGCGGATATGACTTTACCGAATATTCAGAATACGGCGGATATACAAATCGGCACATAACCGAAGCCGAACCGTTTTATGTAGACCTCGGTTTCGATGCGCACAAACAGGCTATGAGCAGCGATATAACGGAATGCGCAACGGTTGTAACGGTGCACTTCGAGGCGGCGCAAGGCAAAAGCGCGCACTTTACCGCCCTGCCTTCAGCGGGCGACAGCGAAAAAGTCGTGTTCGACATCTATGTGGACAGAACGGCGCTTATAATTGCTTCCGTAGTGGCATCGCTTATATTCGCGGTATTCCTCTTTGCGGCGATACTCAAACGCACGCTTAAATTTCTGCCGTCCACTTTTGCGGCAGCCGGAATATTGGGCTTTACGTTCTTTACGCAGATATTGTACACGGCATGCCCTTTCCCGTATACCGCAAGCATTTTTACGGGATTCTTTGCGGCGCTTATACCTTTTTCGGCAATATGCGGACTGAGGGAAAAAATCAGAAAGTTTCCCGTATGGATACCGTTTGCCGTATTCGGAGCTGCCACATGCGTGCTGTCTGCGTTTACCCCTCCTTTTACGGCAGCGATTTACGGGCTTATAAATATCATATGCTGTACGGTTACGGCGCTTATGACGATAACGCTTACAGGCATTGCGGCGATGCGCACAAAAAACAGAGGCGAACTCATTACGCCAATCTTTTCGGCGGCATTCATTCTCACACACGTCTACTCGAGAGAGCGCTCGCTTATAATGTCAACGCCGCAGATATGGATGTGCGCCGCGCTTCTTCTTGTAATAGTCGTACTCGGCATTGCTCTGTTTGTGCAGATGGAGCGCAGAAACCGCTTCCTTACCACAAACCTTAAAAACGAAGTCGAAAGGCAGACTACAGAGCTGAGGAATATAATCGAGGACAGGGACAAGCTTTTGCAGTACCTTTCGCACGATATGAAAAAGCCTGCCGCACGCGCGCAACAACTTCTCGGCATACTCAAGCTGAACGAAAACAATAAGGAAAAACTTAAAGTCATAAACGATGCCGAAAATAAAATTCACAGCATAAATGCGGGACTTGCAGACCTTCAGTATTACGCAAAACAGAACTTTGCTTCCGAACTTACGACCTCGGTCGACGCCGGGGAAATAATAAGTTACGTTTACCAATCGCTCCAGCCGGACTGCGAAGCGCAGGGCGTGCATATGTACGTCGATAATACTGCAATAAAAGCGTTTGCTAAGCGCAATATGCTGATATCGGTGCTGAATAACCTTGTATTCAATGCGCTTGAACACGCAGAATGTTCGGTTATACGGCTTTACGCCGAAAGCAAGCTCAAATACTGCAGAATTTTTGTTTCCGACGACGGCAAAGGACTTGAAAACAAACAGGACGCATTCAGACCTTATTACTCCGAGGCAAATTCAAACGAAAATCTGGGTCTCGGACTTTACCTTTGCAGACAGCTAATGCAGTCTATGGGCGGCGACCTTACTTACGAACGCCAGGGCAAAAAGACGCTGTTCATTGCAAGCATACCTCTTTCATCGGAAAAATGAAATATATTCAGTTAAAAAGCCCGCACCTGAAAAGGCGCGGGCTTTTTAACGCTTTATTATGCACGTTAAATTCAATTAACCGGAAGAGCTTGAGCGGCGCGCGGCGTTGTATAATCAACGCCGCGCGCCGCTTTAAATAATTTTCAGCTCTGCATGAATTCAATTATTATGCTGTTCTGCACGAAGAGATATTCGTCTTTTATGTGCACGCTGTCACCCTCGATATCAAGATAGCGCGCTGTCTTTTCAAGCGCAGTCTTGTACTCTTTGAAGAAATCCGTGCCGAAAAGCTTTTTATATTCAAAGGCGTCCAGCCCCTGCGCCGTGCGGAGCGCAAGCATGATAAATTCAAACTTCTGTCCGTCCGTATCTATCTCCTCAGAATTAATTACGGGAAGATGGTCGGTAAAGATGCATTTGAAGTACTCGTCGAGGTCAAACGTATTGGTAAAGCGCACGTTCTTTATGCAGGAAGAAGCCGAAACGCCGAAACCTATATATTCGCCCCTCTTCCAGTAATTCATGTTGTGGCGGCTTTCCTTGCCGCGTTTGCAGAAGTTGGAGACTTCGTAACGGATAAATCCGAGCTCTTTAAGCCGCTTGTATCCCGCATCGTAGAGCGCCGCGACCTCGTCAGAGTCGGGAAGTTCTCCGTTAAGATAATCGGTATAAATCGGCGTGCCGTCTTCAGGCGTAAGCGCATACATGGAAATATGGCTCGCGCCCGCCTCCGCCGCATAATTTATCGTGTAAACCACGTCGTCCGCCGTCTGTCCCTTAAGTCCTATTAGCACGTCGGCGTTGAAGTTTTCGCCCCTGAGTAATGCTGCACAGTCTTTGAAGTCCTGTGCGGTGTGTATTCTGCCTATATCTTCGAGCTGACTGTCGACAGCCGACTGAAGCCCTACGGAAAACCTGTTTATGCCTACCTTTTTATAAAAGGCAATTTTATCGGCGGTAACAGTGCCCGGGTTTATCTCTATAGTGATTTCGGCGTTCTTGGCAAGGTTGAAATTCTTGCGCGCCGAAGCGACGAGCATGCCGATATAGCTTTCGTCTATCACAGACGGCGTGCCGCCGCCTATGTATAAAGTATCGAACGTATAATCCTTTAATTCCTTCCTGCGGAAACTCATTTCGCGGTAAACGCAAGCCATGTAGCTTTCGGCATAGCACAGTTTATCGGGAAACGAAGTAAAATCGCAATACGAGCATTTGCTTTTGCAGAAAGGTATGTGAACGTAAATTCCTGCCATTATATCTCCCAGCGGTATTTTTTCAGGTCTACTTTATAGTCGGAAGAAACTTCCACGCCCTCCTCTTCGAGCATGGCTTTCTGCACATCTCTGCCGCCGAAGGCAAAGCCCGTGCAGATAGAGCCGTCTGCAAAAACAACCCTGTGGCACGGATTGACTACCGGCGCGGGGTTGTTGTGAAGCGCCCAGCCTACCTGGCGCGACATGCGCGGATTGCCGCACAGCCTTGCTATATCGCCGTAGGTAGACACCTTGCCGCGTGGTATTCTGCGTATTGTTTCGTAGACTCTTTCAAAAAATCCCTGCATTTTCAAATCCTGGATTGCGGCTGCGCCCGCGCGGGCACAGCCGCAACTTATCTGCTTTCAGTCTTTGTTTGTCTTTAAAATCTGCATGAACACTTCTGAGGGAACTTCCACGCTGCCTATCGTGCGCATGCGCTTTTTGCCCTCTTTCTGCTTTTCAAGAAGCTTCTTTTTGCGCGTTATATCGCCGCCGTAGCACTTTGCAAGCACGTCCTTGCGCATTGCCTTTACCGTTTCGCGCGCGATGATTTTGCCGCCTATCGCCGCCTGAACGGGAATTTCGAAAAGCTGGCGGGGAATTGCATCTTTCAGGTTTTCGCACAGCGTTCTGCCGCGGTTATATGCAGAATCTTCGTGCACAATCATTGAGAGCGCGTCGCACGGGTCGCCGTTTAAAAGTATATCGAGCTTTACAAGCTTGCTGGGACGGTAACCTATCAGCTCGTAATCGAAGCTCGCATATCCGCGCGTACGCGATTTCACAGAATCGAAAAATTCAAAAATAATTTCGTTGAGCGGCATTTCATAGATAAGCTGAACGCGGTTGGCATCGAGATACGTCATCTCTTTGAACACACCTCGCTTATCGCGGCACAAATCCATTATTGCGCCGAGGTAATCGGGCGGCGAATATATATCCACCTTTACTATGGGCTCTTCCATGCGCTCTATCTCTGCCTGAGACGGAAGGTGCGAAGGATTATCTATGAACAGCTCAGTGCCGTCCGTTTTTACCACTTTGTAACTTACCGAAGGTGCGGTTGTTATTATGTCGAGGTTAAACTCGCGCTCTATTCGCTCCTGAATTATCTCCATATGCAGAAGTCCGAGGAAACCGCACCTGAAGCCGAAACCGAGCGCCACGGAATTATCGGGCTCGAAGACGAGGGAAGCATCGTTAAGCTGAAGTTTTATAAGCGCATCCTTAAGGTCGCCGAATTTGCTGCCGTCGAGCGGGTATATGCCGCAGAAAACTACCGGCTGAACTTTTTTGTAACCGGGCAGCGGCTCTTCGGCGCGGTTTTCCGCATTGATTACCGTATCGCCGACAGCTACGTCCTGTATGCTCTTTATCGAAGCGGCTATATAGCCGACTTCGCCGGCAAAAAGTCCGTTCTTTTCATAAAGCCCCGGTGCAAAAACGCCTACCTCCGTCACTTCGTACACCTTGTCCGAACGGAAAGTTTTTATTTTGTCGCCCTTCTTTACCGTGCCGTCCTTCACGCGGACAAAGAGTATTACGCCCTTGTAGTTATCGTAATAACTGTCGAAGATAAGCGCTTTGAGCGGCGCGTCGAGATCGCCGTCGGGAGCGGGAAAGTACTTTACTATATCTTCGAGTATTTCTTTAATGTTAATGCCTTCCTTTGCCGAAACGAGGGGCGCGTAGGACGCATCGAGACCTATTACCTCCTCTATCTCCTTCTTTGCCTCTTCGGGGCGGGCGGAAGGAAGGTCTATTTTGTTTATGACGGGAAGTATTTCAAGGTCGTTTTCAAGCGCAAGATATACGTTTGCAAGCGTCTGCGCCTCTATGCCCTGCGACGCGTCGACCACGAGAACTGCGCCCTCGCACGCGGCAAGGGAACGCGAAACTTCGTAAGTGAAGTCTACGTGACCCGGGGTGTCTATCAGGTTGAAAATATATTCGTTGCCGTCGTCGGCGGAATAGAACATGCGGACAGGAGTGAGCTTTATGGTTATTCCGCGCTCGCGCTCTATATCCATGGAATCGAGAAGCTGATCCTCCATGTCGCGTTCGGAAACCTGACCGGTAAGCTCCATTATTCTGTCGGCAAGCGTGCTTTTGCCGTGGTCGATGTGCGCTATTATGCAAAAATTGCGTATGAATTTATTTGGCTTTTTCATCTATCTGTATTTATCGCCCGAAAAGAATTAATTTACAATAATTATATAAAAAACAGAGTTGTTTAGCAAGGAAAAATACCGCGGCGGCGCACGGCGTTTTAATTTTTTTGATAAAATCCGAAACTTAATAAAAAGATTCGCCTTTGAATGATATAAAAAACTGCCGCACTCAACAGCGTACGGTCGGCATAAAAACGGCGCGCGGCATCTGTGCCGCGCGCCGTAAAACAAATCAATTAACCAATCAAAGCACTTTGAGTCCCCAGCAACGGCGGCGCTTTATGAGCTGAGGGTTATAGCTCTTCCAGAGGTGTTGTATGTTGCTGTTATTTTCAAGTTCGGGACCGGTTTCAAGATACTTGACGCCGAGTTTTATGAGCCCTTCGAGGCACTTGTCGATAACGACAGCCACCGCGCCGGTGTTGGCGTACTTTTTCATTACGCCGACGCTCATCATATCGGCAACTTCTATATTGTTCATCGCCTTGATGAAAGGTATGAGTCCGAACGGGAATATATGACCCTTGCCCTTGCGCATCGCTTCGCTTATGCGGGGCATCATAAAGCCGTATACCGCAACGTTGTCGTCGGGGTCGGCTACTGCGCAGGCAAGTTCCGGAACGAATACCTGCTTTATGGTTGCAAGCTCCCTCGCCTTTTGCTTTTCGTTTAACGGGCTGGTACCGAAAAGGGGCGCAAACGCTTCGTCGAGAACGTCGAGGCACTTCATGCCGTATTTATCGAACGTCTTCTTGTCGTGCTTGAAGTAATAGCCCATATCGAGCACCCTGAAGCCGTGCTTTTTGCATATCTCTTCGGAAAGTTTTTTAGCGCGCATATCGGGCGCTTCGGGCACCTTTATAAGGTAACTGGTCCAGTCAACTACCTTGTATGCGCCAAGCTTTTCCATGTGCTCTACATAATACGGATAGTTGTAAAGCTCTATGTACGAACTCTCTTTATCGAAGCCGTCTACAAGCATTCCCTCCTCGTTGAGGTCTGAAAAGCTGATAGGTCCTATTATTTCCTCCATGCCGAGCTCCTTAGCCCAGGCAATGAGTTTTTCGAACAATGCTTTAGTTACTTCGAAATCGTCGATAACGTCGAAACGGGTAAAACGAAGTTCCTTTTTGCCGAACTTTTCATTGGCGCCGCGGTGCCATATGCCTGCTATTCTGCCCGCTATCTTGCCGTCCTTATACGCAAGGAACATGCGGCAATCGGCAAAACGGAATGCATCGTTTACCGCGGGGTCGAATTCCGCGAACTCGTCGAAATAAAAATTGGGAGCGGCATATTTGTTGCCGCGGTATAAATCAATAAGAAATTTGAAAAACTGCTTTTTGCCTTTTTTGTCGCTGAGGCTGATTTCTTTTACTTCTATCATAAAAATTCTCCGATGACAGCCGTGTTAGTATGAAAAAAATATCGCGCCGCACGCAGATATAAGCGCATATAAAGGCTAATTCTGCACGCAGACAAATAAAGTACGGACAAGGCTTTTTAAGCCCGTGGTTCAAGCGCAACGGCCCTGACGCCGTCCGCCCCGCACGGCGAATCACACAATAACACACTCAAAATTTATTTGCCCTTTAAAAGTCCGAAAGACGCGCGATATAAGGGCCCGAACGCACGCATAACACTTTCAATTCTATCATTGCATAGAAACTTTGTCAATATAATTGTCATATAATTATATTACATTTTATGTTATGTGAGAACAACTCACACCTCGTCAAAGGCAAAAATAAAGCGCCGCGGCAAATCTTTATGATTTGCCGCGGCGCTTCAACTTATTTTTAGTCCTGAGTTGCTACCTTTTCTGTAAAATAGTCGCTGGATATCACCATGCCTGCGCCTATGACGGCGGCAAGCTGGGGCTCGTCGAACGTGTTGGCGGTAATTTTGAGCTTGGAAG
Source organism: uncultured Clostridia bacterium (assembly GCA_944368065.1). Lineage (GTDB taxonomy): Bacteria > Bacillota > Clostridia > Christensenellales > Borkfalkiaceae > Coproplasma. Next base: position 75,021 of record CALVWV010000010.1, on the reverse strand, counting down.
AGAAATAATCGGCTATGCCGTCCATCTTGCACAGTCCGCCGGAAAGATACACGCCGCTGTGCATTACCGCAGACGCGACCTCCGCGGGGAGCTTGGATATCATCAGAACGACGTACTCTATAATCTTATCGACGTACAAAGTCAGAACGTCATATATCTGCGAAGTAGTTACGGCGACAGACGCGGGCGCACCAGATGATACGTCCCTTCCGTCCACCACCATCAGCTTGTTGTCGTCGGGAAGAAAGCTGCCCACCGTGTTTTTAAGTTTTTCCGCGGTAAGCGCGCCTATGCGGAGATTGTAATTTTCCGCCATATAATCCATAAGGTGAACGTCGATGTTGCCGCCGCCGAGGTTAAGGCTCATGCCTGATATTACGCCGTCGAGCGAGAACGCCGCGATATTAGTAAGCCCGTAGCCTATGTCCACGCTGAAAACGGGCGTAGATTCGCTGAGAAGCACGTTGTGCCCGAGTACCGCCGCAAACGGCGCCTGCGTGAAATACACCTTGCCAATATTGCAGTCATCGGCGAGGTTGAAATATTTCTGCTTGAGCTCAGGCTTTGCGCCGCAGGGGAGCACGAAAACCACTTCCGTTTTGCGGGCGCGCCTGTGATTTATTTCTATTTTTTCAAGGAAATATCGCAAAAGGTCGGCAACAATGTCGCTGTGAATGATGTCGCCGTCGACTACGGGATTAATTATGTGAGTGTTCTGCGCCGCGCGGCCTGAAAGAGCGCGCGCCTTGTCGCCTAAAAATTTTACGGTGTATCTGCCGGAGCCTGGGAGCTGTTCAACAGCCGCGCAAGTGGCTTCGGCAAGCACTACGCCGCAACCCGATTTATATATTTTTGTCACCCATGAACCGAGGTCTATTGCAAGCTTTATCATAAATCTTCCCATATTTCCTTAAGCATATTCTTAAGCAGCGCGACAGGCAGCCCCACCACGTTGGTATAACTGCCGTAATACTGCTTTACAAGTCCGCCGTCCTGAATGCCGTAGCTGCCGGCTTTATCAAGCGGGGAACCGCTGTCTACGTATATTCTGATAAACTCATCCGAAAGCTGATTGAATTTTACTTCCGTTTTATCATACTTTATGAGCTTTTTGTATTTATTGCGGACGCAGACGCCCGTTATGACATAGTGCGTTCTGCCTGAAAGCCTTTTAAGCGTTGCCGCCGCTTCGTCCCTGCCTGAAGGTTTGCCTAAAATTTCGCCTTCGAACACGACTATAGTATCGCAGCCTATTACGGTGCTGCCCGAATGCCTGCCGAACACCTCGTTGCACTTCCTTTCGGCCAGGGCGCACGCGATGTCTTCAGGGAAGAGAGAGATGTTTACTTCCTCTCCGCCCCGTGCGGGATCTACTATAAAATCGTCTAAAATCTGCGAAAGAAGTTCCCTGCGGCGCGGGGAAGCACTGGCAAGAACGTACTGCATAATACATCTAACAAATAATGCCGCTTTCGGCGGCATTACAACTTACAGAATTTCAAGGTTTTTGTGGAAGGATTTTTTGAATTCGGCACCCGCAGCCATCGCATCGCGTATTTCAAGGCTGGCGTCGCCCTCTACCTCCGTCTTCATTATAACCGAATCGCCGAGTATGTCGCAGTTTATGCCCTTGATGCAGCCGGACATGCTCCTGTCCAGACTTTCGGCAATGCGGAGCATTACGCCGAGACGCTTGACGATTTCCACATCCTCTTCGCGCAGGATATCCTTAAAGCGCGCCCAGTCGAGCGGGTTGATATCTTCCTTTTTATGGCAGCAGGCGGTAAATGCCGCAAGCACAACCTCCCTGTGGGTTACGCCGTATAAGTTGGCGTTTAAAATCATGTACCAGCTGTGGCGCTGATGGTTGTAATACTTTATGCGCATTCCGCAGTCGTGCAGCGTTGCAGCGACTTTAAGGACTTTGAGATACTGACGGGGGAACTTGTGAAGAACGCGCAGCTGCTTGAAAAGCTGAATGCTTAAATTAACTACGTGTTCAACGTGCCTTTCGTCGCAGTCATACCACTTTACAAGCGTCGTAAGCGAATAGTTGAGAACATCGGAAACGGGCTTTTCTATCGTGGAAGGAAGCGCCTGGTTGAACATTATGCCCTCGCGCAGACCTGCGCCCGATATAGTGAAATTGTCAACATGCATATATGACACGAAAGATTTGATAACGGCGAGCGCTGCGGGCAGAATGTCGGCACGCTGCGCGGAAAGACCTTTTATCTTCTTCTTTTTGTCGAGGTCGAGAACTTTTATCATCTCGTACAGGGGAAGGAAATCCTCTGTGAGCATATTGTAGTTATGAACGGTGTCAAGCGGATACTTGTGCACCATCTTATTTATTTTGAAGAGATTTCTGAACGAGCCTCCTACGCCTATCATCTGAACATCGGGGTCAACTTCGGAAAGCCATTCAACGCCCTTGAGCTGTTCGGTAAAGAATTCTTCTATCTTGTCGCACTGCTCTTCGGGCTTGCTGTTTTCATCGGCAAACATATCCGTAAGCGTTACAGAGCCGAAAGGCAATGTAGCATAGTTGAGCATATTGCGCCTGTTGTAATAGACAATCTTTGTTGAACCGCCGCCGATTTCAAGGATAAGACCCTTGGGCACGTCCATGGTGTTTATTACGCCGCGGTAGACAAGCGTAGCTTCCTCTTCGGCGGTGAGCACCTTGATTTTAAGGCCGCAGTTTGCCTGAATTTCATCGAGGAAACTGCGCTGGTTTTTTGCCTTGCGCACAGCTTCAGTGGCGACGGTTATAATCCTGCTCACTCCGCTTGCATCGCAAAGCTTGCGGAACATCTTGAGCGTTTTGATGGTTTCCGCAACGCGCTGAGGCTTCAGAAAGCCGTCGCGCTCCATGTCCTGGCCGAGACGAACACTTTCCTTAAGCTCGTCAACAACCATAAAATAGCCCTCCTGAAAGAGGTTTACGATGACAAGCCTGGCCGAATTTGAACCTAAATCAATAATTCCTATCTTTTCCAAAACAAATCACTCCTAAACTCGATTACCGCACGCATTGCCAGACGAGTTTCATTGTTTTCTCAGTGCATGAGTACAGATAATAAAAATAAAAGTTGAATTTTTTTCAGGGTTGTTTTTACGTGCGTAAGACAAACAAAAAAGCCGCATGGTAATTTACGGCATCCGCAAGAAATTATACGCGCCTTTTAATTATAGCCGCGTTTTTCCAAAACAATCACCCAAGCTAAACGAATTATACCATATAGCTTTATCTTTGTATAGATTTTTTGAAAAACTTTGTGCAGTTTGCACATATAAAAAATGTTAAAATTCAACAGTTGAACACAAGGCTCACACAATGCATATCCCGCCCTGTAAAACAGGTTCAGAATTTGTTAAAAAATAACTGCATGATTTTAAAGACAGAATAAACGCAGTATAAAAAAAATAAATCTGAATTATTTTATTTATTTTTTCTCTTTGAATAAAATCAATAAAAATGCAGTAAAAAACGATGTTCTGACTGCATTTTTATACAAGAAAAAATTAATTTAATTTTAATTTATTTTTATTTATCCGCACCGAGTTTTTTATACAAATCAAGAATTTTTTCGCCGCACGCGGGACATATGAAATCGGGAGCAATTTCGCTTAAGGGACCCAATACGAACGCGCGGTTTTTATAGTCTGCGTGAGGTACGGTGAGTCCGTCTTCGCATATTATCTGTCTGCCGTAAAAGATAATGTCTATATCCAGAGTTCTGTCGTCCCAGCGCAGGGCGCGTATTCGTTCGCCCTCCGCCTCTATCCTGTGGATTTCGCCGAGAAGCGCGCGCGGGGGAAGATAGGTTTCTATCTCTGCGCAGGCATTTAAAAACGTGTTCTTTGCAACGCCGCCGTAAGGAGCCGTCTCGAGATAGGAGGAAACTTTTTTTACCGCTATGCCGCGGGTTGCATTGAGCGCTTTGACGGCAAAATCAAGGTAAGCCTTCTTATCGCCCATACTCGAGCCGAGCGAAAGATAGACCTTTTCGCGGCGGAGGCACACTTCGCAAGACACCGTTTTGAACTTTGCTTTTATAGGCGCCTGGGGTTTATCCACGCGCACGACTGCATACTCCGCCTGAGGGAAATTTTCGAGTATTGCTTCGCAGCAGCGGCAAGCAAGCGTTTCGATAAGGTTGAAAACATTCTGCGTTGCCACCGCCGTCATTATTTTGCATACGGTTGAATAATTGACCGTCTGCGAAATTTCATCGTTCTTTGCCGCCTCGTAAAAGTCGCAGCCTACCTCGGCGGAAAATTCAAAACGCTGCGGCTGGCGTTTTTCAAAGTCGTTGACGCCGTGGCACGTTTTTATTACAAGCTTTCTGACAAATACTTTTCCCATTATCTGCTCCGTAAATTTTTTTGGGCTATGGCGATGGCCATTGCGTTCTCTTTCACGTCGTGCACGCGCACGAACCGAACGCCTTTCTGTACGGCGAGCCTTGTCGCCGCAAGCGTAGGTTCAAGCCTGTCTTCGACGGCGCCGCCGAACATTGATTTGCGGCTTGCGCCTAAAAGAAGGGGATAACCGAGCGAGGAAAGGCGCTCGTAGCCGTTTAAAAGTTCAAAATTCTGTTCGCGCGATTTGGCAAAGCCTATTCCGCCGTCAAGGCAGATTTTATTTTCCGAAATGCCTGCATCCAGCGCAATTTTTACCGAATTTTTTAAAAAACCTGTTATCTGAGGCCATATGTCGCCGACAAGCGGCTTATCCGAGTTATGCATTATGCATACGGCGGCATTGTATGAGGCTATCGTTTTTGCCATATCCTTATCGTGCGTGAGTCCCCAGACATCGTTTATCATGTCTGCGCCCGCATCAAGTGCCGCGCGCGCACATTTTTCGTAGTAGGTATCGATTGAAACGGGGACGGAAAAGCGCTTTCTGATTGCCCTGAGCGGGGCTATAATGCGGGCAATCTCCTCCTCGGCGCTGACTTCTGTATATCCCGGCCGCGTCGACTGTGCGCCGATGTCTATTATTTCCGCGCCCTCTTCCACCGCGCGCTCAACGGCGGAAAGAACTGTGCTTTCCGTCTGCCTGCTTGCGCCCCAGAAGCTGTCCGGCGTGAGGTTTATTATTGCCATTACGTGCGTTCCGTCCGCAAAATCCTTAGAACCTGCTATCATTTTAAAAGCGCTACGACCTCGGCTATTTTTTCGGCGGGGAAATCGCCCGCAGTCGAATAGGTGACGGTTTTTGACCCTGGCTTTTTTACGCCGCGGCAGGTCATGCACGTATGCTCCGCCTCGCACAGCACGAAAACGCCGCGCGCGCCGAGGTACTTATACACTGCTTCCGCTACCTGACTTGTGAGCTGTTCCTGAAGCTGAAGTCTTCTTGCATATACTTCCACCGTCCGCGCGAGCTTGGAAAGCCCCGCCACCTTTTTATCTGGAAGGTAAGCTATTGCCATTTTGCCGAAAAAGGGCATGAGGTGATGTTCGCACATGGACGAAAAGGTTATATCCTTTTCTATGACTATATCGCCCGACTGAACGGCGAACGTTTTTGAAAGATGGCGCGCCGCATCGTCGCCGTTGCCGCTGAGAAGCTCGGCGTACATGTCAGCGACGCGCGCGGGGGTGTCCTTTAGCCCCTCCCTTGTAACATCCTCGCCTACCGCGGCAAGAAAATCAGCAACTGCTTTTATCGCCTTTTCTCTATCCATTCTTCAGCCTCCTTTAAAAGAGTGAACGAACCGCACACCGCCACGACGTCTGCCCGGGCGGTATCCAGAGCGCTCTGCACGCTGTCCGCCTCCGCCACGTCTTTGAATGCCGCGCGGCACTCTTCAAGTATTTTATTATAATCCATCGCCCTGTAATTCAAAGGGCGCACGGCCGTAATCTTTTCTGCGCAGCCTTTAAGCGAAGCAAGCACAGACGTTATGTCTTTATCGCTCAGGCACCCGTATATTATCGCACGCCTTTTGCCTGCGTACCTACCCCTCAGCTCATTTGCAAGCGGAATGAAACTTTCGGGATTATGCGCACCGTCCGTTATGTAATCGGTTAAGCCTATCCTGTCAATCTGCAGTCTGCCCTTAAGGTACGCCGCAGAAATTCCCGCAGCAATGCTCTCTTCGCCGATGCCGAGCATATGAGCCGAAGTTATTGCCGTCGCCGCGTTGTAAGGTTGCCTACACCCGAGCATGCGGGTAAAGTATTTCCTTCCGCCGCATTCAAATGACGTGCCGCCGCTTTCCTCATTTATCCCGGAAACATCCTGCGCAAGCGCAGAACCTAATGAATAAAAGATTGGACGGACTTCTTCGGGCACGCACCGTGAAATTACCGACGAGCAACCCTTTATTATGCCCGATTTGTGGCGGGCTATTTCCGAAAGCGTATTGCCGAGAAAGGCGGTGTGTTCCAAAGATATGGAAGTTATGACGGCAAGTATTTTTTTGTTCGCGGCATTGGTCGTATCCAGAAGTCCGCCCATGCAGCATTCAATCACCGCATACTCGCAGCCCGCCTTTGCAAAAATTAGAAATGCCGCAGCGGTCTGACGCTCATACGCGGTGGGTTTGTCCGCCATTCCCTCCGCCGCTTTCTGTACGCGCAAAAGGCATTCTTCCGTAAGGCGGGCATCTGTACTTCCGTTTATCAGAAACTGTTCTTCGAAGCAGTAAACTTCGGGCGTCATATAGGTGCCAACAGTTTTGCCTGCCGCAAGCAGTATCGATGTAAGATATGTACACACCGAGCCTTTGCCGTTTGTCCCTGCCACGTGTATTATTTTAAGTTTTTCGTCGGGCGAGCCGAGAGCGTCCAGAAGGGCGCGGGTGCGCTCTGTGCCGAACTTCATTCCGTCGCTGCGCATGCCGACTATTTTATTTACTACGTTATCGCTCTGCAAAATAAAAAAAGAACTCCGCAAAAATAAATTTCCGTCGTCCTCGTAAAAAAATATACGGGCGCACGAAACGCCCGTTTTACAAACAAAATTCGGGACGCGCACAGACACCGCAGGTTTTACCTTTCGTTTGCCGACTGTCCTATCGGCAACACTTAACGCGCCTGTGCTTTTTATTTTAAAAAATTATAACACCGCCGCGGCGTTTTGGCAAGAATATTGCAGGACTTTTTGCCGATACTTATGTTATGGCGCTTATTTTTGTGAGAACGGCGGTAATTTTTATTACCCTTCTTCTGATTATGAGGCTTATGGGCAAAAGCCAGATCGGGGAAATGCAGCCGTTTGAATTTGTTATTACCCTTCTGATAGCGGAACTTGCATGCATACCCATGGCAGATTCTTCCATTCCGCTTTTATACGGCGTGGTTGCAATTGTGGCTATCTTTATACTGCACCAGATAGTCTGGCTTCTGGATTTGTGGTTCAGACCGATGAAAGCCGTGATATGCGGCAGACCTTCGCTTGTAATTACCAAACAGGGAATAGACGAATATCAGCTGAGAAAAAATAATCTTGACGTGAGCGACCTCATAGAAAGCATGCGGACAGCCGGCTACTTTAACCTTGACGACGTTTACTACGGACTTTACGAGGCAAACGGCAGTTTTTCTGCGCTCGAAAGCGGGCATAAAACAAATTCGCTTGCGGTAACCATAATAGACAGCGGCAAAATAAATGTGCACAACCTTGAGATGTGCGGCATAAGCAGGGAAAAGCTTGATGAATTTTTGAAACAACAGGGCGCAAAACTTAAAAAAGTGCTCGTGATGACAGTTGACGGAAACGGCAGAGTTTATTTCCAGCCTTCCGGCAAACCTTACAGGATACTTCATACAGAGGTAAGCAAAAGATGGTAAAATCGGTTGTTTTAACCCTTGCCGCCATAGCCGCGTGCGCAGCATTTTTCATTTTTATTGAATGGTACCTCGACAAGGAATTTACGGAATTTTATCTTGCTGCAGACGCGCTTTACGAAAAGATAGAAAATGAGACCGCAAACCGCGAGGACGCAAACGCCGTGCGCATTATGTGGGCGGACAAGCGCTCGAAACTGCACATTTTTATACCGCACAACGACATCTCTTACATCGATTACAGACTGAACGAGGCGACGTCTTACATCTATACGCAGGACTACCACTCCGCCCTCGCCAATATTGAAATAGTAAGGCAGCTTGCCAAAAGCGTGCCGGGAAATTACAAACTCAGGCTTGAAAATATTTTTTAAAAAAATTTGTGACAAAGCGCGCCTGCGAGTGCAACTCGCAGGCGCGCTTATATTTGGGACAAGGGCGCGTTTGCGCTTTTGTTCGCGGGTTCGTTTGCAGTCTTGTACGTTGGCGCGTTTGCGCTCTTGTACAAGGGCACGGCGGCGCGGCGATACTGCGTCCGGAATGTTTTAGCGCTTGAGTGCGCGGCTTTATTGCCGCGCGCGTAAATTTGACATGGACTATTCGTACTCATCGTAACTGCGCCTGTCTTTAGGCGCACCGCAATGTCCGCCGTTCTGCTCGAAATCGGGAGGGCAACACTCCCTTTTAAGCTTACGGCACGGCTTCTTGGGCGGAGGAATATCGTCCGCATCGGTAAGAATTACGTCTTCGCCAATGCGCAAGACAGATTTTAAAGGTATGAATATATCCTGTCTGCCCAGTCTGAAACCCTTGCAACCGGTTACGTAAAAACCGCGCACGCGCCCTTCGGGGAAGTCGAACAAAAGGTCGCACACCCTTCCGAGATGCCTGCCGTCCGAAACGCTTATTACGTCCATCTGCCTTAAAGCATTGTATGTAAATTCCAAATAATTACCTCCCCGGCAATAAATTGCCGCCGCAACTATGCGCCGCATAAAATAACTGGCTCCTTTATGCCGCTGCATAAGCTGAATAAGGCCGCCGCGGCAAGACTTGCCGCGGCGGCCTGCGCATTATTCATTTTATGCTGAAAGAAAAATTTTTGTTACAAAAAAGGCGGCACGTCAGGCGCCGCCTTTTAATTATTTAGCGAATATCGAGTTCAACGGATTGTTTATAAGAAGATCGTCAAGCCTGAAGATACTGCCGTCGAGCTTTGCAAGGAAGTTTGCATAGGTATCCCCGCCTATCCATGCTATAATCTGGAAAACTATCAGAAGTATTGCAAGAGCTACCGCAAAGAAAAATGCTGCGCCGAGTATTTTGTTTATTATTCTGAACAGCACGTTGTTTATTTCAACGACGCTCTTGATTATCTTGACGACTATAATTCTGAGTATCTGTATGATAATGAACAGCACTACGGCAAGAACTATTCTGTCCGTATGAATGTCCGCGAAGAACGTACCCACGCTGCCCTGAGCGGCGAGCCAGTCGTTGAACTTCTGCAGAAGTTCACGCACGGCGTCCCAGTCGAGGACGAGCCCGAATATAAGATAGCAGACAAATATGGATATGATTACGCCGAAAATGCCGCTCGTGAAAAATTTAAGTCCCTTACCGAAACCTGCGAGGGCGCCGATAAGAACAAATATAATACACGCGACAAGAACGATAATGTCAGCAGTTATCATATTCTTAAGACCTCCGAAACATTTGACAATTTTATTATATCATTAAAATGGCGGCTTTGCAAAGATAATTTAAAAAAATTCCTCACAAAAATTTTCCAGCCCCGCTTAAGAGCCGACGGCGCCGGAAATAAAATGCAAGCCGCTTAAAATTATGGACAGCTCCATGCTTTATTATACAACTTTTAAGGCGCGTATATTATCTGTTGCCGTCCGACGCGACATACCCAAAATCAGACAATGCGACTGATTATAAGTATTATATTCCGATTATAACATCTGCGGCATAATTTTGTCAATATCCGCTTAGAAGGTGGAGCATAAGCATTAATTCCCGCCGTTGCACGCTATATGGGCATGGCGGCCAAACGCACGCAAGCAAAAATTTTCGCACAGCGCATAAAAAAATCCGTGTTGAGCATACTTAAAGCATAGTACCCCGTAAATTGGCTGAAATTTACATATACGGAGGTGTCTGTATGATGCAAAAAGTTAATATCTGCGGCGTAAACACGGCGGGACTTCCGCTTCTTTCGGCAAAAGAGCAGACCGAACTTATGGTAAAACTCAAAGCGGGCGACAATCAGGCGCGCGAAAAGTTTATCGTAGGCAATATGCGGCTCGTTCTTTCGCTGGTCAAAAGGTTCTGGTCGAAAAACTCCAACGCCGACGACGTGTTCCAGGCGGGCTGTGTGGGGCTCATAAAAGCTATAGATAACTTTGACCTTTCAGTCGGAGTCAAATTTTCCACATATGCAGTACCCATGATACTCGGCGAAATAAAAAGATTTATACGCGACGGCAATTCCCTGCGCGTATCGCGCTCCATACGCGACACGGCGTACCGCATTCTCAAAGTCCGCGAAGAGCTTGAAGAAAAAGAAGACGGCGTGACTTACGATAAAATAGCTAAGCAGATGAATATTGCCGTTTCCGAAGTGGCTTACGCGCTTGACGCAATTTCCGACCCCATCTCCCTTTACGACCCCGTCTACAACAAAGCGGGAGATACTCTGCTGCTGATGGACCAGATTTTTGACGAGAAAAACAACGACGAAGCCTGGACGGAAAAAGCCGCGCTTTACGAAGCCATGCAGAAGCTTGACTCGCGCGAAAAGCACATTCTTTATTTAAGATATTTCGAGGGGAAAACGCAGACAGAAATTTCAGGTCAGGTGGGAATTTCGCAGGCGCAGGTTTCAAGGCTGGAAAAAAATGCGCTTAAACGCATAAAGGCAGAAATCGGTTAAAACATTGCAATTTTTATATTTGCACTGCATATATATCAGATTTAAATTATTATATAAAGATAAAATGCGGGCGCAGCCGAAAGCTGCGCCCGCATAAATTATTACATTTTCATATTCTTTTTCAGACGGCTAAAAGTCCCATGGACATCAGAACAAATACTATTGCAAACAGAGTGAATACCGAGGCGACGCTCGTCCAGACGACGAGCTGACCCGCGAGTTGTTCGTCGTTGTCGCCGATAGAACCCGCCATGATAGCGCTGGATACCGCGACAGGCGTACCGAACAGCGTTATGAGCGCGGGATATTCCGTCTGACCGAAGTCGAGAAGGGGCGTGAACTCGCTTAAAAGCACTGCGCAACCTACGCCGAGAATGGGCGCTACAAGGTCGCGGAATACAGTTGCGACTATAATTTCCTTTGTCATGCCCTTTACTGCGGAGAATTCAAACTGACCGCCGAGCACTATCAGCGCAAGAGGAGTTGCAATAACGCGGAGATCGTCGAGTATTGTATAGACGAACGTAAGGTCTTCCTTTATTGTAAAAGGCGCGGGATTGCCCCAGATTGCAACTTCGGCATATCTTAAGCCGAGGAAAATAAGGCCGAGCGCGATACCTATTATCATAGGATTTTCCACGATATTGAGGACAACGCGCTTTATGTTTATCTTCTGCCTTCCGGGAACGGCTATAAGTCCGTTTTCGTCAACAGGCTGGCCGTTAGCCGTTGCGGGCGCGTGGAATACTGAAAGGGAAATTACGGCGAGTATATTGAATATGGGCACGGTGAAAGCCTGAATTATGGCAACCACGCCGTTGACGATATCTACCGCTCCCTCCGCCGTGCCTGCAAGCGCTTCTGCAAGGGATATGCCGATTATCGCAAAGTTACTTAAAAACGTGCACTGGAACACGGGACCGCGGCGACGGGGATCTTTTGTGGTTAATATTGCAGTTACCCAGCCGAATCCGAAAAGAATGAGTATTGCTATTACCGAGAAAATGACAAGTCCCCAGTTTATCTGAGACAGATCCTGTATGTTGTATATGTTGATAAACAGCATGCAGGGCAGAGCTACGTCGAATACGAGTTTGTTGCCTATTTCAAGGAAGTTCTTCGTGAGAAAGCCGATGCGCTTTAAAAAATAGCCTAGAGCAATCAGCGCCACGATGGGTACGACGGCGTTGATTGCCGTCATGAAAATGGTGAACATAACTTATTTTGCCTTTCTCTCATTTCCGCGGCGCGCCGCAGTAGAAATTGAATTGAGCGGCATATATGCCGCAACTATCGCGCCGTTTATCCCTTATTCTGATTATATTTATAAGCGCCGTGGCGCTTCGTTTTAAAAGTTTTTATCTGCTTTTTCAGACCGCAAGAAGTCCGAACGACATTAGAAGGAATACCGCCATGAACAATGTAACTATCGAGCATACGCTCGTCCACACGACGAGCTGTCCTGCAAGCTGTTCGTCGTTGTTCATCTCCCCCGCCATTATCGCGCTGGATACCGCTACGGGCGTACCGAACAGAGCTATTATTGCCGGATATTCCGTGCTGCCGAAATTTAAAAGCGGAGTAAATTCGCTCAGTATTACCGCGCAGCCTATTCCGAGCAAAGGCGCTATGACTATGCGGAAAACAGTACCTGTAATTATTTCGCGCGACATGCCTTTTATTGCAGAAAATTCAAACTGACCGCCGAGCACTATCAATGCGAGCGGAGTTGTTACCTGCTTGAGGTCGGAAAGCGTTGTATATACAAAAGTCAGGTCTTCTTTTACGGTAAAAGGTGCGGGATCGCCCCAGATTGCAATTTCTGCATATCTTAAGCCTACAAACACAAGGCCTGTGACTATGCCGATAATAAGCGGATTCTTTACGATATTCAGTAGAATTTTTCTGATATCTGTATGCGACGAAGCAGGTTTTACAAGCATGCCTTCTTCATTAAGCTGTGGCTGTCCCTTTCCGACGAATACGGAAAGCGAAATTACAGCAAGTATATTGAATATCGGAATCGTGAATGCCTGTATTATGGAAACTACTCCGTCTACGGCGGCTTCCTGCCCCGCTCCTGCGAGAGACGACGCCAGCGACATGCCTATTATGGCAAAGTTACTGCGATAGCAACACTGCAGTATTACTCCGCGGCGGCGGTTATCCTTTGTTACAAGGATACTTACCACAAGACCTATGCCGAAGATGATAAAGACCATTGCCACGCAGAAAATTACAAGTCCCCAGTTTACGGCAGTAATGTCCTGTATATCGTAGATATTGATGAACAGCATGCAAGGCAGGCAGACATTGAATACAAGTTTGTTGCCTATTTTTAAAAATTCGCGCGTGAGAAAGCCTATACGTTTTAAAATGTAGCCAAGAACTATAAGCAGGACTATAGGCAAAATTGCGTTGACCGCCGTCAAGAATATCTGAAACAATTCATTCCACCCTTACTTTTTTACTGGCATTCCGTTCGTGCATTTTCATTATAGCTTATTTTATTGCTTTGTCAATTTTCAGCGAAAATTTTGCAAAAATTATATAAAATACAGTAACTAACAAAATTATGAATATAGTTAACAACGCGGCGAAATCAACGCACTGCATTAGCGTGGCGTTTCTGTTTACCGCTATGCTCCACCGCGCAAAAAAAGCGATGCAGAAATCTGTTCTCTTTTAGCGGTACTGCCGTTTCCCGCTTGCGGGAACCCTCGGCAGGGCTCGGCTTTTGCCGAAGCCCGAACGAGGCGTTTCTGTTTACCGCTATGCCCGACAAAAAGGCGCCGCCACAGCAACCAAGCTGTGGCGGCGCCTTTTTTGGTGGAGCATAGCGGATTCGAACCGCTGACCTCTACACTGCCAGTGTAGCGCTCTACCAACTGAGCTAATACCCCGTCGCTGATTATTATAACAGATAAAGCGCTTTCAGCACAAGCAATTTTATATATGTTTACGGCTTTTTATAACTGAAAAGTACTGATTTTAAATTTTTTGCGATGTTGACTTTGAATTTGCAAACAGATATAATATAATAAACTTAAGGTTACATATATGAACATTAAAAAACTAATTGCATGCGCCGCGGCGGCGTTGGCTTTGCCGTTACTTGGCGGCTGCTCTGTGCTTGATACGCTTATAAGCCCTGACCCGTTTTACGAAAACAGGCGCGACCTTGATACCGACTTGACAAATGAACTTATTGAAAGTTTAAACTCGCGCAATAAAAGCGCCGTGAAGGACAAGTTCAGTTTTTACGCAGTAAATTACTTAAGCGATTTTGACCGGAAACTTGACAACCTTTTTGATTTTGTAAATGAAGAGATTACTTCATTTACATACGATGCGGGGGCGGACGAAGCATCGTGGGATTATGGGACGCACAGCCGCTACCTTACTTTTGACCTTACGCTCAGCACCAGAACGCGCTCTGTGAATATGACTGTGGCGTGGTATCCTGTAAACGATTATGACGAAAATTACGAAGGCATTTGCTTCATGTATTTTGGCGAAAGCAAAATGTACGACCTGATGCCTGAAAATGTTACGGAAGCAGACGGAACTGAGCACAGCTGCTGCGAACCCATGCAATTCGGGCTGTACATGGAAGGCGAAAAGTTTTACCGCGAAACGCAGCAGGAAATTATATCGCAGTACACTGCCGCTGTTTACGAAAGTTTTACCGCAAACGACGCGGATTTACTTGCACGACAATTCTGCAAGCGTGCGCAGAACAATTTATCCGAAGATATCAGAAAATTTTTTGAGTACATACCCGATGCAAAATACGTCAAGGAACAACCGTATGCCATGGACAAAGGCGAACATGCGGACTTCCCCTACCCTTCCGCCGACAGATATATTCTGGAAGTGGACGGCGGAATTGTAAAAGAGTACTGGCTGGGAATTGCAGACCTTGAAAACGATGGCTATATACTGGCTTTTGTTTACTGCCTGCGCGACGACGTGAACCCCGACTTTGCAGGGCTTGACGGCATTCTGTTTTACCCTAGCGAAGAATACCGCGACATTAATACCGAAAGTCTTGCAGATTTTATCTGCGGGATTTATACGGGCGACGAAACGCTTAAATTCAGGACTGCTTAAAATAATCAGATAAGATTGATAAAATGTGCGCCGCGGCGGCTTAAAGCCGCGCGGCGCACATTTTTATATTTCAGACTTATTATACAGTCTTATCTTTTGCTTTACTTCAGCCTTTTCCTTTTTGCTTTCCGTCTTTATATAGCTTTTAAGCTCGGCAAAGGCCGCCTTTTCGCCTTTTTCAGCAATGAGTGTAAGAAATCTTTTAAGCTCCGCCGCCGTTTCGGGATGCATATAGCTTACGTCGGTGCGGCGCTCAAAATATTCGAGCGCGCTCCTTTGGGTATAATTTTTGCCGAGATAAATCCTGCTTGCGGCGACGCGGTCGCATATCATTTCGCCAAAGTACTTTGCGGGCATTTTTACAGGTGCGTTTTTGCCCGTTTTATCCACGTCGCGCCAGTACTCAAAGTGGTGCTTGTTGCGCCCCTTATGGTGAAGCCACGCCGCGGAGTAGCCTAAAACCACCCTCTCCTTTACCTGCGGGCTCATATTGCCCTGATAAAAACGTGCGCCCGCAATAAATTCAGACGGGCTGTACTTTGAAAGGTCGTGCACAAGCCCCTGCCAGATAAGCCCCGCGCGGAAGCAATAGCCGCACACCTTCATGCGGTGGCGCGTTATGGTTATAAAGTGCTTTATTATATGCATACAGTCACCTTAAACAATAATATTCATTCCGTCGTATGCGGCCTTTAAGGAAAACTTCTTTTCAATTTCGGCAAGCCTTGAAGTGAGCGGGTTACAGTTATGCGAAAAGTGTGTGATTACATACTTTGTATCTTCGCCGCAGACGCCAAAGGATACAAGCTTTTGCTTTACCGACATGCAATCTTCGATATTCATATGCCTCGGTCGGGATATGCCCGTGCGGTCGGCATACGTGCAGTCGAAGCTGACAACGCATGCGCGCGCGCCGTTTGATTTTAAAAATCCGTAAATGCCATCTTCTGGAATGCTGGTATCGTGCATATGCAGATAGCCCTTGCCGCCCTTTTCTATATAAAAAAGCATTGCCTCTTCCGTCTTTGAATGGTTTGCGGGGAGCGTAAGCACTTTGTATCCGCCGATTTCAAGGCGGCTGTAAGGCTTTATCACGTGCATTTTTATGTTAGGAGCGACCGACGGCTTCATCTCCCTTGCAGTACATTCGGAAAAAACTGCCGCAACTTCGCTGTTGCCGTAAATTTCGAGCGGCGCAGAAAAGCCTTCCGCATAGCGATACCCGCGCAGGATAAAGTCGTGCGCGTAAAAATGGTCCATATGCGAATGCGTGACTAAAAGGTATTTTATGTCAGCGCAGTCAAAGCCGTATTTAAACGAGTGAACATACGCTTCGGGCGGGAAATCTATGCTGAGTTCGCCGTCAATTAAAATCTGCGTGCGCGTTCTTAATTCTTTGCCGCCGATTGCGCGTATATTTTCGCACACGGGGCATTTGCAGAACATTGCGGGCACGCCTTCCGCCGCGGCTGTACCGAGATATTTTATTTCCATAAGCAAAAGTATACAGATTAAAACAAAACAGGGCGTAATATCCGCCCTGCATTGATTTCAGATTTCGTAAATTATAGTGACGGGCCCGTCGTTGAACTGCTCTATCTTCATATCGGCGCCGAATATGCCAGTCTTTACGGGCACACCGAGGGCTTTAAGCTCCTTTGCAGTGCTTTCATAAAGCGCGTTGGCGCGTTCGGGGCGCTCCGCCAGTATGAAACTGGGACGGTTGCCGTGCGAACAGTCGCCCAAAAGCGTGAACTGGGAAATGAGCAACACCTCGCCGCCGACATCTTTTACGGACAAATTCATTTTGCCGTTACCGTCTTCAAAAATGCGGAGCGCGGCTATCTTTTTTGCCATAGCCGCAGGCATAGCGTCTGTGTCGCCCGACTTTACGCCGAGATATACGGCAAGCCCGAAGGGTATTTCTGATACAAGACGCCCATCTACAGAAAGCGACGTGCGCTTAACCCGCTGAATGACCGCCTTCATACGAAATTACTTGCCTACGCGGGACATATACTCGCCCGTGCGCGTATCGATGCGGATAACTTCGCCCTCTTCAACGAACATGGGTACTTTTATCGTTGCGCCCGTTTCAACTTTGGCGTTCTTCATTGCGTTGGTCGCAGTGTTGCCCTTTACGCCCGGCTCGCACTCGATTATCTTGAGCTCTACAAAGTTTTCAGGCTCTACGGAGAATGCGGTGCCGCTTAAGAACTTCATGGTAACCATGTCGTTTTCTTTGATGTACTTAAGCGCTTCCTCTACCTGGCTGAGATTCAAAGTAATCATCTCGAACGTGTCGGGATCCATGAAGTAATAGAATTCGCCATCGGTGTAGGAATAGGTCATTTTGCGCGTTTCAACCTGAGCAGTTTCAAGCTTTGCCGTGGGGTTGAAAGTTACGTCTGAAAGAACCTGTCCCGTTACTACGTTCTTGAGCGTTGCCCTTACGAAAGCCGCGCCTTTGCCGGGCTTAACGTGCTGGAATTCCGTTACGGTATATACGCCCTTGCCGTTGTATTCGAAAGTTGAACCTTTGCGGATATCTCCCGCCATAATAGATGCCATATAAATATTCTCCTTGAAAAATTTGCAAATAACTATAATTTAAGCTTTAAAGTATCAAAAGCTTTTTATCTGTATTGGTAAGGCTTACAACCTTTCCGCCTTCAAGCATTACGCTGTCCTCTATGCGGATACCGAAGTCGCCTTCAAAATATACGCCGGGCTCGTCAGAAAATACCATTCCGTTTTTAAGTATATCCGTACTTCTGGGCGAAAGCCTGGGGAATTCGTGTATGTTGATGCCTATGCCGTGGCCTAAGGAATGGGTGAAGTACTTGTCCAGTCCCGCCTGCCGCAATACGGCGCGGGCCGTTTCGTCGGCATCTTTGCCGCTCATGCCAGAGACTATCTGTTCTTTTGCCGCCATATGGGCTTTAAGCACAAAGTCGTAAGCTTTTTTGAACTCTTCGTGCTTCTTGTCGTCGCCGAAAAGGAAGGTGCGCGTGCAGTCTGAGCAATAACCGCCCCACTTGCAACCGAAGTCGACGAGGATTATGTCGCCGAATTTAAGTTTGCGGTTGCCCGTTTCGTGATGGGGTACGGAAGACCCTTCGCCGAACGCCATAATGGTATCAAACGAAGTTCCGCTCGCGCCGAATTTGCGCATGCGGTATTCAAGCTCCGCCGCCGCTTCGTTTTCGGTCATGCCCTCTTTGAACGCGCCGAGTGTATCTATGAAAGCTTTATCGGCAATTTCGCACGCCTTTTTAATGCGGGCGAGCTCGTCCCCGTCCTTTATGCCCATAGCGCTGTCGAATGCGGGAGTGCAGTCGCTTATTTCGCTTACCTTTCCGGAAAGCGCGATGTATTCTTCCGCCGTCATGCGGGAGAGAGCAGCTGCAACTTTTTTGCTTCCGTCCGCAAGCGAAAGGTAACCGCCTTTGGGTGGCTGGCAAACCTTTATGCCCGTGCCGCTCAAAGCGGCGGAAGCCGCCTCGAGGTAGCGCGCGTCGGTGTAAAAAGTCGTACCTTCGGAATTTGTTACTACGCAACCGTCAGAGCTGGCAAAGCCCGTCAGATAAAACCTTAAATCGGGAGCCGTGACAATAAGCTTGTCCGCGCCCGTATCTTTGAATATTTTTTCAGATCTTTCAATAAGCATTATAATAACGCCTGCCACAGTCAGTGCGGCAATATGCATAAGCGCAAGCTTTAAAACAGCCTTTCTTATACAATCCTTATATAACTATTTTAGCAAAATAAGGCAGATATGTCAAACCTTATTATAAATATCTTTCATTGCGCGCGCGTCTTCCGCCTGCGTTCCGTCCGATTCGCTGACTATATACGGCTCGAGCTTAAGCTCTTTGAGCGCCACTGCCAAAGGCTCGAATTCAGGGCCGTAAACATCATCGGCAAAGGTAAGATGTTTTATTTCGCCCTTGCCGCCGTACATTATCTTTGAAAAATGTACGTGGAAGTTTTTAACCCTCTCGTAACCGAGTTCGCCTATCATATATTCAAGCCTGGTTTTATAATCGCTTACAGTTTTCAGACTGCCCTGCTCGCGGGAGTTGAGATGTCCGAAATCGACGCAGGGAATATATACAGGGTCTATTTTGCAGAACGACACAACCTCTTCAAGCGTGCCGATCTGCGCAAGTTTGCCCATTACCTCGGGGCAGAAGTACAAGTCTTCGTACCCGTTCATGTAGATATAGTCGCGCAGCACTTTAAGCCTTTCGGATGTGAGAGACACGGCGTCTTCGCGAGATGCTTTGCCCTGTGCGGCAGGGTGAAAGACAAGGCGCTTGCCGCCGAAAAACTTTAAATATCTGGCGCTGTCCAAAACATAGCCATAAGACTTCCGGGCAGCTTCATCGGCAGGATTGGCAAAGTTTATGAAGTAAGGCGCGTGAACGGAAATTTCAATCTGTTCCGCGGCAAACGCCTCGCCTATGGACAGGGCCTTTGCTTCAGACATGTTGACGCCCCTGCCGAAAGAATATTCGAAGCAGTCAAGCCCGAAATCCTTTACATATTTTGCCGCCTGTTCTGTATTTTTATAGCCCATGGCGTAAAAGCTGTCGCTGTTGCCGCTGGGTCCGAATTTAATCATCTTTTACGGGTGTCTCCTCTTCTGCGGTCGGCTTTGCCGCGACCCTTGCGCCTCTTCTTATTCTTGCGGGGCGCGCTTTCTTCGCTCTCGGCCGCGGAAGCTTCTTCCGTCTCTTCGGCAGTATCTTCAGCCGCTTCTTCCCCGAGCTCTTCCGTTATCTCTTCGACTACGGATTGCTCTGCGGGCTCTTCTTTTTCTTCCTCCGCGGGTTCGGTTGTTTCGGTAGCCGTAAGTTCTTCTGCGGGCGCTTCCTCGGGTTCAGACTTTACTTCGCCTTCGAAAACTTCTTCAACAAGTTTTTCAACGGCGGGCTCGCCTTCGGGCTCTTCAGCTACAGCAATTTCACCCTCGGGATCGGAAACGGATTCCGACACCTCCTCTTCAACCTTTACCTCTTCGACGGGTGCGGGCTCTTCGGCCTTTGCTTCTTCGACGGGTGCGGGCTCTTCGGCCTTTGCTTCTTCGACGGGCGCGGGTTCTTCGGCCTTTGCTTCCTCGGCGGGCGCGGGTTCTTCAGCCTTTGCTTCTTCGACGGGTGCGGGCTCTTCAACCTTTACCTCTTCGACAAGTGCGGGTTCTTCGGCCTTTGCTTCCTCGACGGGCGCGGGTTCTTCAGCCTTTGCCTCTTCGACGGGCGCGGGCTCTTCGGCCTTTACTTCCTCAGCGGGTGCGGGCTCTTCGGCCTTTGCTTCCTCAGCGGGTGCGGGCTCTTCAACCTTTGCTTCCTCGACGGGAGCGGGTTCTTCGGCCTTTACTTCTTCAACGGGAGCAGGTTCTTCAGCCTTTGCCTCTTCAACAACCTCTTCCGCGGTGCTGTCAGGCGCGCCGACGCACGTTACGTCGTGAGCAATCTGAGCGGAAAGTTCTTCAGCGTTTTCAAACTTCTTTATGCCGCGTATGTAATTGAGGAATTTTACCGTTATGTTTTTGCCGTACAGATCCTCGCTTAAACCTTCGAAATAAACTTCCATAACGAAAGCGTCTTCGCCGAAAGTAGGGCGGGGACCGCAGTTTGCGACGCCTTTATAAACAGTGCCGTCTATTTCAGCCTCTACGCCGTATACGCCGGGAGCTACGAGCACTTTGTTTTCGGGATAAACTATATTTGCCGTGGGAAAACCGAGTATTTTGCCTCTGCCGTGACCTTCGCAGACCTCACCGCTGACAAAATACTTTCTGCCGAGAAGGCTTTCCGCTTTCTGGATTTTGCCTTCCTCTATGTACTGCTTTATGAGCGTTGTGGAAACCTTTTCTCCTTCGGCCATAACGTCCTTTACGGACATATACCAGACGCCGTTATCTTCATCATCCGCATAGTTTTTAAGCGTGGATGACTTGCCCTTGGCGCCCGCGCCGAAACGGAAATCCTTGCCGCTCATATAACCTTTTACGTTTATATGTTCTTCGAGATTCTTTAAAAAGTCGGCTGCAGCCGTCTTTTTGAAATCGTCGGTATAGTCTATTTTAAGCACAAACTTAGTTTTGAATTCGGCAAGAAATGCAAGTCTTTCTTCAAAGGTGAATACCTGTCTGCCGCCCTTACCTTCGGCAAACATCATTACGCCGAGGTCCAGACCGTTGATTTTAGCCTGAAGCTTGGCCTTTTTTAAAAGTTCGGCGTGACCTATATGAATAGCATCGAAACAGCCGAGCACTAAAAGCGCGGGAAAATTGTATTCATCTTTGTTGTAATTGACAATCTCTAGCATAATTTTAACCTCGATTTTAATGTTGTTCCGTCCGATACGCCTACACCGTAAAATGTGCCGTCCGAACGGTAGATCCTGTACTGCCCAGCGGCAAGCCCGCATTCTGCCGGCACGCCGTTAAGGTATAATTTTTCTTCACCGCAGGTCAGAACCTTTGCGGGATAAGGCAGAACGGAGTCTGCAGGTATTAGAGATGCATATATGTTGTCGCGGTCAAGAAGCCGCGTTTCAACCGAATTTTCAATTTTGAATCCGCCGCTTTCTGTGCGGCAAAGTGCGCTCATTACGGCATATGTGCCTGTCAATTTACCTAAATCGCGCGCAAGCGAACGTATGTATGTGCCGCCGCCGCATTCAATTTCAAAGCGGAAAACGCCGTCCGATACTTTACCTAAAAGTCTGAATTCGCCAACGCTGACCTTTTTGGGCGGAAGTGTAAATTCCTCGCCGCGGCGCGCCATCTGATAGCCGCGCACGCCGTTTACGCTTTTTGCGCTGTAGTTCGGCGGAACCTGCATAAGTTCGCCCACGAGAGAAGGCAATGCAGCTTCAATTTCCCTTTCGGAAGGAATGCGCCCGCCGCTTCTTACGACCGTACCCGTAGTATCGAGAGTATCGGTATCAGTGCCGAACAGAAACTCAGCCACATAGCGCTTGCGCTTTGCAAGAAAATAATCAAACAGCCTCGTCGCGTTGCCTACGGCCACAGGGAGAACCCCGCTTGCCATAGGGTCGAGCGTGCCGAGATGTCCGCACGGCTGACCGGTAAGTTTTTTTATTACGGCAACTTCCCTTGCGGACGACACCCCCACCGCCTTGTTTACGTTTATAAAACCTGTCATAAATGCTGATATACGGCGTAAGTCAGCCTTTCTACAACTTCTTCATACTCGCCGAAAAGCATGCAGCCGCTGGCGAGAATGTGTCCGCCGCCGCCGAACGTCGACGCAACGGCGTTTACGTTTACCTTGCCCTTGCTCCTTAAGGATGCCTTGTACTGTCCGCTCTTCATCTCAAGAAGGGCTATGGATACCTCCACTCCGTCTATGGACAGGGGATAATCCACAAATCCTTCCGTAAGGCTGCGCTCTGCGCCCGTCTCTTTTAAAGCGGCGTCAGTTACCAGTATGAATGCAAGCTTGTCCTCGAGCGCGAAGCGGAGATTGTTGAGCGCGCGGACAAAAAGCAGAGCCCTCGCCTTTTTCTGGCGGGAGAACATTTCGTAATTGATTTTGGTTATGTCCGCACCCGCGTCGCGCAGCCTTGCAGCTACTTCGAATGTGTGGCCGGTAACGTCGCTGTGGGCGAAAGAGCCGCTGTCCGTGACGAGCCCGAGCATAAGAAGATTGGCGACGGGTTCGGTTATGGTAAGTCCCGCCGCATCGAGTACGCGGGGCATGATTTCGCAGGTTGCCGAGCATACGCAGACGCAGTTTGTCTTTGCGTACTCGGTATTGGATATGTGGTGGTCGATGTTCACCGTATCGCCGCGGAAGCGGGCGAACACGTTGCCGAATGCACCCATGCGAGTGAAATCTGCGCAATCAACCGCGATGAACGTATCAAACTCCCCTTCGGGAAGCTCTTTCTTTATCTCCGCCATGGCGGGGATAAACAGAAATTTTTCAGGCGCGGCGTCCTCGCACACGAGGTACGCGGTTTTGCCTGCGGCGCGCATTGCTAGACACAGCGCAAGACCGCTGCCGAGCGAATCTCCGTCGGGGCGGGAATGACAGAATATTGCCGCGCTGCGCGCTTTTTTAATTTGCGCGGCTGCCGCCGCTACTGCGTTTTCACTGTTCATCTTCGGATTTTACGTCCAGTTTGTTTAATATTTCGTCTATATGGGCGCCGTATTCCATGCTGCCGTCGAGTATGAACGTCAGCGCGGGTACCGTCCTTATGCGGAGCATACCCGAAAGCTCGTGACGGATAAAGCCTGCGTTTTCCTTTATTATCTCAAAGGAAGCGAGCTTTTTTTCCTCAGAAGGGTCGAATATGCTGATATATATTTTCGACGTCTTGAGGTCGGGAGCTATGTCCGCGCCCGTGACGCTTATTATAGCGGAAAGCTGGGGGAACTTATCGCGCAGTCTGCGGGATATCACCTCGTAGATTGCCTTCTGAAATTCGCTAGCCAGTCTTTCTCCCCTTAAACCTTTCATTTTGTTTCCTTTTATTATTATGATGTGCAAATGCCGGAGCTTTACCCGCGGCTGAAGCCCTGATTTGCTTCGCCGCGCGGAAAATATACGGCCGATTATTTATTAATTATTTTGCGGGCACTTCCTGAATGAGATAGCATTCTATGATGTCGCCCACCCTGATATCCTTGAAGCCTTCGATGGAGCAGCCGCATTCGAAGCCGTAATTTACTTCCTTTACGTCGTCCTTGAAGCGCTTGAGCTGCTGAACGTTGCCTTCGACCACGAGCACGTCGTCGCGGTATATGCGGAGCTTGCCGCCGCGGACTATCTTGCCGTCCGTTACATAGCAGCCCGCAACGTTGCCTACGCCGGTAATCTTGAATACCTGGCGCACTTCGCACTTGCCCATGTAAATTTCCTGATACTTGGGCGCAAGCATGCCTTTGAGCGCTGCCTGAATATCGTCGAGAAGGTCGTATATTATGCGGTATGTGCGAACGTCTACCTTGCTCTTTTCGGCAAGCGCCTTCGCCTTGGCATCGGGACGGACGTTGAACGCGAGGATTATCGCGTTGGACGAGTCGGCAAGCATTACATCCGATTCGTTTACCGCACCTGCGCCGCTGTGTATAACTTTAACCTGCACTTCGTCGTTGGAAAGTTTTACGACGGACTGCTTCACAGCCTCCACAGAGCCCTGTACGTCGCCCTTTATTATGAGGTTGAGCGTCTTCATATTGCCTTCGGCAATTTTGCCGAATACTTCGTCGAGCGAGATTTTGGAAGTCTGCTGTACGCGGGCTTCGCTCTCCTTTCTCTTTCTCTCGTCTATGACCTGCTTCATCAGCTCCTGCGATACTGCATATATGGAGTCGCCTGCGTTGGGCACTTCTTCGAAGCCGAGCACGGATACCGCCGTGGAAGGACCTGCAGATTTGACCTGTTTGCCCTTGTCGTCTATCATGGCGCGCACGCGGCCGGTTACTGTGCCTGAAATGATGTTGTCGCCCGTATGGAGAGTACCGTTCTGAATGAGCACGCTTGCCATGGGACCCATGCCCTTGTCGAGCTTGGCTTCTATTATCGTGCCGCGCGCCTCCCTTTCGGGGTTGGCGAGAAGCTCCTTCATTTCGGCTACGAGAAGTATGTTTTCAAGCAGATTGTCTACGCCCGCGCCCGTCTTTGCCGAAACGGGGCACACTATGGTGTCGCCGCCCCACTCTTCGGGAACGAGTCCGTAGTTTGTAAGGTCCTGCTTTACCTTGTTTATATCTGCCGAGGGTTTATCCATTTTGTTTACGGCGACGATTATCGTAACGCCCGCGGCTTTTGCGTGGTTGATAGCTTCTACGGTCTGGGGCATTATGCCGTCGTCCGCGGCTACGACAAGCACTACGATATCGGTGACCTGCGCGCCGCGCGCCCTCATTGCCGTGAAGGCTTCGTGACCGGGTGTGTCGAGGAAGGTTATCTTTTTATCTCCCACCGATACCGAGTACGCGCCTATGTGCTGGGTTATGCCGCCCGCTTCGCCTTCGGTTACGTTGGACTTTCTTATATAGTCGAGGAGCGACGTCTTGCCGTGGTCTACGTGACCCATTACCGTTACGACGGGTGCGCGGGGAACGAGGCTTTCAATCTCCTCAACGGTATCTGCCTGCTTTTCGATAAGCTTTTCTTCAGCAGTCTTTTCAGGCTTGTATTCAAGCTCTATGCCGAGGTCTGCGGCTATCATGAACGCAGTTTCGTAATCTATGGAGCCGTTGACGGTAGTTACTATGCCGTCTTTGAAGAGGCGCTTTGTTATTTCTACTGCGGTAACGCCGAGTTTTTCAGAAAGAACCTTGATGGGAATATTATCGGTAGTTACAACGGCGTGGTCAATTTTGACTGCCTGAACAACCTGCTTTACCGCCTTCTTGGTGCGCGCCTTGCGGTATACGCCCCTTTCGTCGTCGAAATCCTCAACGCTTGCGCCCTGCTGCTTTATAAGCGAGCGCTTGTTCATCGGGCGCTTTTCCTTTTCTATATAAGTGCGGTCGCCCTTCTTTTTGTCGGGACCGAAATTTTTGTTGTTGGGCTTTGCGGCGGGAGCGGGTGCCGCAACTCTTGCGCCTGCTGCGGGACGGGAAGCCATTCCGGGGCGGCCTGCGCCGAATCCTGCCGAAGGACGCTGCTGTGCGCCCTGGCGGGGAGGCTGACCGGGACGGGGAGGACGCGAATCCCTGTTTACAAACGTGCGGTTATCGTTCTGCCTGGGTTTGCCGGAGGTGTAACCCTGCTGAACGGGGCGCTGCTGGGGTGTGCGGGGCTGGTTTTCCTGCCTGCGCGCGGGCATGCTGGACTGTGCGCCTGCATTCTGGACAGGCTGGGGTCTTGCCTGGGTTGCGGCGGGTTTTTCCGCCCTGACTTCTGCGGGCTTTTCCTGCCTTTCCTGTTTTTCAGCCGCAGGAGCCGCGGGCTGTGCTTTCTGAGCGGCGGGCGCGGGCTGTGCGGCGGGCTTTTCCGTCTTTACGGGCTCAGCCGCTTTTTCTTCAGCGGCAGCCTTAGCCTTTTCCTGCTCCTTTTCAGCTTTTTCCGCAGCAGCTTTTGCTTTTTCAGCCTGCTCTTTTTCGGCTTTCTCCCTTTCGGCCTGCTCTTTTTCAGCCTTTTCTGCAGCCGCCTTAGCTTTTTCAGCCTGCTCGGAAGCGAGGCGCTCCTCTTCCTGCTTCTTCGCTACCTGGATAGCGCTCTCCATATCGGACAGCTTTTTAAGAATCTCGGACACCCTCTTTTCGGATGCGTTGACCTTTTTACCCAGCTCGGACAACGTCCCGCCGGATACCAGCTTTCCTATATTTTCAGCGTTTTCGTATTTGTTTGCCATATATCAGTTTATGCCTCCAGCATATATTTCATAATTCTCGTCCGCGGCGGAAATTATCGCGCCCGCAAGCTGACTGTCCGTCACCGCCGCGATTTTACAGCCCGGTCTGTGTACGGCGTTTTCCAGCCCCGATTTGCACACCATAAGCGGGCAAGAGTGCCTGCGTGCAAATTTAAGGGCAAGTTTGAATGCGTTTTCCGACGCCGTTTTACACACTAAAATAAGATAAACTCCCTTTTTAAGGCAGTCCACCGCGCCCGTGCCGAGCGTGATTTTCCGGGCGCGCAGGCAGAAGCCTATGTAAGTTTCCGCCTTAGCTCTTTTTTCCAAAGTATTCCTCCTCTATGCGCGCATAAACCTCTTCGGGTACCTCGCACGAGAAAACTTTGTTTATAAGCCGCTGCTTTTTAAGTTTTTTGATGCAGTCGGGATTGTCGCAGATGTATGCGCCGCGCCCCGCGGCTTTGGAGGAAAAGTCTATGAATATTTCGCCCTGAGCATTCTTTACTATGCGGAGCATATCGCGCTTTTCCTTAAGTTCGCGGCAGGCTATGCACATCCTTAAAGGTATTTTCTTAGTCTTCGGCATTATGTTCTTCGGCGGGCTCTTCGCCTTCACCCTCCGACTCGTGAACAAAGCCCATCTTTTCAGCCGCGCTGCGGCTCTTCACGTCTATCTTCCAGCCCGTGAGCCTTACGGCGAGACGCGCGTTCTGTCCGTCCTTGCCGATTGCAAGCGAGAGCTTGTCGTCGGGAACGACTGCCATTGCCGTCTTTTCGCCGTCGAGCTGGGTTACGGATATTACCTTTGCGGGCGAAAGCGCTTTTGCTATGAACTCAAGCGGATCTTCGCTCCAGGGAATAATGTCTATCTTTTCGCCGCCGAGTTCCGCAACTACCGCGTTTACCCTTGCGCCCTTGTTGCCGACGCAGGCGCCTATCGCGTCTACGCGGGGGTCGTTGGAGTATATCGCCATCTTGGTGCGGGAACCTGCCTCGCGGCTGATTTCTTTTATTTCTACCGTGCCCTGCTTTATTTCGGGAACTTCCTCTTCAAACAGCTTTCTTACAAGTCCGGGCGACGTGCGGCTTACGAGCACCTGCGCGCCGTTGTATCCGCTCTTTACCTTTTTGACGAAAACTTTAATTTTGTCGTTTACGTTGTAATTTTCGCCGGGAACCTGGTCGGAGGGAAGAAGCACGCCCTCTATCTGACCCTTGCCGAGGTCGATGTATATGTTCTTTGCGTCCTTCTTGCGGACAACGCCCACGAGAAGCTCGCCCTCTTTATCGGCAAACTCGCTCATTGCGGCGTCGCGCTCGGTTTCGTGTATCTTCTGCAGAATTACCTGCTTTGCCGTCTGCGCGGCAATGCGGGAAAAGTCCTTGGGTACGAACTTTTCCGTAAGCTTGTCGCCCACTTTCGCCGTCTTTTTAATGGCGCGGGCTTCTTCCAAAGAAATTTCCTTTTCGCGGTCGGCAACTTCATCAACGACGGTCTTTACCGTATAGAAGTCGAAAGTGCCCTTATCGGGATTGAGCTTGATTTCAACGGCGCCTACCGTGCCGGCATACTGCTTTTTGCACGCGGATACGAGGGCGTTTTCCAAAGCTTCGAGGAATACTTCCTTCGATATGCCCTTCTCTTTTTCCAAGTCTTCAAGCGCCAAGAAAAAATCTTTGTTAGTCATTTTAAAATCTCCTGTTTTGAGTTGAAAGCCGCTTTTAAAGCGGAGCGTTATTTTTTATGGAATTTTTTATGAAATGCGGCCTCTGCCGCCGTTTTTAGTCTAACTGTATAGCCTTGTTTATTTTGGCTATCTTGGTTTTGTTTATCTTTTCCGTTTCGTCGCCGATTTTCAAAGTTACGGAATTTTCGTCGAAAGCTTCCAAAACGCCCTCGAGAAGTTTTTTGCCCTTCAGGGGAGCGAAAAGTTTTACTTCCACCTCCTTGCCGAGGTTGCGCTCGAAATCGCGCGCAGTTCTGAAAGGACGGTCGAGCCCGGGGCTGGATACGTTTAAAGTGTATGCCGCGCCGAGGCTGGGGTCAAGTTCGTCAATGGGTTCCATTATGGCGTTGTGGAATTTTTCGCACGTGTCAAGGTCAACGCCGCTTTCGGTTTCTATGAACACCGTAAGCTCGTCGCCCTTCGTTTCGACATCCACTATTTCAATGCCCATCGGTTCGGCTATTCTGCCGAGAAATTCTTTTATTTCCTCTGTAGGTTTAAAGTTCATTATAACTCCTTATCAGTTTGAAAAAGTTGCAGAAAAATCGCAGCTTTGCATTTGGGCGCACACTATAGCCCGTCGAATTGCCCTTTATACAGCGATTGAGTGCCCCGCAAGGCACTCAATCTTAACTTTAATATTAAGGCTGTTTTTATTATACCACGGCTGTTTGCATTTTGCAACCTTTATCAGTAATTTGGGAAAGATTTTTTTATTTTTATGAGCTCGATGAATATTTTTGCCGTGGCGAGCGCGTCGTCTTCCGCCCTGTGGTGGTTGAATGTTATGCCGAAATGTTCCGCCACAGTGTTGAGCTTGTTGTTTGAAAGTCTTAAAAGCTGCTGGGAGAGAAAGAGCGTATCTATTACCCTGCAATCGGGCGCGTAGCCGAGCTCCCTGCAGTAGAAATCAATGAACTTTATGTCGAACCCCGCTGCGTTGTGACCTACGAGGACGGAACCGTCGCAGAACTTTACGAAATCGGGCAGAACGTCCTTATAGCTGGGCGCGCTTTTTACCGTTTCTTCGGGTATGCCCGTAAGCTCAACTATCTTGGGGTCAAGGGGCGCGCTGCGCTCGGGGTTGACGAAAGTGGAAAACTTTTCGCGGATTTCGCCGTCTGTAACCTTGTATGCGCCGATTTCAATTATGCCGTCCATCTCACCCGCCACGGGAGTAGTGCAAAGGCCCGTTGTTTCGAGATCGAACACGACGAAAGACGTGCCCTTGAAACATTCGGGCAGGGTCGCGTCCGTAAAGAAATCTGCCTGGGTATAGTCGGTGAACTCTTCGGGGAATATGGTGTGATATGCCTTGGGCACGGGGCGCGCCTTGCGCTTTTCGGGCACAAAATTTTCGGGCGGGGCGCCGTAGTTTATCATCGTCGCGGTATAGCGCAACATGCCGCCGTGCACTTCGCTGCGGCAGTTGCAGACTATGTTTTCGCCGACCTTTATCTCCCTTATTTTATCCACGCTCTTCTTGCGCGAAAAATAAGTAAGGCGCATGTTGCCCGTGCCGTCCGAAAGCGTTATGTTGAAATAAGGCTTTTCTTCTCCGTTGGAACGGGTATATGAGCGCTCCTGTATGTCTATTACGCTTCCGCAGACTACCGCGTTTTCGCCAACGAAATTAAAGTCGGCGATATACAGCGCGCGCTTGGGCGCGTCGGCGCTCTCTATAGGCGAAAAATTTTCTACGGGGAAGGTGCGGACGGGAGCTTCAAAATTTTCTTCCACTACCGTTTCCTCCACGGATATGTCCGAAACATTGAGCTTTTCCTTTGATACGCTTCCGCGGAAAGAACCGCAGAAAGATTTTTTGAGCGCGTCTTCCACGGTCTTTACCACGTCCTGCGAGCGTGAGGACGTAAGCGCCGTAACGACAAAGGAAAAGCCGTCTCCGTCCTTTGTCACCTCGACGCCGTTTTCGCCAGTAACCGAGGCGAGCGCGGGGAATTTTTCGCCTATTATCGAAAGTATTCTGCGCTTGACCATAGCGCAGTCGGGCGTGAGTTTGGATATTTTAAGCTCGAGCGAAAAGGCTGACGGAACGTACTTTCTCACCGCGGAATACGCAGACTTGTAGTCGCTTTCAGAATACGGCGTGTCCGTTATGAGGCAGACCGTAACTTCTGACGTCGCCTGCGTCAGCTCCACTCCGCCCATTATCGCATTTTTAAGTCCGCTGGTCGCGCGGACTTCGGTCAATATATCTTCAGTCATCTGTAAGGCTTTCTATCTCCTTTAAAAACTCCTGCACGGCGCTGTCTGCGGGCACCCTTCTTTCAACCTTGCCCCTGCGGAATATCACGCAGTAATCTTTTGCGCCCGCAATGCCTATATCCGCCTCCGACGCCTCGCCGGGGCCGTTGACTACGCACCCCATTACGGCAATTTTGAGCGGCTTTTTTATATTTTTTACCTTTTCGGAGACAAGCTCTGCGAGCGCTGCCGAATTCCACTGGCACCTGCCGCACGTGGGGCAGGATACAACGTCTGCAAAATTTTTATCAAGACCTACGGCCTGAAGTATTCTGCGCGCGGCATGAATTTCGCGCACGGGGTCGCCCGTGATGGATACGCGGATTGTATCGCCTATGCCGCTTAATAAAAGCGCGCCGAGCGCCGCAGAAGATTTGACGAGCGCACTTTCGTAAGTGCCCGCTTCGGTAACGCCGATATGGAGGGGATAATCGGTGCGGGAAGAAAGCATTGTGTATGCCTTGTATGTGAGCGGCACTGACGAAGCCTTTACCGAAATTACTATGTCGCCTACGCCGTATTTTTCGAGCATGGCAACGCTTTTCAAAGCGCTTTCGACGAGCGATACTTCGCTTACGCCGTACTTTGCAAGAAATTCCTTTTCTATGCTGCCCGTATTCGAGCCTACGCGCACGGGTATGCCGTGTGCTTTTATGCAGTCGGCAACCAGCTTCACGTTATTTTCGCCACCGATGTTGCCCGGGTTTATGCGCACCTTGTCGCAGCCCGCCTCAATTGCGGCAACCGCAAGCTTTGCCGAAAAATGAATATCGGCAACCAAGGGTATTTTTATCCTTCTTTTAATTTCTTTTATAGCCGCGGCGTCCTCTTCGTCGAGCACGGATACGCGTATGATTTCGCACCCCGCCTCCTCGAGCGCGGATATCTGGGCGCACACATCGTCCGTGCGCGAAGTCTTTACCGTGCACATGGACTGAATCTTTACGCTTTCGCCGCCACCTATATAAAGGTTGCCGATTTTAACTTTGTGGGTCATAATCCCTCCCATTCAAAAGCCGCCCCATAGGAGCGGCGCAATATGTACTGA
This sequence comes from uncultured Clostridia bacterium, assembly GCA_944368065.1. Taxonomy (GTDB): domain Bacteria; phylum Bacillota; class Clostridia; order Christensenellales; family Borkfalkiaceae; genus Coproplasma. The sequence continues at coordinate 43,766 of CALVWV010000010.1, read as the reverse complement.
TTGAAAAGTCAAAGCACCCTGCAGGTACTTTTGCCGACGGCTCGTTTATTCTTTTTTGCCGTCGGGAGCAGAGCCCTGCTTGTTTTCCATAAGGCTCTGAAGTTCTGCCATAAAGCTGGATATATCGTTGAACGAACGGTACACGCACGCATAGCGCACATACGCCACTTCATCTATATTTTTGAGCTCCTTCATGACCATTTCGCCTATGGCTTTGGAGGAAATTTCCTGCTCCATGGAATTATAAACCTGTTTTGACACGCTGTCCACGAGGGCATCGATTTTAGCCATGGGAACGGGGCGCTTTTCACACGCCTTTATCACGCCGTTCTTTATCTTCTGGGGGTCGAAAGCCTGCCTGTTGCCGCTCGACTTTATGACGAGCACGGGCGTGTCCTCAATGGTTTCGTAAGTGGTGAACCTTCTGCCGCAGGCGAGGCATTCCCTTCTTCTGCGTATCGTCCTGCCTTCGTCGGCCGAACGGCTGTCTATAACCTTGCTGTCTTCACAGCCGCAGTACATGCACTTCATAATTTTCACCTCTTACGTTACGCGGAAATATTTTTGCCGCCGTTTTGGTATATTATACCACAAAATATTGTGGTTGTAAAGTATGCGGCGGCGCAAAATTTTGCGCCGCCGCTCTGCTTTTTCATAAAGTTAAGGTAACTTCGTACCCGTCCGATGAATGTATTTCCAGTACAGTCAGATGACCCCATATTTTTTTGGCGGCTTTCAGACTGCAGAAAATATTTTTAAGCTCCGAACGCGGAAGCTCCTTATAGGAGCAATCGGAAAACAATACGCGCAAGGCAATCCGCGCGGGCAAAGGGATTGTTACGCCAATCTTTCCGCTTTTTCTGATGCGGCATTTCATTCTACCCAAATCTCCACGGTGTCGCCGTCGGCAGAGTTTACCTCCATGAGCTTTCCGACTGCCCCCATCTTCACCATAGAAACAAGCCCGGCAAAATCAATATTTCTGATTGCCTCGCTGTCAGAGCCGAAATTGGCATTTTTTATGAATGATTCGGCTATCTGCAAAGGCAGATTTATGTTGACCTTGTCCCCGCGCGCAGAGAGCACTTTCATTTTAAAAAGCATTTTATTCAAATCCACGCACTGTTCGGGAACAGCCTGCACTTCCTTGCGGCTGACGCCGAGAAGCTCGTCGCAGGATACGTTGAAAAGTTTTGCAAGCACGGGTATGAGCGAAATATCGGGCGCGGAGATATCGTTCTCCCACTTGGATACCGCCTGTGCGGATACCGAACATTTTTCCGCAAGCTCCTCCTGCGTGAGCGAAGCCGCCTTGCGGTAACCCGCTATCCTCTGTCCGAGTGTTGACATATTTTTTTACCTCCTTGGTTTATGCCGATATTATAACTTCAGCGCAAACTTATTACAACGTACCATAAGTTGAATATCATAAACCGCAGGTTGTGTTTTACGCAACCTGCGGTTGAACTGCACAATATACGACTTTTTTGCCGAGTTTTGAGCTGATTTTTTAATTATTTGAAGTACTTTACGCCGCTTTCGAAAATCTTCATGTCGAAGTTGCCGCAGCAGTTCTTGTAAAGATTTTCGCCCGTGCGCTCTGCGTGACCCATCTTGCCGAATACCCTGCCGTCGGGCGAAGTTATGCCCTCTATCGCCCACATGCTGCCGTTGGGGTTGAACGGACTGAGCATAGTAGGCTTACCGGATACGTCGCAGTACTGCGTTGCAATCTGTCCGTTTTTGCGCATCTTTTCAAGTTCGGCTGCGGGAGCGATAAGCTTGCCTTCGCCGTGGGATACGGGAACGGTGTAAACCTCGCCAACCTTGCATGCCGCAAGCCAGGGGCTCTTTACAGAAGCTACCCTGATATCCACGAGCGTGGACACGTGGCGGGCAATATTGTTGTATGTAAGCGTGGGCGAGCCCGAGGTGAGCGGGCTTACCTTGCCGTAAGGCACGAGCCCGAGTTTTATAAGCGCCTGGAAGCCGTTGCATATGCCGAGGATAAGTCCGTCGCGCTTATCAAGAAGCTCTGCAATCTTTTCAGATACTGCAGGGTTTTTGAACGTCGTTGCAATGAACTTGCCCGAACCGTCGGGTTCGTCGCCGCCGGAGAAGCCGCCGGGGAAAGCTATTATGTTAGCCTTTTCTATTGCCTTTATTATGGCTTCCACGCTCTCTTCAATGTCCTTGGGCGAGCGGTTGCGGATTACAACTATTTCAGTTTCGGCGCCTGCAAGGCGGAACTTGCGCTCCGTATCCAGTTCGCAGTTGGTGCCGGGGAACGTGGGTATGAATACGCGCGGCTTTGCAGTTTTGATTGCTATGCTGCCGTACTTGCCTTCGCCCCTGAAGTCGCAGTCGGGTATTTCACCCTCTGCGGGTGCGGTTGCGGGGAATACGCCGTTGAGCTTGGACGTATAAGCCTTAAGCGCTTCGGCATAGCCTGTGGCGGCTTTGCCGCAGGTGAAGTCGCCCTGCTTTGTTTCGCCGATATAAACGCTGTCAACGCCGAGCGAAGATACGTCGTCGGCGCATACTATTATATCGCCGTAACGCTCTGTGAACAGTTCGCCTTCGGAGAGCGCGAAGTCAAATCCGAGGCCGTTGCCGAAGCAGGATTTTGCCACAGCCGAAGCTATGCCGCCCTGTTCGATTACAGTTGCATGCTTTATTACACCCGCACATATGCCCGAATGAACGGCAGCGTAGAGCTTTTTGAGGTACACGAAATCGGGTACGGAATTTTCGTCCTTCTTCATGGGAAGAAGCCACATTTTTTCGCCCGCCTTTTCGGGTACATTGGTTATAAGGCGTGACGCCTTTGAAGGCGCGAGCGCGAAAGATATAAGCGTGGGAGGCACGTCAATGTCTTCGAAAGTGCCGCTCATGGAGTCCTTGCCGCCGATTGCCGCAAGTCCTAAATTAATCTGAGCATAGAGCGCGCCGAGAAGCGCCGAAAGGGGAACGCCCCAGCGCTTTTTATCCTCCCTCAGGCGCATGAAGAATTCCTGAAGCGTAAGGCGGATATCGTTCATGTCTGCGCCCGCCGCAACAACTTTTGCAACCGAGGTTACTATCGAATATATTGCGCCCGTGAAAGGCGATGAAGACATAAGATTGGGATTGTAGCCGTATGCAGATACCGTGCAGTCGTCCGTTTCGCCGCCCACAATTTTAGCAGCCATAGCGGTTACGGGCGTAATCTGGTTTTTGCCGCCGAAAGGCATATATACAGATTTGGCGCCTATCGTAGAGTCGAACATCTCGGAAAGACCTTTCTTCGAGCATACGTTGAGGTCGGAAAGCGTTGCAAGAAGGTCTTTTTCGAAGTTGCCGTCTGCCTTGGGTGCAAAGAAGTTCGTCCTGTTTTCGTCAATCTCCGCGGGAATGCGCTGCTTTACGCCGTTGGTATCGAGGAAATCGCGCGAAATATCAACTATCGCTCTGCCGCGGTGGAACATCCTCATACGCCTGTCAGACGTTACTTTTGCAACGGGGGTTGCAGCAAGGTTTTCTTTTGCGGCGAGCTTTATGAACTCCTCCGCGTCCTCCTTTTTGACTACCACCGCCATTCTTTCCTGAGATTCGGATATGGCAAGCTCTGTGCCCGAAAGGCCTTCGTACTTCTTGGGAACGAGGTCGAGCTGTATTTCAACGCCGTCGGAAAGTTCGCCTATGGCGACAGATACGCCGCCCGCGCCGAAGTCGTTGCACTTTTTGATTTTGCGGGTTGCTTCCTTATTGAGGAAGAGCCTCTGGAGTTTGCGCTCTGTAAGCGCGTTGCCCTTCTGAACTTCCGCGCCGCACGTCTGAACGGACTTCTTATCGTGAGCCTTGGAAGAGCCCGTAGCGCCGCCGCAGCCGTCGCGTCCCGTTTCGCCGCCGAGGAGGATTATTACATCGCCTTCCGCGGGGCGTTCGCGGTATATCATATCAGATTTTGCGCCTGCAACCACAAAGCCCGTTTCAAGCCTCTTTGCCTTGTAGCCGGGGTGATAAACTTCGTCTACCTGACCCGTGGCAAGACCTATCTGGTTGCCGTAGGAAGAAAAGCCCGCCGCCGCAGTCGTTGTTATGACACGCTGGGGAAGTTTGCCGGGAAGGGTGTTTTCAAGAGGTTCGGTGGGGTCTGCCGCGCCCGTTATGCGCATCGACTGCAGAACGTAGGTGCGCCCGGAAAGAGGGTCGCGGATAGCGCCGCCGAGGCAGGTTGCCGCGCCGCCGAAAGGTTCTATTTCGGTGGGGTGGTTGTGCGTTTCGTTCTTGAACATGACGGTGTATTTTTCAGGCTTGCCGTCAAGTTCCACGTCTACGTTTATAGAGCAGGCGTTTATCTCTTCCGATTCGTCGAGGTTTTTAAGCCTGCCTTCCTTTTTAAGCTTCTTTGCGCCGATAGTGGCTATATCCATAAGGCAGGGATATTTATCCTTCCTGCCCGCGTAAAGTTCGGAGAAAAGGTCGTTGTAAAGCTTGTAAGCTTCCTTCACGCGCGCATTGTCGCCGTTTATTTCGACGCCCGTAATCTCTGTTGCGAACGTGGTGTGGCGGCAATGGTCGGACCAGTATGTATCTATTACTTTAAGTTCGGTTTCCGTAGGGTCGCGCTTTTCGGAAATGAAGTAATCGCGGACAAAGGCAAGATCTTCAACGGACATTGCAAAGCCCATCTTTTTGTGGTATGCCGCAATCTCTTCGTCGGACATCTTTATGAAGCCTTTCACGCTTTCCACGTCGGGAGCTTCGATGTGCTCGTGTGCGAGAGACGAGGGCTTGCCGAGGCTTACCTCTTCGCTTTCAACGGGGTTGATAAGGTGCTTTTTGAGCTTTTCAACCTCTTCCGCATTTGCGCCCTTTACCGCATAAACGCGGGCGCACTTTATAAGGGGGCGCTCCTTCTGGGTGAGGAGCTGAACGCACTGTGCGGCGCTGTCCGCGCGCTGGTCGTACTGACCGGTAAGATATGCTATGGCGAACACCGAATAGTCTTTGCCGAACTCGACATTTTCCCTGTAGACGTTGTCTACGGGAGGTTCGGAGAACACGCCGGGGATTGCTTCCTCAAGCTCCTTTTCGCTCATGCCCTCCACATCGTAACGGATAAGCACGCGCACGTCCTTTATATCCTTTATGCCGAGGAGGTTCTTCGCCTCGTCCATAACTTTTTTTGCCTGCAAATTATCTTTCTTTTCTACGAAAATTCTGTAAATCATATGCGCTCCATGCGGTAAAAATAAATATAAGGAGTATTCTTTTTTGCGATTGAGCGGCACATATGCCGCAAGTAATTAATTTTTACAGCTTTTATAAAATCAGCCTTCCCTGTACTTAATGCCTATATCCGTGCGGTAAGACATTCCGTCCCAGCTGATGTTTTTAACTGCGGCGTAAGCCTTTTTGCGCGCTTCTTCAACGTCCGCGCCCTTTGCCACGACGCCGAGAACGCGCCCGCCCGAAGTTACGAGCTTGCCGTCCTTTATCGCCGTGCCTGCGTGAACTATCTGGCAGTCGCCGACGTCGCCTATCGTTATTTCTTTGCCTTTTTCATATTTCACGGGATATCCGCCGCTTGCAAGCACCACGCAAACGCACGCGCCGTCTTCCCATTCAATTTTCATATCCGAAAGTCTGCCGTCCGTCACCGCCTCGAATATGTCGAGAAGGTCGGTTCTGAGCATCGGAAGCACAACCTGGGTTTCGGGGTCGCCGAAGCGGGAATTGTATTCCACCACCTTCATGCCCTTGTCCGTGCGCATAAGTCCGAAGTAAAGGCAGCCTTTGAACGTTCTGCCTTCAGCGTTCATTGCGTTCATCGTGGGAATCATGATTTTGTTCATGACTTCCTCTTCAAGCTCCTTCGTCCAGAAGGGGCAGGGCGAGAATGTGCCCATGCCGCCCGTGTTGAGTCCCTTGTCGCCGTCCTGCGCGCGCTTATGGTCGCACGAAGTTATCATCGGAACTATCGTCTTGCCGTCCGTGAAGGAAAGAACGGATACTTCTTCGCCGGGGGTGTACCTGAGTCCGCGCATGCACTCTTCTATTACGACTTTGTTGCCTGCCGAACCGAAAGCTTTGTCGAGCATTATGCTCTTCAGTCCTTCCTCCGCTTCCTGCAAGGTGTTGCAAATAAGCACGCCTTTGCCGAGGGCAAGTCCGTCCGCCTTCAATACTATGGGCGCGCCCTGCTTCCTTACATATGCGAGAGCTTCTTCATAGTTATCGAATATCTCCGATTCGGCGGTAGGTATGCCGTACTTTTTCATAAGGTTTTTGGAGAAAGCCTTGCTGGCTTCGATTATGGCTGCGTTCTTGCGGGGACCGAAGCAACGCTTGCCTATGCCTTCGAGCGCGTCGACAAGGCCTATCGCAAGGGGATCGTCGGGCGCTACGACGTAATAGTCGATTTCGGGATGAGCCTCTGCGTACTCAACCACAGCGGGAATGTTCATGTAGTCCACGTTTACGTTTTCGGCTATCTGAGCGGTGCCCGCATTGCCCTTCATGCAGTAAAGTTTGTTTACCCTTTTGCTCTTTTTAAGCGCAAGCAGAATGGCGTGCTCCCTGCCGCCGTTGCCTATTACAAGTACGTTCATCTTTTCACCTTTAAATTAAATTCTTAAGCGCGTTCGGAAAATTCAATGAACTTTCCGAACGCGCGACGCTTGTAAGATTATTTACAGCCGCAACGCTTTGTCGCGGCATATATTTGCGGCAATCAGTGTTTGAAATGCCTTTCGCCTACAAACACCATTGCTATGCCTGCGGCGTTTGCAGCTTCTACGGAATCCTTGTCGCGGATAGAGCCGCCCGGCTGAATGATTGCCGTGATGCCCGCTTTTACGCACTCTTCAACGCAGTCGGAGAACGGGAAGAATGCATCGGACGCCATTACAGAGCCCTTTGCCTCGTCGCCCGCGTGAGCTATGGCCTGCTGAGCCGCCCATATGCGGTTGGTCTGTCCCATGCCTATGCCCGTCGTTCTGCCGGGTTTGCCTATTACTATCGCGTTGGACTTGGTGTGCTTTACCACCCTCCACGCGAACATCATAGCCTCTACCTCTTCAGCGGTGGGAGCTCTGTCCGTTACGACGCCGAGGCCGTAGACAGTTTTATCCTTGCCTGAAGGAGTCTTGGTTACGGTAACTTCCGCCTTGCGTGAGAACAGACCCATATCCTCGTCCTTTATAAGGCATTCGTCGTATTCCTGCACGAGAAGTCCGCCGTAAACCTTTTTCATGTCGCGGGCAGACTTGTCGCGGCGGGCGGATATGTCGTCTATCTGAAGAAGGCGGATATTCTTCTTGCCTTCGAGTATCTCAAGCGCCTTTTCGGTATAAGCGGGCGCCATGACGATTTCGATGAAAATTTTGCTTATTTCCTCGGCAACCTTTTCATCTACCGTGCCGTTGATTGCAAGTATGCCGCCGAACACTGATACAGGGTCGGAGGTGTATGCGCGCATATAAGCTTCGTATATGTCCTTGCCCGTGCCTACGCCGCAGGGATTTGCGTGCTTGCAGGCAACCACCGCGGGGGTAGAGCCGAATTCCTTTAAAAGTTCGAGTGCGCCGTTTGCGTCGTTGATGTTGTTATAGGAAAGTTCCTTGCCCCAGAGCTGCTTTGCGGAAGAAAGCGAACCCTTGCGGATGAAAGGTTCGTTGTAGAAAACGGCCGTCTGCTGAGGGTTTTCGCCGTAGCGCATATCCTGCGCCTTTTCGTAAGCGAACGTTATGGTGTCGGGGTACTGTATGCCGAGCTGGTCTGCAAGGTAGTTGGATATGAGGCTGTCGTATTCGGCAGTATGTGCAAATACCTTGTACTGAAGATATTTCTTGGTCTCAAGGGTTACGCCGCCGTTTGCAAGCTCTTCAAGCACTTTGGAATAGTCCTTGGGGTCTACGATTACGGCAACGTCCTGATAGTTCTTTGCTGCCGCCCTTATCATTGTAGGGCCGCCGATATCTATGTTTTCTATGCACTCGGCAAAATCTGCGCCGCGTGCAAGAGTGGCTTTGAACGGATAGAGGTTTACAGCCACGATGTCTATGGTGTTGATGCCGAGCTCTTCAAGCTGCTTCATGTGCTCGGGGTTGGCGCGCATTGCAAGAAGTCCCGCATGCACGTTGGGATGAAGGGTTTTTACTCGGCCGTCAAGGCACTCGGGGAAGCCCGTGATTTCGGATATGCCTATTACTTTAAGACCTGCGTCTTTAAGCGCCTTTGCCGTGCCGCCCGTTGAAATGATTTCAAAACCGTTCGCTATAAGTCCCTTGCAGAAGTCCACAACTCCCGTTTTGTCAGAAACGCTGACAAGCGCCCTTTTTTTCATCTCCATTTATGTAAACCTCACGAATATAATATTTTTTCCATTTGCCGCTCAAAAGCGGCGTTAACTGTAAATTGACCGCATACTATGCCCCAATCAGTCGAGCACGGTTACCTTGCGGCCCTCTTTTTTTATCTTGCCTTCGCACAGCTTTTTGACGCAGTAAGGAAGGAGCTTGTGCTCTTCTTCGAGTATGCGCGCCTGAAGCGTTTCGGGCGTGTCGCCGTCCTTTACTTCCACCGCGCGCTGGGCGATTATTGCGCCGCCGTCGGGCACTTCGTTGACGAAGTGCACCGTGCAGCCCGAAATTTTTGCGCCGTAATCGAGCACGGCTTTATGAACCTTGAGTCCGTAAAAGCCGCCGCCGCAGAAAGAAGGTATGAGCGAAGGATGTATGTTTATTATTCTGCCTTCGAACTCCTTTATGAAGCTTTCGGGGATTATTTTGAGCCAGCCCGCAAGGACTATATAGTCCACGGAAAGGTTTTTCAAAAGCGAGGAAAGCTTTTCGTACAGAGTTTCAAGGTCGGGATAGTCGGCTTTTGCAAAAACTTCGGAAGGAATGCCGTGCTTTTTTGCGCGTTCAATTGCGCCGATGCCCTGTTTAGAAGCAATGAGCACTGCTATCTCGCAAAAGCCTTGCTTTTCGTTGGCGTCTATGACCGACTGAAAATCCGTGCCTCCGCCCGAAGCGAATACTGCTATGCGCTTCATTTTATAAGTTTAACCCCGCTGCCCTTTACTGCCTTGCCTATGACGCAGCATTCTTCGCCCGTGGACCTTAAAATTTCCATGGTCTTGTCAGCATCGCGCTTGTTGACGCAAACGACCATGCCTATGCCCATGTTGAACGTGTTGTAAATCTGCTCATCGGATATGCCCGATTTTTCCTGCATGATTTTGAATACAGGTGGAACTTCGTAAGAGCGCATCCAGATTTCGCAGCCGATGCCCTTGGGGAATATGCGGGGAATGTTTTCGATAAAGCCGCCGCCGGTGATGTGCGCTATGCCCTTTACGTTTACCTTTTCGATAAGGTTGAGTATGGAACGCACATAAATTCTGGTCGGTCTGAGCAATACGTCTATAGTGCGCGCGCCGAGGCGGGAATCATACTTTTCAAGCTGGGCTTTGTCTTCGCCGAAGAGCTTTCTTACAAGCGAATAGCCGTTGGAATGTATGCCGCTCGACTTGATGCCTATGAGCACGTCGCCGGCCTTTATCTTGCTGCCGTTTATTATCTTCTTTTTGTCTACGACGCCTACCGCAAAGCCTGCGATATCGTATTCGCCGTCGGCATAGAATCCGGGCATTTCAGCCGTTTCGCCGCCAATGAGCGCCGCGCCCGACTGCCTGCAGCCTTCGGCAACGCCTGCAACGACGGTTGCAACCGTTTCGGGCGAAAGCTTGCCCGTGGCAAAATAATCGAGGAAGAACAAAGGCTTTGCACCCTGGCAGACAATGTCGTTTACGCACATGGCTACGGCGTCTATGCCTATGGTGTTGTGCTTATCCGCAATAAATGCATACTTGAGCTTGGTGCCCACGCCGTCCGTTCCCGCAACGAGAACGGGGTTTTTCATACCCTTGGAAAGTTCGTAAAATCCGCCGAAAGAGCCGATGTCGCCCAATACGTTGTTGTTGTATGTGGACTGCACGTACTGCTTCATCAGCCTTACCGCCTCGTATCCCCTTTCAACGTCTACGCCGCTGTCCTTATAAGAAATTGCCATAAATCCTTTATACCTCGCTTATTCTAATTTGAGTTTGTCCGCCTCGTACTCGTCCACGGCGTAAGGATAATCGCCCGTAAAGCATCCGAGACAGAAATTTAAATTACAATGCTTGCATGACTCCACAAGATGTTCTGCGGAAAGATACCTTAAACTGTCCGCACCTATGCTTCTGCAAATCTGATTTTCGTCCTTGTAAGCGCCGATAAGCTGGGAATAACTCTGCGTATCAATGCCCAGATGGCAGGGGTGCTTTACTATGGGCGAACAAATTCTTATGTGCACTTCCTTCGCGCCGGCATCGCGCAGAAGGTTTATTATTTTGCGCATGGTGGTGCCGCGGACTATGGAGTCGTCTATTATTATTATTCTCTTTCCGCGGATGTTTGCGCGTATGGCGTTCATTTTTACATTAAGACTGTTTTCGCGCTGGCGCTGGTCGGGCTGAATGAACGTTCTGCCTACGTACCTGTTCTTCGCAAGCGCTTCGACGAACGGTATGCCGCTCTCCTCTGCGTATGCGCGCGCCGCAACGTTGGCGCTGTCGGGCACGCCGGCTACCATATCCGCTTCCACGCCGTAGTATTTTGCAAGCAGTCTGCCCGCTTCCTGGCGTGCGCCGTATACGCTGCAACCGTCTATCACGGAGTCGTGACGGGCAAAATATACGTACTCGAATATGCACATGCGGCTTTCCTTGGGAATATCGTCCATCATGTGCGAAGTAATGCCCTTTGAATCTATGACCACTATTTCGCCGGGCTTTACGTCGCGCAGGAAGTTCGCTCCCACCGCGTCGAGCGCGCAGCTTTCGCTTGCAACCATAACGTCGTCGTCAGCCGTGCCTATGCACAGGGGACGTATGCCGTAAGGGTCGCGCACGGCGATAAGCTTGTCCGTAGTCATGATTACGAGCGCGTAAGCGCCTTTGAAACGGGGGCACGCGCGCTTTACGCCCGTGAGTATGTCTCCGTCCGAAAGGCTGTTTATCATTATAGCCATAACTTCAGAGTCTATCGTCGTCTGAAATACGGCGTTGTTCTGTATGAGTTCTTCCCTGAGCTGCCTTGTGTTGATAAGGTTGCCGTTGTGCGCAAGCGCCATTTTGCCGCACTTGCCCGTGAATACTATGGGCTGCGCGTTGAGAAGCTGGCTTGCGCCCGTCGTGGAATAGCGCACGTGGCCTATTGCGATATCGCCTTCGGGCAGGCTTTCAAGCTTGCCGCCCGAAAAAATTTCGGGGATAAGGCCCATACCCTTGTAATAGGATATTTTATCCGCAAAAGCTACGGCTATACCTCCGCTCTCCTGCCCTCTGTGCTGAAGGGCATAGAGCCCGTAATAAACGGTGTGTGCGACGGTGCGGTTTTCCGACGAATAGACGCCGAACACACCGCACTCATCATGAATTTCGTCATGAATTTCGTCCATATTTCTCCTGGTGTTAAGCTTACTCTTTGCCTGTCCAACAATACGTGCAAAGCTTGCAGGGTTCTATTCCTATGGCCTCTATCAGACCTTCTATAGACTGGAACTCCAGCGATTCGAACTGGAATTTATCGCATATGGCTTTGCGCATGGCCTTGCCGCGCGCCGTTTCGGAATTGCTGTATTCTTCGAGATGCGCAACGGCTTCGTCGCCCTCGAGCTCCGCCATTACGCGGCGCGTGATGAGGTCCATATCGCCCGAAGAGCGCGAAAAATTGAGATATTTGCAGCCGTACATTATGGGAGGGCACGCCGAACGCATGTGCACCGCCTTTGCGCCGTGGGAGTACAGAAAGTCGACTGTCTCTTTAAGCTGGGTGCCGCGGACTATTGAATCATCCACGAGAAGCAGCCTCTTGCCCTCTATGAGTTCGTGCACGGGTATGAGCTTCATTTTTGCGACTTTGTTGCGCTCCGTCTGGTTGACGGGCATGAAGCTGCGCGACCACGTGGGCGTGTATTTTATGTAAGGGCGGGCAAACGGAACTTTGCATGCGTTTGCATAGCCTATGGCGTGCGGAGTGCCAGAATCGGGTACGCCGCCGACGTAATCTATGCCGTGAACGTCGTGGGTTTTTGCGTCGTTGCGGGCGAAAATTTCGCCGTTTCTGTAGCGCATCATCTCCACGTTCACGCCCTCGTACGAGGACGTGGGATAACCGTAGTACGACCAGAGGAAGGCGCATATGCGCATCTTTTCGCCCGGGGGCGCAAGCTGCTTTACCTCGTCTGCGGAAATTTCAACAATTTCACCGGGGCCGAGCTCGCGGAAATCCGAATAGCCGAGCTTTTTATAGGCAAAGCTTTCAAACGATACGCAGTAGCCGTCTTCGCATTTGCCGAGCTGCACCGGCAGCCTGCCGAGTTTGTCCCTCGCGGCTATTATCGTGCCGCGGTCCGTAAGAATGAGTATGGAAGCCGTGCCGTCTATGCAGTCCTGAGCATAGCGTATGCCCTCAACGTACGAATCTTTGGAATTTATAAGCGCCGCAACAAGCTCGTTGGAGTTCACTTTGCTGCCCGTCATTGCGTCGAAATAGCCGCCGCGGGCAAGAATTCTGTGCATGAGCTCCGCCGAATTGTTGATTATGCCGATAGTGCTTATGGCATACTTGCCTACTTTTGAAACCATCAGAAGCGGCTGGGGATCGGTATCGCTTATGCAGCCGATGGCGGCGTTGCCGCTCATTTCGGTAAGCACGCGCTCGAACTTTGTTCTGAAAGGCGCGTTTTCTATGTTATGTATGTCGCGCTGGAGACCTGTGACTGCATCGTATGCCGCCATTCCGCCGCGCTTTGTGCCGAGGTGCGAATGATAGTCCGTGCCGATGAACACATCGAATACGGCGCTGCTCCTTTTTACCGAGCCGAAGAAACCGCCCATGAAGATTTACTCCGAAGTAAGGCGTTTGAACACTTCGTTGTAAGCGTCCTCTACGCCGCCGAGGTCGCGACGGAACCTGTCTTTATCGAGGCTGACGTGCTTTTCGGTATCCCATGTGCCTGCTTCCCAGAAACGGCAGGTATCGGGGGAAATTTCATCGGCGAGAACTATCTGGCCGTGGAATCTGCCGAACTCGAGCTTGAAGTCGATAAGGTCAATGTTGAGGTGCTTGAAGAATGCGATGAGAATATCGTTTACCTTGAACGCAAGCTCCTTGATTTTTGCTATTTCCTGCTCGGTGGCAAGGTTCAATGCAAGCGCGTGATAATCGTTGATGAGGGGATCGTTGAGCTCGTCGCACTTGTAGGAAAATTCTATGGTGGGGATGGAAAGCTTGGTGCCTTCCTTTACGCCGTAACGCTTGGAGAAGCTACCTGCGGCAACGTTCCTTATGATAACTTCGAGGGGAACTATCTGAACTTTTTTAACCAGAGTATCCCTGTCCGAAAGCTGCTCTACAAAGTGCGTGGGCACGCCCTTCTTTTCAAGCATAGCCATGAGCATATTGCTCATTTTGTTGTTGATGACGCCCTTGCCGACAATCGTGCCCTTCTTCTGGCCGTTGAAAGCCGTAGCGTCGTCCTTGTAAGAAACGATTACATAGTCGGGATTTTCGGTTGCATAAACCTTTTTGGCCTTGCCTTCGTAAAGCTGTTCTTTCTTTTCCATATTTAACTCCTTGTATAAGTTCACGCAAAAATTTGCTGCGCGATAATTTTTTCGGTATTGAAATTTTTTGGCTTTTATAACTTAAATACCCGCAGGGAGACTGCGGGTAAAGTTTTACATATCCTTGAGCTCGGACTGAAGAGCCGCATCGTCGGCGGCTATCTTTTCCTTCATTGCTTTTTTGTATGCGGAAAGTTTTTCCGCGATTTCAGGGTACTTTACGCCCAGAATCTGCAGTGCGAGAAGACCTGCGTTTTCGCCGCCGTTAACGCCGACGGTCGCCACGGGTATGCCTGAGGGCATCTGAACGATGGAAAGAAGGCTGTCCAGCCCGCCCATCATGTCCGTCTTTACGGGCAGACCTATAACGGGCAGGGTAGTATACGCCGCCACAACTCCGCCGAGGTGCGCCGCCTTGCCTGCCGCGCAGATTATTACTTCTGTGCCGTTTTCCTTTGCAGAACCTGCAAATTCATGCGCTTCGTCGGGGGTGCGGTGTGCGGAAATTACGCGTACTTCCACTTCCGCGCCGAAATCCTTCAATACTTTGACTGCGGGTTTTACTACGGGAAAATCGGATTTTGAACCCATTATAACGGCGACTTTTGCCATATAAAATACCTCCTGCGGGATTATACTGCCGCTTTTGCGGCATACTTTAAGTATGATACTGCTTTATATAGTCGTTATTGTTTATATAATTGCCGTAAATTTTTATGCCGTGCTGCTTATGAAAGCCCAGCGCGACGAAGAAGGCGGGTCGGACGAAAAACCGCACAAGGGCGACGGCAAAATTATTCTGACCGCGCTCATGGGCGGAGCTATAGGCATTTATGCAAGCATGTTCGCCATGCGCTACAGACTTAAAAACCTGCCTTTCATGATTCTGATGCCCGTCATTGCCGTACTGAACGTCTATCTTTTCTACGTCGCGTTCAAATCAGGCTTTACATTTCTTATAGCAGGCTGAAGCGCCGCAATGGAATTTTTCCGCCGCGACTTATCTTCTGCCGTCAGAAAGAAATAATACTTGAGCATACTTGGATTATATCACAATTCAAGCATAAAATAAAACGTTTTGAAATAACTTTTTTAAAATTTATGAAAGCGTTTTTCCTGCAGGACGCAGCTGCCGCGGGACTTGCGGAAAAATGCCGCGCGGAAAAATGCCGACACATGAACGCGAGCTGCTTTATATTGCCCGTACGGATATAATGCCGACGCATATAGAGAGGCAAAAAGCGCGCCTGCCGGACAGCAGGCGCGCTTTTAAACGCATATACATTTATAAAAGAGCTTTTATAAGCTCGGCGCGGAAGTTCTGCCGCGCAAACATATCAGCGGACGGTCTGCCTTCGGGATAAAACTCCTTTACAGCCCTGCCGTCCTTTAAAACGACTATGCGGTTTGCGAGCATAAGAGCTTCGTCGGCGTTGTGCGTTACAAATAGCGCCGTGCGCTTCTCCCTTTCCCACAGCTTTAAAAACAGCGCGGAAATTTTGAGCTTGAGCGCGAGGTCGAGCGAGGAAAAAGGCTCGTCGAGAAGAATAAGGTCTGCGGGATACAGAAAGGCGCGCGCCACCGCCACGCGCTGAGCCTGTCCGCCAGAAAGCCCGACGGGGTATGCTTCCGCCTTGTCTGAAAGTTCGACGGCTGCGAGCATTTCCTCCACTTTATTTTTATCTTTGCATATAAGCGAAAGATTGCCGCGCACCGTAAGGTTACTGACAAGGCGAGGTTCCTGAAAAACATACGAGCATTTAAGCTTGGGCGCAATGCTGCCTTCGTAAGGCGTAAGCCCTGCAAGCATATTCAAAAGCGTAGTTTTGCCGCTCCCGCTTTCGCCTAAAATGCACGTTATTTCGCCGCGCTTTATTGAAAAACTGAAGTTATCGTAGACGGTAAGGTCGCCGTATTTTTTAGTAACGTTTTCAAACGTTATGTCCGACCCTTCAGTCACATGCACGAAATCAATCACCGCGCGCCTCCTTTGCGCCCGTCCACCTGCGCGTAAAATACGTAAGCTTTGAAAGCGCCCAGCTTAATAACCCGCCTGCCACTATAGTGCATATGGTAAGCGCGAACATCTGCGCGGTATTTAAGAATACATTGGACTGATATATGAGCCCGCCGAGCGAATTGAACGTACTGCACAGCACTTCGGCAGAAACCATAACTTTGAGCGTAAGCGAAAAGTCCGGACCTATCTGCGAGAGCACGGGCGGCAGAACCTGAGGTATATAAATCTTTATAAGCCTTCTGCCAAACGGCACTCCGTACACCTGCGCCATTTCGGTAAGCTTTTTATCCACTCCGTCGAACGCCGAGATAAACCTTGCGTACGCGATCGGAAAAATAATGAGCGCGGAAACTATAGCGGGCGCAACGCGGGGCGACGACCATATAAGAAGCATGAGCGTTATCGCCATAGTCGGGACGGTGCGGAACACGGCTATGAACGGAGAAACGAACGTACGCACAGCGGGAAAGAGCGCGCACAGCGAAGCAACTATTGCCGCAAGCGCGGTAGCCGCAAGCCATGAATATGCCGTCCGCGCGAGCGTCATTCCGAACGCCTGCCAGAACTCCGCCGAAACCATAAGGTCGCAGAACTGCTTTAACGTATCGGTAAACGACGGCACGACATAGCCGTCCTTCACGATAAAATACGCCATTATCCACACCAGCCACATGCAGAGTATGGCGCAGACGGAGATTATTAAGTTGTAAAGATTTTTCTTGTATTTCATAACCGCCGCCTGCATTCAGCATGTTTTTATTTTATGCTGCAATTTTTTATTTTACCGTATAGAAGAATGAGTCTGCAATGGTAAGCGTTGTGCCTGTAACCTCTTCAAATTTGTCAATAAAACTTATCACTTCCTGCTTGCATTCGGAAGCGGAAACAAACTCTATCGCGCAGCGCGAAATAACAGTTGAGTTGAGGTTTTTGGCATTGAGACTGCTGGTCGCTCCGCCGTAGTTTGCGTTTATAGCCGCAACTATTGCAGCCATATCCGCGCTGTCCGAAGCTATCCACTCGGCATTGAGTTCAACCGCCTCGCACACGTCAGTTATGAATTCGGAATTTTCTTCGATTACCGAGTTTTTGGCAACCATTACAGCCTGAGGGAAGCCCTCTTCGCCGTACAGCGCCTGGATATCGCCTACTATTTTAAGCGCGGGAGCGGCAGTCGTTTTTGCCGTTATCACGGGCTCTGCGGCTATCATATAATCGTAAGGCGCGGCAGGCGTTATTCCCGTTGCAGGGTCTGCTATGTTGATAAGGTTTACCACATTGCTTTCTGCGTTTTCAACGCTTTCAACTACTTTATATTCTATATTGTTGGCTTTTAAAATCATTTTGAATACATTGCCAACAAAACTTGCAAGCTGTATGCAGCCAACCGTCTTGCCCTTAAGGGAAGAAAGGTTCTGCACAGTTATCTGCGTATCGGGATTTTTTGCTGAAATCATGTAAAGGTTGCCGTGGGTAACCGTGCCCAGAAGAGAATAATTTTCACCGTTGCCCGCGAGCTGGACTGCAGCGTTTACGGGGAGAATGCATACATCCGCCTGCTTACCTGAAACCTGCTGGGCAATCGCATTGGAATTTACGACCTTGTACTCAACTTCGCCGCCGAACTGCATGTCTTCAGCCATAAGCTGCGCCGCCGCAAGCGCGGGTGCGCCGTCGGGCATGGCTATCGTATAGCTGAAATCTTCCTTGCCGTCGTCGGGCTTTTCGGTGTTATCGCCGGAGCCGTTATTGCCGTTGTTATTGTCGCCGGTGTTGCCGTCGTCGGGCGTGCCGATGTTGTCGTTTGGCTTGTCTTCTTCAAAATTGTCCGCGCACGCGGAAGCCGTTACGCACGCCGCGATGGCAGCCGCACACGCTATAGCTATCAATGCCTTGTTTAACCTCTTCATAATATATCTCCTTGAAAATTAAAATCAGTTTAACTGTACGGCATATGCCTTGATTTGCAATTTTAACTTTGCATAATTCGGGTGAGCATATGCGCATAATTCAATTTTATATCTTGCTCATGAGCGTTTTTGCCGTAACGCCGGAAAGCATTCCTATTTTGCCCGTTATGGTGTTTAAAATTTCTGCGGGGGCGTCTGCAATGACGCACATCACAGAAATATTTTTGCATTTGTAAGGCACTCCCATGCGCCCCACTATGTAGTCGCCGTATTCGGATAAAAGCGCGTTTATCTCGGAAGCCGCCGACCTGTCCTCCACTATTATGCTTATTACTGCCACTCTGTTTTCACTCATAAAAAAACTCCCCTGCCTGATGACGGCAAGGGGGAAACAACGCGGTACAATGCGGCGCACACGTACGCCGCACAGATTGCTGAGTTATTCACCCCTTTGCGGTCAGAAAGCATCTTTCCGTTCAGGCAAGGGATATTCTACCACATACAAACCAATAATGCAAGCAAATGAATAACCCCAGTTAACTTACACATACTGTATGCATGAAAAAGTTAAACATTATATTGCTTACCGCCGCAGTTGCGGCGGCAGCGTGCTGCAGCGCGGCATGTTCAAAAGGACAGACCGGCGGCGGCAACAACGCCATGGACGGATATGACCGCGCCGCACAGCATATAACGCAGGATTGCCCCGACTGCGACCATAAAGACGGCGACTGCGACGATGGTTGCAGCGACGGGCATTGCAAGGACGGTTGCGGCGAAAGGGGTTGCAAAGACGGGAAATGCCGCAACGGAAAAAGCAAGCGGCACGGACGCAGACACAATGTCAACCACGGCGAAAAGCAAGAAAAAAGCCGGGAAAACTCTTCCGAACGCAGAAAAAACTTTGAATTTGACAGGGAACGCGGTCTGCCGCACAAAAACAAAGGGTTTGAGTTTATAATCCCCGACGGCAGATTCACGGACGGAAAACAAAAGTCTGAACAAATTCCAGCCGAAGAAAACAAAGACGACAGCGATGTTCAGAGCGAAATGGACGAGAAAAAGGACGATTGCAAAGAAAACAGTGAAAAGAAGCACAATCCGAGGCGGCACGCAAAGCCGCGCTTCGGCGCAAAACCGAGCTACGGAAAAGCTGACGGAAATATGTGACGCACTGGGCTCATTGCCAAAGGATATTAAATTAGCTGCCGCAAACAGACATTTTAAACAAAACTGAAAAAGCGCGCCGCGCGGCATTTTGCCGCGCGGCGCGCAATGTTTTTATTTGAGATTAAAGTCCCGCTTTCTTTTTATTGTAGTTTATGAGGCAGCCGTCTAAAATTATCTGCTTTTCTTCGGGAGTAAGGAAACCGAGTTCAAGCTGAATATTTTTTACCTTGCCATCTGAAATATGCTTTGCGGGAAGAACGTCCGCACCCTCTTTAAGAAGTCCTGCAATGTTTTCTATATAAATATAATCGCCAAGTTTATAATCGAAATTGCGGCACACGAGGGGAAGCATGCCCCAGTTGATAAGGTTGGAGCGGTAACGCTTGGTAGCGTATTCCGAAGCGATATTTGCAACGCCGCCGAGCACGCGCTGGCAGGACGCCGCCTGCTCCCTTGCAGAACCGTCGCCAGGCTTGCGCGCAACGACGCAGCTGCCGTACATCGTATCTTTATCCAGTTTTATGCCGACTTCTTTGAGCACTTCTTCGGGAAGCGAACCGCTCTGCCTTCTTACCTTTTCGTCCTCGAAAACAGCCTTTGCCCTGCCTACGTACCCGGGGTCCTTGCGCGAAAGAGCAAACTGCGCGAGGCGCATGGGGTTTGAACGATAGGAAGAAGTCTCGCCTGAAGGTATAAGCTCGTCCGTGGTGGTGACGGGGTCCGTGAGCACGGAAACAGCCTTCATCAGAACGCTGTTTGCAAGGTGAATCTGCTCGGGCCAGTCGGCTATGTTGTTGCCGTATACAAGATTTTCTTCGGGCTCTGCCTTGCCGAAGCCGCGGTAAACACGCTTTTCGTAAATAGAGCCGTCAAAGTAGTACTTTTTAAGTTTTTTGGTATACTCCGCCTCCGTTCCGGGGGTGAGAACGCCGCCGTTTGCCGCAGTCGCCGCGATAGAGCGCGCGTCCATAAGCGCAACCGCCGCAAGCTGACCTTCGCCGAGCTTGGAACCTTCCCTGTTTTCAAAGTTGCGCGTCGTGTGGCGTATCGAAAGTCCGTTGTCCGCAGGCGTATCTCCCGCGCCGAAGCAGGGACCGCAGAACGCCGTCTTTACTATTGCGCCCGCGCCCATAAGCGTGGAAATATATCCGTTGTCCACAAGGCACTTGAATACGGGCTGGCTCTGGGGATATACGCTTAAAGAAAACTCGTCGTTGCCGCAGCTTCTGCCCTTTAAAATTTCCGCAGCTTCGGCAATGTTTTCGTACATGCCGCCCGCGCAGCCTGCTATTATGCCCTGGGTTACGTGAATGCGTCCGTCCTTTATCTTATCGAGAAGGCGGAAAGTATCTGCTCCCTTTAATTTATTGCCGCGCTCCTCAACTTCGCCCAAAATGTCTTTTGCGTTTTCTATTACTTCCTTTATCGTGTAGGCGTTGGACGGGTGGAAAGGCAGCGCAATCATCGGCTCCACGCGCGAAAGGTCTATCGTCACGGCGCCGTCGTAATATGCGGGCTGGTCGGGGTGAAGTTCTTTGAAATCGCCCTCCCTGCCGTGAATTTTAAAGAATTCTTTCGTAGTTTCGTCCGTTTCCCATATGCTTGAAAGACAGGTGGTTTCGGTAGTCATTACGTCTATGCCGAGGCGGTAGTCCATGGAAAGATTCTTTATTCCGGGGCCTATGAACTCCAGCACCTTATTTTTTACAAAACCTTTTTTGAACGTTGCGCCAACCAACGCTATCGCCACGTCCTGAGGGCCTACGCCCTTTTTAGGCTTGCCCTTTAAATATACGGCTATGATTTCGGGGCGCTTTACGTCGTAAGTCTGACCGAGAAGCTGTTTTACAAGCTCGGGGCCGCCTTCGCCCACCGCCATCGTGCCGAGCGCGCCGTAGCGGGTGTGACTGTCCGAACCAAGAATCATGGCGCCGCACTTTGCTTCCGCCTCCCTCATGTACTGGTGGATTACCGCAAGATGAGGGGGTACATAGTTGCCGCCGTATTTCTTTGCGGCAGAAAGTCCGAAGACGTGGTCGTCCTCGTTTATGGTGCCGCCTACCGCGCAAAGCGAGTTGTGGCAGTTGGTCAGAGTGTATGAAACGGGGAACTTTTTGAGTCCGGAAGCCTTTGCCGTCTGAATTATTCCGACATATGTTATATCGTGCGATGCAAGCGCGTCGAACTTTATTTTGAGGTTCTCTTCATCGCCGCTGTTATGCGCCTTAAGTATTTTATAAGCCATAGTCCCCTTTATGGCTTTGCGCTTTTTGGCCTCTACCATGAACGCCGCGTTCTCCCTGATAAGAACGCCTTCGGTGTAGTAGACGCCGCCTTTGATAAGCTTGATCATTGAACTGCTCCGTTTGAGTTGATTTTATTACAAATTTAATTGTACCAAAAAACGCGGCATTATTCAAGACTTTGACCCAAACATTTTTTACCGTGCCGCAAAAAAATTCAGGCGCAATTTTTTGCGCATTTTTCAGGGCAGAGCTTTTAAGCCTGTTAAGATTGCTTTTTGGTGAATGAGTAAACAAAGCCGCACGTTCATACACATACTTTTCACGGAAAATACTCTTGATTTTACGCGCGCAATGTTGTATAATTTGCATATGAAAATTTTCAGATACAAGTTCACAAAACTTATGTATGCGTTCATAACCGTTGCAATGGCTTTCGGCATAGCCGTATTTGCAATTACGCTTTGGCAGGTAATAGATTTCGGGCTGGAACATTCGGCAATACAGGCCGCAACGATAGTGAGATACGTCCTGCAATTCTTTGTTTCCGTTTCGCTGTTCGTTATTGCTCTTCTGTTTTTCACCTCTTCTTATTACGCAATAGACGGCAAAAAGCTTAAGACAAGTCTGGGATTTTTAAAGAGCGGTTACGAGATAGATAAAATCGATACCGTACTGCTCGACAGGACGACGGATAAACTTTCTGTAATATTCGAAGACGACAGCTGCATAAATGTGGTTATAGACAGCGACCGCTACGATAAATTCGTGCAGAGCATACTTGACGTTAAGCCTTCGATAGAATACAGCATAAAATCCAAAACGAGCACGGAAGACGACGATAAAAAAGCATAAAGGTAAAAAAAGCGCCGCGGCAATTATGCCGCGGCGCTTTTTTTAATTATTTAACAGAAAGTTCTGAAAGGGTTTTACTCAGCTGCCTTTTTCCTGAGTTTTTTGTTTATCATTCGCTTTATGGAAGTGCGGTGCTCCTCTCCGCCGAGAAGTTTGTAAAGGTTTTTGTGGTGCGCTATCCACGTGAACAGATTGATGGCAAGAAGAAGCGCAAAACAACCTATTACCCAGCCGTTGGTAAGCTCTGCCCTGTATTCAAAGAAGAACGTGACTGCCTGCCAGATAGAGAACGCCGAAACGCCGAGAAGCGAGCCCATAGAGCCCCATTCGGATACAGCTATATAAAGGAACACAAGAACGAGCACGCCGAAACCTATAAAGACGTACCACCACTCCTCGCAGGCGAGCGCTACCCAGAAAAGACCGAGAGTAGAGGCTATGCCCTTGCCGCCCTTGAACTTCATAGTGACGGGGAATATGTGTCCGATTACGACGAACAGTCCGCAGAAATAGCGCATGAAGTCCGCCACGCACACGTCTGTGCCCGCAAACACGCTGCCCCTGAAAATAAAGTAAACGGCAAGCACGGGAAGTCCGCCTTTGAGCGCGTCGCAGAAGAAGTTTATTATGCCTATCTTAAGTCCGAACGTGCGCATCATGTTCATGGTGCCCGGGTTACCGCTGCCCACTCCGCGTATATCGCGGTTTTTGAACTGCGATATTATTACCGCAAAGTTAAAACAGCCCACAAGATAACACACAGCTGCGGCAATTATAAAGTAATACCATTTTTCAGATACATAAAAATCTATCATATGCCTACCGTTTTATAAAATACGCCCGATATGCGACTGAACGCCTTGCGCACAGACGCAGAAGCATTTTTTTTATCAGTCTTCTTCCTTTTTGTCGCGCGTGAATATCCTTATGGGCGTGCCGGAAAAGTCGAACGCCGAACGGAGAGTGTTTTCAAGAAACCTCTGATAGGAAAAGTGCATTAGTCTGCCGTCGTTTACAAACAAAGCAAACGCGGGCGGAGCTTCTCCAATCTGCGTGGTGTAGTAAATTTTAAGTCTGCGCCCGTTATAGGAAGGCGGCTCGTTGGCGCGCACTGCAGAACTTACGACATCGTTGAGCACGCCCGTCTGAATGCGCCTGTGAGAATTTGCGTAAACTTCCTTGACCGCCGCAAAAATTTTATCCGTGCGCTGACCGGTCTTTGCCGAAATGTACAGCGAGCGGAAATAATCCATGAACTTGAGATCTTCCTTAAGCTTTGACTGGAAGGTATTTATTGTGTTCGTATCCTTTTCCACAAGGTCCCACTTGTTCATGAGAATAAGCGAAGGTTTGCCCTGCTCGTGGACGTAACCTATAATCTTTGTATCCTGCTCGGTTAGTCCTTCCGTGCTGTCCACAACGAGAAGGCACACGTCGGCGCGGCGCACAGCATCGAAAGCGCGCATTACTGAGTAGTATTCGACGTCATCTTCAACCTTGCTCTTTTTCCTTATGCCTGCAGTATCGATTATGGTATATTCGCCGCCGTCGGGCGCGGTGAAGCGCGTATCTATAGCGTCGCGCGTGGTGCCCGCAATATCAGTCACTATCGAGCGATCGAAACCGAGAAGTCTGTTCACAAGGCTGGATTTGCCTGCGTTAGGCTTGCCGACCACGGCTATTTTTATGCTGTTGTCGTCCTCGGCGGGAATCTTTTCAAAGTAGCTTACGACTTCGTCGAGGAGGTCGCCCATGCCCGTGCCGTGCTCGGAGGATATGGCGTAAGGTTCGCCGAGTCCCAAAGCATAAAATTCGAAAAGCTTATCCTGGGAATAGTTGTCTATTTTATTGACCACAAGGATTACAGGCTTTTTGCTGCGGCGGAGCATTTCGGCTACGTCGTAATCGGACGAGGTCAGTCCCTCCTTTCCGTCGACAAAAAACAGGATAACCTGCGCCGTATCTATGGCTACTTCCGCCTGCTTTTTAATCTCGCGCCACATCGTGTCCTGCGACTTTAACTCTATGCCGCCCGTATCCACCATGGAAAAAGCGTGTCCGCGCCATTCGCCGTCGGCATAAAGGCGGTCGCGCGTGACGCCCGGTCTGTCTTCAGTTATTGAAATTTTTCTGCCGGCCACCTTGTTGAAGAAGGTACTTTTGCCGACGTTAGGTCTGCCAACTATGGCGACGAGCGGTTTTGCCATTTTTTACCTGCCGAAAGTTTAATTCTTAACCATTATAATAAAAGCGCGGCGTTTTGTAAAGTAAAAAAACTCCGCCTTGCCGATTTGGCGGAACAGGCGGATGCATAAAAGAATTTAAGAGACGGCTTAGCCAGCCGCGCGTTGTATCGGCGCAATTTAAAAGGCGCAATTTAAAAGGCGCGATATAAAAGGCTCGGCGTAAAAAAATGCAAGGCGGTCAGATATCGCCTTGCATTTTTAATTTTAAAGAGTAAAGCCGATGCCTATGATGCCGCAGATGTAAGCTACAAGCGCAGCCCAGTAAGCTATCTTCCAGCCCTTCTTCTTGCCGCGCACGTAGTCGTATGCAGGAATGGCGACAGCTATAAGGAGCGCTATCATGGAAACCATGCTGCATATGCCGCGGAGCGTGTTTGCCCAGCTGATGGTTACGCCTACAAGCTGAAGAAGGGAAATTATGAACCCTATGAACATTGCGACGCCGGATAAAAGTATGCCCCAGAACGCGCAGATTTTAGTTATATCTCTGCGTTCCCTGCGCTCTACCGTGGTGCGCTTTGTGGTAGTAGTTTTTTTAGCCATAGAAACGTTCTCCTTTTTTATTTAGTGTATATATTATATCACCCGAACAATTTATTTTCAACATTTTGAACGTCAAATTAAAAAATTAAGCCGCGCCAGACGGCGCGGCGTTCAGACTTGGATAAAATGCTGTTTACAGTTTGTCAGTTCAGCGGTCTGAGCTTTTTTAAAACACCTTCGAAATAATCGGGCAAAGGCGCTTCGAAAGACATGATCCTGCCCGTTGAAGGGTGAACAAACTCTAACCTTGCGGCGTGAAGAAGCTGTCCGTTCAAAGCAAATTTCTGCTTTTTAATGCCGTACACGGGGTCGCCCACGACGGGGTGACCGAGGTATTTTGCGTGCACCCTTATCTGGTGAGTTCTGCCTGTTTTTAGGTCGAAACGGCAGAGAGTGTAGCCTTCGTAACGCTTTAAAACGGTGAAATAAGTTATGGCAAGCTTGCCCTTTTCGGCAGGCACCACCGCCATTTTAAGCCTGTCCTTGGGGTCGCGCCCGATATATGTCGTAACCGTGCCGCTGTCCTCTTTGAGGTTTCCTTCCAGAAGGGCTATGTACGTGCGCCTGCACGTTTTTTCGGCTATCTGGGTGGAGAGCGAAAGGTGCGCCGCATCGTTTTTGGCGACGACGAGAAGTCCCGACGTATCCTTGTCTATGCGGTGCACTATGCCCGGCCTTATCACTCCGTTTATGCCGCTCAAACTGTCGAGGTTGTACAACAGCGCGTTGACGAGCGTACCTTCTTTATTGCCGTTGCCCATGTGAACGGTCATGCCCTGCGGCTTGTTTATCACGGCTAAATCTTTGTCCTGATAAACTATATCCAGGGGAATATTTTCGGGCTTTACCGAGTATTCCTCGGCGGGAGGAACGGTTAGTTCCACGCTGTCGCCGCACTTTATCCCCTGTGAGGCTTTTGCCGCCTTTCCGTTTATTTTAACTCCGCCGTTTTCAAATATTTTTTTGAGTGCGGAACGCGTTAAATCAGGCATATTGCCGCTCAGATAGATGTCCGCGCGGGGATATCCGGCGTCCGCGGAAAAGGTGAAAACCTTATCTTCACTCATGGCTTTCATCGCCTTGAGAAGGGGAATCGTCCGCCTTTTCCCCGCCTTCGCTGAGTTTTTCGCCCTCTTTTTTGCTGTTTTCGCCTTTGCAGTCAACATCATCGGACGAGGTTGAAAGAGGACCTGCGGTTGCAGCGGAAAGCTTCTTTTCCTCTTCCTTCTTTTTATGCTCTGCCTGAGCTTCCTTCGCCTTTTTCGTAAGCGGGAAAACCGCCCATTCGTTGAAGAACAGCATATCGAGCACCGCCATGATGCCGCCTATGACTATCCAGAAATCGGCAAAGTTGCAGTAAGCGTTTACGATAAGAAGCCATACAAAGTCGCGCACGTAACCGAAGCACAGCCTGTCCACAAGGTTGCCGATTGCGCCGGCGAGTATTATATAAAGGCTGAGCTTTAAGAGCGTGAACCTTTCGGGCAGGGCAAGTATGACGCCCGCAATGACGAAAATCATTATGAAGGTAAGCGCGATTAAAAATGGCTGACCCCACGCCTTATCCGCAAGCCAGGAAAAGCCTGCACCCATGTTGTGTATGCCGTACTGCACTTCTATAAAGCCGGGGATAACGTCAAATTTCCATTCGTAAGCTTCTTCAAAATATTTTAAAAGAAGGTCCGCGGCGACAAGCACTATAAGAACGCCGATAAACACGGCGCTCTTCCAGCCGAAGTTGGCCTTTATTCTTTTACCGATTTTTATAAAAAAATCTTTTATTAACGTAAGCGTTTTCATAACTGTAAATAATTATAGCATACCTTTAAAAAAAACTTAACCGTTTTGCGCAAAAAAATATTCGCGCCTTTAAATTTAAAGGCGCGGGCGCGCTTTACTTTTTATGCGGCATATGATAAAATAAGCGGAAACAAAAAATATACGGTGAAAAATATATGAGCGAATTGCTTTTAAGACTTTTTGTGCCTAAGGGCGCGCCCGACGACCCCAAAGTGCGCTCCCGTTGCGGACAGCTTTCCGGCATTACGGGCATAATCGTCAATATACTGCTCGTAGCGGGAAAACTGACTGTAGGCATTATAGCCGGTTCGGTGGCGATTATCGCCGACGCTATCAACAACTTGTCGGACGCCGCGTCCTCTGTGATAACCGTCGCGGGATTCAAGCTTGCGGGACAGAAACCGGATAAAGAACACCCGTTCGGTCACGGCAGAATAGAGTACATTGCGGGACTTATAGTTTCCGTGCTGATTATCTTTATGGGGTTCGAGCTGGCGTGGTCTTCCGTGGAAAAAATCATAACCCCTGAAGAGACGATATTTTCTTACGCGGCAATGGGCGTGCTTATAGCCGCCATTCTCGCCAAAGTTTGGCTCTTCTACTTCAACAGAAAGATTGCAAAGCGAATAAACTCCGCATCAATCGCCGCAACCGCAACCGACTCGCTTTCTGACGTGATAGCGACGAGCGTCGTCCTCATAGCGCTCATTGCGGGGCAGTACACCACCTTCCCCATAGACGGCGTTGCGGGTGTGATAGTTGCGCTGTTCATTTTCAAATCGGGCTGGGGCGCGGTAAAAAGCACGCAGGCGCCGCTTCTCGGCAGACCGATGAGCAAGGAACTTGCCGACGCCATAGACAAACTTGCGCTCGAGCATGAAAACATACTCGGAATACACGACCTTATATACCACGACTACGGTCCCGGCAGAGCGATAGTTACTTTCCACGCAGAAGTGCCTGCGGACGGAAATCTTATTGAAACGCACGCAATGATTGACCACGTGGAGCGCGAAATACACGATAAGTTCGGAATAGAGGCAGTAATACATATGGACCCCATAGTCATAGACGGGGATACCGAGGAAGTGCGCGAACTTGTAGAGGGCGTTGTAAAAGAAATTAACCCCGACGCCACTATTCACGATCTGCGCATAGCCGAATGGGATAAAATACACAACGTTTATTTCGACGTCATAGTGCCCTACGGACTTGAGATGTCCGATAAGGATATCGCTGAAAAAATCAAGGAAGAAATTTTAAAGCGCAGCGGTTTCAATGCCGTGCTCCACGTAGAGCACCCCTTTGTTGAAAGCTGAAAAAATTAAACTATGCGGCGCGGGCAATTCAAGTTGCCCGCGCCGCATTTTTTTATTGACGCGGCTAAATTTTTTTGATTTTACTGTAAGCCATACTTATTTATCAGCCTTTTATTGAAACAGCGCGCAAACTTGTATTTGAACAGCGTGCAAAAATAAATTGCCCCGCAGGCTTTTGCCTGCGGGGCAATTATAATTTTAACTGATTTCAGCCGACGCGGAGAGCAGAGCGGTGGAAAGCGGCAAGCTCCTCTTCCGCTATCTTTTCAGCTTCGGCGTATTGCTCTGAGGTAATCTGACCGTCAGAAAGAAGTTTTTCGGCGTAGCCGTCCCTGCCGAGCGAAAGCACACCGTAACCTTCGCCGCGCAGAGCGCGGAACATTATTACGAGCATTGCGCGAGTATCGCGCACGAGGGAACGGCGCTTTACATACTCGCAATCGGCGGCAAACATCTCATCGTAAGAAGGGCGGCTGTGAAATTGCGCCGCTGCGGCGCTGAACACTCCCGGACGAACGGCAAAGCGCTGTTCAAACTCCTCGTCTATGAGCGCGCCGTCTTTGAGCGAAAGGGGCGCGGGGCCGATTACCGAAAGCTTAAGGCTTATTACTTCCAGCACGAGCGGGAAATATTTTATGCGGCTTCGGCTTATGTAGCATTCCCTGCCGTCTTCTTGCGCAAAACCTGCAAATACGCGAACGCTTACCGGTTTTCCGCCCTTGCCGATAATCCAGAGCCTTTCAAAGACCTTGCCCGTTCTGCGCTTTAAAATAACTGCGCACACGCCTATTGCCGGCGAAAGCACAATGAGCGCAATTAAGCCGAACAGAATGTCCAGAAACGCTTTGGTAAAATAGCGGTAATTCACCGCAAGGAAAAATATGATTATCGCAAGCGCAACCACGGTGAATATAACTATCCCCCACGGCGACGCCATGAATTCGAGGAACTTTTCCACGTTCAATCCTCTCCCCCGTCACTTATTTTCATATTACTCTCTTCTTCGCCCTCTTCATCGGATTGGGCAGACAGCGCAACGATATGCTCTATGCGGCTGTAAACCTGTTCAAGTCCCTGCCTAGTCTCCGAGGAAGTGAGTATTATGTCCGCCGTGCCGCATTTAAGCGTCGCGGCGATATTCTTTACGCCGCCCGTTGCCGCCATGCGCGAAACTTTGTCGGCTTTGGTTGCTATGACGGTGAACGGTATGAGCCCCGAATACAGGAAATTTACCATATTCACGTCATCTGCGGTAGGTTTGTGGCGCACGTCGCACAATGCGAACGCATGCGCGCAGTTTGACCTGTCCGCAAAGAAATCTTCCATAAGGTGCGCCCAGCGCGCCTTTTCCTCCCTGGAAACTTTGGCAAATCCGTAGCCCGGGAGGTCGGCGAGGATAAACGAACCGAAATCGAAGTAATTTACGAGCCGCGTCCTGCCCGGGTCTTTTGAAACCCTTGCAAGCTTTTTGCGGTTGGCAAGCATGTTTATAAAGCTCGACTTGCCTACGTTCGACTTGCCGCATACGGCAATTATCGGCTTTTCCGTGCGGATAAACTGCTTTGCAGATGCCGCGCTGGTTATGAATGTTACGTCGGTTATTTTCAGCATATGTGGCGTCCTTTTGCCTTAAAGTCCCACAATGGCGTTGTGGAATACGGCGCCGACGTTGTTTACGGGTATAAAGTTAATCTTCTCGCGGATGTCCTTGGGAATCTCCTCGAGGTCCTTGGTGTTATCCTCGGGAATGATAACGTTTTTAACGCCCGTGCGGTATGCGGCGAGCGCCTTTTCCTTGAGTCCGCCGATAGGAAGAACGTTGCCCAGAAGGGTAATTTCGCCCGTCATTGCGATATCGCCGCGGACAGGCTTGCCCGTAAACGCCGAAAGTATCGCCGTCGCCATGGTAATGCCCGCGCTCGGACCGTCCTTAGGCGTAGCGCCTTCGGGAACGTGTATGTGGATATCTGTTGTATCGAACACGGAATCATCGATTCCGTAATTTTTGCTGTTGGAACGGATGTAACTTATCGCGGCGCGGGCGCTCTCCTTCATGACGTCGCCGAGCTTGCCCGTAAGCTGGATATCGCCCTTGCCGTGCATTGCGGAAACTTCGATTGTAAGCGTCGTTCCGCCGACTGCCGTCCACGCGAGTCCCGTAGCCGCGCCCACTTCGTCACGGCGGGGTGTTTCGGATTCCTGTCTGAAGCGCGCAGGGCCTAAAAGAGCGTGCAGACTTTCTGCAGTTATTCTGCGCTTTGCCGAAGCGCCTTCGGCTACCTTTACCGCGGTCTTGCGGCATACTGCGTCTATCATGCGCTCGAGCGAGCGGACTCCCGCCTCGCGCGTGTAACCTTCGATTATGGCGCGGAGAGCGCCGTCGGAGAACATCACGTCCGTTTCCTTGAGTCCGTTTGCCTTGAGACGCTTGGGCACGAGGTAACGCTTGGCTATCTGAAGTTTTTCTTCTTCGGTATAGCCGCTTATTTCTATGAGCTCCATTCTGTCGAGGAGCGGTCCGGGAATTGTCTCCACGCTGTTTGCCGTGGTTATGAAGAGCACCTTGGAAAGGTCGTAAGGCACTTCGAGATACCTGTCGCGGAAGGTATTGTTCTGGGCGGGGTCAAGCACTTCGAGAAGGGCGCTTGCGGGATCGCCGCGCATATCAGAAGAGAGCTTGTCTATTTCGTCCAGAAGGAATACGGGATTTATCGTACCCGCGTTTTTGATGCCGTATATTATTCTGCCCGGCATAGAGCCGATATACGTGCGCCTGTGACCCCTTATTTCAGCTTCGTCCTTGACGCCGCCTAAGCTCATGCGCACAAATTTGCGCCCGAGCGCGCGCGCAACCGAAGACGCGATAGACGTTTTGCCGACGCCCGGAGGGCCTACGAAACAGAGTATGGGCGCGCTTAAGTTGCCCGTGAGTTTGAGCACGGCGAGATATTCGGTTATGCGCTCTTTTATCTTTTCAAGTCCGTAATGGTCCTCGTTTAGAATCTTTACCGCGTCCTTAAGGTTTTCGGTGTCGGGCGTTTCTTCCTTCCAGGGAAGGTCGACGAGCCAGTCGAGATAGTTCCTTATAACCGTGTATTCGGGCGAGGATGAGGACATTTTGTCCATCTTGGCTATCTCTTTGAGCGCCTTTTCCTCCACTTCCTGCGGCATGCCCTTGGACTTTATCTTCGCGGAAAGAGCCTCGCGCTCGTCCTCGTCGTCGCCGAGCTCGGCGTGTATCGCCTTGAGCTGTTCCCTTAAGAAATACTCGCGCTGGTTCTTGTCTATGCTCTGGCGCACGGCGGCGTTGATTTTGCGGCCGAGGCGCATTATTTCGAGCTCGTCGTTGAGGCACTTTTCAAGCATTCTGAGGCGTTCGGTAACGTTGTCGCACTCGAGAATTTTCTGCTTGACTTCGTCGCGCAGTGGCAGACTGTTTGCTGCGATATTCACATATTCGTCGGGGTCGCCGCACCTGTCGAGGCGGGCTATGGCGTCCTTGGTGAATCTGTTTTCCGTCGAGGTTATGTCGCGCATTATATCCTTTGCGGTGCGGAAATACGCCTCTTCCAGAGTTTCGTCGCCGTGGGTTGACTTAAGTTCGTCCGCTTCGGCAAAAAAGCAGTCGTCAAAGCTGAATCTGCGCACGCGCACGCGGCACACGCCGTCGGCAAGAATGCGCACGCTGTCCGAAGGCAGGCGCGTTATCTGCTTTATTTTTACAACCGTGCCGACTTTGCATATGTCGTCTGCAGTTATTTCATCCTTTTCGGAATCGGGCTGAGCGCATACGAGAAGCTGCATGTCGCCGTCGGTGGCATGCTTTACGGCAGTGAGGGATATGAGTCTGCCCGCGTCGAAAGATATGGTTGTGCCCGGGAATACCACCCTGCCGCGCAGGGGTATTACGGGGATTGAGTCATAATATTTTACTGGCATAATAAATTTTCCTGTTTTTAAAATCAGGGGGAGCGAGAGGCTCCCCCCTTTTTAACGGGCAACGGCTTTTCCGTAAAAGCACCCTTGCGGGAGCTGTGCGCGGGACGCTGCGGTCTGAGCGCCGCAAAGTTTCCGCGCGGCTTAAAGCCGTCTTACTACGGATTACGCCGATTTTTTATAAACAAAGCGCGGCTCGGCGTGCTCTGTCACGCAGTCGCTCGTAACTATCACTTCCTCGACATTAGGTTCGGAAGGAAGTCTGTACATTACGGGCGTCATGAAACTTTCTATGATGGTGCGCAGTCCGCGCGCGCCCGTCTTGAGCCTTATCGCAGTATTCGCTATCTCCCTTACCGCGGCGTCTTCCACGGTAAGCTTTACGCCGTCCAGCGCGATAAGCTTCTGATACTGCTTTATTATGGCATTCTTGGGTTTGGTGAGAATGTTCACGAGCGCCTCTTCATCGAGCGGATGAAGGCTTACAACTATGGGCACCCTGCCTACGAATTCGGGAATGAGACCGTATTTCGTAAGGTCCTGGGGCTTTACGTCTGCAAGCATTTCGTAGGATACTTCGCTGTCCGAAAGCTTTACCTGACCGCCGAAGCCTAAAGATGTCGTGTCCTTTCTCTTCTGCACTATCTTGTCAAGGCCTACGAACGCGCCGCCGCATATGAACAGGATATCGGTAGTGTCTATGCGCAGGCACTCCTGCTGGGGGTGCTTTCTGCCGCCCTGAGGGGGAACGTTTGCCACGGTGCTTTCTATTATCTTCAAAAGCGCCTGCTGAACGCCTTCGCCCGATACGTCGCGCGTTATAGACATGTTCTCGCCTTTGCGCGCAATCTTATCGATTTCATCGATGTAGATAATGCCGCGCTGGGCGCGCTCTATGTTGTAATCCGCGTTCTGGATAAGCTTTAAAAGTATGTTTTCAACGTCTTCGCCGACGTAACCTGCTTCGGTGAGAGTGGTTGCATCGGAAGTGGCGAAAGGTACGTTAAGTATTTTTGCAAGCGTGCGCGCAAGCAACGTTTTGCCGCAGCCCGTAGGGCCTAAAAGAAGAATGTTGCTCTTTTCTATTTCTATTTCGTCGTCCTTGTTTTTACCTGCGGAAGCGGCGTTGTTTATGCGCTTGTAATGGTTGTACACCGCCACGGACAGCACTTTTTTTGCTTCGTCCTGGCCTACGATGTACTTGTCGAGCTCCGCTTTTATTTCGGCGGGCTTTTTCAAAGGAACGGGCTCGAAAGTATCCGTAGCCTCTTCCTTTACCATATCATAACCTATTTCAAGGCATTCGTCGCATATGCATGCGCCGTTCTGCCCCGTTATAAGCTTTTTTACGAGGTCTTCAGGCTTGCCGCAGAAGGAACAGTATTTTTTTTCTTTCATTTATACCTCCGCGCCGCATAAATTTTACGCGGCGTCTATGTACGGCTTTTGAATATTTTATTTTTTAAATATGCCGCCGCGCGCATGCGCGCGGCGGCCGATTAAATAATCCGGTCTCAGCGTTTTGTGAACACCTTGTCTATGAGCCCGTAAGCAAGCGCCTGGTCGGCTGTGAGATAATTATCTCTGTCCGTATCGCGCTCGAGCTGTTCTACCGGTTTGCCCGTATTCGCGGCGAGAATTTCGTTGAGCTTGCGCTTCGTGCGCAGAATGTGCTCGGCGGCAATCTTTATGTCGCTCGCCTGACCCTGCGCCCCGCCGAGAGGCTGGTGTATCATTATTTCGCTGTTGGGAAGGGCGTATCTCTTGCCCTTGGCGCCGCTGGATAACAGGAAAGCGCCCATCGACGCCGCCATGCCTATGCAGATTGTGGATACGTCGCACTTGACGTAGTTCATCGTATCGTAAATGGCAAGACCTGCCGATACGCTGCCGCCGGGGCTGTTTATATACAGGGAAATGTCCTTGGAAGGGTCTTTCGCCTCAAGGTATATAAGCTGGGCAACCACGGTGTTTGCGGTGGCGTCGTCTATTTCGCCGCTCAAGAATACTATTCTGTCTTCAAGAAGGCGGCTGTAGATATCGTAAGAGCGCTCCCCGCGGGAAGTCTGCTCCACTATATAGGGCACAAGCGCGCCCTTTACGGTCCTTTCCATATTTTCAACTCCTTGTCATGCGCGCAGAAGCGCGGCTTTTTGGGCGCCGCGGCAGAATGTTTTCCGCCGCGGCGTGCCGTTTGCAGATAAAATTACTCGGTGTAAAGTTCGTTGTTTGCCTTGAGGAAATCGAAAAGCTTGGTTACTACTATGTCGCTTTCGATATACTCCCTCTGCCTGGGATCCATGCTCTTCTTGTAATCTTCGGCAGTCTTGCCTACGGACTTTGCCTGCTCCTCTATCTTGGCTTCAACCTCTTCAGCCTCGGCCTTGATGTTCTCGGTGCGTACAATCTTGTCTATAACGAGCGTAGACATAACCCTTTCGGTTGCGCTGCCCTTGAACTGGGCGCGGAACTGCTCCATGGATGTGCCCATGTACTTGAGGTACTCTTCGAGCTTGATGCCCTGATACATAAGCCTGTAAGAGAAGTCCTGAACCATCTTGTCGATTTCCTGCTCTATCATTGCATCGGGAATTTCTGCCTTTGCGGTAGCGCAGATGGCTTTTACTATGCTGTTTTCCGTTTCGTTGAGGCTCCTGGTTGCGGCCTGGCGCTCAAGTCTTTCGCGGCACTTCTTCTTGTACTCTTCAACGCTTTCGCTGCCTGCGTTTGCCTTTACGAATTCATCGGTGAGTTCGGGGTACTTCTTTTCCTTTATGCCCTTGAGCTTGATTGCGAATACGGCGTCCTTGCCCTTGAGGTTATCTGCCTGGTAATCTTCGGGGAATTTGACGGTGATGTCCTTCTCCTCGCCGATGCTCATGCCGACAACCTGCTCTTCGAAGCCGGGAATGAACGCGCCGCTACCGAGCTCGAGGTCGTAGTCTTCAGCCGTGCCGCCGGGGAACTTGACGCCGTCAACGCTGCCGGAGAAGTCGATTTTTACGGTGTCGCCGCTCTTGCAGGGGCGGTCGGTAACGTCAACATTTTCAGCCTTGCTGAGAAGAATTTTGTTTGCTTCCTTGTCGACGTCCTCATCCGTAACATTATATACAAAACTCTTGATTTTTAAACCCTTGTATGCACCTATCTCGACGTCGGGCTTTACGGGAACGGTAGCCGTGAGCGTTACACCCTTGTCTTCGGAAATTTCGTCCACGGAGAGCGAAGGATCGCCCACTGCGGTGAAATTAGCCTTTTCCTTTTCGATTATGTCGGGATACGTTTCAGAGAAAAGAATATTAAAAGCGTCGTCGAAGAACAATCCCTTGCCGTAGAAGTTTTCAAGCACGGGCTTGGGAACCTTGCCCTTTCTGAATCCGGGCACGCTGTACTTGCCCTTCGTGCGGGCATAAGCCTTGTTTATAGCGTCTTCCCACTCTTCCTTGGAATAAGCGATTGTAACCTTTACAGTACTTTTTTCTGCGGGTGCTGTCTTGTAGTTCATTTTAATCTCTCCGTTTATATTTTGAATTTATTTTTTATTTCAGATTGCGCGCCTTACTATATAAATGTAATACAGTTTCTTACGCGCACAAAACATTTTAGCACAATAGTTTGTATTTGAAAAGCGTTTTAACCTTTAAAGGGCAAATAATTATTTTACATTTGCCGCCTTTTGCGATATACTTTACCCGCGGAAAAGCTTTTCCGCAAGTATTTTCAAGGCAGGTATAAGTTATGCCGCAGGACGCGTTTACTTTAAGATACGTAATAAAAGAACTGGATAAAAAGCTGCGCGGCGGCAAAGTTTCCAGGATAAACCAACCTGAAAAGGATGAGCTTACTCTTTTTATATACACCGCAAGCGGCACTGTTAAACTTGAAATATGCGCTCACGCGCAAAATTGCAGAATAAACATAGGCGAATCCGACAAACACAACCAGAAAGCCGCGCTTTCTTTCTGCATGCTTTTAAGGAAACATCTGCAGAACGCCGAAGTTCTTTCGGTAACCCAGCCGGGGTTCGAAAGGATTGCCGCAATTAAATTTGACTGCGCGGGCGACTTCGAACGCGCCGAACGCGTGCTGTACTGCGAAATAATGGGCAAGTACAGCAACGTCATACTTACCGAAAACGGAAAAATACTCGGCGCGATGAAAATAGCCTCGCTGGAAAGCGGCGCAAGGCGCATACTTTTTACGGGCGCGATGTACGAACTGCCCGCGCCTCAGGGCAAAGCCGACCCCACCGACCTCGGCGCCATTGAATCGGCGATGTGCGGAAGTTCGGGCGGAGCCGATTTCATTGCGGACAAAATAACTGGCATAAGCTACTCCACCGCCGTGGACATAGAAGCGGCGTTCGGCGGAAAAGCTTCGTCACAGGACGTCTACCGCTACGTGGGCGGCGAATTCTTTTCGCCCTGCGTAACTTACAGAAACGGAGCGCCGGACGACTTCAAAGTCTGCTGTTTTTACGGGGATAAAAAGTCATACCCCACACTTCTGGAAGCGCAGAGCGCATACTATGCATACGTCTGCGCGAAAAAGGCTTTCGACGACAAAAAAAGGAAACTTTCCGCAGCCCTCCGCTCGGCGGAAAAGAAGTGCGAAAAGAGACTTTCGATTATACTTTCCCGACTTGCCGAATGCCGCGACATCGAGGACGTAAAACTCAAAGGCGAACTGATTACTGCCAATATATATGCGATTGAACGCGGTGCAAAGGCATTGAAAGCCGTAAATTATTACGACGAAAACATGCCTGAAATAACCATTGCCCTCGACGATCGGCTTACGCCCGCGCAGAACGCGCAGAAGTACTATAAAAGGTACGCAAAATTAAAGCGCACGGTGGTTGCCCTGAGCGGACAGAAAAAGGAAACCGAAGAGGAAAAAGCTTACCTTGAAAGCATACACTGCGCTCTCGATTCCGCAGACGATATGCGCGACTTTGAAGAGGTTGAAACAGAGCTTGCGTCCCTCGGGCTGATAAAAGAGGAAAACGCGCCCAAAGGCAGAAAAAAGGAAAGTCCGAAAGCGCCGTTCAGAAAATATCTTTACATGGGCTTTACGATAATTGCAGGCAGAAACAACGTGCAGAACGAGCGGCTTACCAAGAGCCTGAAGGAAAGCGATTTGTGGCTGCACACGCAGA
The DNA here is from genome assembly GCA_944368065.1 of uncultured Clostridia bacterium. Lineage (GTDB taxonomy): Bacteria > Bacillota > Clostridia > Christensenellales > Borkfalkiaceae > Coproplasma. The sequence continues at coordinate 6,903 of CALVWV010000010.1, read as the reverse complement.
AATACCACTCCTCCCACACCGCAATACTTACAGAGGGGCGCGAAGTGCCCGAAGAAGTCATAAAGGTCGCAGCTGAAATTTGCGCGTATTATTCCGAAGCGCGCTCTGGCAGCAAAGTACCCGTGGACTACGCGCTTAAAAAGTACGTGAAAAAACCTTCGGGCGCAAAGCCGGGATTTGTTGTTTACACCAACTACAAAACGGCAATGGCAGAGCCGAAAAAACACGAAGAGCTTGCCATAAAAGAGCTATAATTTTTTAAAAGGTGCGGCAATATGCCGCAACGAACGCACCTTCAACCATTATAAATTATGGCGCGCGCATAAATTATGCGCGCGCCTTTTTGTATAAATTTCCATTTTTCTGCGCAATTATATATTATAAATGGAAGCTATTTTGAAGGCAGTATTCGAAAAAGTGCAGAGCGCCTGCAAAGACGGCTGCTATGCAATTATAGACAGCGCGGAATTTGCCGACGCCGTGCCCGACGGCGAAAGGAAAACGCCCGGGGAGATTGACGGCGCGCTTAAAACATTGCAGAAAGGCGGATTCATAGATATAAAGTATGCGCGCGGGGATATGTACTGCGTGGCGGCGCTTAAAAGCGCCCTGCCCGAGGAAAAGGAAGAACCGAAGGAATGCTCGCCCACCGTCATAGAAGTGAAAGAAAAATTCAACTCCAGAGCGGCGGCAGTATATTCCGCGTGCGCATTCCTCGGCGGTGCGCTCGGCAGCGCAATAATCTGCCTTATCACCACGCTTCTGTAAGGCGGCGGCTTATGCTTGACAGAAAGGAAAGCGCCGTTATGAATGCAGTATACGAACTTTGCGACGGAAGCGACTGCTGCCTTATTTCGCGCGCGGACATCCTCTCCCTTCTGCCAGCGAAAACAAGGGACAGATGCAACCTCGACGACGTACTGTTCGGACTGCACTGCGACGGTTACTTCGACCTTATCACATCGGAAAGAAAGGGCGAAAAAATGTACGTCATTACGCTGAAAGAGAGCGGCTTTGCATTCAAACGCTCGCAGAAACAGAGGCGGCGCGACGTTACGTTCAAAATCCTGCTCGCGCTTATAGGCGCGGTGGCGACGTTTATTTTCGGCCTCATTCTGCGCGGAATATTCGGCTGAACAAATTTAATGGCGCACTTTTGAAAAGATTGTCCGATAAAGTATTGCATTGCGCCGCAAAATCTGCTAAAATTGTAGCACAAAAATTTTGCGGAGCTTACTTTTGGAAAACGTAACAAACGGCGCAAATGCGCCTGCTGAAAAAAAGAATAAAAAACTCATAACAGTTTTAACTGTTGTTTTAAGCATTGTCTGTGCGCTTGCCGTCATGCTTATGATTTGGTACCTCGGCGACAGATACCCCGATTTTGAACGCAGATTCAGCCGCGAAATGCAGATACCCGCGCTTGACGAAGGACTTGTGCCGCAGGGCATGGGCAATTACGACGATAAGATGTTTGTAAGCGGGTACATGACTGACGGCTCGCCTTCGCGCATTTACCTTATAGAAGACGGACAGCCGACCGGCTATGTGACAGTAAAGTCGGGCGGGGCGGATTATACCGGCCACGCAAGCGGCGTAGCCACCAACGGCAGCAAGCTTTGGCTAGTTTCCGAAGGTACTGTATTCGTTCTGAGATATACCGACGTTATAACCCAGGCCAAGACAAACGGCACGGTGGAGACGAGCACTACCTGGAACGCAAACTGCAAAGCGGATTTCTGCTACTATGCAAGTTCTTACCTCTACGTGGGCGAATTCTACCGCAAGGGCGATTATGAAACAGACAAGAGTCACCGCTTCACCACCCCCGCGGGAGATGAAAACAACGCGCTCATTTTAAGGTACAGCGCATACAGCTCCAATCCCACCACCCCCTCGCGCGCGTACAGCATAACGGGTTCGATACAGGGAATGGCAATTAACGACGACGGCGACAGAATTATACTTTCGCAGAGCTTCGGACTTAAAAATTCGCACATACTTACGTACGAATTCAGTTCATCGAATACAGAATACAGCGCAACGGCACTTAAAATAAACAACTCCGCCGTGCGCATGTACTACCTTGACAGCGCAAACCTTGTCACCGATTACGAAATACCCTGCATGAGCGAAGGTCTTTGCTCTTCGGGCGACAAAATTTACGTTCTCTTTGAGTCGGCGAGCAAAAAATACCGCGCTTTCGTGAGGGAACAGACCGACGCGATTTACTCTTTCAGGGTACGCAAGTAACATAAAACAGTGCGGCTTACGCCGCAAATTAAATTTAAATTTTTATGCGGGCGCAGTTGTGCGCCCGCATTTTTATTGCACGATTTATTGCCCGCAATTATTACAGCCTTTCCGCGCTTATTGTTTACATGAATTCAAATGCCCTTTCTTGTTGCCATCACGCCGTAAATTCTGTCCACTCTTTACAAGCCGAACGCGGCAGCTTGCGCGGCGGCGGGTAAATATTTGCCGATTATTAAAAAAATAATCAGAATATGAAAGGCATTTTCAAAGCGCCGGACTTTAAGTCCGCCCTATACCATATTATAAAAAAATTTATTTCCAATCAATAAAAAAAGCACGATATGATTTTACTTTTAGGAATAAAATGCTTTATAATATTAGAGGTATGAAAAACAAAACCTTTCCCGCAAAGAAGATTGCGGTGCTGGCGCTGTTTACGGCGCTGGGTCTTATTGTGTTCATAATAGAAAACCAGTTCCCCCCGCTGTTCGTGCCGGGGGCGAAGATGGGTCTTGCCAATATATTTTCGCTTGCCGCGCTCATACTCTACGGTCCTGCAGAGGCGTTTATCGTGGTAGTTACGCGCACCGTGCTCGGCTCGCTGTTCGCAGGCAACATATCAATGCTTATGTACAGCTTTTCGGGCGGCATAATTTCGCTTGCGCTCTCCTGCGTGCTTATGTACGCAGTTTATCCGCGGGTAAGCATTATGTCGGTAAGCATTGCCGCCGCAGTTCTGCACAACATAGTGCAGAACACCGTTTACGTTCTGGTTACAGATACTCCCCTTATGTTTGCCTATATGCCCTACCTTGCGCTTATAGGCATACTTTCAGGAGCAATTGTAGGCGCGGTTGTCGCGCTCATATTCAAGAGAGTGCCCGAAAACATTTTTGCCCACGCATTGTTCGATGGCAACGAAAAAAAGAACGCTCAGCCCTCCGCGCAGCATGACAGCGCGCAGGACAAAGCCGACGAAACAAAAGACGGCGGGAATTTGTAAAAGTTTTTCCGCGTACCGCGCTGCAGCGGTCTGTCTTGCGGCGCAGCGGTCTGTCTTGCGGCACAACGGTTTGCACGAAGACATAACGACCTGTCCGACGGCGTAGCGCTTACAGCGTACCGTACGGAAAATTTTACTTATTGCGAACGATTTCAAACGGCTGCCCGCACTTTAAAAACACTTAACAACGTTATCATACGCCTTGCCTTAAGGTTGAAAATTATCCGACAGGCAATGTTCCGTAAGATATATAAAGGCAATTAAAATTTTTTTGCGGAAAGGGCATAAACTTTTCCGTATTAAAACAGGAGGTAAATTTTGAAAGCTGTAAAAGGCAGATTCTTTTTCGGCGGAGTGCACGTGCCAGACATGAAGGCACTTACGCAGGACGCGCCGATTGAAGAGCTACCCGAACCGCCCGTCGTTACGATTGAGACCAGCCAGTCACTCGGCAAGCCTGCAATCCCTTGCGTCAACGTGGGCGATACGGTTGCGCAGGGTCAGCTTATAGCGCGCGCGAACGGCGCCATTTCTTCCGACGTGTTCGCCAGCATAAGCGGCAAAGTGACCGACATAACCACGCTTGAAGACGAACACGGCTGTCAGGGTCAGTTCATCGTCATAGAAGGCGACGGCTCGAGAAGCAAACAGTACATGCCGCCCCTTACCAATCCTTCGGCAGAAGAGATTGTGCAGAGGGTGAAAGACGCGGGCATAGTAGGTCTCGGCGGCGCGGGTTTCCCCACGGCAGTCAAGCTTCAGCCCCATAAGCCCGTTGATACTTTTATAATCAACGGCAGCGAATGCGAGCCCTATCTTACCTGCGACCACCGCGTCATGATTGAAAAGACCGACGAGGTTGCGCGCGGCGCAAGGTATCTTGCCAAAGCGCTTGGCGTCACCAACATAATGATAGGCATAGAGACGAACAAACCCGACTGCATTGCCGCATTTGAAAAGTTTGACGACATAAAAGTTATCGCTTTGCGCAAAAAGTACCCCATGGGCGGCGAAAAACAGCTCATTTACTCCGCAACGGGAAGAAAAGTCGGACTCGGCAAACTGCCCGCAGACGCAGGCGTTGTTGTTAACAACGTAGCTACCTGCCTTGCCGTATGCGAGGCTGTTGAGCTCGGCAAGCCGCTGTTCCAGTCAATACTTACCGTATCAGGCCATGCAGTTGCGCGCCCCGCAAACGTCAAAGTGCCCGTAGGCACTCCCTATTCCTATATAGTAGAAAAGTGCGGCGGCGAAAAAGAAGCGCCCAGAAAAGTTCTTTCCGGCGGTCCTATGACGGGCGTTGCCGTAAAGAGCTACGACCTGTACGTCAAAAAGACGACATCGGGCATTCTTCTTTTATCCAAAGAGGAAGCTGCGGCGGAAGAACCTACTCCCTGCCTTAACTGCGGTCTGTGCGCAGACCACTGCCCCATGCACCTTATGCCTATGAACACGGCTTTCTATTCTTCGGCAGGCGACATTGAAAAAGCTGCAAAATTAGGCGGCGCAATGTACTGCATAGAGTGCGGCGTATGCGAATACGTGTGCCCCGCAAAGAGACCGCTCATTCAGGCCATAAGAAAGACCAAAGCTGCCGTGCGCGCACAGCAGAACAAAGGAGGCAAATAAATGGATAACAGCATAGTAATTTCCACCCCTCCCCACGTGAAGTCAAAGCGCACGACGCGCAAAATAATGCTCGACGTGCTTATCGCGCTTGCTCCCGCGGCCATCTGCGGCATAGTATATTTCCTGCTTGACGCGTTAATTCTGGAAATAGTCTGCGTCGCGTTTGCCGTCGTTGCGGAGTTCGTTTATTTCTTCATCGCCAAGGGCGGGTTCAACGTGCGCTTTTCAAACGACGAGACAAAAGAACTTGCAAAAAAAGTTGCCGAGCTCAAAAAAGCCGGTCAGCCTTACGACGAGGAAGCCTCCGCGCTCAAAGCAAAGCGCGAAGAACTTAAGAAAGCGGCGTTTGCAAAATCGCGCGGGGTTTGCCTCAGCTTTTTCAGACAGTTCGACTTTACCTCCGTTGTAACGGGACTTATCCTCGCGCTTATCCTCCCTCCCACCGTCAACTGGTACGAGGCGGCGATAGGCTCGGTATTCTCAATAGTAATAGTTAAAATGGTATTCGGCGGCACGGGTCGCAACATAGTCAACCCCGCTGCGGCAGGCAGGGTATTCATGTTCATATCCTTTGCCATTACCGCATACACCGCCGCAAATTTCGGCACGATAGGCGAAGCGAGCGGCGATACGCTCTCTTCGGGAGCTACTTACCTTTCAGGCGCACTACTTCTTAAAGAACCCAATGTAGGCGCTGTTTCGCTTGTTGACCTCTTCCTCGGAACGGGCGTTGCCGGCTGCATAGGCGAAACGTGCAAGCTTGCGCTCATAGTAGGTTACATCTACCTTTGCGTAAGGCGCGTAATCAAATGGTGGCAGCCGCTTTTATACATCGTCGTTACGGGACTTATGGCTGCGGCTCTCAACACAGACTTTGCGTTCTTCCTGCCCTCCATACTTTCAGGCGGACTTATGTTCGGCGGCATATTCATGTTCACCGACTACGTAACTTCACCCAAGGGCGTTTACGCGCAGATAGTTTATTACGTGGTTGCAGCCGTGCTTACCGCGGTGCTCCGCCACCTTACGCACCTGGAAGTAGTTTCCTTCGTGATTCTCATCATGAACCTTATAGTTCCCCTCCTCGACAGATATATAATACGCAAGCCCTTCGGCTATAAGCGTGAAAAGAAAACTAAGGAGGTTTCAGACAAATGAGTACAGAAAACGGAAAAGAAAAGAAACCTTTCTCTGTAAAAGAGTTCTTTAAAAGTACCTCCTTCAAATGCATAGCCGTACTGCTTGCCATAGTGCTCGTGTGCGGCATACTCCTTACAATCTGCAACAGCCTTTTCGAAGTTACCGAACAGGAAAAACTTGACAGAGTTTTAAGCCAGATTTACGGCAAGAACGTTTCTACGGAAGAAGTTGACCTCAGCGAACTTGAAACGGAATTCGAAAAAGGTCAGATAGAAACGGCATACAAAGTCAAAGACGACGGCAATTACCTTATAAGCTCTACGGGCAGCGGCGGCTTTTCGGGCGGCACGGCTACTTGCTGGGTTGTAGTTGAAATGACTGACGGCGCGATAAGCGGAATAGGAAACGTCGTTGTTTCGGGCAACTCGGGTCAGTCCTGGATAAACAAAGTTCCCCAGGAAGCTTTTGAACATTTCGGAGAAGTTTACGAAGACGGCGAAAGCTTTGACATCAGCGACTGGACAAACGCCGACAACAAGCTTACCGGCGGCGCGACAGGCTCCACTACCGCTATTGTCAACTCGGTAAACACCGCGCTCGACTTCGTAAGAAGCCAGCTTTTAGGCGAAACGATTGCAACAAATCCTTTTGAAAACTTCGATTACATCGACTATATCGACGGCATGCTTACCGAAGTTTCTCTCGCGGAAGACAACACAAGCGTCAACTACAAAGTTGTAACCACGAACTACGGAATATCCGGCGCGTTCACAATCAACATTACCGTAAATTCTGAAGGCGTGATTACCGCCTACACTATCCCTGAAGACGGCTACGGCACGGTCGGCGGATACGAAAGCCATATGGCAGAAAAA
>CALVWV010000009.1 GCA_944368065.1 uncultured Clostridia bacterium | reverse complement strand
TAGGCGGCGGCTGGGGCACGACCCCTCAGCCCGAAATCCGCAAGGATATAACGGGACTCAAGCAGGGCACTTCCGTAACCGAACTTTCCATAGGTCTTACCGAGGACCAGGCTAAAGAGATCGACGGTACCGTAACTTATACGATAACGGACGGCGCTCTTCCCGCAGGTCTTAAACTCAACGAAAAAACGGGCGCTATAACCGGCACTCCTACAGAGTCCGGCGAATTCAAGGTAACGTTCACGGCAACCGAAACAGTTGACGGAAAGAGCGTTCTCGAAGCGCTTGCAACCACGGCTGTAAGCGGCGCCAACAACGCATACGGCAAGACGGCGAAGCGGCAAAGGGCGGATGCAGCGGCTCCGTTGTGCCCACTTCCATAACCGTAGGCACGGCAATGCTCCTTGCGGCAGGCGTTTACATCGCGTTCAGAGTACGCAAAAACAAGAACAACAAATAAGCTTTGAAGGGTAATTGACCCGCATATATAGCTTAAACAATCAGCCTGAGACTCCGGCGGTGGCTGGCACCGCCGGAGTCGATTGGCAAAAAACGGCACAGGCAATTTATTGCGGCTTTGGCTGCAAATACTCTTTATAAAAATTTTTCTGAGGAGTGTATAAATGAAGAACATCGTTAAAAAAATTTTAACTGCCGCAGTGGCTCTTACCATGGTATGCGGCGCTTTTGCATTGGCCGCCTGCGGCGGTGAAGGGGAGGAGAAGCACGAACATACCTTCTCTTCCGAATGGACTTACGACGAAACCAATCACTGGCACGCCGCAACCTGCGAACACAAGGACGAAAAGTCGGGAGTGGCGGCGCATACATTCTCAGGCGACACCTGCACGGTGTGCGGCTATACAAAGGAAGATGATTCGGAAAATCAGGGCAATCAGGGCGACCAGGGCGGCACTGAGACTCCCGCAGACGAAAATGAGTACATAATGGAGGCGGAGGACGTCAACCTCGACGGCATAGTCGGCGGCGACACTTCTGCAACGCCCCAGGGCACAAGCCTTATCGTTGAGGATACAACCGCGCACGGCGGAAAATATATAGACTATCTTTTCAGGAACGAAACTTTCCTCGAATTTGAATTCACCTCTTCCGAAGCTGTGGACGACGCGACTATAGTGTTCAGTTTCCGCGGCAAGTACAAGGAATTTACCTTCAACAACGACGAGGTGCAGATTTTCGTCAATCCCGAGCTCGACGATATGTACCTGCCCGTGGACTCGGACGCGAGGATAAAGTATAACGACATAACCCTCGGTCTCGGCGACCCTTTCAAGGAATTCACGATAGCTGAAGACGTTTCGCTCAGAGAGGGAACGAACACCGTATATATCCTTATAAACAACACCGACAGCCTCGTGCCCACGGCGTCGACCATGAATGCAAAAGCTCCTACGGTCGATTACCTTAAAATAACGACGTCGGCTACGCTTACGCAGGTAAAATACAGCGGAAACTGAGAGATTTATTATGAAGATAACGCAGGTTTTATTCAGAAACAAAGGCGCGCGCGTATGGTTTATTGTAACCATGTCCGTGATAGCTTTCCTGCTTGTGCTCACCATTCTTGCCTCTACCGTGTTCTATTCGCTTATCAGCACGGTTCTCGGCGGTGAAAGGCGAATAACGGGCGACGGCGAAGATTCGGGCATATACAAATCCGACTACGCGACCAAGGAGGAGGCGTACAACGCCGCCAACGAGCTCAACGAGCGCGTCAACGAGGAGGGCATAGTCCTCCTTAAAAACGAGGATAACGCGCTTCCCATAAAATCGGGCGAAAAGGTAAACGTGTTCGGCAAAAACTCCGTCAACCTCGTTTACGGCGGCTCCGGTTCGGGCGCTGGCAGCACCGAGGACAGGAGAACGCTTTTTGAAAGCCTTACCGCCGCCGGCATAGAGTACAACGAAGACCTTAAAAACTTTTACGAAGACGATTCGCGTTCGGGCGAACCCAGAACTTCCAATCCGCCTATAGAAACTTCGGGCGTAATCTACCTCAAGACGGGCGAAACGCCTGTGCAGAATTATCAGAATGACGCGGCGCTTATGGCAAGCTGTCAGGACGAAGAAATTTCCACCGCGCTCGTGGTGTTTTCGCGCATAGGCGGCGAGGGCAGCGACCTTCCCCGCACAATGGAATCAAAAACGGAGGGCGTTGCAATGGACGGCGCCAACGTTGACGACCATTACCTTCAGCTGGACAACAATGAACGCGCCCTTCTTAAAATGATTGCGGAAATGGACAACATAGAACACATTATCGTAATCATAAATTCGAGCACGTCAATGGAGCTCGGCTTCCTCGACGATATCGGGCACTACGCGTATCAGGACAAAATCGACGGCGCGCTGTGGATAGGCGGCCCTGGCAATTCCGGCATAATGGCGCTCGGCAGAGTGCTCACGGGCGAAGTCAATCCTTCGGGCAGACTTGTGGATACTTACGTGCGCGACTTCACATTGGACCCCACATATGTCAATTTCAGCGACAATATGCTCGTCGAGCGCAAGGGCAGATACACCTTTACGGGCGACCAGTACATGAAGACGACGAGCTCTTCTTATCCCTATTATTTCGTCGATTATGAAGAGGGAGTCTACGTCGGCTACCGCTACTGGGAGACGCGCGGCTTTACCGAGGGCGAAGGGACTTATTCTGACGATTCGATAAAGGGAACGACTACCTCCGAATGGGACAGCTGGTACGACGCTCACGTGGTATATCCCTTCGGTTACGGACTTTCTTACACAACTTTCGACTGGGAAATAACCAACAAATCCGAACTTAACGGCGCGGAGCTCACAAAAGATAAAATAACGTTGAAGGTAAAGGTTACCAACACGGGCGATTATGCGGGCAAGGACGTGGTTGAAGTATACGCCACCGCGCCTTACACGTCCGGCGGAATAGAAAAGCCGCACAAAGTGCTTGTTGGTTTTGCAAAGACGCCCGTGCTCTATCCCGCGGCTCAGGCTTCTGAAGACAATCCCGACTACTGCGAGCTTGAAATAGAGATTGACCCTTACGACTTTGCTTCTTACGACTATAACGACGCCAACAAAAACGGCTTCAAGGGATACGAGCTGGAAAGCGGAAATTATACCTTATGGGTAAGCGCAAACGCCCACACGGCGGAAGACTACGTAACGCTCGAGCTCGGCGCTCTTCTCAACTACGATAAGGACCCCGTGACGGGCACCGCCGTGGTAAACCGCTTTGACGACGCTGACGACCAGCTTTCAGATGTCACGGTAAACGGCGAAACGCGCAAAGGACTTTCGCGCAGCGACTGGGAGGGCACCTGGCCCACCTCGCGCGCAGCTTACGAGGCGCGCATAGTGGACGAAGCCTTCATAAGTCAGCTCGAATCTGCCGACAGTCACAACGAAGACGCGAAGAACTACACCATGCCCGAGCAGGCGGCTTCCGGCGCGGAAGGCGGAATTACGCTTCGCGAGATGTACGGCGTTGAGTACACGGACGAAAAGTGGGACGAATTCATGAACCAGCTCGCCGCGTCAGACATGCTGAATATGGTCAACAACGGCAACTTCCAGTCCCCCGCGATACTGTACGCAGGCAAGCCCGCCACTCTCGAATCGGACGGTCCTGTAGGTTTTGTCAACTTCATGGAGGAGGATAACCCTCTCAGCCAGCCCAAATATTATCAGACGTGCTCTTACGCGTCCGAATGCGTCATGGGCGCGACGTGGAACGTCGACCTTATCCGCGAAGTGGGCAAGTCCATAGGCAACGAAGGTCTGCACGGCAACGAAAGGGGAGACGGCGCGCCTTACAGCGGACTTTATGCCCCCGGCGCCAACATACACCGCTCGCCGTTCTCGGGCAGAAACTTCGAATATTTCTCTGAAGACGGCTATCTTTCCGGCATGCTCGCCGCAAGCGAGATTGCTGGCGCAAAGGAAATGGGCGTGTACATGTACATAAAGCATTTTGCGGTAAACGACCAGGAAACCCACCGCGACTCCAACGGACTCGTGACGTGGGTTACCGAACAGGCAATGCGCGAATTTTATTTCCGTCCTTTTGAAAAGGCTGTAAAGGTAGGCGGAACAACGGGCGTAATGTCCTCTTTCAACCGCATAGGCACTACGTGGACGGGCGGCGATTACCGCCTTCTCACAAATGTTCTGCGCGAGGAGTGGGGCTTTAACGGCACCGTCATATGCGACTTCAACCTCAGCGTGTACATGAATGCGGAGCAGATGTTCTATGCGGGCGGCGACCTCAACCTCACCACAATGCCCAACAACCATTGGAATGCGGATACATCCGACGCTGCTGATATGTACGTACTGCGCAGAGCGGCTAAAAACATAATGTACACGGTTGCAAACTCCAATGCCATAAACGATATGGTCGTGGGATATAAACTCCCCGTATGGACGATAGCGCTCATTGTCATAGACTGTGTGGTTGTGGCAGGCCTTGCGGTATGGGGATTCTTTGCAATAAGAAAATCCGTCAGGAGTTTAAAGGCTTCTGCAAAGCAGTATGAAGAATAAAAACTATCTGACCTAAAAAGGCATAACGGTTTGAATTTTAAGCGTACCCTCCGCGCAGCGGAGGGTACGTTTTTTTCTGCCTGTGGCTGTTTATTGTCCTGTTTTTATATCCGGCTTTCATAATCAGTTTTTTATGCCGCGCTTATTTCTGCTTTGCATTTTTATCCTTTTTAAGCCCGTTGCGCCGCGGCGAAAGCGCGCTTTAACAATTTTTTAACATTTTTTTATTGTTTCGGCAAAACAACTGCATTATAATATATCTGTAAGAAAAAGCGTCGGAGGATAAATGATGGTAAAGATACTTGTAGCGGAAGACGATAAAGCGCTCAACGAGCTTGTGTGCAGCATGCTCATAAATAGCGGCTTTGAACCCGTCTCCTGCCGCGACGGAGCAAAGGCGCTGTCATCTTTCGAGGAGCAGTCTTTCGATATGGTGATAAGCGACATTATGATGCCAGGCCTTGACGGTTTTGTACTTGCGGAAAAAATCCGTCAGACGGATAAACACATACCCATACTTTTCATGACCGCCCTCGACGACAAGCCTTCCAAACAGCGCGGTTTCAATTCAGGCGTGGACGATTACGTTGTAAAGCCGTTCGACGCGGATATCCTCATGCTCCGCGTACGCGCTCTTTTAAGGCGCGCCAATATCGAACAGAGCCGCGAACTTGTGGCGGGCAACCTCAGAATGAACAAGGACGAGCATACCGCTTATATAAGCGGCGAAGAGCTGCCCCTTACCGTGCGCGAATTTGACCTTCTTTTCAAGCTTCTGTCCTTTCCCAGGCGCACGTTCACGCGCACCCAGCTTATGGACGAGTTCTGGGATTACGATTCCTCGGCAACGTCGCGCACGGTCGACGTGTATATGTCCAAACTGCGCGAAAAGACTGCGTGCTGCGACGGGTTTGAAATTGTGACCGTACACGGTCTTGGTTATAAGGCGGTGCTGAAATGAGGAGCAAGCGTTCAAAAATTTTAGGCGCCGCGCTCGGCTATCTGATATTTTTTGTCACCGTGGCGGTTATAATCTCCGTAGCAATCGCCGTGTATGTTTCCGCCGAAAAAAAGTTTGAAGGCAACTTCGGCATGATTTTTGCGCTTATGCTTCTTACGGTAGTATTCCTCGCGCTCGTGTGCATAGTAATTGATGTCGTGCGCCGCAAAGTAATGGTGGAGCGCTCGGTGCAGAAAATACTCGACGCAACGGGCAGCATTGCGGGCGGCGATTTTACCGTGCGCCTTGAAACTGCGCACCCCTACGGCAGGTACGACGAGTTCGATTGCATAATGGACAACATCAACAAAATGGCGGCTGAGCTTTCAAGAACGGAAGTGCTGCGCACGGATTTTGTATCCAACGTCTCGCACGAGCTTAAAACGCCGCTTGCGATAATACAGAACTATTCTGCGGCAATCCAGAGCAAATCTGTCGATGAAAATACGCGCGCAAAGTATGCGTCCGTCCTCGTTTCCACATCGCAGAGGCTTACGGCGCTTGTTACTAATATTTTAAAACTCAACAGGCTGGAAAATCAGGAAATCAAGACGGAGTTCAGAAAGATACGGCTCGACGAGCAGCTTTCGGAAAGCGTTTTAAGGTACGAGGACAGGATAGAAGAAAAGCAGCTCGAGGTGGAATGCGACTTTGACGAAATTACAATAAATTCCGACCCCGACTATCTGGAAATAGTGTGGAGCAACTTAATATCCAACGCCATAAAGTTTACCGAGCCGGGCGGAAAAATAAGCATATCGCTTAAATCAGATGGCGCGGCGATAGTTAAGGTGGCGGATACGGGTTGCGGCATTTCCAAAGAAACGGGCGAGCATATCTTCGATAAATTCTATCAGGGCGATACCTCCCACGCGCAGGAGGGCAACGGCCTCGGTCTTGCCCTCGTGAAAAAGGTAATAGATATCCTCGGCGGAGAAATTTCTGTTGAAAGCGAGGAGGGCAAGGGCAGCACTTTCATAGTAAAACTGCGGAGCGCCGTTTTATGAAGAGCAACAGGTTTCTGAAATTTTTTAAAAATCCGCCCGCGCTTTTTCTCTGCGCCGTATGGTTTTTTACGCTCTGCTTTATTGCGGGAGCTATATCGGTAATAGCGCTCGGCTACAGCGGCTGGCCGTCGTATATACTCTTTGCGCTGGCTGCCATCGGGCTTTTTTACAGCATTTATGCGGCGGTGCGCTTTCTGCCTTCTGTAAAAAGAAAGATAATTCTGCGCGCCAGGGCGCACCCGTTCTGGGATAACATGCTCGGCAATTACGGCTTCCGCACGCTTGCGTTTTTTATCCTTTCTTTCATAATAAATATGGCGTTCGCGCTCTTCAACGGAGTGCTCGGCATAGTGGCTTCTTCCGTATGGTACGGAATATTCGCCGTGTATTACATCGCGCTGAGCGCGCTCCGCGGCGGCATACTTTTTGCGTATTACAAGGCAAAAAAACGCGCGCAGAGCGAGGATGCGCTTGCAGTATGCAAAATAAAAATTTACCGTTTATGCGGAATAGCTCTGCTCGTCCTCGAACTTGCCCTTGCGGCGGCAGTCAGCGTCATGGTGGTGGGGGACAACCCCGTAAAATATTCTCAGATAATGGCGATAGCCGCGGCGGCATACACCTTTTACAAGGTTATTCTGGCAATAGTAAACGCCGCAAAAGTGCGCCGCATGCACGACTTTGTTTTGCAGAGCCTCAGGAACATCAACCTGACGGACGCGGCGGTTTCTCTCCTTGCCCTGCAGGTAACTCTCGTTGCGGTATTTTCGGAAGGCGACGTCAGTTTTTCAACGGCAATGAACGCTTCTATGGGCTTTGCCGTGTGCGCCGTTACCATAGGGCTCGGAATACTTATGATAGTTCGCGCCTGCCTGCAGCTTAAAAAATTGAACGAAGGTAATATAAATGTGCGATAACGACAAAAAATTCAGCTATACCTATACCGCTCCCACGGAAAGTGAGCGGAGGGAGATAGAGGACATACAAAAACAGTACATGCCTTCGGGCGGCGCGGATAAAATCGCCCGCCTGCGCAAACTCAATGCAAGGGTAAAAAATGCGGCGATGTGCACGGCGCTTACGCTCGGCGTTGTCGGCGTGCTTCTTTTCGGCGCGGGCATGAGCCTTGTGCTCGTCTGGGAAAACTATATCGGCGGCATAATATCGGCTGTGGCGGGCATTGCGGCGACGGCTGCGGCGCACCCCGTTTATAACGCCGTGCTTAAAAAGTGCAAGGCAAAGTACGGAAAAGAAATTCTACGCCTTTCACAGGAGCTGCTTGATGGTCGCGGCTGATTGGGGCGCTGACTGGCTGGCGGGTTTCTTTCCGGCGCGGGCAGCGCCGGAAAATTTCAGGCGATAAGGCTTACATGTTTAATAAAAAAGGCTGGCGGCAGTTTTGCCGCCAGCCTTTTTTACCGTAAAAAAATGATATTTACAAAACATTTACAAAAGTTAAAAAATTCGGAAAAATTACCCGCATATAATGCAGACATAAAATAAATCAGGGAGATAAAAAAATGACTGAAGCAGTTGAACAAAAGTATATCGAAAACATTAACAGGCAGTATCAGCCCAAAGACGAGCAGGCAACCAAATTTGAACAGTTGCGCAGGCTTGACGCAAAGGTGCGCCGTCCCGCAAAAATTTTTGCGTACGCATTCGGCGGCGCGGGCACTCTCGTGCTCGGCACAGGTATGTGTCTTGCGATGAAGGTGATTGCCGACGCGTTCGTCGCGGGAATAGTTGTCGGCGTTGTCGGCATTGCCATGGTTTCTTTGAACTACTTTATTTATAAGGCAATTCTTCGCCGCAGAAAAGCAAAGCGTGCCGAAGAGGTATTAAAGCTCAGCAACGAACTTCTGAATAAATGAGCAAAGGAGGTATTTTATAATGCTTAAAGATTTTCATCCGTTCAGGGACATGAAGGAGAGCGCAAAAGCGCAGCACGAGGTGGATAAAGCCAATTTCAAGGCTGCAAAAATGCAGTCAAAAGCTGTATGGGAGGAGGCAAAACTTTCGCCTAAGGCAAGGCAGGAAATGATGCAGAGGGAGCGCGAAGAGCAGATAAAGGACGCGAACGAGCGCATTTCTGAAGCTCAGGAGCGCATAGCCGCGGCTGAAAAAGCGCGTAAAGAATAAGAAAATAACAGCCCTTTTTCAATTAGCAGGTTTATCTTTCGTTTTAACAATCAGCGCGGGGCGGAGGCAACTGAAGTTGCCTCCGCCCCGCGCTGATATTTTTCAGATGCGCGCAAAGCTTTTATTTTTTTCTGACAAAATTATTTACATTATTATATAAGTTTATTGACTTTATAATATAAGAGTATTAATATTACTATGTATAGATTTATGTCGCGGCAGGCAAATCGTGCATATTCCTGGCATGAATTGCGCGATTTTTGCGCAGTCTGCAGCCCGCCCGCGGTCGGATTTATTTTTTCAGTACGGGCAGATTTCAGGCGTACATACCCTGTGTCTGCCGTGTTTTGCGAGGGAAATACTGTTATGGCGCTGTGGTATGTAATTCTTGTCGTCACAATTCTTGTATTCATATTGCTTCATGCATTTGTGTTGCCCAGGCTTTTTCTCGGCGTGCACTTTTCCGTCGGCTCTCCTTCGGGCCGCGGCGTAAAGGTGCTGCGCGAAGTCGGGGGCACAAGCATAATTTATTCCGCGGCTGTGCCTTTGAAAAAGTACATTTCGCACTATATCCTTTCCGAAAGGAATGGGCGCAAGCAGGTTGTCTGCAAAGTAAACGGCGCGCTTAAGTACATCAATTACGATATTGCGCTGTACGATAAATTCAACACAGTCTTTCAGGTTTTAAACGTAAGGGAAGTCATTCAAGAAAAAGGCTATACCAAGGCGGTGGACGTGCCTGCCGAGACGGCTTACGCCACAATTTACCTCAACGAAGCCGACGGCGTAAAGCTTGAAAACAAAATATACAAAGGCATTTCGGGCAAGCGCTGGGCGCTCTTTCTCGCGGTGTGCGCGATAGCGGAAATACTCGCCGTGTTCACCGTGCGCGCCTGCCTCGCAAATATTTTCGGAGGCTTGTTCGGCGAAGCGTTCATGTATTCTTCCGACAGCAACGCTCTGGCGTGGGTAATATGCCTTGCAATCATAGTTCTTAACGCAGTGTTTATGGTACTTATCGTAAAGTTGAAAGAAAGACAGGTTAAAAAGAGGTAACGGCGATGGGCAACAGCGAAGTTATAGCAAAGGGAAAGTACCGCTATCCGCAGAGTGCGGGCGTAATAACCGTCGCAAACTACATAATCGTCAGGGAAGACGGCAAAAAGTATGTGCTTTTAAGGTTTTCCAACGAGCGCAACGAGCGCGTAGACGGGCTTGAAATCAAATTCACCCAGTACGGCGCCGACGGGAAAGAGATAGAATCTTCCCGCATAAGCTTTGAAAATGCAAACGGCGCGGCAAATTCGCTTTTCGTCCCCGAAGAGAGGATAGAGGTAAGCGAGGAGTGCGCCGATTTCAGGGTGACCATACTGTCCGCGCGCTACGGCAGATATATTTATAAGGCGAAAAAAAACGGCGTCAGCGTGGACTATGCCCCCGCGGAAACGGACGGCGGCGGCTTTGACGAAACTGCCGTAAAAAGGCAGATGGGCGGCAGAACGCTTTCCGTAACCAGGCGCGGATTCACTTTTTCCGTGCTCATGGGTCTGGCAGGCGTAATTCTGCTCGCCTGCCTCTTTCTGTTTACGTATCTACAGCTCGACGATTTCAAAAAGAATGCCGATTCTTTTTCCGTCGACAGAATAGAGTACATGTTTATCGACGGAAATAAGGAGCCGGGCGCGTCTGTAGCCGTCACGGGCTATAACGGAGTCGTGCGCGACATCACAATCCCCGCCTATATAGAAGATTACAAGGTTGTGGAAATAGCGTCCTTTGCATTCGGCGGCAATACCAGTCTCCGCTCGGTTACCATAGAAGGCAGCGTTGCGATAATGGAAGACGCATTTAACGGCTGCGAAAACCTTGTCGATTTCGATTTTTCAAACGTTACTTCGATAGGCAAGCATGCGTTCTGGTCGTGCACGTCGCTCACAGCGGTTGATTCTCAGACTGTAAGCTGGATAGGCGAAGAAGCCTTCCGCGAATGCACATCGCTTCTCGACGTAAACATCGCCGGCGAAGAGGGGGATAATGTCGAGCTCGGCGCGCGCGTTTTTGAAGGTTGCAGCGCTCTGGAAAACGTAAACATATCGAGGGAAATCATTTACGGCAACGGTTACATGATTTTCCCCGGTTGCCTTGCCATCAAAACGCTCAGCATTAATAACCTTCACGAAGATTTCAACAGCGTAAACACCACTCTCATCCTGGGCGATATGTTCAGAAACTCCAACATGTCCCTTGAGATGAGTGAACTTTATATAGGTCAGCTCAGCTCAATTCCTTCCGGTTTCTGTGCGGATATGCCTGAGCTCAGCAAGGTCACCATAGGTCATATCGAAGACCCCACCATATATGAGGACGCTTTCTGCAACTGTACGTCGCTTACCGAAGTTACCGCGGATGTGCCCTTCAGATGGGTGGGTGCGCGCGCGTTCCAGAACAGCGGGCTGGAAAGTTTTGACGGCTCTTACCTCAGAACGATAGCCGACTCGGCGTTCAGGGAATGCTACAGGCTTAACAATTTCGATTTGTACAAAAATAAAAGTCTGACGTCTGTCGCCGAAAATGCATTCAGGGACTGCACGTCGCTCGAATACATTTATATGCCCGCATACGTAACGTGGATAGGGGAGAGCGCGTTCGAAGGCTGCTCTTCGCTCAGCGGCATATATTTTGCCGCGGGCGCTCTTTCGACTATAGGCGATAGCGCGTTCGAAGGCTGCTCTTCGCTCACTTCTGCGTCAATACCCGATTCCGTATACTACATAGGGGATAACGCTTTCAGCAACTGCGTATCTTTGTACGACGTAACTCTGCCTGTAGGACTTACGGTAATTAATAACGGCTTGTTTTCCGGTTGCAGTTCGCTCACTTCGCTCGATATACCCGATTACGTTACGGAAATAGGCAGTGTGGCGTTCAGCGATTGTTCTTCGCTGGAGAAGATAGACCTGCCCGAAAATCTTTCTTCCATATACACTATGGCATTTGCAAACTGCGTATCGCTGACCGAAGCCGAAATACCTGAAAACATAGTATTCATAGGCGAAGGCGTGTTCAGGGAATGCAGCTCGCTGGAAAAACTCACCGTGCCCTATCTCGGTTCATCTTACGATTCGGAAGGGTATCTCGGATATATTTTCGGCGTGCCTTATGTGTACGGCCAGGGCGCGTACATACCCGAAACGCTTAAAACGGTGGTGCTTACGAATACTTATTCCGTGAGCGATATCTGCTTTACGGACTGCGTTTATATAGAAGAGATAATCTTTTATGACGGACTGTATTCCGTGAGCGATAACGCATTCGACGAATGCTATTCGCTCAGGAAAGTCACTTTTCCCGACAGCCTCGTTTATATGGGTTACGGCGCGTTTGAAAACTTAAGCGCTCTGGAAGAGCTCACATTGCCTTTCCTCGGCGGCAGCAGGGACGGCGACGGCTATCTCGCTTATATTTTCGGCGGCAGCAGCGGGTCATCCGGCTATGTTCCGCAGTCGCTTAAAACGGTCACTCTTACAGACGTGAGCAGGATAGACGATTACGCATTCTACGCCTGCACGGCCATAGAAACCATAAACATACCCGACGACGTAACGACGATAGGCAGCAGGGCGTTCTACAATTGCTATAAACTTGAAAACTTCGTTATGCCCTCAG
Source organism: uncultured Clostridia bacterium (assembly GCA_944368065.1). Taxonomy (GTDB): domain Bacteria; phylum Bacillota; class Clostridia; order Christensenellales; family Borkfalkiaceae; genus Coproplasma. The sequence goes on along the minus strand of CALVWV010000009.1, from coordinate 7,256 downwards.
CGCTCACATACATCGGCGATAACTCGTTCAATAACTGCAGCAGCCTTCGCGCTGTCACGTTGCCTTCAACGCTTTCATTTATAGGCGACTATGCTTTTAGCTACTGCAGGCACCTTTATGTCGTGCAAAACCTCAGCAACCTTAACATAGTTGCGGGCAACAATGATTACGGTTCGGTTGCGCTCCGCGCCGTATACGTATGGAACGCCTCTGAACCGGTATACGTTCAGACGGCGGCGGGGGACTATACTTTCGTGCTTGCGGACGGAGTGTGGTATCTTATCGACTTTGCCGGCGGACAGACTGATGTTGTCCTTCCCGATTCGTTCAGCTACGAAGGCGCAACCGTTAATTCTTACAACATACCCGCATATCTTTATTATTCCGATTATGAAATAGCAACTCTGTATATCCCCGCCGTAGTAAAAAGCATTGACGAGTTTGCCTTTGCGGGCTGCCAATATCTTACCGATGTCACGTTCGACGAAAACTGCATCATAGACAGAATAAATGCGTACGTTTTCAGCAGCTGCGGGTCGCTTACATCTGTTGATATACCCGATACGGTCACTCTCATAGATAATAATGCCTTTGAAAATTGCGGCGAACTGCGCGAAGTTTACCTTCCCGAAAGCCTTGAATATATATCGTATTCTGCGTTTGCATATTGCTACAGGCTGTATGAAGTGTTCAACTACAGCAACCTCGACATACGTCAGGGCAGCGATGATAACGGCGGAGTGGCAAAATATGCCCTGGCAGTCCACAATACGCCTTATGCGCAGAGGCTTACTTATTACACTCAGAACGGAATGACGTTCGCGTACAATGGCAATGAGTGGTATCTGACAGGCTGCGACGATAATGTCACCGAACTCGATCTGACCCCGTTCAGATATATGGACACGTATATAGACAGCTATAAAATAGTGCCTTATGCCTTTTACAACAACGACTCTGTCCAGTCGGTTAACATAAGCGCTGCCGTAAAGGAAATAGGCGAATATGCCTTCGCGTACAGCAACCGCCTCAGCGAGCTGACTTTTGAAAGCGCGCCCGAAACTGTGGGCGGCTGGGCGTTCTTCGGATGCAGCGCGTTGCAGAACGTTGTTCTCCCCGAAGGGCTCGAAACCATACCGGAAAGTATGTTCTCAAGCTGCTATGCGCTTCGTTCCGTTGTGCTTCCATCCACGCTTGAAAAAATAGAAGACGACGCATTCGCTGCCTGCACCAGCCTTTTCGAAGTGTATAACCTCAGCTCTCTCGATATAACTGCGGGGAGCGAAGAAAACGGAAAGGTCGCAAACTATGCGGTCGTAGTTTACCATTCGCTGTCCGAAGAGAGCCTTGTAGCCGAGGAAAATTACTTCATCTTCTTCAAGTCTGACAGCGGTTGGGAAGTTATAGGTTACTCCAGCCTCGGTTCTTCCTGGGGGACGGTCACCATGCCCGAATCCTTCATACACGGCGGAGAGACGATAACGTCGTATGCTATACCCGAAGGCGCTTTTTCAAATACAGGTTTCGACATTCTTGTCATTCCCGTTTCCGTTTCGCATATCGCGGAAGGAGCTTTCAGCTACACTTCCGGCACAATATTTTACTGCGGCACGCAGGAGCAGTGGGACGAAGTTATAAAGGATGCTCCCTCGCTTGCAGACGCCAACGTATACTTCTACGTCAGCTGCGTTCACCATGACGATGAGTGGACTTACGACGAATTCGGAAACATAACAAATTATTGTTACACGCATGCAGTCAGCATAAAAGAGCCCACCTGCACGGAAGACGGATATAACGACGTGTACTGCTATGTGTGCGGCAATCTCATAGGCACTGAAGTCATACCCAAGTGGCTGCACAGCCCCGACGAAAACGGCGTTTGCACCGTTTGCGGCGAACAGGGCATATTTGTCACTTCGGAAAATTTAGCCGATTTTGACTGCATCGCAAACGACAGAGAGTATCCGTTTGTATTCAGCTCGGACAGCATTTTAAGTTCCACCAACAAGGAAGACGGCTCAAAGTCTGCGCTTACAATCGCGGCAACGGAGGAAATGCAGGTAATATTCAGCTGCGGCACGAGCAGCGAATACTCTGACCGACTTTTTGTCTATCTGAACGACGAAAACATTCTGCTTTTCAACGGCGAATCGGGCATGACGGAATACCGCTATTATCTTTCCGAGGGCGACAAGCTGGAATTTGTTTACCAGAAGAACGACTCCATTTCCGAGGGGGACGACTGCGCGTACATAACCTTATTGTTATTTATGACTGAAGGGGCGGAGGATGCCGAATGACGGCGCAAGGGAGCAAAAGATGTTGAAGAATGAAGCTATAATTCAAAAACTTACAACTGAACAGAAGATTTCTCTGGCGGCGTCACTGAAGACGTTATCCTCCCCCGATTTCAAAGCGGAGGGGATACCCGCCGTGCGCTATACGGGACCCAAAAGGATAAACGCCTCGTGCAGGTTTGCTCTGCCTTCGTTCAACGCGCTTGCAAATTCATGGGACGAGGAGCTGATGGAGGAGGCGGCAGACCTTTTCGCCTCCCGCGCACAGGCTGACGGCATAAAGTTCATGTTCATGCCGGAGTGCGGTCCTGTAAGCCGCCCGTGCAGGCGCGGCCTTTCGGAAGACGCGTATCTTTCGGGCGCGTATGCCTCGGCGATATCTTCGGGAATCAAATCCCGCGGCGTTACGCCCTGCCTTACGGGCTGCGGACTCAACCGCGGCGATAAAACCCAGCTCGATAAAGAGGTGGACGAGCGCGCCCTGCACGAATATTTTCTCCGCCCGTTCTCATCTTTTTTCAGCGGGGAAAACGATGTGATATCTTCTTCGTACGCAGAGCTGTACGGCAATTACAAGGATGTGAATACCGCCGCGATAAACGGATATCTGCACAGAACAAACGCAGACGGCTTTGTCATATGCACCGACGCCGACAAATCCATGCAGGTTAAATGCCTTAAAAGCGGCAATATTCTCTGGAACGGCGACGAAAGCGTTTTAAGGTCGGCGTACAACAACTATAAAAAGCTCAGGGACGCGGTGAACAAGGGCGAGTGCGGCATAGAGTCGCTCGAATACGCCTGCGCCGAGGGCTCGGCTATGGACGACGAGCTTTTAAACGCGGCGGTCGACAGGGTCATAAGTTTTGCCCTCAGGTGCGGCGGAGCTGAACAGAATAAAAATGCGGAGGGTGAAGCAAATTCAGCCGCAGAAATTGCCGCCGCGCAGACAAATCCCGCGCAGACAAATCCCGCCGAAGGCGTCGACGTATCAGAGGCAGCTCAAGGAAGCGGCGCAGACGGCAACGCTGCAGAAAGCCAAGAACAAATAAAGAAAGTGAACGCACTTGCGTCAGCCGCTGCGGCGGAGAGCACGATACTTTTAAAGAACGATAAAAATATGCTTCCCCTCGCCCGCGGAACGGGCGTGGTCGTAATAGGCAAAATTCCGCAGCCTTCGGGCACGACGTCGGAGCAGGCTCTGGCGGATGAAATAAACGCAAGCGGCGTATTCAGTCTTGCGGGAGTGGCTGCGGGTTACGATATGGCGGGCGACAGGAGCGACGACCTGCTTGAAGAAGCCTGTCTCTGCGCGGAAGGCGCCGACGTCGTCATATTGTTTTTGGGCGCAGACGCCGCGCGCGAAGAAAAGATGCGCGCCGACTGCAATGCAAAGCTGCCCGTAAACCAGCTTGCGCTTATATCCTCGCTTAAGGAGCGCGGCAAAAAGATAATAGCCGTTCTTTCGTGCGGTTTTTACCCCGCTATGTCTTTCGACAGGTATGCGGACGCCATTCTTATGGCGCCTTCGGACGGAATGAAGAGCGCCCAATCGCTCGTTAAAGTGCTTTGCGGCGACATAAATCCTTCGGGCAGACTTCCCGTAACCTGTTACGACGACCCCGAGGGCACGCTTTCGGAAGCCGTGAGGGAAAAGGATGCGGGCAGAAGCAAAGTCGGCTCGTTTATCGGCTACAGAAGTTATGCTTCCGCGGGCATAAAGGTAAGGTATCCTTTCGGCTTCGGACTCAGCTACACATCTTTCACCTATTCGGAACTTTCCGTATCGGGCGCCAACGTTTCCTTTAAAGTGACCAACAGCGGCAAACGCGAGGGGTGCGAGGTAGCTCAGCTGTATGTTTTCAAAAAGAATTCTGCCGTGCCCAGACCTTTCAAAGAGCTTTGCGGCTTCAGCCGCGTAAGGCTCAGACCGGGTGAATCGCGTTCGGTGACGATAATTTTAAAGCCCGAAGATTTTTCAGTATTTTACGGCGGACAGAATACCGTTGAAAGCGGCGACTACGCCGTATACATAGGTTCTTCCGTATCGGACATAAAGCTTACGGGCACAATGCACGTTGCGGGCGCCAGGCTGGAAAAGAGCGGCGAAAGAAAGTCCGACTATATCCAGTCGTACTCCAACATACTTTCGGGCGGCTATGTGTTCGGCACGGTGAAAAAGGTAAAGCGGAAGGATAAAAAGCTGCGCTTTGCAGGTCAGACGGTGATGTTTCTTTCGCTCGTCGTGGCATTCATAATCGTTGTATTGGGAATAGTCGGCGCAACCGACCTTGCAGAAGGACCCGCGCTTGTCGCGCTTATAGTCTTTCTGTGTCTGGCGGCGGCGGGACTTGCGATGTATCTTATAAGCCTTAAGCTGAAAAAGATTTCTGAAAAGAATGCAGAGGTAATTTCGGAGGAGAATATGCAAGACGAAAAAGTTTATCCCGTCCGCCCCTATGAAAAACTCTTTGAAGAGCTTTTCGACGACGCGGCGGAAGAGGAAGAATATGAAGAAAAGGGCGCCGAACCTGTCGCACAGGCAGAAAATTATGATTCGTCGTTCACTCTGCCCCGCGTATGCGAACAGTTCGAAGCGTTTGCCGCAGAGCGCGGACTTGTTTTAAGCCGCAGAACGGTAATAAAAATTTTCTCTTCGTTCTGCGCATCGAGGCTCATTCTTCTCAACAGCCGCACGCTTTCGCTCGTGCCGCGCCTGCTCGGAATTCTGAGCGAATATTTCGGCACATTCCTGTATGCAAGCAGGTATTCTTCGCTCGGCAGCGCGGAAGATATGATGTTCCGCCAGACTGAAGGCGGCTTCAGGGAAAAATCGATAATAGCGCGCGCCATATTCGATTCGGCGGCAAAACCTTCCGACGTACACCTTGCAGTGCTCAACGGAGTGCCGCCCGAAGATATATCAGGGTTCTTCATGCCCTTTACAAAGTACGTCAATTTCCCCGAATCGGGCAGCAGCATAACCTTGCAGGACAGCGGCCATGCGGAAAACACTTTTGCAATGTCGCCCAATCTGTGGTTTGTTTTCGTGCTTTCCGAGGGGGCGGATTTATCAAAAACGGACGCATATATAGCCGATATATCGGCATATCTCGACGTGGAACTTTCCGAGTGCGCGGAACGTGCGGACAAAAAGATAATAGAAACTTTAAGCTACCATCAGCTTGCAGGGTTAGAGCGTTCTGTGCGTTCGCGCTACTCCCTCGACGAAGAAAAGGGCTGGAAGAAGATAGACAAGCTTGAAAAGTACATAAAGGACCATACGGGCAAGGGCATAAGCAACAAAAGCTGGACACGCATGGAAAAGTACGTTTCGGTATACCTCGCCTGCGGCGGAAACTCTACCGAGGCGCTGGACAGCACTGTTGCGGCAAAACTCATGCTTCCCGTAATGGCTACGGCTTCTTCGGGTGCGGAAAAAGATGAAGGCGGCGTTACCGCCGTGCTGGATTCGATATTCGGCGACGAAAATATTCCCGACTGCAAAAGGGTAATATCCTGCACGGGATATTCTTCGGCTAAGTAAGGTTAAGGAGCTTTTACAATGTTGAGTTCAGCAATGTATGCAAACATCAATTTACTGGCGGCGACAGATTTTTTCAGTACGCTTTTAAGCTATGCCACGTCAGGCTACGCCATTCTCGCATACGTAATAATCCTGCTTGTAATAATAGCTCTCGTGGTCGCAGCCCTTCTCTTCCGCGACAATTCTTCCTCAAAGGTAATGCATGTAAAGGCTTCGCTTTCCGGGGAGCCCGCAGAGCCTTCCTCTTCGGAAGAGAGCAAGGACGAAGATAAAGAGGGCGAAGAAAGCGGTCAGAGCGGCAGGAAAGAGGGCAAAAAGGGCGAAACGCTCGGCAGGTTCGACGGCCTCAGCCGCATAGACAGGGAGCGCGCGAAGTACGAGCGCGAAGGCTACGATACCCGCATAACGCTCAAAGAGCTGTGCGAAAGGTTCCGCAATTTTGCGGCGGGCAAATTAAGGCTTTACTACAGCCGAAGCGACATAAGGCGGTTTATAGCGGGCATGCAGGTATCGCACATACTTATACTGCAGGGCATGTCGGGTACAGGCAAAACATCGCTTGCGTACGCGTTCGGGGAATTTGTGGACAACAGCTCGACGGTAGTTCCCGTGCAGCCGATGTGGAAGGAGCGCACCGACCTTATAGGATACTACAACGAATTCACCAAGCGATTCAACGAAACGGACCTGCTGAAAAAGATGTACGAAGCCAACTACAGCAAAGACATCTACGTAACCGTGCTTGACGAAATGAACATAGCGCGAGTGGAGTATTACTTTGCGGAATTTCTTTCGCTGTTAGAGCTACCCGACGCGGACGAACGCGAACTTACGGTAGTTTCGGACAGGTGGGACAGCGACCCCGAGCAGCTGAGGAACGGACACATAAAACTGCCCGAAAACATGTGGTTCATAGGCACTGCGAACAACGACGATTCGACGTTTGCGATATCGGACAAGGTGTACGACAGGGCAATGATAATGGATCTGGACAGCAAGGCGGAGATATTTACCGCGGAAGAAAGTTCAAAGCTGCACATAACGGCGGAGCGGTTCAGAGAGCTGGGCGAAGAAGCGCAGAAGGAATACGAAATAACGCAGAGGAACATGAGGCGTCTTAAGCAGCTGGACGAATATCTTAAAGCAAATTTCAGGATAACGTTCGGCAACCGAATAATGAAGCAGATAAAGACGTACGTCCCCGTATACATAAGCTGCGGCGGGGAAGAGATAGAAGCGCTTGACGATATACTTGCCAAGAAGGTAATGCGCAAGCTCGGGATGCAGAACCCCGTGTACATAAGGAACCAGGCGGACAGATTCTGCAGGTATATGGACGAGTTGTTCGGCGAGGACAGTCTCAGGCAATGCAAGGCGGTAGTACAGCGCCTTAAACTCAACGCTTAAAA
>CALVWV010000008.1 GCA_944368065.1 uncultured Clostridia bacterium | reverse complement strand
CTTCTTGCGGCGCTTTACCGAAGGGGATTCGTAGAATTCCTTCCTGCGGAGATCGCCGATTATGCCGTCGCGCGAGCACTTTCTTTTGAACCTTTTGATAGCGCTTTCAACGGACTCGTTTTCGCCTACTCTTATGGTGGACATACCTCTTTTCAACCCTCCTTCGCCTACGCACTTATTGCTCTTCTTTTGAGAGCTTCTGTATTATAGCAAAAAATTTTGCCGCGTGTCAATTATTTTAGAATGCTGAACTGTTTGTTTTTTGCCCGATTTTTAACTTTTTTTGCGCGCCGCGCCTTGCCCCCTTTCCCCGCTTTTAAGCTGCGAGAATGGCGATGCTGTTTATGACTATGCCGACAACCGCGCTTATGAGATATGTCGCGGCGATAAGCGCTATGTTGCGCTTCAATTTTTTACTGTTTTTCAAAAGCACCACAAATCCCAATCCCGCGTTAGAACACAGTCCCGCAACGCAGCTGCCGAACGTCATTAAATTGTTTATATACGTATCGGTTATAATAACGCTCGCCGCGCAGTTGGGTATAAGACCTATCGCCGCGGTAATAAAGGGCTGAAGGTACGGTCCGCCGATAATCAGCGAGGAAATCTGCTCTTCGCCGACGGCGGCTATTATGCAGCCGAGCACTATGTTTATTATGAGAAGATAAAGTGCAATTTTAAGCGCGTGAATGAGCGGGTCGACAAAGTAAACTTTAAGTTCCGTCTTGCCGTCGTGCTCGCGCCCGCAGGAAAAACAATGTATGTCCTCGGAAGAGAGCGGCGAGATGGAAAGCTTTTCGTCGGGAAGAATAAAGTTTGCGCCATAACCTACCGCTGCGGCAACCACGAGCTTTATCGCTATGAGCGGCACTATCACGCCCGCTTTTGAGCCCTGGGAAAGAAGTATTATGAGCGCCTCGTCCGAGGTAGCCAGAAACACCGCCAGAAGCGTGCCGGTGCGTATAAGCCCTTTGTCGTACAGCTTCGCCGCCATTACCGAAAAGCCGCACTGAGGTATGATTCCCGTAGCCGCGCCTATCAGCGGGGCAAAATTACCCTGTAACCTCTGGTGGTCCTTAGTGAAAGAAGTCTTGTGCTCAAGCAGTTCTATCAGAACGTAGATTACAAAGATAAACGGGAATATTTTAAGCGTATCCAAAAACGCGTCTAAAACAGTATCCCACATAAACCTATTATATATTATCGCCCGCATGCGGACTTATTAAACAAAAAAATTTAAATTGAAATGCCGCGAAAGGCTTCGCGGCATAATTAATTTCAAGCTTTATTAAAAACCCAAAATGCTTTTTACTTCCTCTTTTTATCCTGCTTGGGCGGAGCAAACTGCTTTATGCGCTCCTCCGTCTCGCCCTTGGTCAAAGGCACAAAGTCTGCCTCGGCATTCTTTTCGTCCGCAACGTAACCTTCGTCGCGCGAAAGAAGCGTAAGCTGCGTTTCGCCGTCGAACACGTAAAGGCGGGTAAGGTCGGGCGCAAGCGTATGCTTTTCGCCCCTTACAGGCTTTTCAAGGAATACCGTAAGGCTTACGTTCTTGGAAACGTCTATTTCCGCAAGGCTGACGCCGTCGGAGTTGTCCGCACCGCACACTTCGCCGCTCAAAGGTCCTTCCGCGTCCGCTTTTATGTCCTCTGGACGGATGCCTAAAGTCACCTCTTTATCCGCGCCGATATACTCTTCTATATTCGTCCAGCGCGCGATTATATTTTCGGGGAGCTTAAGCTTTTTGTCGTCAAACACGCAGTAAACGCCGTCCTCTTCCCTCACCGCTTTTGCGTGCTGAACAAGGTTCATAGTGGGGCTGCCCACAAAGAAACCCACGTACGCGTTGGCGGGGTAGTCGTAAAGGTTGCGGGGGGTATCCACCTGCTGGACAAAACCGTCTTTGAGTATGACAATCCTCGTCGCCATGCTCATAGCCTCGGAAATGTTTTTGGTGGCGTAAATGAACGTGCCCTTCACGCGCGCCTGAAGATTTACGAGCACGCCGCGCATATCCGCCCTGAGCTTTTCGTCGAGACCCGCGAGAGGGTCGTCGAAAAGATAGAGTTTGGGCTCCCTGACTATCGCCCTGCCGTACGTAGTAAGAAGACGCTGGGCTGCGGTGAGCGCCTTAGGCTTGCGGTAAAGCACCTCGGTAAGGCCGAGCATTTCAGCAACGACTTTTACGCGCTGCTGAATAACCGCCTGGGGCACATTGCGCATTTTAAGGCCGTAAGCCATGTTATCCGCAACGTTCAAAGAAGGATAGAGCGTGTTTGAACCGAATACCATAGCCACGTCGCGGTCTTTGGGGTCGGCTTCGTTCATGAGTTTGTCGCCGATGTATATGTCGCCCGCAGTAGCTTCTTCAAGCCCCGCGATTATGCGCAGAAGGGTTGATTTGCCGCAGAGCGAACCGCCCGTAACGGCTATGAATTCGCTGTCGGACGAAGAAAAACTTACGTTGAACAGCGCCATTTTGCCCGAGGGATATATTTTGCTTACCCCGGCAAGCTTGAGATTTGCCATTTATCGACTCCGTATCAGAAGGGCGCAAAGCCCCGTCTGCTCCAAAATATATAATAATACCTGTACAGTATAGCATAAACCGAGTGTTATTTCAATTAAAACGCGGTCATTTTTTATAAGGTTGCAAAAAAAAAGCCTGCGCTATTGTAATTTTTGGGCAGCGGTGATATAATATTTTACGCAAGCAAATATTTTAAAGGGCGCACAACGCGAAGAAATTTTTTTCCTCGTCCGCCTTTCCGCAATGAAATTTTACGCTTGCCCTGAAATTGCGGGAAAGAGCCCTTAAATCAAATCGGGGGATATTATGAAATGCACTAAATGCGGAACGGAATTCGAAGGCATTTTCTGCCCGAATTGCGGCACGCCGAACGATAACGCGCAAATACGCGAACAGTTCTGCGCAAGATGCGGAACGAAATTCAAAGGATACTTCTGCCCCGCCTGCGGCATGAAAGCGGGCGTTGTCGGCAAGCCGATAAAAGATATTGCCGCCATAAACGCTGATTCTGAAAAAGCAGAAAAAACAGCTGAGCCGCGACCCGCCCCTATGCCGCAACCTCACGCGGCAGAAAACGAAGAGCCGCGACCTGCTCCTATGCCGCAACCAAAGCCCGCACAGGCGGAAGAGTTGCCTGATGAGCGCCCGCTGACCGCCGGAAAGCCCGCTTCAGACGGCATACCCGAAGGATTGCAGAGCGCATACGCCGCGCTTGAAAAGAAGAAAAAGCAACCGCCGATAACCATAATACTCAGTCCGGGAGCATACGCGGCATTGAAGGCCATATGCCGCTGGGCGTGCGCCGTATTTGCGCTTATATTCGGCATAATAAGCATTACAACGCTTGCAGCGGGCGCGCTCACATTCCTCTGGCAGACAAGCATGACGGGTTACGAATGGATTGCGGCAAGCGGCAAAGGCAGCCTCGGTTCGATTAATATACCCGGATACGGCACAATGCGCGTGGAAATGGAAGGTACGGGATACCCCATAACCATACTCGTTTTCGGAATACTTGCATTCCTCGCGGGGCTTGCCCACGTCGTTATGAATATAGTCGAACACAGGCGGGAAGTTGCGTATGTCGCGTTCGGCGAAGTAAAAATGCACACTTTGCTGACGCTTGCAGACATCGTCGCCATACTCGGAGGAATGATTGCTGCCTGTGCCGCTGACGGCTGGCTGAAAAGTTCCACCTTCGGATTAATGAACAGCGGTGCGGCAATACTTTGCCCGCTTATATTCGGCGTACTGTTCTTCGCCTTCTCCCTTTTCATTCTGACGGTAATGGCGTTTAAAAAATTCTCTTACAGCGACAAACTCGTTCATATTAATCCGGGGCGCATAAAAAACGCATGCAACTGGCAGACCCTGCCCGAAAGTTTTATCACGAAAAAGAACGTACAGGCGGCGAAAGAATGCAACAGCGAACACCCGCTGCGCCTTTCCGCCCTTATAATAACAGCCGCGTTTGCCGCAGCAACGCTTGCATATTCCCTCGTTTACATAATACAGGAAGTTTCAAGGCCTATAAAAAACGGCACGGCGGGAGCAGAAGATTATGCGCTCTTTTTGCCCGCGATTGTGACGGTTATTCTGCTTATAGTTTGCTTCCTGCTGATTGCGTATAAACGTTATTCAAATCAGACGAGCTTCCGCAAAATGAAATGCACGTTTGCCGCCATGATAATTTTATGCGTCATAAATGCGCTATCTCTGGCTACGGGCATAATCGTTGCCGCAGGCGGGTTCGTTACGGGAGTTGCCATTGCATTTGCCGTGCTTTCAGGGCTGGCGCTGTTCATACCGTTTGCAGCCATCTTTATAGAAGCCGACCTTATCGGCGCGGTAAAACGCAACACCGTACCCTTCGACGTTAATGCAAAGCAGAGGCTTAACGTGTTCGGCATAGGCGAGGTGTGGGATAACCTTGAAAAATGCAACAATTATATCTATTTCAGCAAAAAGTCGTCTATAAAAGAAAACCTAGACGCCGCAGTTTACAGATAAATTAAAATTGCCCGCCATATATGCCCGAAATAACGGCATATATGGCGGGCTTTATCATTAAAAACAACTTGCCGCGCGCGCCTCATTTTAGCTTGCGGCGTTGCGGCACTGAGGGCGGCTGCCACATTATATGCAAACTTTTTATTGAAAAAACGTCATCAATGCTGTATAATAAAGACATGAACAAACCCGATTACGACAAATTAATGCAGGCTGAAGCGGAGCGCCTCAGCGGAAGGAAGGCTACCCTCCTTTTGCACAGCTGCTGCGCGCCGTGCTCCTCCGCCTGCCTTGAAAGACTGAAAGATTATTTTAAGATAACTGTTTTTTACTATAACCCGAATATCGAGGACGAAGAATATGAAAAGCGCAAAGCCGAACAGATTCGCTTTTTACAGGAGACGGGCTGGGCGGAAATTGCCGATTGCGACCACGAAAGCAGCAGATTTTACGATATGAGCCGCGGACTTGAGGACTGCCCCGAAGGCGGCGCGCGGTGCCTTAAATGCTACGAACTGCGCATACGCAGAACTGCAGAAGAGGCAAAAAAACTCGGATTTGAATACTTTGCCACCACCCTTACCGTAAGCCCGTTAAAATCTTCCGCAGCCATAAATGCGATAGGCGAAAAAGTCGCCGCGGAAACAAAAGTAAAGTGGCTTTACAGCGACTTCAAAAAGCGCAACGGATATTTAAGGAGCTGCCAGCTGGCAAAAGAGCACGGACTTTACAGGCAGAATTACTGCGGCTGCGAATTTTCGCGCAAGGCGCGCGAAGAGGATTGTAAAAACGAAAAAAGCGGCCAATAACGGAGCATTAAGCTCAGGACGCCGCGTTCGCGCCAAAAAACATGCCTGCGTGGCGGCGCAACTAAAAATTTACAGTTGAAAATGCGCGCAAAGTGTAGTATAATGATTTTAATAAAAAGGTTAAACCTTTTGCAGAGCGGCTTTTAAGCAAAATAAGCGCGGCCGTTACCAAAGAATAAGGCATAGTTGCCGTTCAAGGAAGAAATAATATGGATATAAACCGCTATTCCCCCTCTTACGTACTTTCAAAAAAGCACCTTTTAGGTCTTACCGACTACTCCACAGAGGAAATTTTTGAATATTTATATGCCACCAAAGCTTTGAAACGCAAGTTTGAAGCGCATGAAGAGACGAATATTCTGCACGGCACGACCGTCGCGCTGCTGTTCGCCGATACCTCTCTGCGCACGCGAAGCGCTATTGAGATAGGCACCCACCAGCTGGGCGGAAACTGCGTGGACCTGCCGTACAACAGCAGGGATATGCACGCAGGCGAAAACATAAGGGACATTGTCAACGTTATTTCGCGCTACGGCGTAGGCGCGCTGGTTACGCGCGGCATCAGCAAAAAGCTGCTTACCGAGTTCACTTCAATATCGTCAATGCCTATAATCAATTCGCATAACGACGACTGCGTGCCCATTCAGGCAATATCCGACCTTTACACCATATGGGAAAAGAAGGGTGAACTTGCGGGCGTAAAGCTTGCGGTTGTAGGCAAGGCGACCAGCGCCACCTCCTCCTTTGTAATAGGCGCGGTAAAGTGCGGCATGGATGTTTCGGTAGCCTGCCCCGCGAGATACGGACTTAAGAGGGAAAATATCGAGGCGGCAGAGCAGATGGGCAAAATTTACTTTACCGATAACCCCATAGAGGCCGTGCGCGACGCCGACTTCGTATATACCAACGCTTACCGCTACCACATCGAACCAAGCGAGGAAGAAAAGGAAGCGCTCGCGCCGTACAAGGTAGACGCGGGACTTATGAGCTACGCAAAGCACAACGCCTGCTTCATGCACCCCCTGCCCGCGACGCGCGGACTTGAGGTAACATCCGAAGTAATAGACGGCAAGCACAGCATCGTTTACGACCAGGGCGAAAACAGGCTGCACGCAATCAAAGCAATATTTACCCTGCTTGCAAAGTAATACATATGTGCCTTATCGGTTTCAGAATGCCGACCGCGGCTTGAGCGGGGACGGTTTTTAAAATTGAAAAGCTATTATTCTTAATAATTTTGCGTGCGGCGCAACAGCGCCGCACGCTTTATTTATTTGCGGCATACTATGGGGTCAATTCAAATGATTGAAGCATACTATGCGGTCAATTTATTTGGGCTTTTTGTGCGCATATGCAGATATATGCAGGGCGTTATTTAAAGCATATGGGGCTGCCAATTTGTTTTAAATAAAACAAAGCGGCGGCAGTAGTCCGCGGCATGGCATACCTGATAGTTGCTCCAATTTGTTTTAAATTAAAGCGGCGGCGGGTCAGAAAAGACCCGCCGCCGCTTAACAATCTGTTACTAAGTTATAAATTCCATTAGAAGACTGATACCGATTTCCGTTACAAAAGTTTGGACGCACCTTGCAAATTGCCAGAGATTACCCTTTTTTCACGCGCACGACGGCGCGGAAAATTTTTCTGCCGTCATCCATAAACTTCTGTTCGTGTTCCGTTACAACGTTGCCGTCAAAGGGATTTGCGGCAAGGTCGCGGCATACGCTTTCAACGCTCCACCCGCACTCTTTATAGCTTTGCAACGAATAATCGAAGAACGCCTCGTTATCCGTTTTCTGCCAGATTTCGCCGCCCTCTTCAAGCATATTTTTATAGATATCCAGAAAGCGAGGATTTGTAAGGCGCTGGGCGGAATATCCCAGTTTTGGCAACGGGTCAGAAAAATTAAGGTATACGCGCGAAACGCTGTCATCCTTTATGTAGCGCGGCAGAACCTCGGCAGGGCAGTTTATAAAATGAACGTTTTTCAACCCCTGCTCCTTTGCCGCCTCGCACGCGGTTATAATTACGTTGGATACCTTTTCCACCGCTATAAAATTTATATCGGGATGAAGCTCAGCCATTTTGCATACAAAGCCGCCCTTGCCGCAACCTACTTCCACGTGAACGGGATTTGTGTTTTTGAATATATCCCCGAAATCGAGGTAAGCCTTCATATCCGCCGCCTTTTTCATGTTCTTTTCCGTAAGGTCGGCGCCCGTCATAATATCTTCGCACGCAGCAAGGCGCGCATCAAGATTATCTTTTCTGTGCATTCTCATAACGAGAATTTTATCATAAAGGTTAATTTTAGGCAAATCAAATCAGGCGGACAGGGAAAAATTTTAACCCGCACAACAAAAATCTGCCGCCCGCCGTAAAGCCAAATGCCCCTTAAGCGAACTCTGCCATACAAATTCCGCAACATGAATTTTTACCGACCGCACGGCACAGCCGCCCGACAGCATAAGCCTCACCTTGCCGCCGTCTGACTTCGGTTACCCGACATCTTAACCTCCGCCCTGCCGCCCAGAATTTTCGCCGCCAGCACATAAGCCTGTCTCTGTCAGCACACAGACTTCAGCCGCCAGACAGCATAAGCCTCAATTTGCCGCCGTCTGCCCCTGACTACCGACATATTGACATCAGCCGCCCACAAAATAAATCTCGTTTTGTCGCCACGCAGTCCTTAACCGCAAAATTCTGTCAATATTTTTTTGTGAAAATTTGCAAAATTTTGCACAGTTTTATTTGCTTTATTTTTGTTTTAATGAGTGCGCCGCGCATTATAAAATAGTTGTCGGGTGAAAAAAATTCATTGAAAGGGGGTTACACGCAATTAAATATTATGTCTGCCGCTATTTGCGTCGGCGCGCTGTAATGTGCGGAGCTGTGCAGGCTGTTTACGATATGTTCCCCCTTTAAAGGAGAGGACGTAACGTATGGAGTTATGCGAAATTTTTGCCCGCTACGGGCTGGATGTAATTGCTATAACCATTGCAAATACAGCGGTTTACTTACTTTCCAAGCGAACGGTGCTCAAAAACAAGCCGCGCGTTGCAACGGTTCTGGCGTACGTGCTGGGCGGCATTATTTACGCCTTTTATAAAAGCATAGCCGATGGAAACGCGCTTTTTGCGCTTGAAAACCTTACCGCGGTGACAGAGCGCGGACTGTGCATAGGTACGCTTACCATGCTTTTAAGCGCCGCGGCGGATAAATTTAACGGCGGTGGCGGCGCGTCAGCAGCTGTCAGCGCCGTAATTCAGGCGCTTGACGGCGTTGTGGACGAACAGAACGCGCGCGGGTTAGCCGAAGAAATTATCTCCGCCGCGGAAAAACTGGACGGTGCGGCGCTTAAAGAAGCAATTTCAGCCGCAGTTGAAAAATACGGCGGCACGTGCGACGAAGCGCTTTACCTTATCCTTTCAGAAACTGCTCAGATGCTTGCATTAAGCAAAGACACCGACCAACTAAGCGGACAAAACTGAATACGCGCAATAAGGCGCTGAGGGCGGGCGCGGCACAAAGCCGCGCCCGCCCCTATATATCTGCAAAGTTTTATATTTAAATTGCTTTGATAAAATAAAGTTTTATTTGCAAAAATCAACGATTTTGCATAGTTTGCGTGTAAATATTTAACGAACGCTTTTTATTTTTATATCATACTCCACCTTTAAAACAGGCAAAACATCTTTGCCTAAAGAGAGGTAATCTTCATAGCGGTACTCGTAAAGCATGCGGTTAACGCCGAGCAGATCGCAATCGTTTTCCCGACAGAATGATATGAGCGAATTTATGCGCTCCTCTATTGTTTTTGCCGTGGAGGTCAGGACTTCTTCCGATACGAGGTGAGAATTTGCGCTGCCTTCCGCCGCGGGTTTACTTTCCGCCGCCTGCACGTTTGCAAGCGCGCGGTACTTTATTTTAAGCACGGGCGCACCCTCTTCTACCGTTGTTTTTAAATGCGAAGAGTTATTCTTGAGCCCCACCGTATAATTTTCGCCGCCGCTCACCGTGTTAACTACCGCAAGCCGTATTTCGCTGCACAAAAGATTGAGGGCAAACGCCTGCTCTTCGTCAAGTACGCCGGCGAACTCCCCGCGCGAAAACGCCGCAGTTGTAAGACAGGTAAACTGAGCTGCACCCTCAGACTTGCTCTGCCCGCCGCCCGAGGACGATGAACCTGATGAGCCGCCCGAACCGGAAGAACTGCCCGAACCCGACGAGGAAGAAGCCGACCCGCCGCCCTCCGTCTGCGCGGTTATATACGGCATGTACACGGCTTCGGAGCGCGACCCTCCGTCCTGCGCAAGCAGTTTAAGATTAATCGTGGAGGCGTTGGCGGAATTCCTGAGCTCTTCCGACATGGCGCGCTGTATTGCCGAAGCGGACATGCCGCCGTCTGACGGCTTTTTGCCGAGCAGGTCTTTGGCACTGCCGCCGCACATGCTTACAAGCGCGGTGAGCGGCACATAGTCGTTGCGGTAAAAATAGTCGAGCACGGTAAAGATGTTCTCTTTAGCACAGCTTTCGCCCAAAACGACAATATTGCAGAAAGCAAGTTTGGGGTAAAAGCCCGTCTTTGCGTTTATATCGTCTACAGCGTCCGCAACGGTCGCCCCGCTGCCCGTAACCATAGTGTACTGCTCTCCGCCCTCGTTCCGCGCGGGCGTAGGAACTGCCGCCTGCGCCGTTACATCGTAACCTTTATCCGTTACATCCACGCCTACCGCAACCACAATGGACGCCTTATGGATATCCACCAGCCCGAAATCATTTGAAAAAAATAAAAACAGCATTGCGGCAATAAGCACCACGAAAGCCGCGCGCGCCGCCTTCTGCATCAGGGGAAATTTTCTCATTCAATCACCTTTATAAGTATTGCGCTTTGAATAAAACGCCTTACAAATTAAAATTGCCGCGCTTTTGTCTGCGCCGCCCGTAACTTGCCGGGCTTTTAATAATTGCGCCGCTTATAAGCTCTGCGCCTATAACCTCTTTGCTTTAAATAAATTTGCGCCGCCCGTACCGCAACTATCAGCGTGCGGATAAAAAAACGCGGCATTTTTATCCGTTCACAGCGCTTACAATTCAAAAACCGGCAACATTAAAATTATTTTAAGCCTTAGCGCCGCCATTCCCGCCGCGCAGCGAATTCAGCTTTACAAACAGCCATACAAATGGCGGCAACGCAAAGGCAAAAAGCGCAAACACCGCCCACATTATTCTGCCGTAAAACTCCTGCACGACAAGGTAACTGTTGTTGAAAACAAACACGAGCACTAGAAGCACGGCGTTAACCGCAAGCGAAGCCACAGCCGCGGCAGGACGAACGGTGCGCCCCACAGTCTGCTCCTTTTCAAGCGCGCCGCAGATGCAGGTAACGCCGAGCTGAATGTACAGCATGAGCGCGAAAAGCATGCATATTTCCATAGCGTATACAGCCACAAGGTCGACCCTTCCGACGAGCGACAGCGCGCTGAAAAATATGGCAATTTTGCTGACGGCGAAGTACTGGTCCGGCGAAAGCACGGAAAACACGCTGTAAAACACAGCAAGAAAGATTAAAACGACGAGCGCGGACAAAGCGTACGAGAGGGTAATTTTTGTGCAGTCGCCCTTTCTGTACTCAAATCTGCCCATAAACATAAGCATCACCGCGCCGTCCGCAAAATTATACGCGGCAAAGCGCGCGCCGTTTGCCAAAGGCGCGACTGGCGTTTTTAAAATCGGCAGAAGCCAGCTCATATCGCTTTCGCCGAGCGCCATTATAACAACGGCGACGAGCGCCGCAAGAAAGAGCGGAGCGGCAATATCGGCAACCCTTCCCGCATTGCGCATGCCCTTCGCCCCGACATATACCGACAGAATGAAAAACGGCAGAAAGGTTATGAGCGAGGGTATGGTATCGTAAAATATCGCCTGCACGAACAACTTCTGTTCAAGCATCGGAAGAAGCGCCGCGGCGGCAAAGAATGCGGCAAACAGCCACATAACTATTTTTGAAACCACATTGCCGCACACCTCTTTGATAAGTTCGAAAAACGTTTTTCCCGTTTTTGAGCAGGCGTACGCCACCGCCCACACGACGGCCGTCTGCGCCGCAAAAAGAAAGAGCGCGGGAAAAAGAAGGTCGTTTTTGCAGTAGTACGAAAGCAGGGCGGGCATCATAAGCAGTTTGCCCGCCGCCGAATACGCAAACATTATAAAACAAACCTGTCTGGTGCAGATACGGTATTTCATAAACCCTCCTCCGCCGCAACGAACGCAAAATATTTGCGTTCGTTGCGGCATATGTGCGCGTCTTTTTAATCCGTACGCGCAAAAGATACATTTATTTTTTTACTCTGAAACGTACCTTGTTTTTGCTCTTGAGCGCCCTCGGCCTTTTTTCGAGGGCGTACATGTCACCCTTTATGAATCCGTCCTTCATGTCGCGCGCGACAAGCGGCGAAAAAGGCGCGGTAAGCGGCACGCCGTATGCCTGCTCGGTTACAAGGTAACTTAAAAGGAAGCTTGCAAAAAGCACTATTCCGAACGTGCCTATGCTGCCCGCTATTATAAGAAATATCCAGCGCAGAGTAGCGGTCGTTTCCATAAGGTCGGGCACGACGTATAAGCAGACCGCCGAAAACGCGACGATTATTATCGCGGGGGTGGAAACTATGCCCGCGGTTACCGCCGTTTCGCCGAGCACGAGCGCGCCAACAATGGAGATTGCAAGCCCTACATACTTCGGCATTCGTATAGACGCTTCGTTCAGCACTTCGAGCACGAAAAGCGTTAAAAACATTTCCACGCTTGGCGACAGCGGCAGACCGGAAACCGAGCTGGAGATGTTAAGAAGCAGTTTGAAAGGTATAAGCTGAAGCTTGAAAAGCTGCGCCGCGACATATGCGGCGGGCAGAAGCACGCCCACTATAACCGCAATGGCGCGCAGAAAACGAAGGATAGTCGCGCGGTAGGACGATATGAAGTAATCTTCCGAAGACTGAAAGTCCTCTATAAGCATATAGGGCACGGTTATGGCTATCGGAGAGCCGTCGACGATGAGTCCCACCCTGCCTTCGCTCAGTTTAGCGCAGAATATATCGGGCTTTTCGCACGTGGCGCAGCGTTTGAACAGCGAACGCGGGCGCGACGATATAAACCTGCCAACGTAAGACGAGTCGGGCACGATATCTATCTGATTTTTTGCTATCTGCTTTTTGAGTTTTTCGGGTATCGCGGGGTCGCACACGCCGTTCAGATAGCATATAGTAACGGCCGTATCCGACCTTTTGCCCGTGCGCACGGTATCCATCCGAAGGTCTGTGCTTTTAAGGCGCTTTCTTACGAGCGCGCAGTTTACTTTCAGATCTTCGGTAAATCCTTCGCGCGGGCCTTTCACCGCAATCTGCGTGGGAGGTTCGGCGACCGCCCTTCCCGGCGGTTTTGTGAGGCCTATGATAAAGAACCTTGAGTCCCCGTCGGCAAACAGCGCAGAGCCACCGTAGGATATTTCCTTTACGGCGGCAGAATAGTCGTCCCCCTCCTTGACCTCGGGCGAGGCGAGCACGGCGCGCACGTCCTCATATCCTGCGTCCGCCTTAATATCCGCAAGCGGCTTTACCACAAGTTCGCCAAGCTGAGCTTTGTCCGTAAGCCCGTCCACATATATAAGCGCGAACCGTTTGCCCGCCGCGGAAGAAAACTCGTATGTTATGACGTCCTCCGAAACGAGGACGCTCTTTACTTTTTCAATACTTTCTTCAAGTGTCGGCATAAAAACAGTATCGGCATAAAAATAATATTTATTACTTCAAAGGCAAAAGCAAAACACCCCGCCGCGCGTTGACAAACGCGCGGCGGGGTGCTAAAATTTTTTCAAAGTTACAAAAGAGGTTATTTTATGGCGATCATCGAATGCGACGCGGCCAGCTTCAACCCGCGCGACGTGCTTGAGTGCGGACAGATTTTCAGGTTTTACCCGTTTGAAGAAGGTTACAAAGTTTTTTCCAACAATAAAGCCTGCTACGTTTATACGCGCGGCGACAGAACTTTCATTGAGTGCGACGACAAAGATTATTTTTATAAGTTTTTTGATTTGGGGCGCGACTATGCCGCAATCATTGAAAAGGCAAAGGGCTTTAACGTGCCCCTTCTGACGCGCGGCGCAACCTTGGGCGCGGGACTTAGACTTCTTAACCAGAACGCGGAGGAAATGATTTACTCCTTTATAATCTCGCAGAACAATAACATTCCGCGCATAAAGGGAATAATTGAGCGCATATGCTCAGCGCTCGGAGAAGAGAAGGAATTCCTCGGCGAAAAATACCGCGCATTCCCCACCTCCGCCGCCCTTGCGACAAAGCCTGCGGAATTTTACAAAGCGTTAGGCGCGGGCTACCGCGACGCATACCTCGCCGCGACATCCAGAAGAATTGCAGAAGAAGGCATTGAACGGCTTTACCCTCTGCCCACCCCCGCTCTTAAAAAGGAGCTTACAGGATACACGGGAATAGGACCTAAGGTTGCCGACTGCATAAGCTTATTCGGGTTCGGCAGGCGCGAAAGTTTCCCCGTGGATACGTGGATAGAAAAGCTCTACCGCGAAGACTTCGGCGGCACGCTTAAGGACAGAAACAAAATAAACGCATACTTTACAGACCTTTTCGGCGAAGACGCTGGCTACATGCAGCAGTATCTTTTTTACGCAAAAAGAGAAAATATGTAAAAATTAAAGCGGGCGGCAAAAGTTTTAACTTCATTGTACATAATATATACGGAGATTAAACATGCCCGACTACTTCACACACCATATCGCCGCAGAAAAAATCTATGGCGCTATGGACGAACGATACAAGAAAATAATTGCAGAAAACAAAACGCTTTACCTTTTGGGCGCTCAGGGCGGCGACGTATTCTTTTTTTACGGAATGAGTTATAAAAACAACGTCGGCAGAATTCTGCACCGCATGAACGCCGCCGAACTTTTTGAAAAGCTTGCAGAGGGCAACGCCGCTTATTGCGCGGGCTGGGCTACGCACTACGCGCTCGACTGCACCGTGCACCCCTTTGTATATGCCTGGCAGGAATCGCACCGCGGCGCGTTTCTGCACCAGAGATACGAGCGCGACCTCGGGCTGTACGTAAGCAGAAGGTGCGGCGTACGCCGCATGATATTGCCGCGCGAAAAGGTGCTTGAATGCACACTTGCCGTGTGCGACAGCATAAAAAAAGCGTTGCCTTATATAAGCGCGGCAGGCACGGCTAACTGCCTTAAACGGCACTTTGCATATACACGGCGCGTTTTTAAAAGCAAAAAACAGGAGTTTGACCTCGACTGCGATTATTCGGAAGCTTATAAGGCTTTCGAACGCGGCTGCGAACTGGGAGTAAAGGCGTGCGAATGCGTGCTGAATAAAAACATCGACAGGGAAATTTTTTCAAAAGAATTTTTGCAGAAATAAAAAAGGGCTGCGGCAATGAATATTGCCTCAGCCCTTTTTAATCGGACCGCATATATGCCGCAGATAACGCGTATTTACTCCGCATTGTCGTCAACAAAAAGCGCGTCTTTTTTTAAATCGTTTTCATTTTCTGAAGCAAAAATGCTGTCATAAATGCTGCAATTTTCAAAGTTTTCAAAAAGGCGGTCCTGAGTAACCTCCTCTCCGTCCTGCGTGCGGAATATTATATAGCTTTTGTCGTCCAGATAGCGGATTGCGCGGCGATATGTAAGGCTTTTATCCGCAAGGATATATTTTACTTCCAGCCCGCGTCTTAACTTCTTTTTATCGGCGAAATTGATTTTGCAGGCGGGCGGAGACTTTGTGAATGCCGAACACAGCAAAAATGCCGAAAAAGCAAAACAGTTTATGCCGACATCAGTAAAAAAATACAGCGACGCCACTCCTGCCGCAGCCAGTACCGTTATGCAGCGCAAAGTTATATTCACCGCACGGGCGGGCATAACTTTTAAAAGAGCGCAGCGCGCCACTCTGCCGCCGTCCAGAGGGTACGCGGGCAGAATATTTATTGCAAGCATTATGGAGTTTGCCTGCATGACTGTATCGGTATAGGCATAGGTTACGGGATAAAACCACCACAGCCCCGCTACGGCTACGCATATAGCCGCATTGACCGCAGGGCCCGAAAGCGCCAGTTTTACCTCGTCCGCGGCGGATATGCCCTCCAGCTCGCACACGGCGGCAGCGCCGTAAGGCATAAGCTTTACTTTACTGCAGTAAAAGCCCATGCCGCGCGCGCAAAAAATATGACCGCACTCGTGTAAAAGCGCGGTCAGCGTGTAAATAAGGAATACGGGCAGACCGCCTGTAAGGGCGCTTAATATGCCCGCCGCCACAAACAGCGGATGTATGCTTATTTTCAATTTTTATGTACCGTAAATTTTGATAAGTTGCCGCATATTATGCGCCCGATTAATTTATACAGTTAATTTACAGCTATAAATTTATAGAATGCAGATAGCTTTTTAGGAATTCCATACGGGAAGAGTACCCGAAAGAGTATAGCCGTTTATGAGCGCGCCGTCGTTATACATGGACACAGTCACTTCAGAAGTGCCGTCAGAATAGCCCACGGGGATGTTGCCCTCCACCTTGTCGCCAACGGCACAGTAAGGGGTGGTAAGCCCGCTTATAACGCTGCGGAAAACAGACGTATGCGCGATTTCCACCGAGTATTTGCCATCGGAAAGTTCGGTAACGGAAGCTACTTCTCCCTCCGCAACGGGATAGACGGCACATTCGTCGGTAAACGTTATTACGCCCGTATCGGATACGGCTACTTCGGCATCGGAGAAGGGCGAAACTACGGAATGAAGCTCGAAGTCGGTATAAGCCGCTTCCTTGACTTCCTCCGCGGAAAGTCCCGCGATAAATGAATTTATAGCGCTGTTAGGCATAAACACATTGGTTAAAAATATGCCTATGGCTATGAGGCACGCCGCCGCAACTTCAATTATGAGTATTCTGCCGGATTTGTCGGCGAGAGTAGCCGAAAACGCCGTATTTTTTTCGGGCTTGGGCGGAACGGAGATATCCTCCGAGTAAACGTAGTCGCCCATGCGCTCGTTTACGCTGTCGACCACCTGTTCTTTGAGTTCATCGTCGTTTTTTTGTTTCTTTTTGAAGATGGATTTCTTTTTCACCACGCTCACGGTGCTGACGGGCACTTCGAGCATCTGGGCGTATTCCAGTTCCTGGTTCATTATGTTTGCCTCCGCTTTTTTTATTGTTTACGGCGAGCCGCACAATCTGCCGCTCCCCTTTGCTTTACCTTAATTTATGCTTAAACTCAAATCCATAGAACGGCGCGCAGTGCAAAAAATTTGTAATTTTAAGGGGCTTTTATGCGCTATGCGCAAGTTTGAACAATAAATTCAAGCGGCATATTTACCGCATTATATAAAAGCCCTGCGCGGCTTCTGCCGCGCAAGGCTTAAAAAAGCAAAAAGCGGCGTTCAACAAAGCGCAAGCATTAAAAATTTGGCACAAGCAAAAGTAAAAGCGCCGCCGCGGACTTCAGTCCGCGGCGGCGCAAATCATATTCGGAACAATAACCATAATCAATAATTACTTTATGCCGTTTTCTGAAAGTTTATCGGCAAGGGCAGCAAAACCCTGGGGAGAAAGTTCTTCGCCGCGCGCCATCGCGCTTACGCCGCAATCTTCAAGCACTTTGCGCGCCTGTTCGCGGCTGAGCCTGAACGCCTGCATGAGATTATTTTCAAACGTCTTTCTGCGCGAGGAGAATGCCGCGCGCACCACCTTTTTATACAACGCCGCGTCCTTTACGGGGACATTGCCCTCCTTTATGTCTATGCGGACGACGGCGCTGTCCACGTTTGGTCTGGGACTGAACATCACGCGCGAAACTTTTTTAATCATTCTGCACTCGCCGCGAAGCGCTATGTTTGCCGTAACCGCGCCGTACTCGGGCGTGCCGCACTCCGAACAGAACCTGTCCGCAACTTCCTCCTGCACCATAACGGTGAGCGAAAGGCACTTTTCAGACTCCTCGATAAACTTCATGACGAGCGGCGTGGTAATATAATACGGCAGATTAGCCACGACTATGTAGGGGGGCATCTTCTCTTCAAAGGCGCGCATATCCACCTTTAAAAAGTCGCGGAAGATAACTTCGGCGTTGTCCACGCCCGAAAGGGTTACCGAAAGCACAGACTCAAGGTCGCGGTCTATTTCAAACGCGATAACCTTTTTTGCGCGCTCGGCAAGCGCGCGGGTGAGCGTGCCCGCACCGCAGCCTATTTCAACTACCGTGCTGTCCTTTGTAACCCCCGCGCCGTCAGCTATTGAAGCAAGCAGATTTGTATCCGTTATAAAGTTCTGTCCGAACTGTTTTTTGAATTTAAAACCCTGAGTAAGAAGGACGTCTTTTACCTTATCTTCCATTATTTACCTTTTGCGCGCCGAACAAAACAGCAGAAAAAGCAGCATAAAATTTGCGCGGGCGCAGATACTTTTTATTGTAAAGCGGAAAACTTTCCGTAACTTACCTTACAGAAGAAAGCGCCGTAAAGCTTATTCAAGTTTTGCGGCGCTGTTTTTTATTTGCGTTAATTAAGGCATATATGCGCACAAATTAATTTGCAAGCTTTTTGAAAAGCCTGTGCGCATTGCGCCATACAATATCTTTCATTTCCCCTTCCTCCACGCCTTTAAGCGCCGCCATATTTGCAGTTATTTCGGGGATACTTGCGGGTGTATTGGGGAATGTGCCGTATTTGCTTGCGGGCGGAAGATAGGGACTGTCCGTTTCGGTAAGCAGCCTTTCTTCCGAAATCGCGGCTATCGATTTGCGCGCGCGCTTGCTGCCCTTGTACGTCGACGTGCCGCCGAAAGAAAAATAAATTCCGAGCCCGGAAAACTCTGCCGACATCTCAACCGAGTGGGAATAACAATGCAGAAGCGCTCCGTTTTTTAAAAGGTCGGCGCGCTCCTTTAAAAACGTCAGCATATCTTCGGCGCAGTCGCGGCTGTGTATCTGCACGGGAATGCCGACCTCCGCCGCCATTTCAAGCTGAGAAGCGAAAAGCCTGCGCTGAAGGGGCTTATCCGTATCATCGTAATGATAGTCGAGCCCTATTTCGCCGAGCGCCACGCACTTGGGGTGCGAAAGAAGTTGCTTTATTATTGCAAGGTCGCCGTCTTTGTATTTTTTTAGTTCGGTGGGATGAAAACCTGCCGTAAAATATACAGAAGGGTATTTTTCGGCAAGCTTTGCCCCTTCAGTCGACGAGGGGATATCGAACCCCGCCGTTACTACCTTTTTTACCCCTATTCCCTCCAGTTCGGCTAAAAGAGCAGATATATCGCCGTACTCCCCGCCAGTCAGGTGGCAGTGCACGTCGATATACCCGACATCAGGCAAAGACCCCGTCACGCAAGCACGCTCCCCGAAGGCACGTCCTTTTCGGACACTACGAGGGAGAGCGTTCCGTCGGGCGCCTCAGCGCACACTATCATGCCCTCGCTCATTATTCCCTTCATCTCGCGCGGGGGCAGATTGGTTACCACAACCACCTTTTTGCCCACCATCTCTTCCGCGGTGTAGTGCTTTGCAATGCCGCTTAAAACAGATATCGTCTTTCCGCCGATATCGACCGTTTCGTGCAGAAGTTTGCTCTTTTTTACGGGTTCACAGGCGACAATCGTGCCAATCTGCATGCGCACTTTGGCAAAATCGTCTATGGTTATCTGCGGCACTTCCTCTTTTTCGGTGGGTTCTGCGGGCTTAGACGCCGCAATCTGAGCTTCGGTAATTTTATCAATTTCAGGCTTGATGTCCGCAAACTTAATGCGCGCGAACAGCGTTTTGGGCTGGGAAGTTACCTTGTAAACCTTCTGGACAGCGAACGTTGCAAGGCTTGCATAGTCGCGCTCGTCAGAGCCGGCTTCGGCAAGCGCTTCAGCTGCGGTATCGGGCATGAAGGGCTTTAAAAGACCTGCACCTGCGGAAATTGCCGCGCAGAGATTGTAAAGCACGGTCTTGAGGCGGGGCTTTTTATCTTCCTGATTTGCGAGTATCCAGGGCGTCGTTTCGTCTATATACTTGTTGGCGCGGCGGAAGATTGCCCATACCTCGTCCAGAGCGTCGGCTACGCGGAAGTTTTCCATAGCGGAGGCGACTTTGTCGCGCGCGGATGTAACCACTTCCTTCAGACTTTCGTCGCAAGGCTCATATGCGCCGCAGTCTTCGGCTTCGCCGCCGAAATACATATTGGTCATGGAAACCGTGCGCTTTACGAGGTTGCCGAACGTGTTGGCAAGGTCGGAATTTGTTCTGTCGCAAACGAGCTCCCACGTTATCGTGCCGTCCTGGTCGAAGGGCATTTCGTGGAGAACGTAGTAGCGCACCGCGTCCTTGCCGAAAATGCGGGAAAGGTCGTCGGCATAGATTACGTTGCCCTTGGACTTGGACATCTTATCGCCGCCCTGCAAAAGCCAGGGGTGGCCGAAAATGCGCTTAGGCAGCGGCAGTCCGAGCGCCATAAGGAAGATAGGCCAGTAAATTACGTGGAACCTTATGATATCCTTGCCAACCACGTGAACTTCGGCGGGCCAGAGTTTTTTGAACCTTTCGGAAGGGTTTTCGGTATCGTAGCCTATGCCCGTGATATAGTTTACGAGCGCGTCAAGCCATACGTATACGACGTGGCGGGGGTCAAAGTCAACCTGTACGCCCCACTTGAAGGACGTGCGCGAAACGCATAAATCCTGAAGCTTGGTCTTTAAGCTCCCGTCCCTCGCCGCCGCGGCGAGCTCTTCGTCAGACTTGCCTATAAATTCATCGGCAAGAAGGAAGTTGTTGAGCATTTCGTGCTTTCTGGATACAGGCGTGATAAATTCGGGGTGAGTGCAGATGTGCTCTACAAGCCTTGAGGCATACTTGCCCATTTTGAAGAAGTAAGCCTCTTCTTTTGCGGGCTTTACCTCCCTGCCGCAGTCGGGACACCTGCCGTTTACAAGCTGGCTTTCCGTCCAGAAGCTTTCGCACGGGGTGCAGTACATACCCGAATATTCGCTCTTGTAAATGTCGCCCGCGTCGAAAAACTTTTTGAAAATTTTCTGAACGACGCGCTCGTGCTCGGCGTCCGTAGTGCGGATAAACTTATCGTAATTTATGTCCATGAGCGACCATAAGCCCTTTATCTGGTCGGCAATGCCGTCTACAAACTGCTTGGGACTTACGCCTTTTTCGGCGGCTTTGAGCTCTATTTTCTGACCGTGCTCGTCCGTGCCCGTCATAAAGAACACGTCCTTGCCCTGCATGCGCGCAAAGCGGGAAAGCGCGTCCGTTAAAACTATTTCGTAAGTGTTGCCTATGTGCGGCTTGCCCGATGTGTAGGTTATAGCCGTAGTGATGTAAAATTTATCTGCCATTTTATTCACCGTGAAGGCGCGCCGCTTTTTGCGCGCCGCTTAAAATTATTCGGAAAAAGTATAACACATTCGCGCGCAGTTGTAAAACGACTTAAAGCATATATAAAAAAGCCGTTGAATAAAAATATTTTATGAACGCCGTTTTCTGCACAATTTTCATTGTGTCTGCGGCGGTGCTGGCTTTTGCCGCGCCGCAGGATTTTCTGACATCTCTTCTTTCGGGCGCGCGCACGTCATTAAATACCGCGCTCACGCTGTTCTGCGTTTATGCCGTATGGATGGGACTTGCCGCCGTAGCCGAGGAATGCGGAATAACAAAAAAGGCCGCAAAGGCTTTGCGCCCGCTGTGTTTTAAAATTTTTAAGAGCAAAAACGAGGAGGCGTGCTCAGCCGCCGCAATGAACTTAACATGCGACCTTTTAGGCGCGGGGGCTTCCACCCCGTTCGCGGTAAAAGCCATAGGCGAGTTTGAAAAGGAGGGCAACGCCTACGCGCAGAAACTGCTGTTTATAATAAACTGCGCGGGATTTCAGCTTATACCCTCCACCGTCATAGCATTAAGGGCGGAAATGGGCAGCGCCGCCGCGGCAGACATCTTTCTCCCCTCGCTCGTATGCTCGTTTGCCACCCTTGCCGTTTCTGTAACGCTGTATATTCTGACGGAAAAAATAAGTTCGAAAAAATGCAGAAAAAACAACGGAAACAAACGCAAAGAATTTGCGGCGCATTTAAAAGATAAGGAAAGAAAAACTGCGGGCAACGGCAAAGGTGCGGCATGGCGTTCATAATACCTTCCATATTTATTATAGTATTCGGCGTTGCGGCAATAAAGCGGGTAAACGTTTACAACTGCTTTTCGGGCGGGGTGGAAAGCGCCTTTAAATTTACTCTTTCGCTTCTTCCATGCCTTGCCGCCGTCTTCATGATGTGCGAACTTTTTGAAGCGAGCGGGCTTTCCGCAATTATAATAAAAGCGCTTTCGCCCGCATTCTCCTTTTTAGGAGTTCCGGAAGAGCTGACCAAACTTATCCTCATAAAGCCGCTTTCTGGCAGCGGCTCGCTCGCATACCTTACC
Organism: uncultured Clostridia bacterium; assembly: GCA_944368065.1. Classification (GTDB taxonomy): domain Bacteria; phylum Bacillota; class Clostridia; order Christensenellales; family Borkfalkiaceae; genus Coproplasma. Next base: position 21,155 of record CALVWV010000008.1, on the reverse strand, counting down.
AGAATAATTACTGAAAACGGTGCGGACAGCTACGTGGCGCGGTGCGCGTGCGTGTGCTACGGCTCGTCCGAAACTGTTTTTTACGTTTCCGCAGTTTATTTTGCGGGACTCAAGCAGAAAAAACTTTTAAGGCCGATAGCCATATCCCTTCTTTCTGCGCTCATCGCAACCATACTCGCCTGCGCGCTGTGCAGAGTAATGTAGAAATTTTTTGCTCTGCAAGAGTTCCGTCCCCCCGCGTAAGCCGCAACTGAACTTGCGTAAGCCACCGCAGTTCTTGCATAAGCCACCGCAGTTCTTGCATAAGCCGCCGCGGGCTTTCTGTAAATAAAAAACGCCCTGAACGCATTTTGCGTAGGCGAAAAAAACCGTAAAAAACAAAGACGGCGCAAACACGAAGTTTGCGTCGCCTTTGTATGATAAGGGGGAAAATGATGAGCTAATTAATATGTAAACGGTCTCGCAACCGATTACATTTACTATTATATCCATAATAAAAAAAAAGTAAACAACAGGAATTAAAAATTTAAAAAAAATATTATATTATAAATTGCAAACAAGTTTTGTTAAAAATTTGCAAATTAACACAAAATTCGGCAAAGTTCGCGCCCGCTCCGCCCTTTTACCCTCATAGGGACTGATTTTGTGCAAAATAAACAAAAACGAGGCTTCCCGTGAAAATTAGTCTTGTTAAAAATAAACATTATTATAAACGGGCAGCCGCGCACAAACAGTGCGCGGCTGCCCGTTTTTGCTTTTAAAAAATATATTTTTAAAGAAAAATAACGCTTGAATTATCAGTATTAATCAAGTTAATTTTTAACGGCGGCAACGGCTTTTTTAACAGCTTCCGCGGCATAAATAACATCTTCGGGAGTGTTGTCCCTGCCGAACGTAAAGCGCACGCAGGAAGCCGCCGCACTTTCGTCCAGCCCCATTGCAAGCAGTACGGAAGAAGGCTTTGACGCGCCCGAAGAGCACGCCGAGCCTGTTGACACCGCCACGCCGAGCATATCGAGATTTATCATAATCTGTTCGCCGCGGCAACCGGGGAACGCGATATTGGCGTTTGACGGAAGGCGGCGTTCGCTGTCGCCGACGAGATATGAGCCCGGAACCGAACTCAGCACGCGCTTTACGAACTCGTCGCGCATTGCGCGTATCTGCGCGCTCTCCTTTTCCAGATTTTCCCGGGCGAGAGATAAAGCCGCGCTCATGCCCACAACGCCCGCCACGTTTGACGTGCCGCCGCGCAGTCCGCTTTCCTGCTGACCGCCCGAGATGAGCCGCTCTGTATGCACGCTCTTTTTAAGCCAAAGCGCGCCGACGCCTTTCGGGCCGTAAAATTTATGCGCGGAAATGGAAATGCCGTCCGCTATACTGCAGCTTAAGGGGAGCGAACCCGCCGCCTGAACGCAGTCGCAGAAATAAAAGACGCCCGCCTCCCTGCATAAAGAATAAATTTCCTCCGTAGGCTGAATGACGCCCGTTTCGTTATTCGCGCGCATGACGCCCACGAACGCCGCAGAGACGCCGCTAAGCGCTTCTTTTACCGATTGAGCCCGCACTATGCCCGAACTATCGGGTTTTACAAGAACCGTCTTAAAGCCGAAAACGGACATATCCTCCGCCGCGCGGAGAAGCGAGGGGTGCTCTATGGCGGATAAGATTATGGTGTCCTTTTTGCCCAAATTTGCGGCGCACACGCCTTTCAGCGCCCAGCTGTTGGATTCCGACCCGCAGGAGGTAAAATAAAGATTTCCGCCTTTGCCGCCTAAAATCTCCATGCACTTATCGCGCGCGGAGCGCATGGCGATTGCGGCCTTTCTGCCGAGGGAATACCTTGAATCGGCGTTGCCGTACTCTTCCTTAAGATACGGAAGCATCGCCGCAAGCACGCGGCTGTCCAGCGAAGTAGTAGCGGCGTGATCGAGATAAATTGTTTTCATTATAAATTGACCCGTATATATGCCGCAACTATCGCGGTACAATTGCTTTTTTAATCAGGCGATAAAATTACTTTTTTATTTGGAATTGCTTAAAGCTCAGCGCCATTGAAAAAAATAAGGGAGTATAGCTTTTCAAGCTTTTCCGCGCGGAGCGCGCCCTCCGCATATGAACGGCCGAGCGCCGTGGAGGAATTGCTTTCATTAAGCTTTAATCTGCGCGCCGCCGTGGTCACAAAGCGGGCAAGCACGGCGCACGCTATAAACGCCGCGCCCGCAAGCGCATACAATACTATTGCCGCGGTCATCATCGTGCCGCTTTTATCGGCGTGCATCTGAGGGGTGAGCACAAACGCGGCGCATAAAAACGCCACGAAGGGCACAAAACCGAACAGGAAGTTGCGCAGAGCCGCTTTGAACCTTGCTGAAAATATTTCGCGCCGCTCGGCTTTTTTCTGCTCGTTTTCAGCCTCAAGCACGGCATTGCGCGCCTTCTGCTCCCCGAGCGAAGTTTTCACAAGAGCTGAAAGATTTTCAGATATGCGCGACCTGTCTTCCGCGGAGGAATACTTTTTGCAGCCTTCCGCGGCTTTGCAGCATTCGTCCAGACGGGATATGTCGGTAAAGTTTCTGGTGAGTATTTCAAGTTTGAGGGTGTAAATGCCGCCGATGTCGGGGCACTCCTTTTCGGCAGAATCGAGCGAGGTGAGCGCGTACTCGCCGTTGCCTTCAGCAAAGAGGCCTGTCGCCTTCTGAATGAGCTCCTCCGCCTTCGCCTCGCGCGCGTTGCGCTCTTCCTCCTGCTTTTTGCGTTCGGCAAAGAGCTGTTCGGGCGTCATCGCCGCCGCTTCCTCGTCGTCGCCGTCGAATTCGGGCACTTCGTATTCCGAACCCGTGAGTTCGTCGTCAGGACCTTCGTCCTCCTCTTCCCCGTCGCCGCCGTAAATTTCGAGCTCCTCTTCGCCGTCCTCGTTTATGCGGAAACGGTATTTTTTATCCTTATCCTTGTCGGTATTGTCGTCTATAAGCCTTTCTTCAGCCATAAATTATTCTCCGTACAAAATGCGCGGCACGCACGTTTCCGCCGTGTATGCGCAGAATTTTCCGTTATATTTTTTGCATGCCGCAAGGCATTCTTCTTGATTTTCAAACACGGCGAAAGCCGCGCTGCCCGAACCAGTCATTCCCGCCGCGGCGGAAAGGGAGCGCGCCTCATGCACGGCAACGCGCGTATCGGGGCTTACTTCGGTTGCGGGGAGATATAAGGCGTTGAAAACCGACCTTGCCAACGCGCCGAAATCGCCGCGCTCCGCCGCCGCTGCCGCGCCTTCGCCCGAAGAATAAACGTGCGGCAGTTTATCGTACAGGCGGTAGCACTCCGCCGCCGAAACGCCGCCGTGCGGCGCTATTATGAGAAAATGAAGTTTGAGCGGGCTTTCTATTCTGTGTATGACGTTGCCCCTGCCCTTAAGCCGCGCCCAACCGCCATAAAGCATATAGCGCGTATCGGAGCCTACCTCGTCGGCAATCTCTTCTATCGCAGAAAAATCATTTACTCCGTAAAGCGCGGCAAGCGCGTTCAGCGCGCCCGCCGCGTCCGCAGACGAACCGCCCAGCCCAGCGCCTATCGGAATGCGCTTTTCAACGCTGATGTCCGCACCGCGCGTTTTAAAACGGCGCATAAACAGCTGTGCTGCGCGCGCCGCGTTGTTGATTTCAAAAGGGATTTCTTCGCTGCCCATGCCGTGCATGGAAAGAGTGATTTTATCGTCCGCCCTTGAAACCGCGGTAACGGCGTCGCATATTCCGACGGTGGTTACAAGGCTGTCGAGCATATGAAAGCCGCCTTCGGCGCCCGTTATGTGAAGTGTAAGATTAATTTTTGCAGGCGAAAGTACCGTTACGCGTTCCATGGAAAAATTATACCACGAACGCCGCGGCAAAACAATAGAAAAACCTTAAGTTTTGAAATTATGTGAATGTTACTTATGCAGTAAACGCGGCGCGGCTGAAACGGAAATATCTGACCGCAACAAAAAATGTGCATTGCCGCGCCCAAGACATGAAAAAGGACGCGCCGCGGCAGATATGCCGCGGCGCGTCATCATATAAATAATTAATTATTCTGTCTTGGGGCGGTAAATTACTATGCGCTCGTCGCCCTTGAGGGGGAATGAAACTTCTGCGCCGCAAGCCGACGCGACCTCTTCGGGTGTCATTTTAAGCCGCTTTGCCGCCGACCACAGCGTTTCGCCGCCGCCGGGGATAAGCACGGTCACCGCGCAGGGCTGACTATTGCTGTCCTCGCCGTCACCTATTTCAGCAACGTAAGTGCAGGTTACGGGCTCGAGCACCGCCGCAGTTATCTTTAAGGTTGCCTCCGCCTCGCACTCGCCTTCGGCGCGCTGGCGCACGCTTATGCCGTTTACGGCAACTTCTGTTACGGTAAGATTTTCGCCGCCGTTGAGCTTTACGGAGAACGGCAACGTCACTTCGGTGCTGTGCACCTCGCCGCTGCGGGCATAGATGAGAATAAAGCTTACTCCGCCTTCAAGCATGCCCGTATCCGCCGAATACGTGCACTCCGCCCTCGGCGCAAGCGCAACCCTGAAAGTACAGCCGTAATCTATTTTTGCCTTTACCGAGCACGCGCCGCTCACCCTTTCGGAATAAACCTTTATATCCCCGCACTTTACCGTGCGTTCGCTGCAGAAGCGCAAATCGGCTTCGCCGTCGGTGCGGAAGGCGTCCGTCGCGGCGTATACTTCGCGCTCTTCATAAAATTCGCCGTAAAAGGCGAGCTGGGCGCTGAAATTTACAGAACATCTGCCGCGGTCTTCGTTGACCTGGGCGGCAACGTTTATATCCTTTATCTGCGCGCGGCAGAGCGCCCTGCACGGCACTATGGCGTCGTCGCAGAGTATTTCTGCAGAATAGGGGATTACTCTGTCCAGCGCGACCTGCTCCTCCCCGCGCACGGCAAGAAGGCTCAGATAAATTTCGCCGCTTATTCTTATTTCGCCCGCGCCCAGACGGCAATCGGTGACTATTGCCTTGGCGTCGTGCATGAGGATATCGTCTACGCCCGCCGCTTCGAAATCGTCCTCTACTTCGCTTTCGCCGGAAAAGGTTATGGCGGACAGCATTCTGACGGGCTCAGTGCGGCACACTGCGCCTTCTGCAGATACGAGGCAGGTGCGCTCCGCGGGGCCGTACACTTCTATCTGCGCGCTTATGACCGCCGTTACGAGGAAGGACGAACCATCCCTGCGCACCGAACAGCGCTCGCACGAGAGATTGCAGAACGCCGTCTGCGCGGGCGCAAGGCAGGCGTCGTCGGCAAAATGAGTGAACTCAGCACCCTTCTGCGCGCGGCCGAGCTTGCCGTTTACGTCGGCATACACGGCGGTGCACACAAGCCTGCCGCCGTAGTTGACCCTGCCCGAGGAAACTTCGCACCCCGCGGGCGAAACCTGCGGACATACGGCGAGTATTTCGCTTACGCCGTCGCCGAAGGAAAAGCGGCATTCAACCACCGACTGCGAGCTTATTTGAGTAATTTTTTTGACGTAGCTTTCCGTCTGATATTCGGCTTTGATTGACATAAATAAATTCTCCTGTGGCGGCACCGCCGCTTTTAATCTGCTTTGATTTCAGATATGCTATAATATGCCGCTCGGCGCGCCATTATTACAGGGCAAAGATGTCTGTTCAGACAGAATTTTAAACGTTTTTGGATAAAAATGCCGCACGCGGAGAGATATGCATAAAAAAGCTACGCGGCGGAAAAAATTTTCCGCCGCGCAGCTTAAAGCCCGCAAATTTCAGTCCTTGGCAAATGCAAAGCCGACGGACTGCCCTAAATTTCAGCGCGCACTGAGCTTTACCCTGCCGCAGAGTATTTCCGAATAGGAATACGCCGTTTTGCCCAGAAAATTCTTATCTTCGGGACAGACGGTAAACAGCGAGGGATATATGCCGCTTACAACGGCGGGAAACGTGACGTACTTGTTTCTGCCCATGTTGAGCTTTACCGTCACCGGTTTAAGGTAGCACCCCTCCACCGCCTGCTTGACCTGTTTTACGCTTACAGTAGGTTTTATCATACTACTATTTTTGGCAAATAACGGAAATTTTATGCATAAAAGGCAAAAGCCGCCGCGGCACAGCCGCCGCGGCTTTGAATTCTTTATATCAGATCATTAAAAGGCGGAATCAATCAGAACAAATCGTCGTCATCGTCATCGTCGTCGTCATCGTCGTCATCATCGTCATCGTCGCCTTCGGCGCCTTCGGCGCTGTCGTCAATGTCGTCGAAATCGTCCAGAGGATCGGACTCCTCGTAAGAATCGCCGTATCCGTCGCCTTCCTCTTCGTCGAACTCTTCGTCCAGATCTTCGGAAAGCTCTTCTTCCAGCGTTTCGTCGTCGACGGTGAGGTCTTCGTCGTCTTCGAGGTAGTTCTTCCACTCCTCGTCGGTGTCCATGTCGACGTCTTCGTCGTCTTCATACTGGCTGGCCTGCTTGCAGGCGTCGCACATCTTTTCGCCGTAGCGCATGGTGTTCACGCCGCATACGGGGCAGATTTCCGTCTTTTCTGCATTTTCGTCCAGGTCATCGTCGTCCAGGTCTGCAAACTGAAGCTTATTGCCCTTCATTTCGGCAATGCATACATCGCAGTACTCCTGTTTTTCGGGGTCTATATAGTTGAGTTCGCACCTGGGGCATTTAACGTATTTAATCATAACAATATTCTCCGTTTTCATTGCAGGAAAAAATTGCGTTTTTCCGTGCCCTTAATCAATGGTAACATTATATTAATATTCAATGTATTTGTAAACCGTTTTAAATAACAAAAATCAAATAACATTAAAATATTTTTGTAAATTTTTATTTTTTATGCAATGTTATGCTGAAAATCTTGCAACAAATATACCGTCAGCCGCCCGCGCCACGCCTTAAAACAAGCTGAAAACGGCTTTATTCCGCTCTGCAAGATTAGATTCTGCATAACTTTGAAGGAAATTATGCGCGTTTTCAAAAAATGCAAAAGCGGAGCCGCAAAGACTCCGCTTTTTATTTATTTATTTGTTGTCACCGTCGGACTCCGACTCGTCGGTGCCGTAAACGTCGATATTCTTATCGTCGGTGGTGTCAACCTTGATGCGCGCCTTGTTGTACTGGGGCAGAGTTCTCTTCTTCTTTCTGATTACAAGAAGAGGGATAAGAACTGCCGCGGCGATTACTATGATGCCGCCTGCGCATACGCCGATTATGAAGCCGACTTTCGCGCCTGTGGAAAGACCTTCAAACCAGGTTGTCTCCTCTTCGGGCTCGGCCTGGAGATAGTCGGTGCGGAGGTCGCTTATATAGTTTTCCGCGTCCTCTTCAGACATGTAGCCCACGAGCGCGTAATAGTAATCGCGGGATGTTGCGTAAACCTTTTCGCCGTTCACAGTCTTTTCGTAACCTTCAACGGCGCCGTATTCTTCATATTCGTCCGTTGCGGCGATGAAGTCAAGGTAAAGCTGAGCGGATTCTTCGGAATAGAGATATTCGTCATCCTCGCCTGCATCCACCCACTGGTTAATAAGGTCTGCAAGGTAATCCTTGTCGCGGGTGTAGAACGCATAGCGGAGCGCATTGGGAAGATTCTGGAACTCCTCCTCGTCTATATTGGCAACGACGCTGTTTTCTTCGCCCATAACGCTGTCGTAAAGGTCGTTTATGACCTTTATGTCGGCATTTGACATCGTAACGTTTTCAGCCGCCTCAGAGCCTTCGGGGCGCAGGTCGAATGCCATTACGTATTCGTAATCAACCATATCCGAAGTCTCGCTCGCAAAGAACAGATGTCCCGCAAGCACTTCGGGCATGTACCAGCTGGGCGCTACCTCGAGGTTGAGAATCTGCGTTCTGTCGTAATTGGAAGTCGATTCGTCGGAAGGGAACTCGGTGTACTGCTCTTCGCTGCCGCCGAGCGCCATGCGGTATACGGTGTAGCCGCTGCCTTCGCCCGTTATTCCGTAGTAAATGAAGTTGTATTCAACGCCGTCAACTTCTTCCACGGAAGTCGTGAGCACTGTAACTTCCGCAGACATAGTGGTCATGGGGAAGATGTTGGTAAGTCCGCCGTAAGTTATGCTCGAGCTGTCCTTATCGAAGTCGGCGCTCATGAGCGCATAACCGCTGCCCGCGCTTTCCGAATACATTACCTTTGCGGGAACGCCTTCGGAATTTGTGATGAAGGTATAGCCCGTGAGCGAGGACGCATTGAGAAGAAGCATCTTGCCGTTGTAGCCGTTGGTCGCGGTGGGGTTGCCCGTTACGGGGTTCCAGTTCTCCGCGCTCGCTTCGGCGTCGTTGGTATAAAGCAGGATGGGCGTGATGTCGCCTGAATAGGAACGCGTATAATACAGCGTGCCGTCTTCATATGATATTATCGTATAGGTATAGCCGGAAAGAGTGTTGGCGTCGTCGGACGTCGTGTCCTCATCCGTTGCGGCATTGTAACCGTAGTTGAACTGGGTTATGCCGCTGAGCGAACCTCTGCCGTCGAATACGAATTCACCGTTGTTGATATAGAGAGGGTCTGTCTCCGCGTCGAAGTCTTCAACGTAAGAAAAGTCGTACTTGTCGGCGTCGTTCTGAGCGTCGGCGCGCACGCGGTAGAGCTGGTTATAGTCCGCCTCCACCTCGTTATCCGTGCCGAGGTTGTAGTTTACAGCCATCGTATAGTAAATATACGGATTGGAGAGGTCCTTATCGTCGAAGAAATAGCTTTCAACGTTATAAGCAAGCACGGTATCCTCGCCCGTAGTAAGGTTTACGGAATGGATATTGTCGTGCGCTTCGGTGCCGTAGAGCGTTTCGTTTACGACGTAAAGAAGATAGACGGTGTCATCCACTTCGACGAAACGGTACTCTATGCTGGTGGTTTCGGACTGGAAGTAGTAGTCGGTCATCGTCTCAGTTCCGTCAAGCTTGGTGCGCCTGAACTCGAGACGGGAATTGAGGACTTCGCCGTCCGCATCCCTTGCAGCCGAAGGAGTGCTGTAGTAAACGTAGTCGTCGTAGATGAATATGCCGCCGTCGTAACTGCCGGAGTACATTATGAGGGGAACGACCGTATCTACGGTTGAATAGTTGCCCGCAGCAAGATTGGACTTGGATATGCGCACGAGTGCGCCCTTTTCCACGTCGCCGTAGCTGTTTGTTGCGGTATTGCTTTCAACGCCGTTGATAAAATACACGTAGTTGCCCTTTTCAACGGCAAAACCGCCGTTGGATACAACGTTGCCGCTGATGTCGCCTTCAAGCTTATCAGCTTTGTAATATCCGCCGCTGCACGCCGCGGAAACTGTAAGGCCGCAGACTACAACAGCCGCGGCGGCGCATATGAGCGCCTTTTTAACCTTGTTACGCATTTTTTACCCCAATACTAGTTGGTAGATATAAGATTAAGCCGTTTTAATAAAATATCAAAAAGCAGTTTTTATTATATACCAAAACAACGCTTTAAGCAATTAAAAACAAGTTATATTTAATGAAAATTTAGTAAAAGGAGAACAAACATACGGATAAATTTGCACTTTTTGAACTTTTGAAGGCGCTTGGCGGCGCGGGCGGACAAAACGCCGCCGACAACCCCTCCGCAAGGGATGCAGACTCCGCGCGCAAAGCTGCGGAAAAAGCCGCTCCGCCCGCCACGGAAAAAGAGCAGAACGCCGGCAGACAGGGCGGCGCAGACAAAAACATGCCCGACGAAAGCCGCGCAAACGTGCTCGCCGCGCTTATAGAGCGGCACGAAAAAATTTCCAACCGCATAAAGCGCAAGCCGTAGACGACGGCTGCAAAGCGGCACGGGCTTGCCCCTTTGCGGCACAACCGGCTTACTCCACCCTTCGTCTGCCCCTTATCCGCGCGCAAACGCCCGCACCTATGCTGATACAAAAGGCAATAACGGGCACTGCGCACAAACGGGGAAATAATTTGCGCTGAAATTATAATGCGGAAACGGCAGCCGCCCGCGCTTTGAGCGCGGGCGGCTGCAATTTTTATTTACTGTAAAAAGGAGAACTTACGCCGCGGCGGACCGCAACGCATTTTGTCTGCATAATTTTATTACTTGTGCAGTATGAGATGGCGGGGAAGTCCGTCTACCCACAAAGGCGCAATCTCCGCCTGAATGAGGGGACGGATATAGTGCACGAGCGCGTCTTCAACATACGTGCCGTCGGCATTTATCCACTCGTCGGGAACCTTCTTTTCAACGTTTGCAATGAAGTGAACGTCTGCAGGCTCGGTTATGCACATATACGGGTCTTCGGATACGCGCTTGAGGGTTATAACCTGTCCGCTCATGCCCTCGAACGCAGCCTTTACCGCAGCGCCGCCTGCGTTGAACGCTTCGGTGACGTCTATGCGGGAAGTGATGTGCGATGCGCAGCGCTGAAGGGAGGAAAGCTCTATCGCCCTCGTCTTTACGCCGTACTTTTCGGCAACCTTTGCGGCAAGGAAACGCGCCGTGCCCGCAAGCTGCTTGTGGCCGAACGCGTCCACGTAGTCCACGTGGTCGGCAAGTTCGCATACATATCTGCCGTCTGCTATCTTTACGCCTTCGGAAACGGCGATTACTACGGAGCGCTTCTGCTTGTAGAGTTCGCCGACCTTGGCAAGGAACTTATCGAGGTCGAACACGCGCTCGGGAAGGTATATGAGGTCGACGCCTTCACAGTCCTCTCCCTTTGCAAGCGCCGCAGCGGCGGTAAGCCAGCCTGCGTTTCTGCCCATGACTTCTATTATGGAAACTACGGGATAGTCATATACAAGGCCGTCGCGTATGATTTCCTTTGTGGTGGAAGCTATGTACTTTGCCGCACTGCCGTAGCCGGGCGTATGGTCGGTTATGGCGAGGTCGTTATCTATGGTCTTGGGAACGCCCATGAAGCGTATGGGGCTCTTTATCTTTTCGCCGTAATCGGAAAGTTTTTTGATGGTATCCATCGAGTCGTTGCCGCCGATGTAGAAGAAGGCGTAAATGTTGTATTCCTTTAAAATCTTGAAGATTTCGTCATACGTCTTTTCATTGCCTTCTATGTCGGGCAGCTTATAGCGGCAGGAACCGAGGAAGGACGAAGGCGTCCTCTTCAGAAGGTCCATATCCAGATCGTTCTTGATCTGCGAAGAAAGGTCCACGATATTTCTGTCCAGAAGTCCCTTTATGCCGTGCACCATGCCGTAAACTACGTCTGCGCCCCTGTCCTTAGCCGTCTTGAACACGCCGAGAAGGCTGGAGTTGATAACCGCTGTAGGGCCGCCTGACTGGCCTACTATTACATTTTTCATTACTTTCCCCCTTTACTTTGCTTTTTCATCTTTATTTTTACTCCGTGGCGGAACGTTTCCGCCTTTTATATTATAACACGCCTTTTAACAAAAAGCAATAGCCGATTAGAGTTTTTTCACACTTTATGCTAAAACTTTGCAAAAGAAACCCGCTTTCAATTATCGATTGAAAAGCGCATGCATTCCGCGTTTTTGCAAAAAAAGTGCGTGAAGCCGCAGGCGGCGCGGATTGCGCCGCCTGCGGCTTCTCTGCAACGCGCGGCAAAGCCGTGCGCGGCTTATTATGGCTTGCAAATTGCCGTGCGGACAAAAAAATATGCGCGCGGCAAAGCCGTGCGCATATAAATGCAAATTGAGTTTGCGGCAGAATGCCGCAATTTCCCGAAGGGATAAAAACTTATCTCTTGGAGAACTGAGGAGCGCGACGCGCCTTTTTGAGACCGTACTTTTTGCGCTCTTTGACGCGGGGATCGCGGGTTAAGAAACCAGCCTTCTTGAGGGTGGTGCGGCACTCGGGCTCTGCCTGAAGAAGAGCGCGGGAGATGCCGAGGCGGATTGCGCCTGCCTGACCTGTCAGACCGCCGCCGTAAACGTTAACGTAAACGTCGTACTTGCCTTCAGCCTTTAAAAGGGCGAGGGGCTGCATTACGTCGTAACGAAGAACGGACTGGGGGAAATAGTCCTCGAAAGACCTTTCATTGATAACGATATTGCCGCTTCCTGCGGGGATGAGGCGAACGCGGGCGATAGCCTTCTTCCTTCTGCCTGTGCCCCAGAATTGAAGTTTCTTTTTCAAAGTTGCTTTAGCCATAAAATTTTACCTCATTCCTTAAAATAAATTGAGCGTTTCGGGCTTCTGTGCCGCGTGGTTGTGCTCTGCACCCTTATATACGCGCAGCTTTTTGAGCATAGCCCTGCCCAGTGAATTTTTGGGAAGCATTCCCCTTACCGCTTCATATACGGCGAGGTCACTCTTTTCGGCGAGCATCTTTTTGTAAGATACCTCTTTAAGGCCGCCGATATAGCCGGTGTGATAACGGTAGAACTTATCCTCCAGCTTTTTGCCGGTAAGTGCGACTTTATCGGAATTGATGACTATGACGAAATCGCCCGTATCTACGTTGGGCGTGAAAGTGGGTTTGTTTTTACCGCGAAGAACGGCCGCCACCTTGGATGCAAGCCTGCCCAGGGGAACGCCTGCGGCGTCTATAACGTACCATTTTCTTTCTACTGTCTGGGCGTTTGCCATGTAGGTTTTCATTGCTTATAACTCCATTTAAAATGTATATAAAACGCTTACCGCGAACGCGGTATCTTATTGCCTTTGCGCAATGTAGGTTTATTTTATTATTTTATAAAATTTATGTCAAGCTGTTTTGTGTTGCGTTTACAAAGTTTTTAAAAAATAATTGTAAATAATTTGTTCCGACCGATTTATGGCGCTTTTTAAGCCATTTTTGCAGCAGTTGCGCTTATTTTTGCATGATTTGCTTTTTTTGTCCGCCGGAAGAATGTTATTGCGGCACCGCGGCGGCGGCAAAACTTTCCCGCCGCCGCGGCGCATCTTTTACCTTATTATAACGCGCGCGCACGAAGCATTATAACGCGCGCGCACGGAGCGCTTGCGGCGCTTGTTCTGCGGCGCTTTATATACATGCGGCGCTTCAGTTCTTTACGAGGACTGCCTTTATGCGCTTTATGCCAGCAGAAACGTTTTCCTGCTTGGCTATCTTGAACGTGCCGAGCACGCCCGTGCGCTCTACGTGAGGTCCGCCGCAGATTTCCCTGGAGAAATCGCCTATGGCGTAAGTTTTTACCTTTTCGCCGTACTTGCTTTCGAAAAGACCGGTAAAGCCCTGTTCCTTGGCTTCTTCAAGCGTCATTTCCTTCATGACTACGGGCTCGTCCTTGGCAATCTCGCCGTTGACGAGGTCCTCCACCGCCTTGACCTCTTCGGGGGTGAGCTTGCGGGGGAAGTTGAAGTCGAAGCGCAGGCGCTCTTCGGTGATGTTGCTGCCCTTCTGGTTTACGTCCTCGCCGCAAACGCGCTTCAACGCTGCGTGCAGAAGGTGGGTAGCCGTGTGGAGCTTTGTCGTTTCTTCCTTGTGGTCGGCAAGGCCGCAGGCGAACTTCTGCTCGCTGCCTGCGCGCGACTTTTCCTGATGTTCGGCATAAGCTGCGCGGTAGCCCTCTTCGTCCACGGTAAGACCCTTCTCCCTCGCCATTTCCATGGTTATTTCAACGGGGAAGCCGTAGGTATCGTAAAGCCTGAACGCCGCTGCGCCGCCTATTACGCCGCCTTCGGGGAGAGACGCGGCAACCTTTTCGAATTCCTTGAGGCCCTGCTTCAAGGTAGCGGAGAACTTGTCCTCCTCCTTGTTGAGCTCCTCTGCAATGTGCGCGGCATTGCGCGAAAGTTCGGTGTATATATCCTTATACTTTTCTATTATGGTTTTGGAAACTTCGTTGAGCGCGCCCTTGGGCAGATTGATGTTTCTGCCGTAACGCACGGCGCGGCGGATTACGCGGCGGAGAATGTAGCCCTGGTCGGTGTTGGAGGGAACTATGCCGTGGTCGTCGCCGAGCATGAAAGTTGCCGTGCGGACGTGGTCGAGAACTACCCTGAACGCCTTTGTGACTTCTGCGCTCTCGCCGTACTTCATGCCGGTGAGCTCTTCGATTTTTGCAATGGCCTTTTCAAAAATATCAGTCTCGTAGACGCTTTCAACGCCGTTGAGTATGCAAAGCGTGCGCTCGAGTCCCATGCCGGTATCTACGTTGCGCTGCTTTAAAGGCTCGTACTTGCCCTCTTCAGTCTTGTTGTACTGCATGAACACGTCGTTCCAAATTTCGAGGAAAGTGCCTTTTTCAGCCTTGTCGAAGTCGTATGCGCCGAGTCTGTCCGCGTCCTCGTGGTTGCGGATTATGTGCATTTCGGTATCGGGACCGCAGGGACCGGTAGTGCCCGCGGGACCCCACCAGTTGCCCGACTTGGGAAGGAAGAAAATGTGCTCGGGCTTTATGCCGCACTTCTTCCAGAGCTCTGCGCTCTCCTCGTCCTTGGGGCAGTCTTCGTCGCCCGCAAAGCAGGTTACAGCGATATCATCCACGGGTATTCCGAGATAGTCGGGCGAGGTAAGGAACTCGAACGACCAGGGAATCATTTCCTTTTTGAAGTAATCGCCGAGCGACCAGTTGCCGAGCATTTCGAAGAACGTGCAGTGGGAGGAATCGCCCACTTCGTCTATATCGCCCGTGCGGACGCATTTCTGCACGTCGGTAAGTATGTTGCCTGCGGGGTGCTTTTCGCCCAGAAGATAGGGCACGAGCGGGTGCATGCCCGCCGTGGTGAAGAGCACCGTGGGGTCGTTTTCGGGAATGAGCGAAGCCGAAGGTATAACGGCATGTCCCTTTGACCTGAAGAAAGATAAATACATTTCTCTCAACGATTCAGAAGTAAGTTTTTTCATATATGAAACCTCTTGTTATTTTTTGATTGAAAAACCGCGGCGCGCCCAAGCAACCAGCAAAAAGCGCGGTCTGCCGCAGACTTATTTTTTAGTGATTTCGTAGCCGTCTTTGCTGTCCTTTACGGCGTAGCCCATTTTGTCGAGCTCGGCGCGGAGTTCGTCTGCGCGCGCCCAGTTTCTGCTCTTTTTGGCGTTCCAGCGCTCTTCGGCGAGCGCCTTCACATCTTCGGGAATTTCCACGGCGTTCTTTGCCGCAACTTCCGCAAGGTAGTCCGCGGGGTTCTTTCTGAACAGACCTAAAAGCGAATAGGTCTTTGCAACCTGCGCGCAGTCGTCTGCCGCCGTCTTGTCGCCTGCGGCAATCTTTGCAGATATACCTTTGAATATGCCGAACAGGTCGGAAAGCGCGAGCGCCGTATTGAAGTCGTCGTCCATGCACCTGTCAAATTGCGCGTCTATCTTTTCGTTGCCGCCTGCGCCTTTGCCGAACTTATCTTCTGAAGCTTTGAGCACCTTGTAAAATTCGGTGAGGTGCCTTTCGGCTTCGGGGAAAAGGCTGTCCGTTATGTTTATGTCGTTGCGGTAGTTGGTCTGGAGAAGCGCAAACTTAATCGCCTCGTTGGTGTACTTTTTGAGCAGGTCTTCAAGAAGAAGACTGTTGCCGAGCGATTTGGACATCTTCTGTCCGTTGACCTTTATAAGTCCGTTGTGCGTCCAGTACTTTGCAAAGCGCTTGCCC
Organism: uncultured Clostridia bacterium; assembly: GCA_944368065.1. Taxonomy (GTDB): domain Bacteria; phylum Bacillota; class Clostridia; order Christensenellales; family Borkfalkiaceae; genus Coproplasma. The sequence goes on along the minus strand of CALVWV010000008.1, from coordinate 5,653 downwards.
GTAAGGCTCTCGCTCTGCGCGATTTCGTTTTCGTGATGGGGGAAAATAAGGTCCCTGCCGCCGCCGTGAATGTCTATCTGGTCGCCGAATGCGGCGCGGTTCATTGCGGAGCACTCTATATGCCAGCCCGGTCTGCCCTTGCCCCAGGGCGATTCCCAGAATATTTCGCCCGGCTTTGCAGCCTTCCAGAGCGCAAAGTCTGCGGGGTTCTTCTTTTCGTCGGCATTTTCAACGCGCACGCCGTCGAGCATGTCTTCAACCGAGCGGTTGGAAAGGCAGCCGTATGCGGGGAAGCTGGAAACGTCGAAATACACGTTGCCGCTCTTTGCCGCGTATGCGTGACCGCCCTCTATCAGCTTTTGGATAAAGTCTATAATGTTGCCGATGTTCTTTGTGGCTTTGAGCCATACGTCGGGGTCGTCGACGCCGAATTCGCGCATGACTTTATCCGTCTTTTCTATCATCATTTCGGCGTATTTGTCGGCGGGAATGCCCGTTTCCTTGCTCTTGGCTATTATCTTGTCGTCCACGTCGGTGTAGTTGCGCGCGTACTTTACCTGATAGCCCTTCTTCTGAAGGTACTTGCGCATTATATCGTAAATGAGCGCCTGGAAGCCGTGGCCTATGTGCGGCTCGCCCGATACGGTTATGCCGCAGGCATACATCTTTACCTTGCCCTCTTCTATGGGCTCGAAATCTTCCTTGCGCCGCGTGAGCGTGTTGTATATCTTCATTATATCACTTCCTTGAAATTTAAGCGTGTTTTTTGACCTTATAATATTATGTATTCTGAACAAAAATAAGTTTTATTTGTGTTTTTAATCTGCTTATTTGTCCGAGCCCTTTTCCCCGTCGGTTTTCTCTTCGGGTTCGGCAGGGGCGCGGAGAGCTTCTGCAAGCGAGGTATCGGGGGAAATCTTATCGCCGCACTTTATCTCCTTTATGAAAGCTTCCTCTGCGGGAGTGTACACGGGGAAAACGTCCTCGCCGACAATTTTGCGAAGCTCCTCTTCAAGCTTTATTACCCTTTCGCGCAGACGGCATATTTCCTTTGCATAGGGGTCGCCCTTCTCCTGATAGAGGTCTACGCCCTCCTTGCTGCCGCCTATGCGCACGACGCGCGCGGGGACGCCTACGACGGTTGCGTGCGGGGGAACATCCTTTAACACAACCGCGCCCGCGCCTACTTTTGCGCAGTCGCCCACGGTTATTCCGCCCAGCACCTTGGCGCCCGCGGAAATGACGCAGTTTTTGCCTATCGTGGGATGGCGCTTGCCCGTCTCCTTGCCCGTGCCGCCTAATGTGCAGCCCTGATAAATTACGGTGCCTTCGCCCACTTCCGCAGTTTCGCCTATGACGACGCCCGCGCCGTGGTCTATGAACACCCCGGGCGCAATTTTGGCGGCGGGATGGATTTCGATGCCCGTGAAAAATTTTGCCATCTGGCTTATCATGCGGGCTATGAGCTTGAGCTTTATTTTATAAAAGAATGCCGCCGCCCTGTGCCAGGAAAGCGCGTGCACGCCCGAATAGGTAAGCCATATTTCAAACTTGCTCCTTGCGGCAGGGTCATTCTTTTTCGCGGCGTTTATATCCGCCCTCAGTCTTTTGAAAAACATATATTCTCCTTACGGAAATTTACGGTTAATCGGCACATATGTGCGGGTCAATTACAATTTTTTGCCACTATTGTCACAGCTTTTATTCTGCGGCGCGCCGAAATTAAACTTTAAAAAAAGCGCCTTTCGCATCAAATGCGAAGGCGCTTTACCGCTGTTCCACTTCACTTCCGCCGCATAACAGTATATGCAGCGCTCTTATGCCCTGTTACGGGAGCACCCCGCGGAGGCATTTCCTCCCCCGTTCTTGAACGAAAAAACGTTCAGACGGCGCATACTCTGCCGCGGCAACTGCGGAATTTTCAGCTACCTCCCGCTCTCTGCAAACAACCGTGCGGCATTTTTTCCGTCCTGCGAATCTATTAAATTGAAAATACAGATAAATTATAATATACCGCCGCGTTTTAGGCAAGTAAAAACAAAGGGGTTTTGAATAAATTTACAAGCGGCAGACTCAGACGTTTTTGGCGTCGAGCTTGAATACGTCGCGCGATTTGCCTATTACGAGAATATGGTCGTCGGCTTTGAAACGATAGTCGGGCATGGGCGTAGGGTCGAGCATTTCGTCGTTCTTTATGGCAACGATGTTAAGCTTATACCTCTTCCTGACTTCAAGCTCGGCAATGGACTTGCCCTCCCACGACTTGAGCACAGGTACTTCGAATATGGCGTAGCCGCCCGTAAGCTGAATATAGTCGCAGATGTTGTTGCCGCCCATGCGCATGGCGAGTCTGTCCGTTGCGTCACCGTCGGCGTAAACTATTTCGTCCGCGCCTACCTTTCTTAAAAGGTCGCATTCGATTTCGCTGCGCGCGCGTACAACCACATACTTTGCGCCGAGCCGCTTTAACAGCATTGTGGTTATCATCGAAGCTTCAAAATCGTCGCCCAACGTCACGCAGACCACGTCGTAAGAGGACACCTCTATTTCCCTGAGCACGTCCTCGTTCGTGAAGTCGCCTATCTGCGCGTCGGCAAAGCGCGTCGCAAGCCTTTCAATGCTGGCGGCGTTCCTGTCGAAGATGAGCACGTCGTGACCCAAATCGCGCATCTTTTCTGCGAGGTGCGCCCCGAATTTGCCTATACCTATTATAAGTACACTCTTTTTCATACAACTCCGTTAAAATATCGGTTAATTGCGGCATATTGCCGCGCCTTTTTGCAAAACCGCGCTTTGCGCGGGAAAGATGTCAGCCTATCATTATGTGCTCGGGCAGCCTTGTTATTGCGGGCGGGCGGCGCGTTTCTGAGAACATCAGCACCAGAGTGTATCCGCCTACTCTGCCGAAGAACATTAAAAGTATGAGTATTATCTGAGAAAATACAGAAAGTTCCGCAGTTATTCCGAGGGTAAGCCCCGTTGCGCTTATCGCCGAAACAACTTCGAAAAGCACGTTTTTGAAATTGATTACGTTAAGCACCTTTTCGCCGTCCACAGTCGTATAATATTCGCCGTAGTCGGACATATAGGGCGTGCCGCCGTCTATGCCGCAGATTACAAGCACGCTTGCAAGTATGGCGAGAGTGTACAGCATTGTTACTGCAACGGCGCTCTGGACGTCGTCGGGTTCTATTCCGCGCTTTAATACGCGCACCTGCTTTTCGCGCCGGCACGCCGCAACCATTGTGAGAATGAGCACCACGAACGTGGTGGTTTTAACGCCGCCCGCCGCCGAACCGGGGCTGCCGCCGACAAACATCAGTATGTTTGTAAGCAGATATGCTCCGTCCGAAAAGTAGCCCATATCTACCGTATAGTGCCCCGCCGTCCTCGGCGTTATGGCAAAAAACAGACAGTTGAGCATTTTGTCGCCCGCGTTCATGTTGCCTATCGTGCCAGCGTTGTTCCACTCGAAAGCCATGAAAAGCGCCCAGCCGGCAAGAAGTATGCCGCCCGTCGAAAGGAGCACCATCTTTGTATGCAGAGAATAGCGCGAAGGATGAAAACGGTTTTTGATTACGTCGTACCAAACATAAAAGCCGAGGCCGCCTATAACTATAAGCGCCATTACGGTAATCATGAACAGCGGGTCTGAAGCATACGCGTCGAGCGAGCAGTGCCCGCCCGCGCCCGTAAGCGAAAAGCCTGCGTTGCAGAAGGACGAAACGGACGTGAATACCGCCTGCCATATGCCCATGCCCCAGCCGAATTCTGGTACGAATGTTATGCAAAGGAGAACGGCGCCGAGAAATTCAAGCGAAAAAGTGCCTATAAAGATGTACTTTAAAAGCCCCTTAACCCCCGCCATTTTAAGTCCGCCTGCCGACTGCATTGCGAGCTTTCTGTCCGAAAGGGTCACATCCTTCTTTATATAGAGCATAAAGAGGGAAAGTATGGTGATAAATCCCAAGCCGCCTATCTGTATCAATATGAGAATTATTGCCTGACCGAAACCCGTAAAGTGTACGGAAATGTCGACCAGAGTGTGCCCCGTAACGCACGTTGCGCTTGTTGCCGTAAAAATTGCAATCAGAAAGTCCGGCTTTCCGCTTGCGACGGCGGCGGGTATGCACAAAAGCCCCGTGCCTACTAAAATTACGAGCACGAAACTGAGCGCGACTATGCCTATAGGGCGGAATTTAAATCTTTTAATCTTCATAAACTGACCAAAAAAACCGCAAAACTCTGCGGCGCGCCCGCACGGTATGCGGACCTTAAGGCTTATGCGACTGCGCACATAATCATGTGAATTATAACATACATGCCGACAAAAATCAAGCTTAAATGCGCACAGTTGCGCCCGCGCTCAATACATTTCCTCAGGTGAAAGTTTTTAACAGCAGTATTGACAAAAAATGTTAAAAATGTTAATCCAACCCTTGACTTTAGCGCATAACTAATATATAATAGATACGACAGTTAAATTAATGTTAAATAATAACAAAGGAGCAAGTATCAAAGTGAAGCGTGAAAGACTGGAAGAAGTAGCCGAAATTCTTGATAAGCGCGGTAAAATGACGCTTGAACAGCTTGAAGAAGCTTTCCCCGATGTTTCGCAGATGACCTTAAGGCGCGACCTTTCGCAGCTGGAAGAAGACGGCAGGGTTATACGCATACGCGGCGGAGCTATGTCCGTAAAGGAAGTTCAGAAAGTTTCCGGCGAAGCGTATACCAAAAAAACTACCGTAAACATGGACGCGAAGATTGTTATCGCACAGAAAGCCGCAACCCTTATCGACGAGGGTACAAGCATTTTCATCGACGGCGGCACGACGGCAATGTACCTTTCCAAGGAAATGCCCGACATAAAGTGCAACATCTTTACCAACGGCATTGCCGTAGCCATGGAACTTGCGCAGAAAAAGAATGTTGACATCACCGTTGTGGGCGGTCAGCTGATGAAGGATAACCTTTCCACCTCCTCCCCCGCGGCTAAAGAATATTTTAATAACACCAATTTTGAAATAGCAATCGTTTCCGCGCTGGCATTCACGCCCGAACACGGATTTTCGTGCAACAGCCAGACGGAAAGCGACCTTTTGAAACAGGTGTTCCGCAAAGCGCGCCACGTTTATATGATGCTGGACAGCTCAAAGATAGGCAAAATAAACCCCTACACCTTCGCTCAGCTTGAAGACATAGACGTGCTCATAACCGACGACGTATTCCCCAGGGAATACAAAGCCCTGTTCGAGCAGAACGATATAGTCGTTATGTAAAATTTTTAAGATTGAAAAACGCCGCACGGCAGAATTGCCGCGCGGCGTTTTTATATTTTAATGCCGATTTTAACTTAAGATAAAAAACGTAAGAGTTAAAAACGTTCAGTCCTGCTTTTGCACCATATTGAGCAAAAAAATAAACCACGCATTCATTTCAACTTAAAAAAGCTATTCGCTCCACTTTTTTATGTCGAGAGTTCTGTCCTTTACGTCGTCGTGCTCTTCAAAATATCGGCGGCGGATTTCCTCTATTCCGCAATCTTCATTTAGCAGTCCGAGCATTTCCGCAAGCTCTTCCTCGGAAAAGTCTGCGGGATTGAAACTGCCCTCGAACGCCGAAGAAAGCTTTAACATATCCCATTTAGTTATGC
>CALVWV010000007.1 GCA_944368065.1 uncultured Clostridia bacterium | reverse complement strand
CGCGACATAGCGGCTGCCAGTGAAAAGTGATGCGTTGCCAAATTTCAGTACCCGTTAACGGGTGCGCCGGCAATAAACCCTTATAGGGTATGTGCAAACCACCAGTTCAACTGGTGGTTTTGAATTTAATTTTTTGCACCGGCTAAGCTGCGGGCAACTTTTTTGCAGCTTCTTGTATGCGCCGATTCAGCCGCGCTGATTTTTTGCGGCAACTTTTCGCAGCGGCTTGTGTGCGCTGACATTTTGCGGCAAAATTACAGTCAAGTTTTGTTGACTGCGGCATATGTGCGGGGCAATTTGCTTTTTTCAGTAAAATTTTACGCGCGTTTCGTCATAAAAACCTTTTGCAGGCGGATTTTCGTCTGCGACGCCTACGGCGATTACGGAGAAGGGGACTACGTTTTCGCTCTCTGTGCCGAGCACTTTTTTAATTCCTTCCACGCGCTCGCTGACGGGATATGTTCCGCACCAGCACGTGCCGTAACCGAGCTCCAGCGCCTGCAGAAGTATGTTTTCCGTTGCGGCGGAGCAGTCCTGCTGCCAGAAGTCATGCCCGAGTCCTGCCGCAATGTCAAGCCTGCCGCACACAACTATTGCGATATCGGCGGAATTCATCATGCGGAAGTTGGGGCTTATTGCCGCAATTTCCGCCTTTTTTTCTTTGCTTTTCACAACGGCAAAGGTGTAGGGGCGCATATTGCGCGCGCTGGGGCACATCATTGCCGCTTCAAGCATTTTATGTATATCCTCCTGCGGTATCTCTTCATTTTTGTATTTTCTTATGCTGCGCCTTGAGCGTATGGCTTCGGTAACGTTCATGTAATCGTATCTCCTTTATTTTTTGTCTGCCATTATTATATCGCTTTTTTTATAGCATTTCAACATAAAATAAAAAATGTGCGGCGCGCGGAACTTTAAGTTCCGCGCGCCGCACTTTATGGAGGGGTTATGATTAGCTTGTAACAGTGTGCAAATTATGCGGCATTTTGCCGGGCAGGCAAGGCTTTGATTACTTGCCGTCTATGTCGAGGTATTCTTCGGGGTCTACCGCTTCGCCGTTTAAAAATACTTCAAAGTGGAGGTGCGCGCCGTCCTTGTATTCCTGACCCATAGCTTCGGCAACGGTGGCAATCACGTCGCCCTTTTCAACGGTATCGCCTGCTTCAAGTCCTTCCGCGGCGTCTATAAAGGTATATACGGTCTTCAGTCCGTTATCGTGCGAAAGAGTGATTGTTGTGCCCATGAGAAGGGGGTCTGAAGTTATGCTTTCAACCGTACCGTCAAGCACGGCAAAAACTTCGCTGCCAGCTTCCCCGCCGAAATCTATGCCCGTGTGCAGATAGTACTTGTCAAGCGTGATGTTGTGGTAAAAACCGTAGCTGTTAAGCGCGTTTACGTCCTCTACGGGCATAAGGAAAGTGGTGTCGCCGGTGGTGTCTTCAACGTCGTCTTTGTCGTCGTCGCCGTCGTCGTTGTTCTGGTCGTCGTTTGCGTCGTCTTTGTCGTCGTCGCCGTCAATCACCTGGTCGTTGCCGTCGTCAAGCGTCATATCGTTGCCGCCGAGCGTTATGGAAAGCGTAACGGCTACGGCTATAGCGGCTATAACCAGTATGCACGCGCCGAGTATCAGATAGTAGGTAAGCAGTTTCTTGTTTTTTGTGTTCTTCGGTTCCTGTTCTTTCATGTTTGAGTCTCCTTTTTATGTAGGCTTTTTGTCTGGACTTCAGCCTTGCTCTGTGTTTATTGCCCGCGTTTTTTTCTTTTATACAACCGCACCGAAAAATTTTTTTTCTGTTGCCGCAATTTTAAGTGCTTGCCGCCGTTGTTATTTTCAGTACCCGCCGAAAATTATGGGCGAGCCTACCACCGTAAAGCCGTCTTTTACGCATATGTGCAGGTTAATCTGCGCGCCGTAAAGTTCGGTGGAATAGGGCATGTCTGCGGTGCAGTAGTAGTTTGTGCTGTCCGAAAGCTCTTCGCAGAAAATAACTTCGCCGTTCACGCTTTCCAAAAACTTATTCATGTCGAAGTCTTTGTAAACTGTGCTTTCGCCGCACACGTCTTTCAGCGCAAGTTTTTTTATCGCCGCGCCGCCGTCCACGGTCACTACATTGCAGTTTTTCGAGCTGTCGCCGCAGAAAAATGTGTAGCTTTCGCCTTCTTCAAGGCAAGTCCTCGAATTGAAAGCCGCAACCATGGCAGTGCAGGCGATAAGGCTTACGCCGAGGGCGGCAAGTTTTAAAAAACGCATAAAAAAATCCCCCGCAGGTTTCGGGGGATATTATTGCCGCGCTTTGCGGCGTTTAAACATGAAATTTATTTTTTAATGACAGCCGCCGCAAGTTTTGCAGTTTCCGCTGCAATGCTTCTGCTGCGCGCCCGTCGCCGAAAACATTTTTCCGCTGTAGCACCTTGCCGCAACGGCTTTGCAGACGGGGCATTTGACTTCCTCGTCAAATTTCTTTACAAGCTCTTCAAATTCTTTGCCGCATTCGGGGCATTTGTATTGCAGAATAGGCATAATTTATTTTTTGTCCTTGTCTTTGCGCCTTCTCGTACGTCTTGTACGCTTTATCGCTCCGCCCGAGCGCATGTATTTACCGAGCAGAAGCCCCACGCCTGCGGTGACGGCAAGCGTTGCGGCTATTATTATCCAGAACCACGCCACGGAAGAGCCAGCGTCGCCTATCTGACCGGGTACGATGACGTTCATTCCCCAGAAGCCTGCTATCATGGTAGGCAGTGCAAGCAGAATGGTTATTACGGTAAGTTTTTTCATGCTGTCGTTGGCGTTGTTTGAAATCATGGAGCCGTACGCGTCCATCGTTACCGTAAGAATGTCCTTGTAAATGTTGCACATTTCCATCGCCTGCTTGCTCTCTATGGCGACGTCGTCGTATAAATCCTGGTAATCCTCGCGGTTGGTTACGGCTTCCGCCTTGGAAAGCTTTTCCTGTACGCTGTAGTTTGAATTGAGGGAGGTGGAAATGTAGACCAGCGAGTTTTCGAGGTCGAGGAGCTGTGCAATCTCCTCGTTTTTCATCGTTCTGCCGAGTTCTGACTGGACGCGGCGGGACTTCCTGTCTATCTGGGTAAGCACGTTAAGGAAGCGCTTTGCATTGCCCAGCATGAAGTTGAGCGTGAACAGCACGGGCTTTCCTGTAATTACGCTCTGCCTGCCCGTGATAAAGTCCTTTAAAACGGGGTTGCCTTTCAGGCATACGGTAACCACGCATTTTGAATTGTAAATAACGGCAAGGGGGAGGGTGCTGTAAACGTCGCCGCTGTCGCCCTCTTCGATGACGGGGCAGTCGAGTATATACATATAGTTGCCGTCGTCGATTTCTGCACGCGCGCGCTCCTGATCGTCCAGCGCGGCGGCGAGCATGTCTTCAGAAATTCCTGAAAGGGCGGCGACGTCTTCCATCTCGTCGTCGGTGGGGTTAATCATATCCACCCAGCACTGCGGCTCGAATTTTTCAAGCTGTTCAAGCGGGCGTTTTGCCGATGTGCAAAAAAACTGTACCATTTTGCTTTACCGCCTAAAATTTAGTAAAAAAATGCACGGGATAAAACCCGTGCCCAGGTAAAGTCTCGGTACGGAGGTTTATCCTTTTATTGTTTTGTGAATAAATTGCCTTTTTTACAGCTGCTACTGTAATATGGGTCCATAAAAAAACTCCGTCCCTGCGGAAAGAATTATTCGGGTTTTTGCGCCTTTCAGGCGCGTTCCCCGCGGCTTTAAGCCATTTTAATCCGCCCGGTACTCCTTAATTATAATGCATTATATTCCGTTTGGCAAGCAATCGGTGTAAAAAAATTTGCCTTATGGCTGTGCCGCCGCGCTTTAAACCTCTTACTTGCGCCGCGCTTTAAATTTCAATTAGGTGTTGAATTATGCCGCAGGGTATGTTATACTGGGGTAGATGAATGCAGCGGCCGTCGGTCTGTCGGCGCTAAAATCAGATAAGGAGCTTAAAATTTTGAGACAAAATATGTTATTTCTAAAAAAAACAGGCGGCGTTCTGGCTGTGTGTGCAGCCGCGCTGGTATCTTTTGCGGCTCTCGCGCCAGCCGTTCCCGTCAACGCCGCAAATAATTACGGCAGGTTTGAAATTGAATACGGCATGCCTTCCTTCCCCGCATATTCGCCTTTATCGTCGCCTGTCGTCGTCAGCGATATTTCTGTTGAATACAACATAACTGACCTTCCTTCGGAAGATAACATGTCCGACTATTCTTCGACGGTGACTGCCAAGTATCGGCTGAGCGCTATCAACGGCGAAGGCTTAACCAGAAAGGTGATAATTCCCGTCGGCAGAATTCCCCTTTACAAGACCGAAGGAAACATTATGGAGCAGATAGTCTGCTCTGAAGATTTTGATTTCAGCGTTGAATATACCGAAGAGTCTTACGGCTCGTCGTATTCTATCGAAGAGGAGTATGCAAACGTAGGAAAACTGAAAGAAGGTGCCATTTCTGCCGAAACGCAGGCGGACGTCTACACTTTCGAAGTGCCAGAAGGTTATACCGCTTTCGTAAAGTATGTGGCGGAAGGAAACGAAGGCATGATATCTTACGGCGAAGAGGAGTGTGAGTTTGACACTAACGCTGCAATGTATGAAGTCAGCATTGCGGACGGCGGTCAGATATGTTTCTATCAGCAGCCTATCTCCGCAGAATTTTATTTGCGCGACGAAAGCGGAGCTTTAAGTTCTTACCGTTCTGCAAACGGCGATACCGCCCCCGCAAAACAGACAATGCCGTACATCGATTTCTGGGCGAAGCATAAGCCGCAGACGTTTTCTTATCTGAGTTCGGAGGAGTGGTATAACCTTGCCGAAAACAGCAGAATTGCCAATTACGAAGGGCTTAAAACAAGCAGGGTGGAAAAAGTTTCCGAACAAGCCATATCAAACGCATTCCATTTCATGGAATTCGAAGTGCAGGTCAGCTCGAGCAGTGCAACTATGTTTTCCGTCACCATACCGGCCTATCCCGATATTTATATTTACGAAAACGGTAAAATTGAGTATAGTTTTGAAAGACAATGGGGGTCAAACAATATTTTTGCCTTTTTGGGCACGGAAGTCAATGTCAAAATAAACACGCCTTACTATATCGCCTCAAGCTCGGGTGACAGGAACAGTACGACGGGCGAATATGAAAAAGCATTCGGCATTCCGTACAGCACCTCTTTAGCGTTCGCTCTGTCTGAAGAACCCGTTGTCGTAACCCCTCCCTCTAAGCCCGACGGCGGCAACATGCCTGGCGGCGGAGTGCAGTATTTCGACGATGAAAGCGCGTTTATGATACTCGGCGTCATAATAGTAATCGTAGCGCTCGGCGGTTTCGGCGGCGGACTTGCCGTAGTGTTTGCAGTTATCAGAAAGGATAAAAGAAAGTTCATGGAGGGCGCAACCTCCGACGGCGGCGCTTCTTCCCGAACAGCATCCACCGCGGCGGCAGACATAAATTCTGCGGATGCGGGCGTTGCGGCAGACTCCGCGGCGGGAGCGCAGACTGCGGATGCGTCTGTTGCGGCACAACCCGAAACTCAGACACGTCCGGACACGAACGGGACAAATGAGGGCTCGTCAGGCGGCGGAAAAGAAGACTGATTTCCGATTGCCCCGCATATATGCCTTAAATAACGATAAATAAAAGGTAAAAAGCCTTATAAAAGCAAGCCGCGGAACGCATAATTAGCGTTCCGCGGCTTTTCCATGGCAAAAAGTCGGAGAAATTGAAATGTAAAACAATCAGATTATGATTTTGCCCTGAATGAAGCTTTCAAAAAATCCGTCCACATCTACGCCCGTATCCCTGAAGGAGGAGATCAGGTCTTCGGGCGCGGCGCGCTTCCCGTCGGCTTTAGCAAAGTAACTTTTTAGTCCCGCGATAAATCTGTCGTCGCCTATCGAAGTGCGCAGGGCGTCAAACATTATAAGTCCCTTGTTGTAGGCTATGTTCACGTACTCGTAATCGCTTACAAAGTCTTTAAGGTGCCTTGTCATGGTGGTGTCCGCGTCGCCGAATATCTGGTTATATACGCTGAAGTATGCGCGGTATTCTTTTGTGGCGGAGTTTACAAGTCCCGTGCGGGTGTAGCCGTACTCGGGATGACTTTCAAAAAACATGAGCGCGCTGTATTCGGCAAGCCCTTCGTCCTGCCACGCGCAGTTTATCTGGTCGCTGCCCGCCATCGCGTACCACCATTGGTGGGCGTTTTCGTGCACTATGGCGTATATTGCGTCCTCTTTTGCAAGCCCACCGTTTATCATTGTAAGCGCGGGGTATTCCATTCCGCCCGCGGCAAACCCCGTCTGCACTACCGAAAGGCAGGGGTAGGAGTATTCCCCGAACGTTTCTTCAAACCAGGCAAGGCTTTCAGCCGCGGCGTCAAGCTTTTTCTGCGCGCTTTCGTCATCGTAGTAATAGTATGTGACTTTCGTGCCGTCAACGCTTTGCGAAACGCTTTCAAACTCGTCCGAAAGAACCATGGCAAAGTCGCGCGCGTTTTCAAGCTTGTAGCTGCAGGTGTTTCTCCCGCCCGATAAAAGTTCGCCGCTCGCCGCCACGGTGTAGCCTGCGGGTACGGTTATTTCCACCATATAGTCGGCGCAATCGGAAACGAACGGGTCGCCGTCGCTGTAATAGGCGCATTCGTAAAACCCGTCGCCGTCGCGCACGCAGGCTATGGGGTAAAAGTTGCCAAGGTTTACCGTATGCTGCGTTATGCCCGTTCTGTGATTGGCTTTTGCAAGCGTAAGTTTGTAACTTATGGTAATTTCGGCGCACTTTCCGCTGTCTACGGCCTTTTCAAGCTTTACGTCAAGAATATTTTCGTCCTCGCCGCCCACGCTCCAGCTTTCAGCGCCGCTTACGCCCGTAATTTCCATATTCCCGTAGCTCTTGCCGTCGTAATAAGTCTTCTGGCTGAGCTCGTCTGAAACAGGTTTATACAGCGCGCCTTCCCTGTACGCGTTGCCGTAAAGATTGAATTCAACGTTTTCCGTCTGACTGCCGTAATTGTAGTAATTTACCGTGCAGTCGGCGGTTAAAACGCCGTCGGTTGCGTTATATTCCGCGGTGATTGTGTAAGAAGTGCGCTCTGTTTTCTGCGCGCACGCCGCCGCGGGCAGCGCTGCAAGTACGGCGGCCGCGGCAATAAAAAGCGTAACAATTTTTTTCATAGCAACATATTGTATGCTCTTCTTCCGCATAATTTTACACATTTGAATAATTTTCCGCGCGATATAATGCGGCGTAAAAAACAGGCGGACGTCGGCTTCGATTTTCTCACAAAAAAATTATGCCCGCAATACAATGTAGAGTATGAAAGTATGCGTTGTAAGCGGCGCGGCGGAGCGCCTGCCCGAATGCGACCTCGCCCTGTTCGGCTTCGGCTGGCTGGGCGAGGTCGATTATCAGAGCGAACTTGCCGGCAAAACGGAAAAATTTGAGGAGGCGGCGCGCCTTTCGCGCGCCGCCTCCTGCGGAGCGGTGTGCGGTTGCAGAACGCGTTCGCGCGGTTTTTTGCGCAAGTCCGCAGCCGTGTCCTACCGCGGCAAACTCCTCGGCATAACCGATATGACCAGGGTTTTCGGCGGCGAAGAGTTCAAAAGCGGGGCGGGGCTCGGGCTTTACCAGATGGGCGGCTACAAAGTGGGCGTATGCGTTGAAAACGACTTATATTTCCCCGAAAATCTGCGCGCCCTTTCAGACTGCGGCTGCAACGTCGTGGCGGCGGTAATGGAGCAGGGCGGGGGATACATGCCGCCCCTTCTTGCACGCGCATACGCCTATCTTTACGGCGTGCCCGTCGTTATGTGCGCGGGTAAAACTGCGTATTTTGCCGAAACCTCGGGCGAGCTTGCAACCTCCTGCCGCCCCGTAACGCTGTTTGAAACGGGCGCGAAAACGAGCTGCCGCATAGTCACTTCGCGCACGCGCGGCATAGAGGAGGACGGCAGGGCGGACTACTGAAAATTAAAAATGCTTTTAAAAGTTTTCTCAAAGCAGTAAACCGCTTGTATTTTTCCATGCGCTTTGATATAATGTAATATGCAATAATGCGTAGGTTGCAATTTTAAGCCCGCGGCGGTTAAAATGCCGCGCGTCCGTTTAAAATTAAATTGAGATTATTTTTAAGAGGGGAGCGCGTTTTTTATGCTCAGCATGACAGGTTACGGCAGAGGCGAATACAAACAGGACGGAATAGAACTTTCCGTAGAGATTAAGACGGTCAACAACCGCTATCTGGACGCATCGCTCAAGTGCCCTAAAAATTTTGCCGCCTATGAAGAGGTTATGCGCGCAAGAATCCGCGAAAAGCTTACGCGCGGCCATGCCGACGTTTACGTAAGCCTTACGGACAAGCGCGAAAAATTAAAGAGCTTAAGCCTTGACGAAGGCGCAGCGCTTTCCTATATATCTGCCGCAAAGCGGCTGTGCAGCCTTTCGCCCGATATCCCCTTCGACCTTACGGCAACTTCCCTTCTGCGCCTTCCCGACGTCGTGGTGCGCGAGGAAACTCAGGGCGCGGACGAAGAACTTATCTCGGCGCTCGAAAGGGCGCTTTGCACCGCGCTTGAAAACCTCAACGCCATGCGGCTTACCGAGGGAGAAAAGCTCAAGGCGGACATGCTCTCCAGAATGGACACCATAGAAAAGCTTGTAGGCGAAGTTTCCTCACGCGCGCCGTTGGTCGCGCAGGACTACAGAGCCCGCCTCGAAGAAAAGATGAAAAAATACCTCGAGGGGGTAAACGTCGACGAAGGCAAACTTCTTACCGAAGTTGCGCTCTTTACAGATAAGTCGAATATAGACGAAGAGCTTACCCGCCTCAAATCGCACATAGAGCAGTTCAGGGAAATATGCAAAGCCCCCGTCGTGGGCAGAAAGCTCGATTTCCTCGTTCAGGAATTCAACAGGGAAACGAATACCATATGCTCAAAGAGCAACGATTTAACGATAACGCGTTGCGGGCTGGAGCTTAAAAACGAGATAGAAAAAATACGCGAGCAGGTGCAGAACGTTGAATAAAATAAAAAGGAACGTGCTCGCCGTAATATCAGGCCCTTCCGGCGTAGGCAAGGGTACGGTTATAAAGAGGATGTTTGAAATGTGCCCGTCGCTTTGCGAAAGCGTATCGGCTACGACGCGCGCCCCGCGCGAAGGCGAAAGGGACGGCGTGGAATACTTCTTTGTATCCAAGCCGCGCTTTGAAGAGATGATATCCCGCGGCGAACTTTTGGAATATTCCGCTCATTTCGAAAATTACTACGGCACGCCCAAGGCGTTCGTGGAAGAAAAACTCAAAAGCGGCGACGTAATACTTGAAATAGACGTCGATGGCGCGCTCAACGTAAAAAAGGTATATCCTTCGGCGGTGCTCATCATGATTGAACCGCCCGACATGGCAGAACTTACCCGCCGCCTTAAGCTGCGCGGCACGGAGAGCGACGAAAAGATAGCTCTGCGCACGGCGCGCGCCGAGTACGAGCTTTCAAAAAAGGACAAATACGACTACTGCGTCGTCAACGATGATGTGGACGGCGCGGCGGCGCGAATTCTTGAAATTATCCGCAAAGAAAAGGAGGTTTTATCATGATAAACAAACCTGCGGTAGACGAACTTATATCAAAACTTTCTGCGGACGGCCACGAGGCGTCGCGGTACGAGCTGTGCGTGGTTGCGGCAAAGCGCGCCCGTCAGATAATAGAGCAGAACAACGGCAGAGAGCTGCCCGGCAAAGTAAAGGAAATTACCCTTGCCTGCAACGAGATTGCAAGCGGCAAGGTAATAAGCGCCAAGGATTAAAAAGGTACAGCCCCGCGCGTTGCGCGGGGCTGTATTGAGTTTTCTTAAATCTTAAAGTAAGTTCCGCCCGTTTATGCGCGGAAGAAATGCTTTTGCGGCAAGGTGTTTTTATGTACGCTCAGGTAATAGTTGATATAGCCCACAGTCAGGTGGACAGAATTTTTGAATATTCCTGCGGCGACGACGTAAGGGCGGGCAGCCGCGTAAAAGTTCCCTTCGGCGGAAGAATCATAGACGGTTTCATTGTAGGGCTTTCAGAAAAAAGCTCCTTCCCGCCCGATAAGATAAAGCCCTTGTCGGAAGTGTATGAAGAGCCGCCCGCGCTCGTCGAAGAGTGCTTTTCGCTCATGAACGAAATTTCTGCGCGCTACAGGGTGCCCAAGGCGGTGTGCCTCAGGCTTTTTCTCCCCGCGGAAATGCGCGCGGGGCGCGTGCACGAAGTTTACAAAAAGATTGTAAAGCTTTCGGACGGCGGCATAACTTTATCCAAGTCTGCAAAAAAGCAGCTTGAATTTATAGAATATCTTAAAGAGTGCGGCGAGGCGGAATATACCGCTCTGTGCGAACAGTTCGGACGCGGCGCGGTAAACGCCGTCATAGAAAAGGGCGGAGCTTTGCTTGAAAAGGTAAAAATAAACCGCGCTCCCGCCGTATGGGAAGCTCCCGCCGAAGGCGGAAAAGTGCTTACCCCCGCCCAGCAGGCGGCGCTTGAAAGCATAGAAAATACCGAGAAGACGGTGCACCTCATACACGGCGTAACGGGAAGCGGCAAGACAGAAATTTATTTGAACGTCATAAGCCGCGCGCTCGAGCGCGGAAAGACCGCCATATTCCTCGTGCCCGAAATTTCGCTCACGCCGCAGATGTTCTCCCAGCTCAGGCGCCGCTTCGGCGAAAAGGCGGCGATACTTCACAGCGGACTTTCTGCGGGCGAACGCTTCGACGAGTGGTGGCGGCTGAGGACGGGCGAGGCGAAAATAGCCATAGGCGCGCGCAGCGCAATATTTTCCCCGCTTGAAAACATAGGTGCGATAATAATAGACGAAGAGCACGACGGCTCTTATTTTTCCGAATCTGCGCCGCGCTACTCCACGGTGGAAGTTGCCGAAATGCGCGCCAAAAACAACGGCTGCAAGCTGATACTCGGCAGCGCGACGCCGTCGGTGGAAACGTACAGCAAGGCAATTTCCGGCGAATATAACCTCATAACGCTTACGCAGAGGATAAACGGCAAGCCGCTGCCGCACATAACCATAGCCGATATGCGCAAAGAGGTAAAGCGCGGCAACAACTCGGCGTTTTCTTCAGCCCTGCGCGAAGAGCTTGCCGATACGCTTGAAAGCGGCAATCAGGCAATACTCTTTTTGAACAGGCGCGGCTATTCGCACACGGTAATCTGCCAGGACTGCGGCTACGCCTTGAAGTGCGAAAACTGCGACGTTTCGCTCGCATACCATTCTGAAGAAAACTGCCTCAAGTGCCATTACTGCGGCGCAAAATACCATATGCCGCGCGCCTGCCCCGAATGCGGCGGGCTGCACTTAAGGTACGGCGGCACGGGCACGCAGAGGGTGGTTGCCGACCTTAAGAAGGAGTTTCCGGAAGCGCGCATACTGCGCATGGACAACGATACCACCTCGGGCAAAGAGGGGCACTATAAAATACTCAGGCAGTTTGCCGAAAAAAAAGCCGACATACTCGTCGGCACGCAGATGATAGCCAAGGGGCACGACTTCCCCTCGGTTACGCTCGTAGGCATTCTGGACGCGGATATGAGCCTGCATTTTTCCGATTACCGCGCGGGCGAGCGCACATTTCAGCTTATAACCCAGGTCGCAGGCAGAAGCGGCAGAGCGGGCGAGGCGGGCAAGGTGGTGCTCCAGACGTTTTCGCCCGAAAATTATATATTAAGGTACGCCGTAAATTACGATTATTCGGGATTTTTTGCTAACGAAATAAACTTAAGGCAGGCTACAAAATTCCCTCCTTATTCGCTTATCGTCAGGGTCATGGTGACGGCGGAGGACGACGGACCCGCACTCGAGGCGCTCAAGGGCGTGTACTTCGGTACGGAAAAGTTGCGCTCGGAACACCCTCGGGAATTTATTTTCCTCAACAAAATGCACTCGCCCATAAAAAAAATTCAGGGGCGCGTGCGCTATCAGGTTTTAATGCGTCTGGAAAGCGGTGCGCTTCTGCCAGAAATTTACGATTTATCAGTAAAATACACGACTCAGAACGCGCTCGTTTACGTGGAAGAAAATCCCGTAAATCTTTCATAAAAGCAGATTGAACGGCACATATGCCGCAATCAGTTTGTTGCGTATGCCGCATTGGTTTTCTGAATAAATCGCAGGGCAATGCCTCAGCGTTTTTGTTATACATCAATTTTAGTTTCTGCCGCAAAGTTTTTGCGGCGGGGGAAGAGGTTTTATGGCACAAAGATTTGTGGTGCAGGTGGGCGAACCCATACTGCGCAAAGTATGCAAGGAAGTAAGAAATTTTGACGCCGCTCTCGGCGCTCTTTTAGACGACATGAAGCAGACCGTGCGCGCCGAAGACGGCGCAGGTCTCGCCGCGCCCCAGATAGGCGTAGACGCTAGGGCGGTGGTCGTAGACGTGGAAGAGGGCTTTTTTGAGCTTGTAAATCCCGAAATTTACTATGAAAAGGGCGAGCAGACGGGACCCGAAGGCTGCCTTTCGGTAAAGGGCAAGCAGGGCATAGTCACCCGTCCCGAAAAGGTTAAGGTTATCTACCGCGACAGGTTCGGCCGCAAGCACAAGCTGACGGCGGAAGGGTTCTTTGCCCGCGCCGTCTGCCACGAGCTCGACCATCTCGACGGCATTCTTTATATAGATAAAGCCAGCAATATCATCGATTTAACGGAGGAAGAGGCGTGAAAATAATCTACGCCGGCACGCCGCAGTTTGCCGTAGCGCCGCTCGAAGCGCTCATTAAAAAAGTTGAAATTGCGGCCGTCATAACTCAGGAAGACAGACCTTTCGGCAGGCGCGGAGTGCTTACCCCTCCGCCCGTAAAGGTATGCGCCCAGGCGGCAGGCATACCTGTTTTCCAGTTCGCCAAAATACGCGACCACGTCGAAGAGCTCAAAGCCATCGGCGCGGACGCAATGTTCACCTGCGCCTACGGTCAGCTTCTCACAAAGGAAGTGCTTAGCGTTTTCCCGCTCGGCGTGTGGAACGCTCACGCCTCCCTTCTGCCGCTGCACAGGGGCGCGTCCCCCGTTCAGTCGGCAATACTTGCGGGTGAACGCACTACCGGCGTAACCATTATGAAGACTGAACTCGCGCTGGACAGCGGCGACATACTGCTTGTAAAACGCTGCGGCATAGCCGATGGCGAAACGTGCGGCGAGCTTTCCGAAAGACTTTCCGCCCTCTCTGCCGAAGCTCTTTGCGAGGCGGCGGATATGATAGAGCGCGGCGATACCAACCTGCTTTTGCAGGACGAAAGCGCCGCCACTTTCTGCAAAAAAATCAAAAAAGAGGACGCAAAAGTCGATTTCGGCGCGCCTGCTTCAAAGGTGTGCGCGCTCATAAACGCCATGAGCCCTTCGCCCGCTGCGCATTGCAGCATGCACGGCAGCCAGATTAATCTTTACCGCGCATATGTCGCCGAAGATTGCGGCGGAAAGTGCGGCGAAGTGGCGGATGTCAGCAAAAAGGGAATTATAATAAAGTGCGGCGAAGGCGCCGTGCGCGTCACCGAAGCGCAGTTTGCGGGCGGCAAGCGCCTTTCGGCGGCGGATATTTCCAACGGCAGAAAACTTTCGGCGGGGGATATCCTTGAATAATCCTTTAACCGACCCCTATCTCGTCCTTGCAAAGGTGTATTCGGAGGGCGCATACTTAAAGCAGGCGCTTTCCTCCGTCCCCGTAGAGCCCGCAAACCGTCCGCGCACGTCAAAAATATGCTACGGCGTGCTCGAAAAGGACGTTTATTTAAGCCATATTATAGGGGCAAACTGTACAAAACAGCCCAAATCGGCAATTAAGCTTGTCATAAAAATTGCGCTTTATATGCTTGAGTTTATGGGCAAGCACGATTACATGGTCGCCGATTGCGCCGTCGAACTTGTAAAAAAGCTCGGCAAAAGCGGTGCGGCGGGCTTTGTGAACGCATTTCTTCGCTCGTATAAAATTCCGCCCCTGCCCTCAGGCGCGGACGAGCGCCTCTCCGTATCGGCAAGCGCGCCGCTGTGGCTGGCAAAAAAGATTCGCCGCAGCTATAAGGGCGAGGCGGAGGCAATCCTGTCCGCTCCTTCGCTCGGCGTGTGCGTGCGCTTTGAAAAAAATGAGGAAGAATACCTCAGTGGCGAGCACATAAAAACGCCGTTCGAAAAGGTTTACATCTTTAAAAATTTTGTGCGCGATATAGGTTACGATGTCGGCGAGTACACCTTTCAGTCTGTAGGTTCGGTGGCGATTTGTTCGGTGATATCCCCGTGCGAACGCCTTCTCGATGCCTGCGCCGCACCGGGCGGCAAAAGCGTGCTCCTTGCAAAAAAGTGCGCGTTTGTAACCTCGCAGGAGCTTCATCCGCATCGCGCGGAGCTAATACGTTCTTACGCAAAGCGCATGGGCGCGGAAAACGTTTGTCCCGTTGTGGGCGATGCCTCAGTTTTCAATGAAGAGTGGAAGGGTGCTTTCGACGCCGTCCTCTGCGACGTGCCCTGCTCAGGCAGCGGCGTCATAAACGAAAATCCCGATATAAAACTTTTCCGCAAAGAGGAGGACATAGCTTTTTTGTGCGAAATTCAGCAGAAAATACTTGCAAACTGCTCGCGCTACGTAAAGCAGGGCGGCGCGCTGTACTATTCAACGTGCTCCGTTCTGCCCGAAGAAAACGACAGCGCGGTGTATAACTTTCTTCAGGCAAATCCTCAGTTTGAGCTTGAAATTCCGTGTTGCACCCTGCCTTCCCGCCGCACGAAATTCGGACTTCAGTTTTTGCCGCATATATCAATGGGAGCGGGATTTTTTGTAACGAAATTTGTGCGCAAAAATTAAATTGCCCGCCACATATCAGCCGTTTAACGGCTTTTTAATGCATAAAATATCAGCTGCTTATGAAAGAGATTATTCAGGACTACAACTTAAACGAGCTTACCGCGCTTGTAGAAGAGATGGGCGAAAAGCCTTTCCGCGCCAAACAGCTTTACACCGGCATTATGCGCGGGCACGATATATCGGATATCCCCGCACTTCCCAAGCCTTTTGTTGAAAAGCTCTGCCAGCGGTTTGAAAACTGCGCGCTGGAAATAATAAAAACGCTCCGCTCGGCGGACGGCACGGAAAAATATCTTTTCCGACTTTCCGACGGCAACATAATAGAGGGTGTTTTCATGCAGTACAAGTACGGCAACACGCAGTGCGTTTCCACCCAGGTGGGCTGCCGTATGGGCTGCAAGTTCTGTGCAAGCACGCTCGGCGGGCTGGTGCGCAACTTAACTTCGGGCGAAATACTTTCTCAGGTTTTAAAGGTAAACGCCCTGCACGGCGGCACTCCCGCAAAAAGGCAGGTAACAAACGTAGTTTTAATGGGCAGCGGCGAACCGCTGGACAATTACAAAAACGTGGTGAAATTTCTGCGCGACATGGCGGCGGAGGGCGGCATAAACATATCCCCCCGCAATGTAAGCCTTTCGACCTGCGGACTTGTCCCCGCAATGTACGACCTTGCTGAGGAGGGGCTGCCCGTAAACCTTACGGTATCGCTGCATAACGTCACAGACGAAGAGCGCGCCCGCACCATGCCCATAGCCAAAAGGTATAAAATAAGCGAAATACTTGAAGCCTGCACAAACTATTTCAAAAAGACGGGCAGGCGCTACATCTTTGAATATTCGCTCATCGAGGGCGAAAACTCGGACGAGCGGCACGCAAAGGAACTCATTGCCCTTTTGAAGGGCAGACCGTGCCACGTCAATTTAATCCGTCTCAACGACGTAAAGGAAAGGAACCTCGCCGCCGCTTCGGAGCGCGGTGCGCAGCTCTTTTTAAAGACACTTACGGACGGCGGGCTCTCTGCAACTCTAAGAAGAAGGATGGGAGCGGATATAGGCGGCGCGTGCGGCCAGCTCCGCGCGGGTTACTTAAAAGAAGAGCAGTAAAGCCTGTTTTATTTCAAAAGGGCGGCATATATGCCCCGATTAATTGGTAATTTATATATTTTGCGGCGCCCATTTGCCAAAGAAATCGGCATGCGGGCGCACGCAAAAACATATATGCGGCAACTTGCCGCCTTACAGGAGATTTTATATGGTAAAAATCGCACCCTCAATACTTTCTGCCGACTTTTCGCGCATGGGCGAAGCCATTAAATTGTGCGAAAAAAGCGGCGCGGACCTCATTCATTGCGACGTTATGGACGGCTCTTTCGTAGAGCCAATAACATTCGGCGGCCAGATGGTTAAAAATATACGTCCGCTCACAAAGCTTCCGCTCGACGTGCATCTTATGATAGAGCACCCCAAGACGCAGATTAAATTCTTTGCCGAGGCGGGCGCGGACATCATAACCGTGCACTACGAGGCGTGCGCAAAAATTTCGCCCGATTACCTGCGCGAAACGCTCGAATTAATAAAATCTTACGGCATAAAGTGCGGCGCGGTGGTAAATCCCGACGTGCCCGTGGAAAATATATTCCCCGTTTTCCCTCTCTGCGACATGGTGCTTATAATGAGCGTTTTCCCCGGCTACGGAGGACAGAAATTTATTGAAAGCGCGCTTGAAAAAATTCAGTCGGCGCGCGCATATGCCCAGACTATCGGCAAACCCGATATGGATATAGAGGTGGACGGCGGCATAAACATGCTCACCGCTCCGCGCGCCGCGGCGGCGGGCGCAAACGTGCTCGTTGCGGGGTCTGCGCTCTTCGGCGCGCCCGACTTTGCCGAAGCGGTAACAAAAATGAGGGGATAATGAAGGGCATACTTCTTCTCAACGGTCTGCCTTACGGCGGAGAAATAGATGCGGACGGCGCGCGCGTTTACTGCTGCGACGGCGCTTACGGCTGGGCAAAGGGCAAGGTTGGAATTTATAAAAACATCGGCGACTTCGACAGCCTTGCCGAAATTCCTTCGCCCCCGCCCGAGGAAATATATCCCTCCGAAAAAGATTTTACCGACGGCGAAATAGCTCTTCGCAAGATGCTTGCGGACGGTATTGATGATATAGATGTATACGGCGCGTTCGGCGGCAGGGAAGACCATTTTTTAGGCAACCTTCAGCTTTTGTATTATGCAACCGAACACGGCGCAAAAATGCGGCTGATATCGGAAAAGACTGTAATTTACGCCGCGCGCGGCAGAGCGGAATTTTTAAATATCAAAGGCAAAACAATTTCGGTGTTTCCCTTTTCCGCGCCCCTGCATATATTGGATAGCAGAGGGTTGAAGTACAGCTATCCGAAAGTTTTGGGCTACGGCGAATGCCGCGGTGTTTCCAATATAGTTGCGGAGCAATCGGCTTATATTGACTTTAAGGATGGCGATACCGCCCTTATTTTAATCAACAGGGGTAGCGTGTGAATAAAACTATAGTCATCTGTGTAAAACCGCCCAGGCCCGTGCGCAAAGTGCTTAAAATTTTTTGCTGCCGCAAATGATTGCTTTGCAAAAGACTTTCGGAAATGAACTATACGGATATGCATTGCGACACCCTCACCGAATGTTTTCACCGGGGTGTCAGCCTGCGTTGCAATGACTTGCAGGCAGATTTTGCAAGGCTGAAGGCGGCGGGTTGCGCCGCCCAGTGCTTTGCGATATTTACACAGGATTCAGGCGCAGCCGGGTTTTTTGGCTACGCTGATTTTTTTAAGCGCGAAGTTGAAGCAAGTTCGGACATATGCGCGCAAGCAGTTAATTATTCCGACATCGCAACGGCGCGAAAAGAAGGTCAGCTCGCCTGCGTTCTCACGGCGGAAAACCTCGGGTTCGTAACCTGCGCGGAAGATGTGAAAAAACTCAAATCTGTCGGGGTCTGCATGGCTTCGCTTGTATGGAATAAAGAAAACGCGCTTGCCTGCCCCAACCTTAAATTTTGCGGGAACAAGCCGGACTTTGCCGCGCGCGAGGCGCGCGGACTTAAAAAATCAGGCGCGGAAATTGCTCGGGCGCTCGATGAATGCGGCATAATCATAGATGTTTCCCATCTTTCGGACGGCGGACTTTCCGACCTTCTGCGCGCAAGAAAAAAGCCGCTCGTCGCAAGCCATTCAGACGCTTTTTCGCTGTGCGGCGTAAGCCGCAATCTGACGGACGGGCAGATTAAAAGCATAGCCGACTGCGGCGGCGTAATCGGCGTTAATTTTTGCCTTGATTTTCTCGGCGGGGAGAGCGCCTTCATATCTTCGCTGCGGCACATATCCCGCTTTATTTCTGTCGGCGGGGAAGACTGCGCGGCTTTCGGCAGCGATTTCGACGGAATGAGCGCGCAGAGCGGAATGGAAGATTGCCTTAAGATGCCCGAGCTTTTGAATATACTTTCGGATATGTTCGGCGGGCGCGTTGCGGAAAAAATTTCGTCGGGAAATTTCCTGAGGGTATTCAAAGAGGTGTGCGGTTGACTTTACATCATTCTGCTTTTAACCGTTGTTTGCCATAAACTTTTTTTTAAATTAAAAATTTCTGTCCTGTCTTTCGGGACGGTAAAATATCTTTTCATAAAGTTTAACGCGGCGGGCGCAATTTCTTTGCGCCCGCCGCGTTGTTTAAAGGCTGCTTTCCGTCCTTCGCAATGCATTGAATTTTTGTGCCGCCGATTTTTTATTTAAAGCCCGCCGCGTTATTTCACAATATATTTAAAAAGTTTTTCTTGCGCGCGCACAAAGTGTATGGTAAAATATTCTTATCGTTATTCAGAGCGTCCGCATGGACTTTTGCGTGCGGCGCGCCGCCGTAAAAATGCGGCATTGTGGTTTATTATGAATTCAAAAATAATCGCCGCGGCGGTAGCCGCGGCTTTGGCGCTCGCCTGCGTGCCCGCGCTTTCTGCGTGCTCTTCAGAGCCCACGGTAAAGTACACGCTGTACAGCGCTGCCGATGAAAAAATACGCACTGACAGCTTTGCCCCAGACGCTTCCGCACCAACAGGCGAAGAAGCGCCCGAAGCTGCCCCCGAAGGCGCTTACTATGTAGTCACGGGTTATTCGGGCAGACCTGCAGACGTAGTCATTCCCGCGCAGTTAAACGGCGCGCCTGTGTATGGCGTTGCTTCCGAAGCGTTCGGCAATTGCCGCTACATGCAGACGCTTGAAATAGAGGAAGGCGTAAGTTATGCTGGGCAGGCGGCGTTTGTTTTCTGCACCCTCTTGTCCGAAGTTACAATCCCTTCGTCTATGAACGTGGCGGACAGCATGTTTGCGGGTTGCTTGTCGCTTGAAAGCGTAAATCTCGCCGAGGGGATAACTTCGATAGGCAACCGCGCATTTGAAGGCTGCACGTCGCTCAAAGACATCAATGCCGACGAAGATTTCGCCGTCAATTTTCCTTCAACCCTCACTTATATAGGCGGACACGCCTTTTACGACTGCAATGTTTTAAGCGGCGATATTGTCATACCGGACAAAGTTACAAGCATAAGCTTATATTCTTTCAGCCGCTGTTATAAAATCACTTCGGTGAGCATGGGACCTGACGTCACGGAAATAGGTTTCGGTGCGTTCGGCGGTTGCTTCGGGCTTGAAAGCATAACTCTTTCGCCGTCGCTTGAAAAAATAGGGGAGTACGCCTTTTCCAATACTTACGCTATGCAAAGCATAACTTTGCCGGGCAGCGTGTCTTACGTAGGCATGAATGCCTTTATGTCATCGGGCGTCGCTTCGGTTATCGTGCCGCAGGGCAAGGCGGCGTGGCTCTACACGCGCGACATTGCCTCGGACGATTCTGAAACTCCCGAAAACGAAGCCGCGCTTCCGGGGTCTGACGAAGCGGAAAGCTGGCTCTTCGATTTCAGCTTCGACGGAAGCAGGGATTATAAGGGGTATCTGCCTTCTTTTGAGCTGTCTTCGCCGGACAAAGCCGCGGATTATTTCAAAAACAGCTGCCTTGAAGCTTACTGGTATTTCGTAACGCCGCAAGGCTGATTTGCAAAGTTATATTGTAATAATATAATTGAGCCGCCGCCGCACTTTTCAGTGCGGCGGCGGCTTTTTTATTGTGTATAAAGGCATTATTCAGGTAATATGCAGTTAAAACTTTGTAAAGTTATATTTACAAAATAATAATATGCGTTAAAGTTGTGCGCTCACTTTTCCGTTGCGTTAAAATTTCTTTGTGAATAAGTCGATTAGGCGGGCTGCCTTCGGCATGCTGAACGGTTCGCGGCATACTTATCATCCCCCGGCATACCGAGCGGTCAGCATGCCAAGCAGTCCCCGGCATACCGAGCGGTCAGCAGCATAATAATATTAAGGTATAAAAAAATGCGCTCTGCATTTTGAGGGGCAGCCGCTCGTGCGCCCCGTCAGCTTATAAAGGCGGCTTGATTATAAAAAGCAGAGCGGCTTTTCCTCGCGCCCTTGCATTGAAAGAGGGGGAAAAGTTAATTTTCATTACAACGCAAAATAGCGGGCGGCAAATTGCCGCCCGCTATATAAGCCGCATTAAAATGTTACCGACAAAAGCTTAAGCTCTTTCTACGGTCTTCATGCACCTTGCGCACACGTAACCCGTAACAGCCTTGCCGTTTGCGTCTATATAGCTTATTTTCTGCACGTTGGCCTTAAAAGTTCTCCTCGTTCTTCTCTTGGAGTGGCTTACGTTGTTGCCGGACGCCTGTCCCTTACCGC
>CALVWV010000006.1 GCA_944368065.1 uncultured Clostridia bacterium | reverse complement strand
GCCTGTGTTTCTTTTTATGGACAAGAAACGCTCCGAAGGAAAACATTTCTATGTCTACATGATGGCAGGCGCAAACAAGTTTTTGCGTATTTACTACACACGCGTCATGGAGCACCTGAACTCATTGCGGGAAGCTGCTTGACCGTACTCATAGCTGCCTCCGTTCTTCCGAACGGCCTTTTTCCATGCCCTTTTTATCCCGCAAAAAATCTTATATTCTTCTGCTTATTTTTTCCTTGACTTTTATTTGCAGGTCTTCTGATATGCCACAAAATATTATGCGGTACATGCGCGCTTTTAACGCCGCCGCACATTGAAAAAATTCAATCGGCGGAGTTTCTGATTTGCCGCGTTCCTCTCCGCTTAAAAAATTCCGCCGTTTGCGATAAAGTTTATAACCGCGTCTGAATCTGCGCCGCTTACCTGCAAGTATGCCGTATTTCCCCCGCCTGAGATGAGATATAAGGTTACTGCATTTCCGTCCTCCGCCGCTCCGTAAGACACGGTATATTCGCCCGCTTTAACGCTTTCTGCAAGTTCAGAATAGTCTTCCTTGCCGTAAAAGCTGTAACCCGCGCCAAATTCGGTGCGGAATATAACGGCATAAGTTTTTTCCGCGGCGATATTCCCGCTTATTTCCGCAAGCGCGGGGAGCCCGTCCTGCCCCGTATGCATTGTTCCTTCGGAGACTTCAAATCCGAGCACGAACGGAAATTTTACGGCAATTTCTTCAAACTCCTCTTTTGTAATATCGCGCACATTTTCGGCGGAAGAATTAATGCTGTCGTCCGAAACGCCATTGTCGCCTCCGCCGGAAGGCAGCAATAAAAAGATTGCGGCGCATATTATGAGAACTGCGGCGAGCGCTGAAACCGCCCATGCCGCCTTAACGGCAACTTTTGCTCCGCCTTTTGCGCTTTTGCCGGTTTCGGAAAATCCCGCAAGGTCGGCGCGGTTATCCTTTCTCCACTCTTCAAAATTGCAGGCCTTGTTGCCGAGCTTATTAGCTTCGTCCTCTATTCTGTTTTTTATTTTCTTTTCAAATCTGCCCATAACCAGACCGCGTTTAATCACGCCGTGTTGTTTTTATCTTTCACCTATAAGACGTTTCCGCAAAACAAAAAGTATCACAAATGCTAAAATTTTTTAAAATTTCCTTCCGCCAGCCGATAAAAATGCAAGCGGCAAAATTAAAAGCTGCGCGCCGCAGACTGCGGCGCGCAGCTTTTTTAAATTTTGACTGCAATCGGTTCAGCGGAAACATATTTCAGCGGCAATGTATTTGAGTCGCAATGTATTCAGCCGCAATGTATTCAGCCGCAATGTATTCAGCCGCAACACATTTCAGCCGCGGCCGTAAAGTTTTTTAACTTTTTCCTTTACCAAAGCGTACAGCCTTTTAACCCTTATGTACGGCACGCCGCACTCCTTTGCGATATCCTTCAGCCGACAACCCCACAGCGCGTGGCGCACAAACACATCGCGCTCTTCTTCGCTGAGCACGGCGCAGATGTCCTCCAGCCAGAGGCAGTCGCTGGGGCAATCCGCAATTGGTACGGCTTCTTCGCAAAGACTCAGGGAACGATTTTTTCTGCGCAGAATATCGAGCGCGCGATTGCGCGCCATCGCGGCGAGAAATGCCGTATGGTTGCGTATGGCGGCGGGGGCGCCTGAATAATCGCACAGTTTTAAAATCACGTCGGTTGCCGCGTCGTATGCGTCGTCCCTGTCGCGCAGCACAAACAGCGCGGTGCCGAACAGCTTTTTGAAGTAAGCCAAATATATTTTTTCCAGCGCGGCGGCGTCGCGGTTTACAGCCCCTTTTAAATTTTTAATAAATTCCGCATCAGTCATTTTAACTGAGTTTAGCAACTTTCAAAGCAAAAATCAATACAAAATCACAAAAAATATGCGCCGACGCAGCCGTCGGCGCAGTTATAATTTAAAATAAATTATAAAAATTTTTTTTACGTTTCTTGCAGTCGCCGTCAATCAGTAATTTTCGGGCTTGAGCTGGAAATATGCCTTGGGATGCGAGCATACGGGGCAGATTTCGGGCGCTTCCTTTCCGATTACGATAGCTCCGCAGTTGGTGCACTGCCACATAACCACGTCATCGCGTATGAACACCTTGCCGCCCTCTACGTTGGCAAGCAGTTTCTTGTAGCGCTCTTCGTGCTCCTTTTCCACTTCGGCAACGCGCTCGAACATTCCCGCAATGTCGTCAAAGCCCTCTTCGCGCGCAACGCGGGCAAATTCGGGATACATCTGCGTCCACTCGTAATTTTCCCCGCCGGCAGCAGACACAAGGTTTGCCTTTGTATCGCCTATGCCTGCAAGCAGCTTGAACCACATTTTTGCGTGCTCCTTTTCGTTTGCCGCAGTTTCTTCAAAAATGGCGGAAATCTGGTTGTAACCTTCCTTTTTTGCCACTGAAGCAAAGTAGGTGTACTTATTTCTCGCCTCGCTCTCGCCCGAAAAAGCCGCGCGCAGATTCTGCTCGGTTTTCGTTCCTTTCAAACTTTTCATCTTAATCCTCCGTTTTTTGCTTTTAATTATCTGATTATTTTTTTGGGGAATATGCCGTTAGTTGAGGCATACTCCCGCATCAATTTCATTTTTATGCTCCGCCCTCGCCGCTTCGCACTCGGGGCAGCACATAAGAAAATCGACCTCCGTCGAATAGACTTTGCACCCCTTTATGCTGTGCACCGAAAGCACGGGCGCAAGCTCGGGGAACATTACGTCCTGTATCTTTCCGCAGAACGCGCACCTTAAGTGTGCGTGCGGCTTTAGCCCGGCGTCGTACCTGTCGTCCGAGCCGAGCATGTGCAGCCTGCGTATTTCGCCGTTTTCGGCATACTGCGAAAGCACCCTGAAAACCGTAGCCTTGCTTATGCGCGAATTTTCTTCGCGCACCCGCTCGTAAAGCTCGGTAGCCGTAGGGTGGTCCGCCGCAACCAGCGCCTCGTATATTATCTTTTTCTGTGCCGTGTTCCTCTGTTTTTTCATCTTTATAAGTTTTTGCCGCCTTCCCTTTTCTCGTCGCGACTGTATTAATAATAATATTGATTATCAGTATTATAACATCTGCCAGGCGTTATGTCAAGGCTTTTGCAAAAATCGGAAGGCGACGCGGCACGCGGCAAAAAACTTACATCGGCGGTGCAAAATCATGAAATTGACAACACCCGCTACCCGCATTGGCGGAGCAACGTACCCGCAATTGCCGAGCCGCCCTATATATCTGCGGAGCAAAGTCTTGCAATTACCGAGCCCGCTCCCCGCATTGGCGGCTTAAACTTCTTGCAAAAGCGGACAAAATGACATAAAATATACGGGTAAACCCAAGATATTAAACTTATAAGGAAAGAAAATAATGTTCAACATTGTACTTGTCGAGCCCGAGATACCGCAGAATACGGGCAACATAGCGCGCACGTGCGCAGCCACGAAGTGCGACCTGCACCTTATAGCCGCTCGGCTTTGAAATTTCGGATAAATACTTAAAGCGCGCGGGGCTCGATTACTGGCACCTCGTCAACGTATACATCTACGAAAATTTCGAGGAGCTGTGCGCAAAGTATCCTGACGCGCGCTTCCGCTTTTTCACCACAAAGGCGCGAAAAAAGCACACGGACGCCGATTATAAGGAGGGGGATTTCCTTGTATTCGGGAAAGAGACCAAAGGTCTGGACGAAAATCTTTTACTGGCGCACCCCGACGAATGCGTGCGCATACCGATGCTCGGCGAGGCGAGAAGCCTGAACCTTTCCAACGCCGCCGCGGTAGCCGTATACGAGGCGCTGAGGCAGACGGGGTTTGAAGGTCTGGAAACAAAGGGCGAACTGCACGAGCATAAATGGGAAAAATAAGCTCTTTACTTTTTGATAATTATGTTATATAATGGGTGTAAGGCGGAACGCCGATATAAAGCGGTGCGCGCACGCGCACCCGCGGGCGCAGCCCATTTCGCCGCGTCAGGCGCATTTTGCGAGGCAGAATAATGGAAATCAGCGAAATTATTGCCGCGAGCGGCAACGAAGGCAAAATAAAGGAAATCATAAAAATTTTCAAAGGTGCCCGCGTAATACCAATGCGCGAAGCGGGTTTTGAAGACGAAATCGAAGAGACGGGTCTTTCCTTCCGCGAAAACGCGCTGATTAAAGCCAGAGCGGTGTGCGAAAAGCTTAAAAAGCCCGCGCTTGCGGACGATTCAGGGTTGTGCGTGGATTTTCTGGGCGGTGCGCCCGGAATTTATTCGGCACGCTTTTCCGGCGAGGGCGAAGCCGCAAACAGAAAGCTTCTGCTCCAAAGGCTGAAGGGCGAAACGGACAGGCGCGCGCACTTCGAATGCGCGGTATGCCTATACCTCCCCGACGGGAAAATGCTGTTCGGCGTAGGCAGAACGACGGGTCACATACTCGAAGAAGAGCGCGGAACACGCGGCTTCGGGTACGACTCCCTTTTCTACTCAGACGACCTTAAAAAAAGTTTCGGCGAGGCGACCGCGGCGGAGAAAAACAAAGTTTCGCACAGGGCCAGGGCGCTTAAAGACCTTATGGAAAAACTTAAAAAACTCTGACCTTATCTTTATGAAAACATTTGTTATCGTATCGGACAGTCACCGCAACCGCGCGGCTTTGGACAAGCTGGACGGAGTATTTGCGGAATGCGACTATATAATTCACCTGGGCGACCTCTCCTCCGACGGCGGCTACGTGCGCGGGAAGTACCCCGAAAAAACCATAGTCATAAACGGCAACTGCGACCTTGACAAGATGGGCGACGACGAAAAAGTGCTCGAAGTTGAAGGCGTAAAGATATTCATGTGCCACGGGCACAGGTATTCGGTCAAGCAGACGCTGGACAAACTTGCGTACGCCGCGCTTGAAAAGGGCTGCAGCGTAGCGCTGTACGGGCACACGCACGATGCGCGCTGCGACGAGCTCGGCGGGGTAAAGCTTATAAACCCCGGCACTCTTTCGCGCTACAGCGGGCAGAGCTATTGCTACATGACTGTGCATAACGGAAAAGTTGTAGAAAAGATTGTGCGCATTTAACGCACGACGAGGGATATATGAGATTCAAACATGCTATTCACGTACTTATTGACAATTTCAGGGTAACATACAAACTGCTTGTCTACCTTGTAGTGGTGTTCGCCATAGCCACAGGCATTTCGATGGCGATAATCCTGCCGTTCATCGACAGACTTTCGGACATATCGGCTTACAGAGAGCTTACATCCGCGGTAAACGATATGATAACCGAAGCGCTTGACGGCAATCTTCTGAACCTTACCGTCCACTTCACCAACATTAAAGACAGCTTTACCGCCCTTATCGAATATCTCGGCGAACACCCCACCGACCTCGTTTTGAGCGCCGCGGGACTCGGGCTTTTGATGCTGGTCAGCGACTTCTTCATAGGTCTCGGTGCGTACGCCGCGGGCTCCGTCATAAATGACAAAATGGCAATGCACGCCAACTCGCCCTTCCTTTCCACGCTCATCAAAAATTTAGGCAAGGCCGCGCTGTATTCTGTAATATACGTGCCGATATCGTTTGTATATACCGCCGTGTGCATGGTCGTTCTGTATATGCTGCTCTTTGTGGCGTTCAACGGAATGCTCCTTCTGATACAGCTCTTCCTCTTCGTACTCTTCATGGTAGTGCTCGTGGGCGTAAAGATGATGTTCATATCCGACTGGCTTCCCGCCATAATATGCGGCAAACAATCGGTTACGCAGGCATTCAGATATTCGTTCACGCTTAAAAGCGGAAGAAAGTTTTCTAAATTTTCATTCTACGGTTCTTCCTGCGTGCTCATACTCGGCGTAAACGTAATGGCGCTTTTCTGCACGTTCGGCGCAGGACTTCTGATAACCATTCCGTTAAGCTACCTGTACCTTCTCTGCTACCAGTTTGCAAATTACTGCGACAACAACGAAATCAAGTATTTCATAGACAAACGCACAATAGTAAAGCCCGAACAGGAGAAGGAAGCTTCGCGCGAGCAGTTCCTGCGCGGCGAATAATTGCAACGCCGAATTCTGTAGCTCAATATATTCTGTATTTAAGGCGGCGCGCCGTACGGCGCGCCGCCTTGATTATTCACTTTTTATAAAATTATACATAAAATGTTATTTTTCAACACTCAATCATAAAAAAATTTTCATAATTTTGCAATTTATTTAAAATACCCCCTTTACAAAATGCAATTTTTTTTATATAATTAAGCAGACGGAAACATATATCGGTTACGCGCCCGCGCACGCGTGCGCGGGCGCCGATTACGCGTTAAAATGACATTTGAATATTGTTTGTTCAGGAGGATTTATGACTTATACCGAACTTTATGAAAGCTGGCTTTCGGACAGCCGCCTCTGCGCCGAAGGCAGGGCAGAGCTTGAAGCTATAAAAGACAATAAGGAAGAGATTGAATACCGCTTCGGCGCCGAACTTGAATTCGGCACGGCGGGACTGCGCGGCATTATAGGCTACGGCACGAACATGATGAACATATACACCGTAATGCGCGCCACGCAGGGACTTTCGGAATTCATTAAAACGCTCGGCGAGGACGCAAAAAAACGCGGCGTGGTTATCTCCTACGATACCCGCCTGAAATCAGACGAGTTTGCAAACGCCGCCGCAGACGTGCTTGCGGCAAACGGCATAAAGGCGTACGTCTTCCCCGACGTGCACCCCGTGCCCATGCTCTCGTTCGCGGTACGCTGCCTTAAGACAATCGCGGGCATAATGGTAACCGCATCGCACAACCCCAAGCAGTACAACGGCTACAAGGTTTACGGCGAAGACGGCGCGCAGATGAACCCCGAAGATACGGCAAAAGTGCTTGCATTCATCAAAAAGCAGACAGATTACCTCGCAGTGCGCAAGCCTACGGAAGAACAGCTTGCAAAGCTTAAAAAGTCTGTTCCCTCCTCCGTTGACAGAAAATATTATAAAGAACTCAAAAAGCTCACGCTCTCCAAAGAGGCAGTCAAAAAGTGCGGTAAAAACTTAAAACTCGTATATACCCCCGTTCACGGCTCGGGATACATACCCGTAACCACCATACTCAAAAAGATAGGCATAAACGCCACCGTAGTAGAGGAACAGAAGAAGAAAGACACCAACTTCTCCACGGTAGCAGTGCCTAACCCCGAATTCAAAGAGACGCTTTCCATGGGCATCGCGCTCGCCGAAAAGATTGGCGCTACGGTAGTTTTCGGCACCGACCCAGACAGCGACAGGCTCGGCGTTGCCGTAAAGAACAAGAGCGGCGAATTTGAAGCGCTTTCGGGCAACCAGGTGGGCATACTTCTCCTCGACTACATACTCACGAGACTTAAGGACGAAAATAAGCTGCCCGCAAATGCGGCGGTTGTAAAATCGTTTGTAACCACGGGCATGGCGCGCGCAATCTGCAACAAGTTCGGCGTGACGCTCTTTGAAGTGCCCGTAGGATTCAAGTTCATAGGCGATAAGATAAAGCAGTGGGAAAAGGACGGCAAATATACCTTTGTATTCGGCTTTGAAGAGAGCTGCGGCTATCTCCGCGGAACGCACGCAAGGGATAAGGACGCCGTAGTTGCCTCCATGCTGTGCGCCGAAATGGTATGCTACTACGATTACAAGGGCAAGACCGTTTCCGAAAGACTTGAAGAAATTTACAAAGAATACGGCTACGTGCTCGACAAGAACATTTCCATACAGTACAAGGGCCTCAACGCCATGAAGGAAATGAACGCCGTGGTAGACGGACTCAAGACAAAGTCGGTAACCAAATTCGACATATACAAAGTCGCATACATAAGGGATTATTCCAAGGATATAAAGACGGAAGTTGCAACGGGCAAAACTTCGCCCATCGGCTCCCCTACCACCAACTGCGTTTACTATGAGCTTGAAAACGGCAGCTTTATCTGCGTGCGCCCTTCGGGAACAGAACCCAAGCTCAAAATTTATTACTCCGTAAAGGCAAATACCAAGGCGGACGCCGAAGAAGCGCTTTCCAAGATGCAGGAAGCGGTAGACAAACTGCTTAAGTCAATCTGATTTACGTCAGTTCAGAAGTATCCGCCGTGTGCGGGCAATCAAAAAGTTGCCTTTACGTGCGGACAAAACACGATCATTCCAAAACCTCATATTTTCAATTTATCCGCCCGCGCTTTTTCTGCGCGGGCGGATAAATTTTTTTAACGCCAAAATCACGCATACAGCGCGGCGCGCGTTTATGCGCGCCGCGCTGTATGCGCTGAGCCTGAGCTGTCAGAACGCAAAAAAATGCCGCAAATGTGCAAAATTCCACCCTTACTGCCCGAAACAGGCTTTAATTTAATTCCGTCCGCCGCGAAAGTTTTTGCCCGATAATTTATGCATGTTGCACTAATATTATTATAATATTGCAAAACGCACAAATCAGTGATATAATATAGACACAACAGATCCCCTTGCACAGCAACGATCGGACACAAATTTCTGAGGAGGATATAAAGCATGAAAAAAATTTTCTATGCTCTGGCAGTTTTATGCGCGGCGGCAATTTGCGCGACAGCATTAGCGGCTTGCGGCGGCGACGATAAAAAGAATGACGAAGGCGGCAACAAACCGCCCGTAACAACGCCTGACGACGATGATGACGACGCAGGCAACACCCCCGGCACCACACCCGGCGGCGACGATGAGGACGATAAAGAACCCGAAACGCCCACCTATACCGAAGTGCTTTCCGACGGCGGACTTGTATTCAGGACGACAAACGATACCACTATCGTGCAGAATTCCTGCAATAACAGCGGCGTATGGGACGACGATAAGGGCGAGTTTGTGTATACCAACTGGGATATGATGCTTGGCTTTAGCTGGAGCTACACAACCATACTCAGCAACAACAGCTCGGTGGATTCGTCTGACCAGAACGTTATACCTGACAGCGCTATAACGTACGCACCCGCCGAATACGGCAAGGCCAGCAATGTATTCAGCGCAATCAAAGTCACGATAGACACTACTAAAGTTAAACCCGGCTCTGCGTGGCTTACAATGAATTTCGGCAGCGGCAACTCGTCGTCAAGTAAAGGTACGCTCTGCGTTCAGGTTACAGTCGTAGACAAACTTGTGCTTGAAACTATGCAGAACGGCGTCACGATAGACTTCGGCGACTATGCCGAAGAGGGCGACGACATCCTTGTAAGGTTTTTTGACAGCGACTACATAAGAAACAGCTATATCGGCGATGAACCTGCAACTTCCTACGTACAGGTTGCAGGCAAAGTAGGCGCGGACGGCAAGGCTACGTTCAACTTTACCTATATAAAGGGTCATGAATACACCATAGGCATCTGCAAGGGCACCGAATGGTACACCTCTCTCGCTCAGGGCGAGCCCGACAGGGAGAGAGTTCTTATACTCGAAGACTTCGACGTGATTGGCAGCGGCAGTACTGAGACGGGCTCCAACCAGTATAAAGCCGGCAAGCTTTCGTTCGTTACCGAAGGCTCTACCCTTGAACTTACAGTCGAAGGCACTTTCGACGAACTCAACTGAGTAAAAACAGCTCAGCTTTAATGCGGCAAAAAAATTTAAGCGCCGCGGCGATTGCAATCGCCGCGGCGCTCTTTTTTTTAACTTTTTAAAAAGTTTACATTGAACCAATATACGCAAAATCAGTCCTGACGCGCCTTCTCCTTCCGCTCCTTTATGCGGCGGTGTTCAAGCTGATAGAGCTCCTCTGTGGCGAAAGATATCTTCATAATGCAGTCGCGTATGTTGACCGGGTGAATCCAGAAGCTGTCGTCAGCTTTTGATATATCGAGGCAGTCGCCAAAAAATTCATTTTTCTTCCTGTCGCGGTAGTCAAACTCAAGGTGCACGCTTTCAAGCTGTGCGGGCGCGAGGTGCATTTCGAACGGCTCGCCGTAGTAGTTGCACGAAAAATGCGTGCCCGTGCTGTCCTGTCTGAATTTGCCGCGCCCCTGCGCATAATACCTGCTTTTGGGCAGAGTATGCACTTCAATTTCGTCCTCTATGCAGTACGTGCCGTTTTCTACCTCGCGGCGCACGTTCTCGCGCTCCCATCTGAACCAGTCGGGAATATGCACGAATTTAGTGTTTTTATCGTGCGCTTCCAGCCTGCCGTAGCGCGTCATCTCCCACTTTTTGCCGCAATGTCTGCATTCGAGCGTAGTGCCCGAAGAGTACATTTCAAATTCCGTGCCGCACTCGCAGCACTGATAAAGTATGTGGTGCAGACCGCGCGCCCTCTGGGGGAAGTCGAGCGCAATCCTGTTTTCGTACTGGTAGGCGAAGTCGTCGTACACGAAAACTTCCTTGATGCGCCTGTTAATCTCTTCCGCGGGCAGAGTTTTAACCTCTTCCGCATTGGCTACGCAGATAAGTTTAGCCTTGCACGGCGCGAAACGCTTTTTAAACTTATCTTTATTCCACTGCGGACAGCAGATAAAGTTGCCCTGGGCTATCAGTACGACTACGGGCACCTTTAAAAGTTTTGCCATTTTCCCGACTGAAGGCGGCAGATAGCTCTGCGTTCCGTCGAAGGTGTAGCGCGCCTCGGGGTAAATGCATATGGGGTTGTTGTAATGCTCCACGCAGTACTTCATGTTGCGGATAAGGCTCATATCCTGTATGAACTTGCGCTTGCCTATGCCGCCCGCAAAGCGCATGAGTCCTATTCCGTTGTCGCGCATGGCGTCTATCGCCACAACATAGTTCATGTTGAGCGGCCTTATGGCGGCATACAGAATGCGGAAATCCATCTCGCTGGCGTGGTTGGCAAGAAGGAAGTAGGGCGGCTTTATGCCGTCCATGTTTATGTACTCGCACTTGAAGTCGCGCTTTTTCATATCAGGATATGCCGCAAATACTTTGAGTATTCCCATAAAAAGCGCGTTTGGTTTTTTGGGTTTTAAAGTAAAGTCAAACGATACTGGTTTTTTCATAATCTTCCGTCCTTGCCTTTATTTTACCACACCCTCGGCTTAAGGTCAATAGCGGCGCAAAAATAAAGGCGGCATATATCGCACGCCTTATGAATATATGCCTCGTTTTGCGCTTTTTATCGCGCTTATATGAAGCGGGCGGGGAGTGCTTTAGGCACTCCCCGCCCGCACTGCCTGCGCCGCAACCGCGGCGCAGATATAAATTTAATAGGCTAATCTGCTTGCGCAGAAACGGGCCACGTTCTGTTTGCGGCAAACCACGCGGTATCCTTCAGCTTTGTTGTATTGTTCGAGCACCACAGTTTAAGGCTGCCCTTATCTTCCCCTTCGGATTTGCCGAAGTAGAAAACTATATCGCCGTTCATCTGCTTAAAGCCGTTGCTTTCCTCGTCATACATAATTGTAACGTAAATTGAATCCGTATACAGACCCGCTCTGTCTATGAAAGCCTGAGTAGGAAATACATTTTCTTCTTTGGCGTCATATTCATTATATCCCGCACAGCAGCATACCGCTATATGTTTAGGTTTTATTACCTCTAAAAGAATGGTGTTTGAAGAAGTTTTACTGCCGTGATGTCCCGCTTTGAAGAGCTCCACTTCGGGCAATTGGTTATATTCCACGAGGTACTCTTCGCCTTCCTTTTCAAGGTCGCCCGTGAACAGATAGTTATTTTCCCCGCCGCCTTCAAACTGCTGGGTTAAAAGCATGCACACAGAATAGTTATTTTCATCCGAACTGTCGTGCTCGTAGTAATAATTATAGAGTATATTCATTGAGACGGTCTGCTCTTCGTCGAGGTAGTATGTGCGCTGAGCTCCGTCCTCGTTGTTGTAGCACTGCAAGCCCGTATATACTGCCGCGCCCTGAGACTGAGCATAATCAACCGCATCGAGAAACTGTTTGTATGTAGACGCATTACCGCCCGATGTCGTCAGGCTTTTGTTCGATTTATCGAACATGATTACCGTTCCTATATTATAGGTATAAAGAATGCCGTTGTATGTTCCACCCGATTTGTTTCCTATCATTCCCGATGTATGGTCTTCATCTGCATGCGTTACAATAACATACTCAAGGATTCCGTCAGTACAGTATTCATCAATATACTTCTTTATCGTTGCAACATTGCCTTTAGTAGGTCCTGCATCTATAAGCACTTCGGTATCGCCGACTTTTATGAACGTGCTGTCGCCGCTGGCTTTGACTTCTGGCGCAATGAAATGTATTGAAAGGTCGGCTGAGGTAATTTCTTCCTTGTTGCCGAGAATGACGTCGTCCTCGCCGAGCACATAGCCGCAGACGGTGCAGACGTTGTCCTCATCGTATGTATGCGCCGCGCCGTTCAAATGTTCGCCGCATTCAGTGCACTCGTTCCAGTGTATGCGGCTGTCGTGCTCCCAGATATCGGGGGAATACGCGTGCGCCGTTTTGCCGAGCACGATATCTTCCGCGGTAATTGCTGTTTTGCCCTCGGAATCGGAGAACGTGCCGCCGCAGCGCGAACATTCGTAATATCCGACGTTGCCCTCCTCCGCACACGTAGGCGCTTTTTCGGGAATAAACTTCATTTCGTGCCCGAGCGCGGCTACCGTAACCGTTTCAAGAAGGTTGTTACCCTCCTTGTCGGAAAAATTTTCGCCGCAGACGGTGCAATGATAATAAGCAACATTGCCTTCCGCCGTGCAGGTTGCGTCCTTTTCGGTAACATACTGCATGTCGTGCCTGTGCACAAAAAACTGCTCTAAAATTTCGCAGCCGCTGAATGCGACGACTGAAAATGCCGCAACGGAAGCCGCAACTATCTTTAAAATCTTATTCATAAAACCTCCCGCGAAGCGGCAAAGCTCCGCCAAGCAATTAAATTATACAGCGTAAAGAGGCTTTTTTCAAGCAAATAAAATGGCGCATTTTTTTGCTCCGCCGTAAAAATTGACCCCCATATATGCCGCAAACAACGTTGAATGCTGGATTTTTTTACCATTTTGCCGGCAACATCCGTCTTTGAATTTTTGTGCACATTGCGCGAAAATTCAAAGGCGGCGCGCTTATTTTTCGCGCGCCGCCGCCAGGATTCCAAATTGGAATATTGATTTTTCAGCCGCAGCCGAATAACTTTGAATTTTGAAGCTCAGTTTCCCGACTTTATCATTCTTGAATACCCGAGCGCGGAAAAGCCGAGTTTTGAATAGAGCGCTGCCGCGCGCACATTGTCGGGCTCGACGTCGAGCATATACCGCGGCGCAGGGTAATTTGTGAACACGTATTCAAAGAACTTTCTGCCGAACCCGCGCGAGCGGTAATTTTCCTTAACGTAAAGCTCGTCGAAAAGCACGCTCATGCCGCCCGCTTCCTGCGAGTAAACAAAGCATATTATGCCGTATCCGACCGCGCCTCCGTCCTCTTCAAAAATAAAGCACTTTGCGTGCACGCCGCGCAGATATTCTGAAAACGCGTTCACGCGGTAGCTTGCGGGGATATCGGCAAGCACGGCGGGAGATTTGTAAAACGTCTCCGACATTTCAAGATATGCCGATCGGTCGCCCTCTCTTATTTCCCTTATAATCATAATGTCCTCGCTTTGGTTTTAACATAATTTTAAAACGGCCGCCCGCGTTTTAAAGCGAAGAAAGCTGCTTTTCTATGCGCTCCTTCATCTCTATATATTTTTCAAGCTTAGCCCTCTCCTCGTCGACGAGTTTCTTAGGCGCTTTTGCCATAAATCCGCTGTTGTTGAGCTTGCCGTCCGCGCGCTTGATTTCTGCGAGAACCTTATCGAGCTCGCCTTCGAGCCTTGCGCGCTCCTTGGCGGCGTCTACAAGTTCGCCCATCGGAACGAGCACCGTGGCACAGCTTACGACCTTCGCGGCGGCGTTTTCGCCCGCCTCCTCCGCGGAATTTATGAATATGATGTCCGAAGCACCCGCAAGGCGCTTGATGCTGTCTTCATTGGCAGATATAACCGCCTTTGCGCCCGTAACGAGGTAAAGCGTTACCTTTTTGGAAGGCGCGCAGCCCGTCTCCGTCTTGAGCGCGCGGACAGCCTTTATGATGTCCATAACGCCCTCAAACGCTGCCGCCTCCTTGCGGTAAGTGCGGCGGGAGTTGTAGCGGGGATATGCCGCGAGCATAATTCTGCCGTTTGCCGTAGGCATTTCGGTATAAATTTTTTCGGTAACGAAAGGCACGAAGGGGTGCAGAAGTCTGAGCGCCGCGTCGAGCACATATACGAGCACGGCGAGCGCGCCGTCCTTTTTAGCTTCGTCGTCAGACCACAGCGCGGACTTGGTGAGCTCTATATACCAGTCGCAGAAATCGTCCCACATGAAGTCGTGAGCCGTCTGGCATGCAATGCCGAGTTCGAATTTGTCGAGCGCGAGCGTTACGTCCCTTATTGCCGACTGAAGCTTTGAAATTATCCACTTGTCGGCGTGGGTGAGCTTTATGTCCTTTATGTCCTTAATCTTTCTGCCTTCGCAGTTGGTCAGAACGTACCTGCTTGCGTTCCAGATTTTGTTAATGAAACCTGCCGCAGACTGCACCTTTGCATCCGAATAGCGGATGTCGTTGCCCGTGGATACGCCCTGTATGAGCGAGAAACGGAGGGCGTCCGCGCCGTACTTGTCTATGATTACCAGCGGGTCTATGCCGTTGCCGAGAGATTTGGACATCTTTCTGCCCTGTTCGTCGCGCACGATGCCGTGCATCAGAACGTAGCGGAAAGGCACTTTGCGCATATGCTCTATGCCAGAGAAAATCATGCGGGCAACCCAGAAGAAGATGATATCGTAACCCGTTACGAGCACGTCCGTGGGATAGAAGTATTCGAGGTCGGAAGTATCTTCGGGGAAGCCCAAAGTGGAGAACGGCCAGAGCGCCGAGGAGAACCAGGTATCGAGCACGTCCTCGTCCTGGCGGATGTTTCTGGAATGGCACTTGGGGCATTCTGCGGGGTCTTCCTTTGAGCAGATTACCTCGCCGCAGTCGTCGCAGTACCATATGGGTATGCGGTGACCCCACCAGAGCTGACGGGATATGCACCAGTCCTTTACGTTCTCCATCCAGTTGTAGTAGATTTTCGCAAACCTTTCGGGAATGAATGTGGTCTTTTTATCCATTACCGCGTCTATAGCGGGGCGGGCAAGCGGCTTCATCTTTACGAACCACTGCTTGGAAACCATGGGCTCTATTGCGGTGTGGCAGCGGTAGCAATGACCTACGCTGTGGGTGTGCGGCTCTATCTTTACAAGATTGCCGAGCGCTTTGAGCTCCTCCACTACCGCCTTGCGGCATTCGTACCTGTCCATGCCGCAGTATTTGCCCGCGAGCTCGTTCATGGTGCCGTCTTCGTTCATGACGCAGACTACGGGAAGGTTGTGCCTTAAGCCTACCTCGAAGTCGTTGGGGTCGTGCGCGGGCGTAATCTTCACGCAGCCGGTGCCGTACTCCATGTCGGCGTGTTCATCGGCGACTACGGGTATGGGTTTGTTGAGTATGGGCAGAATTACGTTTTTGCCTATATATTTTTTATAGCGCTCGTCCGCGGGGTTGACGGCTACAGCCGTATCGCCGAACATCGTTTCGGGACGGGTGGTTGCGACGATCAACCCTTCGGTATCCGAACCTTCGAGGAAATATTTGAGGTGCCAGAAGTGCGAATCTTCGTCTGTGTACTCGACTTCGGCATCGGAAAGCGCCGTGCGGCATTCGGGGCACCAGTTGATTATTCTGTTGCCGTGGTATATGAGTCCCTTGTTGTAGAGGTTTACGAATACCTCCCTCACCGCGCGCGAGCACTTTTCGTCCATCGTGAACGCAAGGCGGGACCAGTCGCAGGAAGCGCCCATCGTCTTGAGCTGGGTTATAATCCTGCCGCCGTACTTTTCCTTCCAGTCCCACGCGAGTTTGAGGAATTCTTCGCGGGTGAGGCTGTCCTTTTCTATGCCCTGCTTTTTGAGCTGTTCAACTATCTTCACCTCGGTGGCTATCGAGGCGTGGTCGGTGCCGGGCAGCCACAGCGCGCAGTAGCCCTGCATACGCTTGAACCTGATAAGCGTATCCTGATAGGTTTCGTCCAGCGCGTGACCCATGTGAAGCTGACCGGTGATGTTGGGCGGGGGCATCATTATAGTGAAGGGAACTTTGTTATCGTCCCTCTCCGCGCGGAAGCAACCTTCCTCTTCCCATTCCTTGTATATCTCGCTCTCAAAGGATTTGGGATTGTACGATTTTTCCATAAGTAACCTCTTTAAACAAACAAAACAGGCAGAACACCCCGCCCGCTTTATAATTTCGTATATACAGTTCCAATTATAAAACAAAAGGCCGCGGATTGTCAAACATAACATGCCGCGCATAAACTGTAGCATATAAATTTTTTGAATGACAAGGAGAGACATCTTCACATGAAAAAAAAGATTACAGCAATTTTTGTCGCCGTCTGTGCGGCGCTTGCAATTCCTCTTTCGCTTGCAGGCTGCACGGGCGGCTCCGACGTTGTGCGCATTAACGAAGTCACCCACTCCGTTTTCTACGCCCCTATGTACCTCGCCGAAGCGCTCGGCTACTACGAGGACGAAGGGTTCGACGTGGAATTCACCAACGGCGGCGGCGCAGACAACACCATGGCGGCAGTGCTTTCAGGTTCGGCCGACGTAGGCTTCTGCGGACCCGAAGCGGCGCTGTACATAGCCATAGGCGGCTCTTCCGACTCGCCCAAAGTTTTCGGCCAGCTCACCAAGCGCGACGGCAGTTTCCTCGTTTCGCGCACGGCAGAACCCGA
This sequence comes from uncultured Clostridia bacterium, assembly GCA_944368065.1. Classification (GTDB taxonomy): domain Bacteria; phylum Bacillota; class Clostridia; order Christensenellales; family Borkfalkiaceae; genus Coproplasma. Next base: position 25,998 of record CALVWV010000006.1, on the reverse strand, counting down.
CTTCGAGTGGTCGGACCTCGACGGCAAAGAGATACTTGCAGGGCGCAAGGGCGGCGTGCCCGCGATGACGTTCGAATACGTCATAGAAGAACTGGGCGTAGACGCGGCGCTCAACTACGACGTGGACTTCAACTACATGACGGCAGCGTTCGAAAGCGGCATTGCCGATTACTGTACGATGTTCGAACCGACCGCGAGCGACTATGAAGCCGAAGGCAAGGGATATATTGTGGCTTCCGTAGGCGCGCAGTCGGGCGAGATACCCTACACCTGTTTTGCGGCAAAGCAGAGCTATATAGATAAAAATCCCGAAAAAATAGAAGGGCTTCTGCGCGCGGTGACAAGGGCGACAAAATTTGTCATCGAAAACGACGCCGCGACCGTTGCGGAATACCTTATTCCTTACTTTGACGGCACTCCTGCAGACAGCATTGCAAATTCCGTGCAGGCTTATAAGGATATAGACGCCTGGGTCACCAACATGGCTATGGAGGAAGAGGCTTTCACGAGGCTTCAGGACGTAATTGAAAATTCTGGCGAGCTTGAGCGGCGCGTCGGTTTCGACGAACTCATTCTTACCGAAACGGCGCAGAAAGTTTATGAAGAAGTGTATAAATGAGCCTTAAATTTATTGACGTAAGCTACACATACCATACCCTTTCGGGCGAAACGCTTGCCGTGGAAAACCTCAACTTTTCCGTAGAAGAAGGTCAGTTTGTCTGCGTTATAGGTCCTTCGGGCTGCGGCAAAAGTACCATACTTTCGCTTGCGGCGGGGCTTATAGCGCCTTCTTCCGGCAAGGTGGAGCGCGGCGGCGGGCAGTTCGGATACATGCTGCAGACAGACGCGCTCTTCCCCTGGCGCACGGTTGAAGAAAATATTTTTCTGCCGCTCGAAATAAAGAAAAAGAATACGCCCGCAATGCGGAAAAACGCAATCGCCCTTGCTGAAAAGTACGGACTTAAGGACTTCCTCAAAAAAAGTCCCTCCCAGCTTTCGGGCGGAATGCGGCAGAGGGTGGCGCTCATACGCACGCTGGCAGCCCAGCCCGAAACGCTGCTGTTAGACGAACCGTTTTCCGCGCTCGATTACCAGACGAGGCTCGCCGTATGCGACGACGTGCACGACATAATAAAGAGCGAAAAGAAGACGGCGCTTTTAGTCACGCACGACATTTCCGAAGCGATAGCGCTTTCCGACAAGGTGATAGTGCTCTCCTCCCGCCCCGCGCGGGTCGTCGGCGAGCACGAAATAGACTTCGGCGAAGGCAGCCCGAAAAAGCGCAGGAACAGCGGAAATTTTGCCGCCATGTTCGAAGTTTTAAGGCGCGAATTGGGATTATGACTTCTGCAGCGGATATGCCGCTTGCGGCATATCCGCTGCTTAAAGGCGGCGCAAGGCGCAGACCTTTGCCGCAGTAAAGCTTCAACTTATAAAACAATAAAGATACACGTACCGCTATGAAACACGCAAAAAACAACAACTATTCCGTACAGCACGCGCTGTACCTCAAAAAAATAAGACGCAATAAAATCACCGTGCACATAGTGCGCGCCGCAATACTCGTCGCGATTATCGGGCTGTGGGAACTGTTTGCTCAGGTCGGGGTTTTTGACCCGTTCATAACCAGCTCGCCTTCGCGCGTGGCGACTACCATAGCCGACCTTGCAGGGGCGGGCACGCTCTTTTACCACATAGGCATCACGCTTATGGAAACTATAGTGGGGTTCGTGATAGCCGTGGTCGCAGGCTATCTGATTGCCGTGCTGCTTTGGCTCAACGACGGCGTGCGGCGCATATTCGAACCTTACATAGTGGTTCTGAACGCGCTGCCAAAAATAGCGCTCGGCCCGCTCATCATAATCTGGATGGGCACGGGATATACCGCCATAATTTTCATGACCGTGCTCGTAAGCATCATAGTATGCATAATGAACATGCTTGCAGGGTTTGTGGCGGTGGATAGAACAAAACAGCTTCTTCTGCGCTCGATGGGCGCGGGCAAGGGCGCAATGCTTTTAAAGCTCATAATTCCCGCCTCCCTCCCCGCCTTTATGAATACTCTTAAAGTTGCCGTCGGCCTCGCGTGGATAGGCTCGATTATGGGCGAATACATAGTATCGCGCGCAGGGCTTGGCTACCTCATAGTTTACGGCGGTCAGGTTTTCCGCCTCGACCTCGTGATGGCGGCGACGTTCATACTCTGCCTTCTTGCTGGCGGAATGTACGCCGTGGTCGCCGTCGTGGAGCGGGTTGTGGTAAAGCGCCGCGGCGGATAAAAGAGACAATAAAATAAAAAAATGCTGTTGGTTGCGGCATATTGGCACACCAATTTCTTTTTTGCAGCTTATAAACGCATTTGAATTCAGTTGCGGCATATGGCGCATTGCTATTTTGCTGCGGCAATGCGCGGCAAAATACGGTTTGGCGCTTTTCGCGGCAGCGCACGGCTTTTATACTTTTTATGAAAAGCGCCGCGGCGGGAATAAATTCCCGCCGCGGCGCTTTTATTACAAACTTAAGTTTTTAAAGATAAAACTTTACTGCTGATTGTTTATCGCAAGATATTATACTGCGCTCGCCGTTTTGTAAAAGCGCTCACGCTCCCTGCGGTTGAGCCCTTTCATTGCGCCGAGTTCTTTCAAAAGTTCTTCGGTGGACTTGCAAGCCGTGTCCGCCATTATCTTCTCTGCGGGACGGAATGCCGCTTCCGTCTGCATAACCGCCTCCGTCCTTCCGCCGACCACAAAAATTTCTTCGCCTGCGTGCCTGCCGCGTATAAGCTCCTTCTGCCTGTCTACATAACCGAAAAACGTCATATCTTTTACCTCCGCGTCTTTTACACCATTCATTCTACATATTATACTTGACATATATTGTCATATATGATAAAATTCTTTAAAAATATTTCATAGTCGCAGCGCGCGTGCTTGTGTCTTGCACGGCGGAAGTTTTCAGCGATTTCCGCCGTGTGAAATATGTATATTTTAAGCGGACAGGTTTTATGCACCAAGATTTACAAAAAGATTTGCGCGCAACGGCTTGCCACGGGAGGAAAAGATGAAATATCAGATAATGGTTAAAATGCTTATGCTGCTGCTTGCGCGCCGAAAGGTAAGTGCCAGAGAGATTGCCGACCGGTACGAAATTTCAGTGCGAAGCGTCTACAGATACATAGAAGAGCTGTGCGTTGCGGGGATACCCATAGATGTTGCGCGCGGCAGATACGGCGGCATTATGATAGCAGATACCTACCGCCTGCCCGTGGGATATTTCACCAAGGAAGAATATTCCGCGGCAGTCAACGCGCTCACGGCGATGGCGTCGCAGGTAGGCGACGAAGCCGTGCTTACAGCGCTGGAAAAGCTGCAGCGGCAGGCAAAAAGCGAAAATGCAGACAGGTCTGTAAGCGGCGGAATCATTGTAGACGGCGGAACGTGGGGCGACACAAAGAGCTTTTCCGATAAAATGCAGGTATGCGAACGCGCGGTTGAAGAAAGCCTATGCCTTGACATAGACTATATTTCGCGCACGGGCGAACACAGCCGCAGAATTATAGACCCGCACGTGCTCATATTCAAGCAGAATATCTGGTATGTATATGCGTTCTGCCATACCAAGCAGGACTTCCGCACATTCAAGATAGGCAGAATCAAGAACGCGCGCTACACGGGCAAAACTTTTGAAAAGCGCAAAGTTACGCGCGAGGAAATACCGCTCAACTTCCGCTACCGCTCGGACGAACTTACGGATGTAAAGCTTGAAATTGAAAAGGACAAACTGCCCGACGTCGAAGAATGGATAGGCATCGACAACATAGAGCCGCGCGGGGATAAATTCATAGCCGAAGTTTCCATGCCCGACGACGAGATTCTTGTAAATAAAATTTTAAGCTTCGGCGGCGGAGTCAGGGTATTGTCACCCGCGCTTCTCCGCGAGAGCGTAATTGCCGCAGCCAAAAAAATTATTGACACCGTATAATAATTTTAAACGCCCGCTTTTTCCGCAGATTTTTTGTTTTCTGCGCAAACCGCTCGCTCCCGCTCACGGCTCCCTCCCTCGAATCCCTCTCCGGTCGCTTTTCACGCGCCAAAAAAGAGCTCCCGAAAGGGAGCTCTTTTCTTTGGCGGAGAGAGAGGGATTCGAACCCCCGGAAGCTTTCACTTCAACGGTTTTCAAGACCGCCGCATTCGACCGCTCTGCCATCTCTCCATAATATTAATCTGCAATTCATAGCCGCTGCGCAAAATGCGCAATTCACGCGCGGCAAACAGCCGCCGCTATAAGCTGCGCGGCTTAAAAGCCCGACGCACGCCGCCGACTTTGCTTTGCAAAGCTATATCATTTTAACAAATGCGCGCGGCATTGTCAAATAAATATAATGCGGGGAACGCGTATTTTAAGTCTGCGTTTTAACAGCTTCTGCAATTCCAAGACGGCAGCCCCCCCCTTAAGTCCGCCGCGGCAGAGTCTGCCGCGGCGGACTTAATTATTCAGCTGCGACATCTTCCGCTGCGCCGACAGGGACAGGCTGCTCCCTTTCCGCCTTTTTAAGCAGCTTTTTATAGGTAAGGTCTGTAAGGAACGCGCCGAGCGGCGCAGTTATTATTATTGCAAGCACCGCCGCCGTAAGAATGGTCTGTCCGCAGGCGAGCCCCATTGTAAGCGGTATTGCGCCTATCGCCGCCTGCACCGTGGCTTTAGGCGAGTACGCTATCATACAGAACAGCCTCTCCTTTGCGTTTAGCTTGGATACGGCAACGCACAGAAACACGCCCGCCATTCTGAATATCAGCGCGAGCAGAATGACGCATATTATAAGTCCGCAGTTCTGCAGCGCATACCCTATATTCACTTCCGCGCCGACGAACACAAACAAAAGAATTTCGGCAAATATCCACAGCTTTGAAAACTTTTGCGAAAGCCTTTTTGCGCACTCGGCGTGCCTGGCAAAGATAACCGCGCCGAAGGCAATTACCGAAAGCAGACCGGAGTACGGCACCCACTTTTCCACGGCGTCTTCGAGCGCTACGAACAAAAATGATATGCTTAAAATAAGTATTACCTTAATACTGTCGCGCATATGAATCTTTTTGATAAACAGAACGAAAAGCAGACCGATTGCAAGCCCCACCCCTGTTCCGAGCACTATTGATACTGGCACCTGCCACACAAAATTCCAGGAAAAGCTGCCGCCGCCCGCCATGGACGAAAGCGACGTGAACAGCACTATGACATAGACATCGTCCGCGGACGCGCCCGTCATAATCATGTCGGGTATGCCTTTATCCGTACCGTAACCCGTCTCTTTGAGTTTAAGCATGCGCGGAACGACCACCGCGGGCGACACTGCCGCCATTACGCTGCCTAAAAGCGCCGCGTCTATAAGCGACATCCTGAGTATGAGCGTGCCGAACAGCATATACCCCGCAATTTCTGCGGTGGCGGGCACAAAGCACATCAAAGCAGCCGAAACGCCGTTCTTTTTAAGGTCTTTAAGATTGAGGTTGAGCCCGGCGCGCGCAAGAATTATTATGAGCGCGAGCTGCCTTAAATCGGCAGAGATGCCGAGAATGGACGGCGATATCAGATCGAGCACGTAAGGACCGAGCACTATGCCTGTAACCAGCATTCCGATAAGGGGCGGAAGCTTTATTTTTGACAGAATTGAACCGAGCAGCAATGCGCATATGCAGATTACAGCAAGAGAAGTAAGAAAATTCATAACGCTCCTTAAAAAACAAAAAAGCCGATGCTCCGCGTGTGAAAAACGCAGAGGTCATCAGCTTTTAAAAGCGGTTTAAGATTAAATCTTGGGGAGAACCTCATTCCCCTGACATAAAGAATTATATAACCCTGCTTTGCATAAAGTCAAGCGATATCAGAACGAATTTATGCGCATATGCTTGCTTAAGGCACAAAAGCCTGAATAAAAAGCCTGCGGTCTGGCAAAAACATACGCGGAGGTCAATCAAATGGCAGAAAATCTGACAGCGAAAGAGCTTACTATGCTTTCGCAGGCACTTACAACAGAAGGGCTTATTTGCAAAAAAGCCAGAATGTATTCAAACACGCTCACAGACCCCGCCCTTGCCGACTGCATGGCAAACATTGCGGACGAACACGAAAAGCGCTACTGCGCGCTCATGAAACAGCTCGGCTGAAAGGAGGAGAAAAATGAAGCTTACTAAAAGCGATATTTCACTTTGCGAAAAGGACGCACTGCAGGATATGCTTGACAGCGAAAAGAGCCTTATGTCCCTTTACACCACCGCGCTTTACGAGGGAAGCGGCAAAAATATCCGCAAAAATTTTTCCGATAACCTTATGGCGGTTGCGCAGAACCAGTACACCCTTTACCAGCAGATGAGCGCGCGCGGCTATTACGAAGCCCCTCCCGCTAAAAAGGATATGATAGACCAAGCCAACGATATGTTCAAGAAACAGCAGAATTCTTTAAAAGCGGGCAAGCCCGCTCAGGCAAAGTAAAAAAAGAAGCGGCGGGCGGAAAAAATTTTTCCGCCCGCCGCACATTTTTTCTGTAACGATTTATCTGATATCTGTCCGCCGCATTTCAAGTATTTTCTTTCCGCATATCAAGCATTTACCGCCGCGACTTACATTTCGGCAAAGTTGAAATTCAATCCATAGCTGCACATAAAAATGCGGTTATTTGCGGCATATATGCCGCCCGATTCAGTTTTTATTTTCCGAAGCTCCCTTTGTGAACGCTTCGAATATGTCGGCAGAAGGCGCGCCGTGCGAATGAATGAGCTCGTAGTATTCGTCGCCCGAAAAATCGCGCTGCTTTGAATATTCGCCGCCGAGCGCCTCTATGGCGTACTTGAGTTCCTGAAATTCGACGTAAGGAATATTCTCTTCGTCGATTTTGTCCATAAGGTACGGAAGCGCCCTTTCGTCGCCGTACGCCGCCAGATATCCCGCAAGCATCGGCACATCGTCGCCGCCGCGGAACTCCTTTATAAGGATATCGAACACGCGGTCGTCGCGCGCGGTAACTTTTGAAAGTATTTCAAGCATGAGCGGCTTTTCCACGCCGTTTTTATAATTTTCTATCGCGCTTTCGATGACGAGGTCGGCGTTTTCCTTTATGAAATCGGCGCACTGATTTTTGAAATCTTCGTCCGCGTCCCCAGTTATAAGGCGCATATATACGGGTATAGCCTTTTTATCCGCGCCGAGAATGTTGACTACGTAGCTTTTAAGTTTTTCGTCCCCGCTTTCAAGAAGGGGTATGAGCATATCCGCGCATTCGGTGCGAGACTCTATCGCCTTGCACAGGAATTCCGAGACGGGCACGTCGTTTTTAACGTGCGCGCGCAGGCATTTTATGAGCTCTTCAGAGGACATCGCCGCATAGTACGCGTTGGGACTTACGCCGAGCGACTTTATAACGGTATCGCCGAACTTTGCGTACATTCCGGGAATCATATCCTCCCACTCTTCCTCTTTGAACTTACCGACATTTTTGGAAATATAGTCGGAAAGTTTTTTATCGAACATGCCGTCGAAGTCGTAAAGTTTCATTTCATGGCCTCCATAATTTCGTCGTACGCCGCCTTATCGGCATCGAAAAAGCCGCAGACGTTGTCCGCAGGGATATCCGATTCCCTTACGCCCGAAACGGTGAACATAGCCGCCGCAAGCGCCTTTAAGTTGCCGCTTGAAGCGAGCGCGCCGCTCTTTGCCATGCCCCTGTACATCCTTTCCGCCGCGCCGCAGAATTTTGCCGAGTAACTTTCGTCCAGAATGCCGAACCTTGACACGAGGACGGCGTACGCCGAAAGAAAATTTTTGCGCTTTGCGCGGCCTATGTGCAGGGCGTATATGTCCACGCACTTGTAAATGTTGCATATAACAACGCCGAACTGGTTGTCCTCATTGCGGGAGCAAAGGTCGTGCAGTATGGAAATTTTGAGGCTGTCGGCAAGGAATGCGTCCAAAAGCAGTCCGCGGACGTAATCGTCGAACCCCGCCTTTACGGCGCACATCGCCGCGACGAAGTGCAGCTGATTATCTTCGGTATTTTCCAGCTCGTCGAAGCACCACTTGATGCAGTCGAGCATGTTTACTTCCTTGGCGAGCTTCATTGCGCTGCGCTTCGGAAGGCGGTAGAAAGAAGAGATGAGTTCGAGCGAACTTTCCCTGAGGTTTTGCGGGAGGCGGTAAAAATAGCCGAACTCCTCCGTCTTGCCGCTGTTCACATTTTCCCTGGCGCGCATCATATAGTAACGCGCCACGACGGCATCGGGATTGATTGCGAGTATTTTATCGAACGCTTCGAAGCACGCGTCGTAGTTGCCGCTGTTGTAGGCGGATATCGCCTTGAAATAGAGCACCGTAGTATCGTAGGCAAATTCGCCTTCAAGCTTATCAAACAGCGCGAACGCTTCGGCATGGAGCTTGTTTTCGCAGCATACGGTGGCAATTTTATACATATCGTCGGGGTCGGTAGCGCCCAGATTTACCAGTCGGTAAGCAAGTTCGCGCCCCTCCTCCGTCTTTTTTTGTTCTGTCTTGACGGCGGCGAGAGTTGTAAGCGCCTGCACGTCGTCAGGCTTCTTTTCGAGAATGGATAGGCATTCGGCTTCCGCCTCGTCGCACTTGTCAGAAATTATGCGGCACATTGCGATATAGTTGCGCGCGGAGAGATAGCGGGGATTGCCCTCGGCAACCTTGTCGAACTCCTCGATGGCTTTGTCGTACTGCTGGGCGCGCATGAGCTCCACCCCGCGCGACATTTCAGCCGAATAGTCGGCAATCTGAGGCGGCCAGGCAAACTTCAAAGGATTTTCCTGCTTTTTCAGAAAGCTGTCTATAATCTCCCTGCGGCTTTCGGGCGAAAGGTCGTCCGTAGCGACGAGCAGTTTGTTGTAGTAATACGCGGCAAAATGCTCGTTATCGAGGTTCATATAGTTGACGGCAAGCCCTTCGTACGCGTCCGCAAGGTCGCCTTCGGGCGCTTCGTCCATATATCTGAACCATTTGTTGACAGACTTTTCGTACAGCTCCATATCGTCGAAAACTTCGGCGTACAGCATGAAAGAGCGGTCGTCGTCGAAGTTGAGCTCGGCATTTTTATTGAGTACTTTGAGCGCACCTATTAAGTTGTGATTATCCAGCCTTGACGCGGCAAGCTCGAGCAGCCTGTCGTCGCTGAAATCTATAGCTTCGGTTTTACTCATGAGAATAATTTCTGTATATCTTCCTCGCCGAACTTATAATCGGTGTTGCAGTAATGGCAATGGACGGAAACGGCGCCCTGCTCCTTTATGATGTCCTCGAGCTCCGCCCTGCCCATGGTCTTTAAAAGCGCGGAAATTTTTTCGCGCGAGCAGTTGCACTTGTAGACGGGCTCGGTTATGTAGGTGTAACCCTTGTCCGTCTCTGAAGCGAAATATTTTTTTATTACGCCTTCGGCGCCGAGAGCGGCTATGTCCGCTGCGATATCACCGATAGCCGCAGCCTTTTCTTCGGCAAGTTTTACCGCGGATTTGTCCGCGCCGGGCAGAAGCTGAAGTATGACGCCGCCCGCGCTTACGCACTTTTCGCCGTCGAAGCGCGCGCCTATGCGCACCTTAGTGGGTATCTGTTCTGATATTTCGAAGTAATGCTCCATATTTTCCGAAACGTCGTCGGAAATGAGTTCGCAGGCGCCCGTGAACGGACGGAAAAATCCGTCGTCCTTGACAACGGTCATAAATCCGCCCGCAAGTCTGCCTTCCGCCGAGCCGTCTATATACCCGCGCATGTGCAGACCGACGTCGCCGGATACGCTCGCCGTGCCCGCGTTATCGCCGCCCTTCACCGTTATGGAAACAGCGCCCTTTTCGCTTTTAAGGCAGCCCGACATGTACGCGCCGCAGGTAAGAAGCTCTGCGAGCGCCTTCGCCGCGCGCGGCTCGAGGCCGTGTATGTCGCGCGCAGTCTGCGCGAGGTCGGTAGTTTCGAGCACCGAAAGAGATATCTGTTTGTTGCATATAAGCGTTTTGTAAAGTCTGTTCATCTTTTCAATCCTGTTTTTTTATTACACTTATATATAAGGCGGAGCGTTTAAGTTCAAACAGCGGCTTTGTCCATCGGCACGCTACCTGCGTCTGCAGATAAAGTTTGCGCGCAGACTGTCGCTTTCAAGCGGCGCGCCCAGATGCCCCTCCGTGCGGACCACTTCAAAGCCCGCCTCCTCCAGCGCGCTGACCACGTCGGGAATTTTATGCGCGTACTGAACGTGGCGCTCGTCCTCCCGCCTGAACAGTCCGCCGCCCGCCGCGGTGAACACCGTGATATCCATAATCACGCTGTCGCCCGTCCATTTGTTGAACCAGAGGTAAGTTATGTCGTCGGTGTCCTCGGCGAAAAGATTGTCGCCGAGCACGTTTTTCAGTTTATATTCCGTGCTTATGTCAAAGACGAATGCCCCGCCCTTTTTAAGGCAGCCCGCGACTTTTGAAAATGCAGTTTTAAGCTTGTTCTGCGGCACGTAGTTGAGGCAGTCGTTTACGGCGACGGCGAAATCGACGCGGCGCGTCAGTTTTAGTTTGGTTATATCGCCGAGTAAAAATTCGGCGCGAACGCCCTCTTTTGCGGCGAGCTCTTCGGCTTTTGAAAGCATCTCGGTCGAGATGTCCACACCGCACATTTTCTTGCCCGCTTTGTAGAGCGCGCGAGTAAAGTAGCCGTTGCCACAGCCGATATCCGCCCCGCTTGCACCCGCGCCGAGGCTTTCAAGCGTTTTAATTAAATACTGCGACCATTGTTCATAGCCGCAGTCAGAGTTTAAATATTCGAATCTGCCGCCGAGGGCGGCGTAACTTTCTTTCATGGCAGAACTCCGCGCCTTACCTTAAAAGGTTGTCCGCGCTGATCTTCTTTTTCTTTTTGCCCTTGCCTTCGTCCTTGAGCGCCTTTTCCCTTTCGGCGAAAAGCTTGTTGTACTCAACGTAGCGCTTGTCGTTCTTATGCTCTTCCTCATAATCGGAAACGCGCTTTTCTATATCCTGCCTGCCTGAAGCGACTGCAGCTATGTCCGCGCGGGAGAACGTTTTGCCGAGCGCGGGAACGGGCGCGCCGTCTATGGGAAGAATGGGTCTGCCTACAAGCTCGCTCTTGCCGGCGGCGAGTATTTCGCCCACAATCCTCTTTTCCTCGGCGTCCTTTTCTGCGGCGAGCTGCTCCTTGGTCATTTTTGAGCGCTCAACGGCTTTCTGCGCCTCGATGTTGGGCGTGATGTACATATCGAACACCCACTGCGTATAGCTCATCCAGACGAGGAAGACGTAAGAGAAGCCGAATACTATGAAAATTATTATGGCTATTATCTGCATTATGCCGCCGATAAGAAGGAACCATACGGGTATGAATGCAATGCCTAAAATGAATATTGTCTGAATAATTGAGCCGACTATGAGCACGAAACTGTTTTTGACGAGCTGCCAGGGACCTACCTTGTAGCTTACGCCAACCGCGATAAACCACATGCATATAATGCCTACAAGAACGCACAGTATAATCATGAGCACGGTTGCGGCGATGGGCCACGCGGCAGAGCCGCCGACGGCTATCGTATAGTTCTTCCAGTCGCTAACCATGACGGTAGCAAAGAAGACTATCATGAACAGCGCCGCGGGAAGCGCGACGTTGAGGTAGCACTTTCTGACTCCGCGGAAATAGCTTTTTATGGTAAAGTCGCCGTGGGTATTGACGAGCTTTTTCATAGAATAGCACGCGCCCGCAACGCCTATGGCGGCGATGAGACCGGCAACGATTGCAAGCGAATAGAACATCATATCCGCAGACCACTCAAGTCTTTCCGCAAGCCCCATTACGTTAGGCGTGGAGGGAAGTCCCGCCGAACCTATGTTGGAACCGAAAGGATATGTGTTGGAAACTGAACTTACGTACAGCCCGCGGATATAAACCACTGCCACGAGGGGGAGGAAAAACAGGAGCGTAAACAGGTTGTTGATGATAATTTTTGCAAAATTGGACCTGAACACGTCCCACGTATCCGCCCACCTGCTTCTGGGCAGCTCTTTGCGGGAATAATCTTTTATTTCGTTGCCTTCCAAGGCTTTTACTCTGGAATCTGCTGACATCTTTGCATCCTTGAATTGATTTGTGCAGGGCACGCTTCTGCTCCCTGCATTTACAGTATTATACAGCATAGAGAATATTTTTTCAATTATTTTAATTGAGGTTTAATAAAATTCTTTACATTTGCGCCGAGCTGTGTTATATTTACATTACTGAATAGAGGAGCGGCTGAGCATGAGTACGCGCGGAGTTGGATTTTAAGGGAATTGCTTATTCTCCGCGAAAAAAGGGCATCGCCGCCGAAGTGCAGAAAAATCCCTTTAATCTGTGCTGGGTGCAAAGGTCAATACCCTTGCAACTGTCGCTTTATGCGTTGCGCTATTTTGTAAAAGGTGTTTTTGTTGCAGTCTTTTTACGCGGAGCGCGGCGGCGCTGCGCGTTATTTTTTTATTTCGGATTTTTCAAGGCGCGGCAAAATTTTTATGAGCCGGCGCATACCTTGCAGCAGCCAGCGTTTTATGGGCGGCAGGTTCTGCAAAGGCGCATGCCTCAGATATGGGCAAGCCAAACCCAAAAGGCTGGTAAGCCAAATCAAAAACTTCGGAAAAATATTTATTTTATATAAGGAAAAAAGTCATGAAAAAATTCAACGTAGGCGTCATAGGCGCCACCGGTATGGTAGGACAGCGCTTTTTGCTGCTTTTGGAAAATCACCCCTGGTTCAACGTGACGTGCCTTGCCGCGTCCTCCTCTTCTGCGGGCAAAAAGTATAAAGACGCACTCCGCCGCTGGCACATGAGCGCGCCCCTGCCCGAAAAGTTTGCGGATATGGTTGTCCTGGACGCTTCCGCAGACAAGGAAAAGATAGCCGCTTCCGTGGACTTCTGCTTCTGCGCCGTAAACATGAAAAAGGACGAGATAAAGGAGCTTGAATACGCCTACGCAAAGCTTGAGTGCCCCATAGTTTCAAACAACAGCGCGCACCGCTTCACGCCGGACGTGCCCATGGTAATACCCGAAATAAACGCCGACCACATAGAAGTTATCCCCGCGCAGAAAAAGCGCCTCGGCACAAAGCGCGGATTTATAGCAGTCAAATCCAACTGCTCGCTTCAGTCTTACGTGCCCCTTCTGCATCCGCTTAAAAAGTTCGGCATAAAGAGCGCGGCAGTCACCACATATCAGGCGATATCGGGCGCGGGCAAGACGTTTGAAACAATGCCCGAGATTATAGACAACATCATACCCTACATCGGCGGTGAGGAAGAAAAGAGCGAAAAAGAGCCGCTGAAGATATGGGGCGAGGTTAAAGGCGGCGAAATAGTGCCCGTCACGAGCCCCGCAATAACCGCTCAGTGCCTGCGCGTGCCCGTATCTGACGGCCATACCGCCGCAGTGTTCGTAAACTTTGAAAACAAGCCCTCCAAAGAGGAAATTTTAAAGGCATGGGCGGAATTTTCGGGCGAGCCGCAGAAGCTTAAGCTGCCCTCCGCGCCCGCTCAGTTCATACACTACTTCGAAGAGGACAACCGTCCCCAGGCAAAGCTTGACAGAATGACGGAAAACGGAATGGCTGTATGCGCCGGCAGACTGAGGGAAGACAACGTGTTCGACTACAAGTTCGTAGGTCTTTCGCACAACACCCTGCGCGGCGCGGCGGGCGGAGCCGTGCTCCTTGCCGAGCTCCTCGCGGCAAAGGGATATTTCGACTGAAAATAAAGCATTTTTGCGCGCATTGAATATAAAAGGTGCGGCAATATGCCTTAACGAATAAAAAACAGTAAATAATTTTCAACGCAAAAAAATATTATTATATTAAAACAATATAGCGGGGTAAAATATGGTAGGATTTTTTAAGGGGACGGCAACGGCGATGATTACTCCCTTCAAAGACGGGGGCATTAATTTTGAAGCTTTTGCCAGAATGATTGAGTACCAGATAGAAAACGGAACGGATATGCTGCTTGTGCTCGGCACCACGGGCGAGCCGCCCACGATGACCGACGAAGAAAAGCTGGCGGTGATGCGCTTTACCGTTGAAAAGACGGCGGGTCGCGCAAAAATTATGTTCGGATGCGGTTCGAACAGCACGGCTCACGCCGTAGAGATGGCAAAACTTGCAGAAAAGGAAGGCGCGGACGGTCTGCTTGCCGTAACGCCTTACTACAACAAGTGCACCCAGCGCGGCATAGTGGAATATTACAAGGCAATATGTTCGGCAGTTTCCATTCCCGTAGTCGCATACAACGTGCCCCCGCGCACTGGCGTAAACATTCTTCCCGCGACCGCGGAAGAGCTCTCACTCATTCCCAATATGGCGGGCATAAAGGAAGCGTGCGGCAATATGGAACAGATATGCGAAACAATGCGCAGAATACGCGACAAAATGGATTTGTATTCGGGCGACGATAACCTCAACCTGCCAATACTTGCGATAGGCGGCGCGGGACTTATTTCCGTCGTTTCCAACATCGCGCCCAAGGAAACAAAGCAGGTTTACGAATACATGGCGGCGCACGACCTCGACAGAGCCAACGAGCTTGAAGATAAGCTTCTGCCCCTCATCGACGCTTGCTTTACCGAAGTAAACCCCATACCCGTAAAATACGGCTGCGACGTGATAGGTCTGGAAGCGGGGCTTCCCCGTCCTCCCCTCACCGAACTCGAGGACGCGCACAAAAAGATTATGGACGACGCCATCAAAAGTTTAGGACTTAAAAAATTATGATTAAAGTACTTGTTTGCGGCGTTGCCGGCCATATGGGCAGAAACATAACCGAAATGCTTGCGCAGGACGCCGAAGCCGAGGCAGTGTGCGGCGTGGATTTACACGAAAACGAAAATTTCAAGGGCAAGATTTACCCCTCTTTCGGCGACGTGCAGGAAAAGGTTGACGTCGTGATAGACTTTTCCTCCCCCGCCTGCCTTGAAAGCGAAATGGCTTACTGCATAAAAAATAACGTGCCCGCGGTCATCGCCGCGACAGGCTATACCGAAAAGCAGCTCGAATATATAAAAGAGTGCGCCCGTAAAGTTGCGATATTCCGCACGGCGAACTTTTCGGTAGGGGTAAACCTTTTGGTAAAGCTTGTAAAGGAAGCGGCGCAGTTTCTCGGCGAAAGTTTTGACATAGAGATTGTTGAAAAACACCACAACCTTAAAAAGGACGCACCCAGCGGCACAGCGCTCATGCTTGCCGACAGCGCCAATTCCGCATTCGCGGAGAAGAAACCGTACGTATGCGGCAGAGAGGGCATGACGGGCGCGCGCGGCAGAGAAATAGGCATACACGCCGTCCGCGGCGGCACTATAGTAGGCGAGCACGACGTTTTGTTCTGCGGCGAAGACGAAATCATAACGCTTTCGCACTCGGCGCGCTCCAAAAAGGTTTTTGCTGCCGGCGCAATACGCGCGGCAAAATGGCTTGCGGGCAAGCCCGCAGGACTTTACGACATGAAGGACGTTTTGGGCGGACTATGATTTTTGCCCCGCGAACGCTTTCAAAGAAACTTACGAAAGATAAATAAAAGGGATCATTCCAAACTACCTCACATAAATCAGCCGCGGCGCAAGGTATTGCGCCGCGGCTGATTTATTATATTAATCTCCATATATCATGCGGGCAATGCGCTCCGCCTTTTAATTGACCCGCACATATGCCCGAAACATGCAATTTTAACGATTTACCCCTTACATATGCCTAAGCCAACGCGTTTAAACATTGCGCGCGGACACAATCTCCTCTTCCTTTTCTCCTTCGCCTTCCGCCGCGGGGATATCCGCGGGCAGGCGCAAAGCGCGCCTTGAATGCCCTGCGCCCTGCTGTGCGGCGTTTAAAGATGCGGCAAGGCTTGCGTTTTCAACCTTGCAATATTCACAGTAAGCCACATCGCTCAAAGCGGCGCGGCCGCACATTGCGGCATACACCTTTTCGCGCAGATTATTTGCCTTTTGCTTAATGCTGTCGCCCTCGGCAAAGAAAGGTCCGTCCACATACACAATCTTTTTCGGCTTTCTGAAAAAACGGCGCTTTTTGTATACCGTGGTAAAGGCAAACACGGGTGCGCCGCTTTTTGCGGGATACTTGAACGAAGCCGAACCGAACGGGCGTATGCCGGTATAGTACGGCCATATGTGCGCCTCGGGATAGATGGCTACCCAATGCCCGCTCTGCACGGCGTCGGCTATGTCCGAAGAAAAGTTTTTAAGCCCATTAAGGTCGGAGGGCACGGGCACGCCGCCGAGAAGCCTTACGAGCTGACCGCAGCCTTTTATCGACACGGCGTCGGGATTCACCACAACGTCCGCAGTGCGCGGGAAGGATATGCGCGTGGGATTCATTGCGTCGTTCAAATACGCCGTATGATTGCCGTAGATATACGCCCCGCCCTTTTTGTAACCCTTTAAAACGCGCTTGTTTTTTATGCGGGCGGTAAAAGCCCCCACCGCAAGTATGACAGGCGTGGCAAAAAGCTTATAGACGAAAAAGCGGGCGGCCTTCCAGCCCTTTCCCGACGGCACGAACTTATAATCATCAGGCAAAGTCTTGGTTTTTATATGAGTGCCGGCAAAATCGTCGTTTATTTCGTCGCTGTAATAATATATCCTGTTCATAACGCACCTCTTGAACTTACACTATTATTTATAGCCACGCGATATTAAATTTTTATAAATTTTTTATTAAATTAATATAAACTTTATTAATTTTTTTAAAAAATTATTTCCTGAAAACCCTGATTTGCCCTGATTTGCCGCTCTTTTGAAGTATTTGCAAAAAATTCCGCCGTGCGGCGCTTTCAAAAAGCGCCGCACGGCGGATTGAAGTTTTATCAAAATTAAATTCAGCCTGATTTTCAAGCCGTTTCAGACCCGAAGAAAAACCTTTTGCTTCTTTTATTATTTGAAAAGCGCAATAAATTCGCGCAGAGCAAAAGGCACGGGCACGTTTTTGGGCAAAGCCAGACCTACGCCGCGCACGGGGAGCGACGGCGTTATGTTAACCTCGAACAGCTCGCCGCTTTCAAGCTCCTTTCTGCAGTATTCGCGGGGCACGCAGCCTATGCCCATGCCCTTGACCGCGAGCTTTAACATAAGGTCCCAGTTGGCGACCTCGATATCGGGTTGGAGCGTTATGCCGAGAGTGGCGAGGTAGGCGTCCTCCGCGTGCCTCGCGACGGTGTTCTGCTCCATCAGAAGCAAGGGGTATTCCTGCAGGCGCTTGACGGGCACTACGCAGTCCCTGAGCTCGGCAAACCTCGGCGAAGCGACAAATATGTCGCTAAGAAGGCTTACGCTGCCCGAAAGCATCACGTCCTTGTCGTCAATGGGCAGGTTGAGAAAGACTATGTCGCACTTGTTGTCCTTGAGCTGAGCTATGGTGTCCAGCGTCGTGCCTGTGATAAGGTCGAACTTGACGGCGGGATATTTTTCATGGAACTCGGCAATTTTATCCGCAAGTATATTGGAAAATATAGAGTCTGTTGCGCCGACCCTTATTATGCCGGTTGCGGTGGTCTTGAGCTCTATAAGCGTATTTTCCGCGCTGTCCAGAAGGCCGAGCGCCTCTTCCACCTTCGAATAAATGAGTTTGCCGCCCTGCACGGAGAGCTCCATGCCCCTGTGCGTGCGGTTGAAAAGCGTTGTGCCGAGCTGGCTTTCAAGCTGCTTTATCGCCTGAGATACGGCAGGCTGGGAGATGAAAAGTTCCTCAGCGGCTTTTGTAAGACTGCCGCATTTTGCAACCGTGTAAAACACCCTGTAAAGTTCAAGATTAACCATAAAAAATTCCGTCCCCGCCGCTTATCCTATGCTGTAAGCGGCGATTTTATTTTTTGTATGTGCGTTTTTGCGTGCCGTTCTGCGCGGTGTATGTCTGCCGCCATATAAAAAGCGGGTGGCATATATGCGCATGCGCATTGCTTAAATTCTGCCGACATTTAAATTTTTCAGCTTTAAACGGCGCAGAATTGCTGTTACTTTACTGAAAACAGTTATGATTACTTTCCCACGCAGAATTTGGAAAATATAGTGTTTATAATCTCTTCCGTGGCGGTTTCGCCCGTAATTTCGCCGAGGACGTCCCACGCCTCTTTAAGGTCTACAGACACTATGTCCGCGGGAAATACTCCTATCGCGTTATACGCCGAGTTGAGCGCCTCTGCCGCTCGGCTGAGCGCATTGTAGTGGCGTTCCTCTATAATGAACGCGCCGTCCGCAGCGCCGCGGGGCAGCGCCGTACTGGCTATGAGCGACTTGAGCTGCCCTATGCCCTCGCCCGTGAGCGCGGATACCGATATATCCTCGTTGCCGTCGGGCTCGTCGCTTACGTCGCGCTTGTTGCGCACTTTAACAGCCTTGCACGGACAAGAAGCAAGAAGCTCCCCCTCCTCCTCGCCGAACGCGCCCTCGTAAACTATCAGGGCAAGGTCTGCGGAAGACAATGTCTGCTTTGCGCGGGTTATGCCAAGCTTTTCTATTTCGCCCGCCTGTTCGCGTATGCCAGCGGTATCGTAAAAATTAAAGCGCACGCCGCCCAGTTCGAGTTCGCCCTCCACCACGTCGCGCGTGGTGCCCGCGGAAGAAGATACTATTGCTTTATCGTAGCCGAGCAAGGCATTCAGAAGCGAACTTTTGCCCGCGTTGGGCTTGCCGCATATCGCAACGGATACGCCGTTTCTAATCTTTTTGCCGCTGTCGTAAGTGCGGACGAGCGCTTCAATCCGTTCACGAAGCGCGGCAAGGCGCTCCTTTATGTCGGAAAGTTCGGTGCGCTCTATGTCCTCCTCGGGGTAGTCGACGTCCGCGCCGATTTTTGCGAGGATGTCGGTAAGTTCGGACTGCACGGACTGCGCCTCTTTGGTCAGCCTGCCCGAATAGAGCATGCTGCCCGCGCGCACTTCGGCTGTGCTTTCGCCGTTTATCATATCGGCCATGCCCTCCGCGGCGGAGAGCGAAATTTTGCCGTTTATGAAGGCGCGCATTGTAAACTCGCCGGCTTTTGCGGGGCGCGCGCCGCACTTCAGCGCCGCCTTCAACACCGCGCGCGAAAGCTCAACGCCGCCGTGGCAATGCAGTTCAACCACGTCTTCGCCCGTGAACGAATGGGGCGCTCTGAAATACACGCACAAACCGAAGTCCGTTATGCCGCCTTCGGCGCTTATCGAGCCCGAATACATGTAGCGCGGCCTGAAACTTAAAACGGGCGTCCTGCCCGTCGGGGTAAACATCTTTTCCGCGATTTTAAGCGCTCCGTCGCCGCTTATTCTTATTATGGCAACTCCGCCCGCCGCCGGAGCGGTGGATATCGCGGCTATGCAATCATTCTTCATTGAAAACACCGTACAGTATAAGCTATGGCCGCCGACACGTATAAATTATAATTATACGTATAAAGCGGCTTTATACTTTCTGCCGTATTATACCACAAACATATAATCTGTGCAAATAAATTAAGGTGCGGCAAAGCGCAATTTATGCGCTTTGCCGCACCTTTGTTAACTTTATCAGTTAAAATCATCGAAAGGCGAGCCGCCCGAAGAAGAACTTCCGCCGCCGTTTGACGAACCTGCGCCGCCGTTGCCTCCGTCTGACGAATTGCCGCCGGACGAACCAGCCGAAGAATTTTTATCGGAAGAGCCGTACTCGTCGAAAGGGTCGGGTGCCGAAGTACCCTGAGCGGGACCCTGACCGCCGTAGCCGTTGTACCCGCCGTTGTAACCGTTATTGTAACCCCCGTTGTAAGGATTCTGGTTATAGGGGTTGCCGTACTGCTGCTGATACATGCGGTAGTTTCTTTCGCGCTCCCTTCTGAGATAATCCATGTAATTCATGCCCGTATTGTTGCGCACGGAGTAGATGAGTATGCCCGTGAGCGGCAGAAGCGCGCCTACTATGGAGAAAAGAAGGTACTGACGCGCCGCGTAAGTGCGGAAGAAAGCCGTAAGAAGCAACAGCTTCAAAAGGATATAAACGAGTTCGACCCAGTAAAGCACGTAATCGTTGAGGTTGAGGAATATCCACCACAGCCAGGTCAGCGACTGGGGCATTGTGGAAAGGGGCGTCGTGCCGGGGACAAGAATTTCGATGCCCGTTGCGTAAGGATACTGCACCCAGTCGATATAATCCCATACGCTGAACGCCGCAACGTAGTAAAGAATATAGCCCGCCACAAGCAGAATTTCGAATATGACGGGAATGAGCGCAAAACTTTTTGCGTTCATGCCGTAAACCTTATTCTTCTGCGCGCACACGCCTATATAATAAAGATTAAAAAAGGGAATGAACGCCATCCATTTATTTTTATATCCCGCACGTTTTGCTATGGTAAAAAGTCCGAAAGCCTGGAAAATGTAAACTATTAAAAAGCACAATCCTCCGACCAGCAGACAAATCCACAGTCTGTTGGCGACCTCACCGTTGACGTCAACGCTGTAGATCATAAATCTTTCGGCATAACTTGCAAACTGAAAAAAATCCATAATTCTCCGTTTTAAATATATTATGGTTAAACCGCGCAAATTACCTTATGGTATTTTGCACAAATTTATTATATCCGTTTATAATGATTGCATTAAAACAGAATTGTGAAAACGCTGTAAAAAAAGCGGCGTCCGTAAATTTATTTTACACCCGCCGCAACGAACCGTCAATACCTTTTGTCAAAAAAGAGAAACGCCGTAATCCACGCTTTCGAGCGTAAGCCCCTTTGCAGGCATGGTTTTGCCGACAAGCGACCTGTCGCCAAGAACAAGCGAATTTTTTACGTCCTCTTCCGATACGCGGCCGAGCCCGAGGTATAAAAGCGTGCCCGCCATAGTGCGGACCATGTTGTATAAAAAACCGCCTCCGCAAACGGTTACGGTTATGTCCTCGCATCCCCTGGAAAAGCCGCTTTCCACGCTGACGGAAAACACCTCTCTCACCGTCGTTTTTGCAGAAGAACCTCTCGCGCAGTATGCCCTGAAATCGTGTTCGCCGCAATATAGTGCGGCACCTTTTTGCATTAACGCAATGTCAGGACAGGGATATACCGCCACCGCGTAGCGCGATTTGAGCGGATGTTCCCTCCGCGCTACGTACATGCGGTAGACGTAAGTTTTTTTCTTGGCGGAGCGGTTTGCGTCGAACTCTTCGGGCGCGGCGGCGGATCTGAGAACGCAGATGTCCGCAGGAAGGCGGAAATTGAGCGCGTCGGCTATCTTTTCGGGCGGCACGGAAATATCCGCCGAAAAATGGCACACCTGACCCGCCGCGTGCACTCCGCTGTCCGTGCGGCCGCTCGCCGTTATATTTACTTTTTTGCCGAACGCGGCGCAGGCCGCCTGCTCTAAAACGCTCTGGACGGAAATGCCGTTTTTCTGCGTCTGCCAGCCGCGGTAAGCCGTGCCGTCGTAAGCAAGGAGTAATGCGTATTTCATCAGCTGATTACAATATATTCGTATATCTGCGGGAAGATTTGGGCGGCATATATATTAAAAAGAACGACGCCCGCGATGAGTGCCGCGCAGACTATGGCGGCGACGAGGTCGCGCCAGCCGAAGATGAGTTTTTTGTATTTTGTGCGGTTTTTTGAGCCCGAATAGCAACGCGCGTCCATTGCGTCGCCCAGCTCCTCCGCGCGCCTGAACGCGCTTATCAGAAGAGGTATGAGTATGGGCACGACCGACTTTATCCTCTTTATTATGTTTCCGCTTTCAAAGTCCGCGCCCCTCGCCTTCTGCGCCGCTATTATGCGGTTGGTTTCGTCTATCAGAGTGGGGATAAAGCGCAGCGCTATGCTCATTATGAGCGCAAGCTCGTGCACGGGGAACTTAATCCACTTGAGCGGGGTCAGAAGGCTTTCTATGCCGTCGGTAAGGCGCACGGGCGTGGTTGTGAGCGTAAGAATAGCCGACGCCATTACCAGAAGGAACAGCCTTAAAAGAAGGAATACGGTGTATACTATGGCCTCGCGGTATATCTTAATCACCCAGTTTTCGGGCGTGAGCAGATGTTCGCCGCCGTGGAAAAACAGGTTTAAAACAGATGTGAGTATGAGAATGAACAGTATGCCCTTTACCGAGCGCAGCACCGAGCCGAAAGGAACGCGCGCGGCTATTACAATGACCATGAGCGCAAGCGCGCAGAGTATCATGCCGTAGAAGGTATCGGCTATGAATATCGCCACGATAAATGCTATGAGAAAGAGCAGTTTTGTGCGCGGGTCGAGCGCGTGCACGAAGGATTTCGCGGGGTAATACTGCCCGAACGTTACGTCGTTAAGCATCTTGCTTACCCCCTTCGAACAGACTTATTACCTTATCTGCAAAATCTTCGCAGGTGAAGTCGGTATCTATTTCTATTCCGAGTTCTTTAAGCCGCGCGCACGCTTTGGCGGTGAGGGGCACGTCCAGCCCGAGCGAAGTGAGCTCGTCCGCCTTTCTGAAGAGCTCGCGCGGGGAGGCGCAGTCGGCGACTTCGCCGTCAGATATAACCGCCGCCTTCGTGCAGTTATCGGCAATTTCGTCCATATCGTGGGAAACCACTATCACCGTGCTGCACCATTCGCGGTGTATTTTGTGCAGAAGCTCCATTATCTCCTTCTTGCCGAGGGGGTCGAGTCCCGCCGCGGGTTCGTCGAGTATGAGTATGTGCGGGCGGGTTACTATTACGCCGGCTATCGCCACGCGGCGCTTCTGTCCGCCGGAAAGGTCGAAAGGCGACTTGTCCTTGACTTCTTCGTAGGAAAGTCCCACCATCTCCAGCGCGTCGCGCACGGCGGCTTCGGTCTGTTCGGGCGTTATGCCCTTGCGGAAGTTTTTGAGTCCGAACGCCACGTCCGCCGAAACCGTTTCGGCAAACAGCTGATATTCGGGGTACTGGAAGACCATTCCCACGCTCTCCCTCAGCTTGAGGAAGTCGCATTTTTTATCCGCAAGATTGAATTGCCCCACGGATATATGCGGAAGAACGGGTGCGGGCTGCCCTTTTTTGGGTTTCTTGGCGCGGTATTTTTTATTTGCCTGAGGAAGCTTGATAAGGGCGTTCAGATGCTGAACGAGCGTGGATTTGCCGCTGCCCGTATGGCCTATTATTCCGAAAAATTCGCCCTCGTCTATGTGCAGATTTATGCCCTTGAGCGCCTTTGACGCGAACGGCGATTTGGCGGAATAGGTGAAAGTGAGATCCTTTACGTCTATGTCCCATTCGTGGCTTGAATTTCCGGAAGGTGCGGGAATATATGGCAACGAACGCCTTGCTGCCCCGAGTTTTTCAACCTCCTGGGCAATCTCTTCGGCGAGCGCTTCGGGCGAAAGGCAGTCTGCAACGCCTACGCCGCTTTTCTGTAACGCTTTGCATATTCTGCCTATGCGCGGCAGACTTAAATTGTAAGCTTCCAGCCGCTCGCTGTGCAGAAATATGTCCGACGGCGTGCCCTGCATTACAATTTCGCCCCTGTTCATGACTATCGTGCGGTCGGCGAGCAGGGCTTCCTCCATAAAGTGGGTTATGAGTATTGCCGTCAGTCCTTCCTCTTTGTTGAGTTTTGAAACTACGCCCATAACCTCCCTGCGGCCGCGGGGGTCGAGCATTGCGGTGGATTCGTCAAGAATTATTATGTCGGGCTTTATTGCGAGCACGCCGGCTATGGCTATGCGCTGCTTCTGTCCGCCCGAAAGACGGGAGGGCGTGCCCGTGCGGTATGCTTCCATGCCGACGGCTTTCAACGCCCAGTCTATGCGGCGGCCTATCTCTTCGCGCTCCACGCCGAGGTTTTCAGGGCCGAAGGCGACGTCGTCCTCGATGATAGAGGCGACCATCTGGTTGTCCGGGTTCTGGAAAACAATGCCCGCGCGCCTTCTTATTTTCAGAGGGTTCTTGCCCTCCGAAGTGTCCAGTCCGAAGACGGTGACCTTGCCCGAATCGGGCAGCAAAAGTCCGTTGATTAATCGGGCGAGCGTAGATTTGCCGCTGCCGTTGTGGCCGATTATCGCCAGAAATTCGCCTTTTTTTACGGTGAGCGAAACGTTTTTCAGAGCGGGCGCGGACCCTTCCGCGTACGAAAAAGTGACGCCGTCGAACTTAACGGCGCAGTCTTCCGCAGCGGCCGCAGTTTTGTCGGCGGGCGCGGCATTTTCCGCATTTTCGTTGAGGGGACTTGCCCCGTTTATTTTTTCTTCCATTTTTTACCTTTTATATGAAACTGATTATAACAAATAAACGGATTTTTAACAACAATTTAGCCTTTATTTTTTCAAAGGCGGATAAAAAATTTGTAAGCGCGCGCGGGCGGGAGCGCGTTTTTTGTTTTTTTGCGCGCATTTTTGCCGGCATCTGCCTGCCGCGGCGCAAGAAAAACGCCATAAACCAAAAAATATATTGAAAATATATTTCGCGCGTATATTGACATTTTAAATGTATTGTTTTATAATATTTTTGTGTGAAAAATACACGGATTATTTAACTTAGCAATCATTTATCAAACGGAGGTTTTATTAATGAAAAAGTTGACTATCGACGGTAATACCGCCGCCAGCCACGTTGCCTACGCCTTTTCTGAAGTAGCGGCTATCTATCCCATAACGCCCTCTTCACCCATGGCGGAAGTTGCCGACGAATGGGCAACCGCAGGCAGAACCAATATGTGGGGACAGAAAGTCAAAATCGCTGAGATGCAGTCCGAAGGCGGTGCTGCAGGCGCCGTTCACGGTTCGCTTTCCGCAGGCGCGCTGACCACCACGTTCACCGCTTCCCAGGGTCTGCTCCTCATGATCCCCAACATGTACAAGATTTCAGGCGAACTGCTGCCCATGGTTATGCACGTTTCCGCGCGCGCGCTCGCAGCTCATTCGCTCAACATATTCGGCGACCATGCCGACGTTATGGCCTGCCGCCAGACGGGCTTTGCAATGCTCTGCGATTCTTCCGTTCAGGAAGTTATGGACCTCGCACTCGTTGCACACCTCTCCACCCTCAAGGCAAAAGTTCCCTTCATCAACTTCTTCGACGGTTTCAGAACCTCGCACGAAGTTGCAAAAATCGACGTGTGGGATGAAGCTGACGACTACGCAGAAATCAGGGCTATCTGCGACGAAGCCGGCATAGCTGCCGACGTTGCAGACTTCAAGTCCAGGTCGCTCAACCCCGAACATCCCATCCAGAAGGGCACCGCTCAGAACGGCGATACCTACTTCCAGAACAGGGAAACGGCTAACAGCTACTACGCTGCTACCCCCGCCATCGTTCAGAAGATGATGGACCTCGTTTCCTCCAAGTGCGGCAGAAACTATCACCTCTTCGACTATGTGGGCGCTCCCGATGCAACCGAAGTTATCGTTGCAATGGGTTCGGCTTGCGAAACCATCGAAGAATCCATCAACAAGCTCAACACGATGGGCAAGAAATACGGCCTCGTTAAAGTCCGCCTTTACAGACCTTTCGTTGCAGACGCATTTGTTGCAGCTCTTCCCAAGACTGCAAAAAAGATCGCCGTGCTCGACAGGACCAAGGAACCCGGTTCCCTCGGCGAACCCCTCTACCTCGACGTATGCTCCGCTCTGCTTGAAAAGGGCGTGACCAAGGCAAAGGTTGTAGGCGGCCGTTACGGCCTCGGCTCCAAGGAGTTCACTCCTTCCATGGTTCTCGCAGTTTACAAGAACCTTGAAAACAAAGAGCCCAAGAACCACTTCACCATCGGTATTTATGAAGACGTAACCAACTCCTCGCTCGACTTCTCCGAAAAGTTCGACGCCGCTCCCGCAGGCTCAACTTCCTGCAAGTTCTACGGCCTCGGCTCAGACGGTACCGTAGGCGCCAACAAGAACTCCATAAAGATTATCGGCGACCACACGGACAAGCACGCGCAGGCTTACTTCTTCTATGACTCCAAGAAGTCGGGCGGCATAACCGTTTCCCACCTCCGTTTCGGCGATACGCCCATACAGAGCGAGTACCTTATCGACTCGG
>CALVWV010000005.1 GCA_944368065.1 uncultured Clostridia bacterium | reverse complement strand
AGCCGTGTGTCGGGGGTTCGAATCTCTCCAGGCGCACCATATGGCGGGCGTAGCTCAATCGGTAGAGCGCCAGATTGTGGCTCTGGAGGTAGCAAGTTCGAAACTTGTCGCCCGCCCCATAAATTTTGTACCGCTAGGTACTGCCTTAACGGTTTATTGGGGTGTCGCCAAGCGGTAAGGCACGGGATTTTGATTCCCGCATTCGTAGGTTCAAATCCTGCCACCCCAGCCACCCTTTAATGGTCCATTAGCTCAGTAGGCAGAGCACGTGACTTTTAATCACGGTGTCCCGGGTTCGAATCTCGGATGGATCACCACGATAAAAAAAGCGGCTTATGCCGTTACATACCAAGCGCAACACGGCGCGTGCGGCTTAAGCCGCAAAGAATATGCACCTTTAGCTCAGTTGGTAGAGCAACTGACTCTTAATCAGTGGGCCCAGGGTTCGAGTCCCTGAAGGTGCACCAGAATTGCCCGATTTTAAGCAAAAATCGCTTAAAGTCGGGCTTTTTCTTATTCTGATTTTAAAAAATTTGTTGCAAATAAGGACACAAATAAGGCTACTTTTACAGTAGTCTTTTTTTAATTTCGTCTTTTAACTCTATTGTGTAGTCGTAGATTGGACTGCTGCCGCTCATCAGCACGGAAGTATATATATCCATGGTCGTTGAAAAGGCAGCGTGTCCGAGTTGAGTTTGCACAATTTTGATAGGAATGCCCGCAGCGCAGAGCATTGAAGCGTATGTATGGCGGCAACTGTGCGTTAGCGAAATGTCTGTCAAGCCGAGTTTTTTATAGGCTTTAACAAAGGCTTTCTTTATTCCGGAATAAGTAAACGTTCCGAGTTCGTCTATTTTGAAGACTTCAAATAGTTTAGGAGCGAAATAAACTTGTCTTACGCTGTTCTTTGTTTTAGGTGTAACGATTTCACCGTTCTTTATGTTCATGGCAGCGGAAACGTTTATGTAGCAATGCTTGAAATCAATACACTTTTTATTCAGTGCGAGGAACTCTCCTATTCTTAACCCTGTCGCGCATAGAAAGAAAAATGCTCTCTTGTGCTTTCCTTCCAGCGTGTTCAGTATCTCCTCCTGTTCTTTAAGTTCAAAGGAACGTTTTTCGGCTGCATGGTGTGTCGGTCTGTCTATTGCTCTGCAAGGATTTCGCTTTATAATGCCGAAGTCCTCCGCCTTTTGCAGGCTGCTGTTTATTATATCGTACAGCTTCACCGTAAAGTTGCGTTTTGGCAGAGATTGAATATACTTAAGTATATTTAGTGGTTTCAGCTCTTTTAATCTGAACTGCCCCAGCGCCATTTTGATTTTATCTACGTGTCCGATAAGTTCTTGCCTGTATGTCCTTTTAATTTTGCCCTCTTTGCAAAGTTCTATCCAAAGAGTGAGCCATTCGCTGTATTTTTCGTTGCTGTTAAATGTTTCTATCAGCGGTGTCTGATTGTCTTCCGAAAGGCTTTTCCTTCGTTCCGAACGCAGATTTTTCAGCTTTTCGGCACACTCTGCTTGTGTCTTTCCGTAAACGGAATATTGCTTATGATTTATATAAATTCTTCCTCTCCAAAAATACCTCCTCGTGCCGTTTTTGTTCGTTCGGTAGCATTTTTTAATGCTGCCGTCGCCATATTTAAATTGCATATCTTCACCTTCGATATGCTCATTTTGGGGCGCATTTTGTCGTTCGACCTTTCCGATCGGGAAGGCAACTACCTTATTTGCCTGATTTTTTTTAATTCTGAATTAGTTATGTACAGTTTTGGCGTTTCTTCATCGAGAATTTGATAAAGGTGCATAAGTGTTTGAATTGCTTCATTCAATAGTTTCATTTTCTCTTTAATGTTCATATAAAAATACTCCTTCGGCAAGTTGCCTTCGGAGTATATGTTATATTAAAATTTGTGTTTATTTTTAATCACTTTTTTAAGTCTAAAAAAGTAATTATTGTATGTATGAAACAGTTCCGCCTGTTACGCTATATGTGTATTGTTCTATTTTAAATTTGTCGGAAAGTGAAATTTCGCTTGTTGAAATTGAAATCGTATATTGTATATCGGCACTTACGTTTCCAACCTGTTTGACTATGTTTAATATCGGGTCTTTATTTTCGTCCATAAATTTGAACGTTACTTCTAAATCTTCTATGTCTACTTCTGATACAAGTATAAAAATAAAGCTTATTGAAAATTCATCCGACTGTTCAATATCTATATCACTGGTTCTTGCTGAGCGACTTATTAAGCTTCCGTTTCCGTCTTTGTTTTCATCGTTGGTTGCACATTCCGTGATTTTTACTATGCAAAAAATTCCTATCGCGAGTGCAATTAGAATTACAAGTGCCTTTATCCAAGGGCTGGTTGTTTTTGTCGTAGTAATCTTCGGCTCGGTTTGTTGAGTTCCAGAGGGGTTTTCGGGTTCTGGCTTAATTTCTGGTGTAATATTTTCAGGATTAGATATTTTTGTTTGTTCTTTAATTTCTTCTGGCGGCAATTCCACTTTTTTCTTAAACGCTGATACAATTATTGCTATAACGAAGATTACCAATATCAAGATACCTACCGCAATAATTGCTATTTCTCCGCCTGAATAGCTGGTTAATAGGTTGGTACTCACTATATACTTCCTTTTTTCATATGTTTGTTTGCTGTTGAATTGCTCCAGGTTTCTATAGTTGCCTGGAGCATTTCTTTTAACGCAGGTGAAAGTTGCCTGTAATCTTCTACTAATTTTCGTTCTTCAGCGCTCAGACTGTCGCCCATCGGCGCCACCGTTCTCGTTCCGAAGTCATCTTCAAGCCCAAGCAAATAGTCGCTCGTTGTATCTAATGCTTTTACCAAGGCAATTAAAGTTGTTCCTGTTGGCGAACGTGTGCCTTGTTCTAACGAACATATACATTGAGGCGATAGTCCGCTTTTTTTTGCGAGTTCTTTTTGTGTTAATTCGTTATATTCTCTTAAATATTTTAAATTTTCTGCAAATGACATTTTTTACTCCCCGATAAAAAAATACCACAAATGTAGATTTAGCTTTTGACAATCAGCGTTTGTGGTAGTAGAATTATATTAAACTACTACAGTTGTAGTATATCTTTAGTTGTTGAGTTTGTATGAATTTATTCATACGAACTAAACAACTGTCGGAGGGTGTCGGGGAACGCACCCCGACTTCTGAAAGAAAAAGTGCACCCCACTTTCCCGACGTTGGGAATTATGCCGGCAAAGGTAGTAAGGCGGTTCGATTCCGCCAACCGGCGAATTACCTACCACGGCGGCGAGGTTCTTTCTTGTCATTGAAGGATTGATTTCAAACTTCGCCGCCTCAAAGGTAGGTAGCAAGTTAAAAAGGTAGGTGATTTTATGATGATTCGTTGTTGCAGTGAAGGACACCATATCAAGAAAGAAAATGTTCAGTATTTCATTGATAGGGTAAATGAATATCCGAAGATTTCGGATTTCATCGTTGACTATCTCAACAGTTATCTTTTAGGCAATGACTTTATTTCTTGCCAAAATAGCGTTGAGAAACTTATTCATGTTTTTACAAAACAGTGAAGAAATTTTAATAGGTAGGTAATAGAAATGGCAGACAATTTATTTCTTGAAGTTAAAGATAATGTCGAATCTTATTTAACTTGTCTTAAACCTTTGGATTCTTATAGTAGTTATGCTCGTTCTGAGCATTACAAGGAACATGCTGAAGAGGCGATTAATTCGTATGTAAAATTAATTGAGATAGCAAGAAGTACAATGAATAATTTGTATGATATATGCTATTATCTTAATTCTTTTAGCGTTAACAGCTTTTATTTAAGAACAAGAAAACTAGTTTACGACAGTGCCCATACGAGAATGTGTGACGACGAAGTTGTTAATTTTGTTGAGATGCTTGGTATATCTCAATCTTCTTTTTATCGTTATCGCGATATAGGTAAGTTTGTTGATATTGATAATCATCGGCTCATATCAGAACTTGAGGATTATAATGTGTCACAACTTTGCGAAATTTTGACTTATGTTCGTGCTTTTCACGGTCGTTATTGTGATTTAAAAAATGAAGTTCTTAAAGCACTTAAAGTTATTCCGTCAACGTCAACTATTATTGAAATTCAGACTTTTAGAAACGTAATGCAATTACGTCATAAGAGTAAAACGCCGTTTGAATGGTCTTCTGACCCTGATTCTATGTATCAAAAAGTTAGGACTGATACACCACTTCCCGATGTTCTGAAGATATGGCAGGAATGGGAACAGGGTCAGGCAAATAAGCAGCTCGAAGAGACTATGAGCGGTAAGACCGTGACCAACGATCCAACGCCGGAGTTTGACGAAACCATAAAATCACTTCGTGAGGAAATAGACAATCTCAAACTTGGCTATGTTCCCGAACTCGGAATGTGTGAGGGGTGCAAGTATAAAGGCGTAAACCTTAATAAATGCCGTTCATGCCGCAGATACAAGGACATGAAAGACCTTTATGAAGGCGTTTAAGATTTTCGGTAAAACCTTGCTGCGGGAAGCAACACGCTTCCCGACAGTAATGTTCTTCCCGTAGCGGTTTTATATAAAAAGATAAGTCCGCGTCATACTCGCGCGGCAAGGAGTAAAATTTATGAGTAACGGAACCAAGACATTTATTTATGCCGGAAGTTTTTCCGGGAACGCTCGCGAAAGCGGCAAGCCGTTCAACAGAATCAGTATAGTAGGCATGACGCCCAACGGCACGCGAACCTTTGATTGCTTCACCGAGGGCGGCAAGAAGCTGCCCAATCAGGATGAGCTTCAGTTCGGCGACGTCGTTATACCTGAATACGAAGATTCCATGTATCCCGGCGGCAGGTCAACGCTTTCCGGGCTTCAGGTAGTATCAAAGACGCCTTATAATCTTGAGAAGATGACTCTTCTCGATGAAGTGGCCGAGGTAATTGATTTGGTTAAATAATCTGCGATGAGTTTTCCCAAAGCCGCCGCAAGGCGGCGTTGGGAAAACTTCTTGAACAATTACATTTATCTTGACCCATAAAAAGCAGTCGGGGCTATTTTATGGATTTATTTGATATATCAAAACTTAATACATACAAAACGAGCGGCAAGTCTTTCTGCGACATGGCTCGGCGAATAAGGATCAACCCTTTGATAGCCGACTACTACGAGCAGCTCGGCAGCGATTACGATGATTTGCTCGTAACCCGTGGCTTTAATACCACAGACTTTCAGACGAAGTGCCACAGACGCGCCGAACGTATACTTCAATGCGGTCGCACGGTTTCAACTTCCACGTGGAAGGAAAGTAAAGTACACCACATAAAGAGCGTTCAGCTCTGCGCCGACAAATTCTGCGGCAATTGTCAGAAACAATTTGCAAACCGCCGCGAGCACAGATACACGCCGCTGTTAAATGTACTTAATGAAAAGTACGACTTGTACCACGTGGCATTAACTGTTCCGAACTGTACTGGTTTTTTTCTTCCGGATACGGTAGGAAAAATTTTAAAGGCCTTTGGAAAGATGATGAAGTTCTTTCTGTGCCGAAAGAAAATTCGAGGTCTCCCCTTCGAAGGTCTGGGCTGTCGCGGCGCGATCCGTTCGCTTGAAATTACGATGAACGAGAGCATGAGCACATACCATCCACATCTGCATTGCATGTTCGTCTTTCGCAAAGGCATAAATCTGGACAAGCCGAAGGTCTTTACAAATAACTTTTCATTCTCCAAGGGTCGCAAGGTTCAGCAGTTCTCCGCTTTCGAGGTTCTTATCCAGAAGCTCTGGCGGCTGTGCTTCGACGGCGACAAAGTAACGAAGGCTGCCATTGAAGATCTTTCCGAGGGTTACAGCTGCATAGTCAACTATGCCGACGGCAACTACCACCAAATTTTCAAGTATGCCGTTGCAGGTCTCTTGGCAGACAAGAAAAAAGCCATGCGCAAAGACGGCAACGTTCAGAGGGGTTTGAGTTACACCGAGTTTAAGGATCTCTACTTTGCGTTGGAGAATCGCCGAGCATTGCAAGGCTATGGCTGTTTTTACGGACTTAAACTCGATGAAGCCGAACTCAACGCCGATGACGCTGCCGACGAAGAGATTCGCAGCATAATTCATTCGCTCAACGGAATTGAGGAATGTATGTATTCGAAAGAGAAGTTGCGCGACGTCATTGAAAATATCGTAATAAAAAATCACGTGTACTTTTCCGACAAGGATATAAAGAGCAATCTTGAAAGCCTTGCGGAAGATGATACATAGTGCACCCCGTTTTCCCAACGTCGGGAATTACAATTCAGGAGGGTTTTTATGAAATTTACAGTTAAACAAAAGAGGCTTGCGCGTACAGCTTCTTCCTCGCAGCTTAAAAAGTTGTATGAACGCAGCGAGGCAAAATTAAATAACGCTGCAAGGCGCGGAGATTTTAAAGGCATTGACAGGGCGATGAAGCAACATCAGACATATGAATATGCCATGCTTTATAAAAAGGTGCGGCGCGCCTGTTGCAGGCATTGAATATAACAATATAACGTGGCTCCCAGCGTTAAGGGAAAAGGAAATTATATGGCAAGAAAAAGCAAATACAGTTCGGGACAGAAAAAGGCGTATTATTCCGTCATGGGGTATCGCGCAGCGTATTACGGCAAGAAAATACCCTTCCGAAGTCAGACGAATAAACAGGCGTTTAACGCCGGGTGGCGTGCAGCAAAGGCTTCAGTCGATAAATATCCTAAAATCAAGTAATTTTTTTGAGGTGAAAATATATGAAAATCAAAACAAAAAGCATTATTAAAAAAGTAGCTCTTGCGCTTGCCGGCGTTGTAGCTGTGAGCGCCGTCGGTGTCGGCGTTGCTAAGCTCGTTGAGTATATGCAGGATGATCTCAAGACAATTTCTCCCTCTTTTGATGTCGGCAACCTCGGCGCTGACGGTAAGTATGTAAACGATGAAAGCACGCTTTACACCAAGGAAGCGTTTCAGTGCGACGGCTTACAGATAAAGCTCGATTTCGATAACGAGATAGACTATCAGATATTCTTCTACGACGACCTCGATAACTTCATAGAATCGACGGAAGTTCTTTCTGCGGCGTACTCTGAAACCGTTCATGACGGTTATGCGAGAATTGTAATTATGCCGACAAATGATGAAGACGACAAAATCGGCTTAACTGAACGTCTTACATATCCTGGTCAGATGACCATAAAAGTTGCTAAGGAACAGAATGTTGAGTATGTGAATATCTTCAACAAAAGATTGAGAATTGTCAATGATATAGCTTCTTCAAGATTCTATCTTGGAGCAATAGATGTCGATGATAATGGCAATTATTTTTTCTCCGAATCAACCACTTCTAACATGATAACAAATCATGATTTGATTGCAGTTGATAAAGGTTCTACTTTGACTTGCAATTATGAAAGTGAAGATTCCGATATAAAACTTGCATTTACTGTTTATGCATTTAAATTGTCGGAAGGAAAGATTTCCTTTTTGGAACGTTTACCTTACGAAAATGCTTCTTGCAAATTAAATGAATTGTGTTCATATATTATAATTTCTGCAAGTTTTTACAGTACTTCTCTCTCTGGACCTACTGATATATCAAATTATGATTTAAGCGGAATATCATCGTACTTTACAATAACAAAATAAGTTTCGGCGGTTGGTGGGCGTGAATGCTCACCAACCTTTTTTATTACTATGAAATCTAAAATTTTGAAATTTTCGAGTATAATAGTTCTTTCTATAATTCTCATTGTCATATGGCTGTTTACATCTTTTCAGGCTTCGCCCGTCTATGCGGCTACGGATAGTTCTACAGTTTTGTCGGAGCTGAGGGCAGACCCGAACTTCGATGAAGCTGATTACCCGGACAACCCGCAGGACTATTCCCTTCAGGTCATTCAGATTGGCGAGGATGAAGACAACGAGCTTTACATATATACCTATCAGCCCGCGCATGACAGCATAGACCTTAAAGGCACAAAGATATCCATAAGTTGTGGCTATTCCGTCAACGGTTCAGGCCTTACCCCTTCATTGTATGACCTTGAACTTGTTTCAACTAGCGGAGTGTTCGACAAGTATCATGTGAAGGGTTTTACTCCTTCTAAGGACGGCGACAGGTATTACAATATCGTTTCTATCTATCGCGAATTTAATTCTGTGATAGATGAAAGCGATGACGAGTTCCCGACTACCGACATAGCCTATCCAGTAGGTCAGCAGTGGTATGCTCATGACATAAACGATACGAAAGTTTATGAAATGAATACCTTTAATACTCTGGAGGTTGATACGGTTTATAATGGTCGTGTTACTCTAAAAAACGGTTTTCAGATAGGTGACATATTTGGTTTAGCAGGAATGTGTGATGCATGGTTTTTTTGTTTTGACGTTGAAGATTATGTTATAAGCCATATTTATGACGCTGATTTGAATTATTCTATACGCCATGTTATTCAACAGTATTTTGGCACTTTAGCCCCTTGGGAAACACCGGATGATATTGCGCCCGATGATGAGGATCTTAAGTACTCACACTCAAATGTGCGCGAAAATTTAAAATTAACATTGTCTGATGAAGATACTATGTCATTTAGCGGGAGTGGCCTCGGCGCAAGAACTTATTCTTGGAATAGAATTTTACCTGCGGAAGAGTTCATTGCAACAGTTGAAGATCAGGGCGGTGAATTTAGTGAAACAGATAAGCTTAAGATTGAAAGCAGCCAATATGTTTTTAGTTTCCTTGAAACTTCTCGAAGTGAATTTTTCCCTCCGAGTAATGTTGGTTTTACATTAGAATATGAGGAAGTATATGACGTGGGTTTACTTCGCCTCCATTTTATGGATGTCAATCAAAAGGTTTATGATTTGGGCGTAGTGAATAACCTTACTACTCCTGATAGCGAGGCTTCGGCAACTTTAGATCCCGTTAGGGACGCGCTTGAAGATTTTTTCGATAAATTTGTTAAGGTTATCGGTATTATCGTTTTGATAATATTGCTCGTTGTCTGTCTTAACTTTATCGGGCCTATATCTACGATATTTAGTTATCTTTTCAAAGGGCTTGTTTTTGTGGTTACGTTGCCATTTAAGTTGATTAAATCACTTTTTAAGAGAAAATGAAGAACTTAAAAAACGTTATTCGGATAATAGTTGTTATCGTTATAGTTATTGTAGCAGGATATTTCATTCATACATTCAATAATCTGGGGTGAGTATGAAAAAGTTAAATTACAGACATTTTATATGGATAGGCGCGATTGTAATAAGTCTCGCGCTTATTCCTTTTTGCTTTCAGTACGCACATCTGAGAATCATTGAATCTTGCATAGACCTTTATAATTCAGCTAAATTTTACATATCGGAGCTTTTCAATCTGGGTTGGACGGGTGAAATTACAGTCAATGACTTTACAAATCAGCCGTTTGAGTTGCCTTTAAATATCCCTCGGACTTGGGACGAGTTTGCCGCAAATATGAGCGGTTATTGGTCGCTCTTTTTTTCGGCAGATAACTTTACCGCTTATCTTTTAAAAGTTAGTGATGTTCTCTTGCTCATCACTAAGCTTCTGATGATAGTTACCCCTGTATTTATTATCTTTTATGTTGTGCTTGCGATTAAAAAGCCGAAAATCAATAACGACTATGGAAAGGAATCAAAGCCGTTGAAAGCGTTCAAGCGCTTTGAAAAGAAGGTGTTTTTGCCTGTAAAGTCTTGGTTTTCTGATTTCATTCAGTTCAGCTGGGAGCATAGCTTTTACATAAAAATTCTGGTCTTTGTCTGGGTGTACAATTTTAACGGCGTGAGCATTATAATATCCGCCATAGCTTATTACCTCTATTTTATAGCAGCTCTTAAAACGTCGACTATTTATGTTCAGATAGTCAAGCTGCTTATGGACTTGTCTGTGATGATAGACTTTATTCCCGGCGCTTTGTGGGTGGTTATAATAATAGCTTTGCTGAATTTGCTTGCGCGGCATATCGGCTTTAACAGGCTTTACCACCACGAGCGCTGCAATCGTGGCTTTATAAACGAGCGCGGCATTTCCTCCACTATTGACGGTAGCATGGGCAAGGGCAAAACAATGCTCATATCCGACATGGCTCTGTCAGGCGAGGTTCAGCTCCGTGACCAGGCATTGGAAGTCATTCTTGAGAGCGATTACAAGTTCTCGTATTTCCCGTGGCAGAACCTTGAATTGTTCCTTAAAAGAATGTTCCGAAAGCACCGCATTTATGATGTATGGAGCTGCCGGCGTGTTATAAAGTCCAAACGTTTGAAGTTTGAGCGGAAGCCGCTGAACCGCTATATATTCGGCTATGACTTCAATTATTACGGTCTTGAGTACGACGATAAACTCAAACTGATGAATGTTTGGCAAGCCATTGAGGACTACGCCTGCGCTTATTTGATATATACCCGTCAATGTGCTTTGCTTGTGTCGAATTACTCTATCCGCTCCGACGTTATAATCGACGATTTAGGCAACTTCCCTTTGGCAGACAGTGACTTCTTCAAGCGCGATAGCAGGCTCTTGGAGAGTTTTTCCCGGCATAGCCATATTCTCGATTATGATATGCTCAGGCTCGGAAAGACAATGATTGAGGACAATCCTAACAGGTATGCGTTCGGGTTCGGCGTTTATGTTATTTCCGAGATAGACAAGGAACGCAAGAACGTCAACGCCACGAAGCATATGAAGCCGACAGACGCCGAATGTAATCAGGTAAATGACTTGTTCAATCTTAACTTAATGATGAGCCGCCATGCGGTAACTATCGCTCATCGTTGCTTCCTTATAGTGCTGTCTGACCTGCAACGTTTTGAAGAGCTTGGTATCGGAACATTGGGGCTTGGCGAGCGTGTTTCTATTGAAAAGAAAAGTGATATGTCGCCCGTTCTTCCTTTCTTTTCTACGTTCTGGCTTACCGATTTGGTTTTCGGGTTCATTATAAATAAATTCAATCAGCATTATATTAAATATCGCCATGACCGTGCTGACAGCACCCTATTTATGTATCTGTATAAAAAGTTCGTAATAATGCTCGTTCATCATCGTGAACGTGTCAGCAATCTTTTTGGTTGTTCTGTCCTTTCTCTCAACGTAGCTTCCGGTAGTGGCGATGAGGAAGGCGAAAAACGGAAGTATTACTTACAGTCTAAGAAAATTTGGGCTGACAGATATTCGACCGACTGCCTTAGCGGTATATATGAGGCACGAAGTGTATTCAATAAGATTGGCATTGACGATATAACGGAGTATGACAGCATTATGGCAAGTAATGCTGAGCTTCAAAAGCAGCACAGCCACTTCCAGAATGATATTTCAAATATGACTAAAGCGCAGTCCTGAAGAGCTGCGCTTTTGATTGACAGGTTGCTGTTACGGTGCTATGATTAAATTATAGTTTGTTTTGGGGGTTATTTATGACCGATCCTGATAATGTCTCTGATATTGTCTTTAGGCTTGATATGAGACAAGTTTGGGTATTCGTTATAGTCATTCTTGCAGTGGCTGCTGTGATCGGCGCTGTCGTTCTTATTTTTAAACTTGATTCTAAACAAAAAGATGAGTATAAAAAGAAAAATTTTATGCTTTGGGTTTTCGTTATTGCAATTATTGTTGTTGTGCTTTTGATAGTTTTCGGCGTTCAGGCATGTAACGAGATAACTTCATGAATTTTGCCCTCTATTTACCATGATAGAGGGCTTTAATTTTGCTTGTGGTGTGGTTAATCGGCGGAATACGTTGGCAGGGCATAGCGGTTTAGCGAGCCCGCCAACATTCCGCCGTATAAAAGCGCAAAATAATTTAAGGCTACAAATAAGGATACAACACTCAAAAACACCCCAAAATTGAGCATTTTTACTTAAATTTTTAATGTTTTTGTGTTGTTTTTGTAGACTCTTAATCAGTGGGCCCAGGGTTCGAGTCCCTGAAGG
Source organism: uncultured Clostridia bacterium (assembly GCA_944368065.1). Lineage (GTDB taxonomy): Bacteria > Bacillota > Clostridia > Christensenellales > Borkfalkiaceae > Coproplasma. Next base: position 62,264 of record CALVWV010000005.1, on the reverse strand, counting down.
TGCACCAAAATCCAGCAGAACGAAACAGCGTCGGCTGGATTTTTTTATTGCAACTTATGCAGGGGCTCGAGGGGAGGCAAGCAAGCACGCTTGCGCAGGTCGGAGGTCTCTGCCGACGACAAAACAGCGGTCACCCGCTGTTTTCCGTGCGCGCCACATCGCATCAGACATTATAATTCAGTCCGCTTTTTTAAATATTAACATATTTGAATTACATCAATTCATTTACTGCAAATGAATAGTCATCTTTGACATTTACAGATTTTTAATTTATACTTAATTAAAATACCGGAATTAAATAAAAAATTCACAAGCAATATATCTGAATAAGCCATAAATAACGCGAGGTTATAAATGAAAGTTTTAACAATATGCGGCAGCATGCGCTTTTCCACTCAGATGAAAGATATAGCTTTCAAACTTGAATCCGAAAACCATTTTTGCGTATTGCAACCCGTATACTGTGACGGCAACGCTCTCAACGCAGAGCAGCTCAAAAGCCTTACCGAAGCTCACCTCAAAAGAATAGATATCTCTGACGGAATTTATGTCGCTAATATCGGCGGATATATCGGTCAGGCGGTAAGCAAAGAAATAGAATATGCGCGCTTGCACGATAAAGAAATTTTATTTCACGAATAAATAAACAAAGCGCTTTTGGAAATTGTTTCCGCCGTTCCGTGTGCCGGCTCAGATATGCCAAAGATTAAATTCACAGCAACTAATTAAATATAAATAATATGAAGCGCTTCCGCCGCTTTTATGGCAATATATTCACATAATTTAAGGAGATTTGAATATGCCGTCCGTACTGAAAAAATGGGAATTATCCGATGCAGCACAGCTTGCAGAATCCATATCAAATAAAAAAGTTCAGCAATATTTCCGCGACGGTTTGCCATACCCCTACACCGAACAGGACGGAAAAGATTATATTTCCTTTATATTATCTTCCGACCCCAACAACGTTTTTGCTTTTGCCATTGCTTATTTCGGCAAAGTTATCGGCAACATCAGCGTTACGCGCCAGGACAACATATACAGGCTGTCAGCCGAGCTTGGGTACTATCTGGCTGAAGAATACTGGGGCAAGGGAATTATGACAGAGGCGGTAAAACAAATCTGCGACTACGTATTCAGCAACAGCGACATCATACGGATACAGGCCCAGACATTTGCCTTCAATCACGCATCGCGCAGAGTGCTTGAAAAAGCAGGGTTTCAACTTGAAGGCACGCTTAGAAGTTGCGGCATAAAAGACGGCAAAATTTTCGATATAAACATGTATTCCCTTTTAAAAACCGACAAACGCGACTGATTTATGTAAACGCGGGGCGGCGCTTTTCAAAAAGCGCCGCCCCGCGTCTTTTAATTCTCGCGCCCTCCCCCTTTACGCAATAAACGCTCCGTCGTTACAATCAAGCAAAAAAGACTTACAGAAACTGTAAGTCTTTTTTCACAGAAATGATTCCGCAACATATAGCCTGTCAGCATCGGCGTCCCAGAAAATTATTATCTCGCTGTTATCGCTCTGACTTTGGTACCAGTAACTGCACGCAGCATAATCGGGACGGTATTCATCCGCAACATCAAGCTTTGTCAGCCACTCATCCGCAGCCTGCGACTGACTCTGACAGTAAATTGTAGGAGTCTGCAACATTTTCCATTCAAACAGAGTTACTATTTTATCCTCATTCCTGTACGCGAAGACATGATATCTTAACCCGTCGCCATTGAAACTCGAACCGTCGTCCGCCTTGAACACCTCGGAATATTCCGCCGCCGACGGGATAACAACTCTCCAATTAGCCTCAATCACAGCCGCATAATCAGAAAATCCCACACAGCCGAAAATTGCAGTTATGCCAAGCACGCCCGCCACGGCAGCAGCGGCAATAAAAAAACGCTTATTTTTCATATCAGAGTTATTTTAATAAATTTATCAGCAATATGCAACTTAATCCCAAAAGAAAAACCGTCTGCACAAAACAAACACTTATTCAAATTAACCGTTTGCACAAAAAACGTTGTCCGAATTTATGTGAAGAAACGCGTCGCCATTGTACCATTCCCCTCGACGCGCGGCCTTATGTATAAGGCTTCCGCCGCTTTCTAAATATTATTCCCGTCCGTTTTATTTTCAGTCTGATGTTGCTCTGTATTTTCAGCATCATCTTCAGTTCCCTTTTCACGGAGCGTTTTTGCCGCGCGCCTTCCGAAGAGCGGTTTATCCTGCGAAGCCAGCCAGGCACCTACAGCCATAAGTGCGAGCGCTATAAAATATGTATAGTGCGGCACCGACCTGAAAATTATGAGCGAAAGCAACGTGCCTATAAATGGCGACACAGCGTAATATGCGCTGGTACGCGCCGCGCCGAGCATCCTCTGAGCATACACATAGAAAAATATGCTCAGCCCGTATGCGACAAACCCCACCCCGAGGACGGCGAAAACGCTCCACAGCGCCGTTACGCGCTCGCCTATGACAAGACCTATCGCAATTGAGCCGAGCCCCGAAAATATGCCCTTTATGAGCACAATCTGAAGCGGGTCTTTTGAAGATATTTTTCTGGTACAGTTATTTTCAAAGCCCCAGCATACGCACGCGGCGAGTATAAAAAGAGAGCCGTATGAAAACTTTAACCCCGATATATCCTCGAACGAAAGCAACGCGCACGACAAAGTGACAAAAAGTATTCCAAGCCACAGGCGAGGGCTTATCCTTTCCCTGAACACGGCGAGAGCAATTATGGCGGTGGCAACTATCTCAAAATTATTCAAAAGGGAAGCGTTTGCCGCCGTAGTCGATTTGAGTCCGAAAAGCAGACATATCGGCGCCGCGATATCGAGAAGCACCATAGCCACAACGAACGGAAATTCCCTTTTAGTAAGCTTATTTTCGGCGGCGGGCGACTTTCTGGCACGGCGTATAAGCGCGACAATGCCCATACCCAACCCCGCGCCTATATACAGAAATCCCGCCATAAGCGCAGACGGCATATAGTCAAGCAGAATTTTTGAAAGTGGCGAATTTACGGCGTACAATGCCGCCGCCAGCACTGCGAAAAAAATCCCCGCCTTTAAGGACTGCGATTTCATAACAGTTTATCTATCGCCGCCTTCAGCTGCTCTATGGTTTGCTCGTCGTTCTCTTTTACGGCTTTAATTATGCAATGGTCGAGATGGTCTTTTAGTATCACCTTGCTGACATTAGCAATTTCTGCCCTGACGGCAGAGAGCTGCACAAGCACTTCGCTGCAGTCCCTGCCCTCTTCCACCATCTTTTTTACCGCACCGAGGTGCCCCGCCGCGCGCGACAATCTGTTAATCACGGCTTTGGTATGTTCGTGCTGTTCCATAATCCCTCCGATATCCCCCTATGGGGGATATTTACATTATACATTCCGCCGCAATGTTTGTCAAGCCGCGCCTTAAAAAATGGGCATATGCGGCGGCAACCCCAACAACGGGCCGGCACAATCTGCACAGTAAAATAAATTTAGTTGTATGAATATCCGCGCAAAAAGCCCTGCGGGGCGCTTTTTGCAAAGCGCCCCGCAGGGCTGATATTTTATATTACTGCACAAAACTACCGTGCAAGGCAATGCGCTTTTGCTCTTTTTCAGGCATACAGCTTTGAAACTATGTAACTGACAAGGCGCGCGGGCAGAATTTTATTAAGGAAAAGGAAGAGCGCGTATTTTTTTCCGCCAGCCACTTTTACTGGCGGATTTTTACGCGAAGCGAGCTTTACTATTATGCGCGCTATCGCAGAAGGCGGCAGACCGTTCCTTTCGTCGCGCTCCATGACCGCCACAGAGCGCTCCACCCTGTCACCGTAGGCGGGGTTATCGTGCACATTTTTGCGCCTTGAGGACGTAAAATCCGTCTTAACGTCGCCGGGAAGGACTGCGCATACTTTTATGCCGAACGGAGCAAGCTCGCCGCGCAGCGCCGCTGAAAGCGAGGAAACCGCCGCTTTTGTGGCGGAATAAAAGGACTGAAAGGGAATTGAAAGCTCGGCGGCGACAGAGCTTACGTTTACTATTGTACCCCCGCCGCTTTCGCGCATTACTGGCACAACTTCCTTTATAACATTCAGCGTACCGAAAAAGTTGAGCCCGAATATGGCGCGCACGTCTGAAATTTCGGTATCTTCAACCGCGCCCGATATACCCATGCCGGCGTTATTCACAAGCACGTCGATTCTGCCGAATTTTTGTTTGATTTGCCTTACCGCACTCTTTACAGCTTCTGCGTCAGTAATATCCGCAGAGATGCTGTAAAAGTCATCGCAGGTACGGCGGGCAATGCATACAACCTGCGCGCCGCACTTTTTAAAAAGTTCAGCCGAAGCCTTACCTATGCCCGAAGTGGCGCCCGTTACAACAACAACCTTGTTTTTGACTTTAAATCCCATAAAAAGCCCCTGAAAATGCGGCACAAAGCAAAAAGGAGCCATAATATGCCGCAACTATTGTAAAATTTAAAAACAGATTTTCAACTTTCAAGATAAGCGATTTCTTCCGCAGTGAGGTCTATATCCGCCGCTTTTATATTTTCGCCCATGCGTCCGATGCCCGAACAGCTCACCGCCGCAAACGAGGGGAACGGCTGGCACAGCACATATGCAAGAGCAATCTGCGCCACCGTTGCGCCTTTTTTTGCAGCAAGTTCTTCGCAGCGGGAAAGCGCGACCAGATTGCCTTCGCTCAGATACCCCTTTTGGGCAAACTTATCAAGAACGCTGCGCGCGCCGACGGGGTCAGAACTTTTAACCTTGCCCGAAAACAGTCCGCGCGCAAGCGAGGAATACGCGATAACCGCCATGCCGTTATTTTTGTACCACGCGCGCGCCTCCGCTCCGCTTCTGCCCGATATGCTCACGCCGCCGCCCCAGATATCGGCAATCTGCTCCGCAAGGCTGAAATTGGGGCTGGAAACGGAAAAACCTGTTATGTTGTGGCTGTAAGCGTATTCGTTTGCCTGTTCAATCCTTTCGTGCGTCCAGTTAGAACCGCCGAACGCGCCTATTCTGCCTTCGGCGTGCAGAGCATTGAGCTCCTCAACTATTTCACCGACAGATACTGCGGGGTTGTCCCTGTGAAGAAGGTAGATATCTATATAATCCGTGTCAAGTTCGGAAAGGGACTTTTTCAAATCGGCGCGCATAGCGCGTACGTTTACCCTTTTCACGCCAAGCGCGGACGGGTGACAGCATTTTGAAAGTATGACAATTTTTTCGCGCACGTCACCCCTTGCTATCCACCTGCCGAGGGCGCGCTCCGCCCCGCCGTAAACGCGGGCGGTATCAAATGCGTTTACGCCGAGCTCAAGCATACCGTCGAACAGCGCGTTGCAGTCGCCGCCGAGGTTGTAAGGCGCAGTCGCCGTACCGCAGAAGAACTGCGAAACTTTTTTATTTACATAAGGAATATCAAGGTATTTCATGCAGATATGCCGCCTTCATGTTCTTATTTATCAGTGCGCAGACGCGGAAACGATTGCAGCCACGCAGCATTTTCAATGTACCAGCGCACGGTATTTTTAATGCCTTCAGAAAACTTTACCTCAGCCTTCCAGCCAAGGTCAGAAAAAATTTTACCGCAGTCCAGAGCATACTTTTTATCGTGCCCCTTTCTGTCGGGCACACATGTTATAAGTTTTTCCGACCTGCCGAGCTCTTTAAGAATAAGCCTTACCACATCAATATTCTCCATTTCGCAACCGCCGCCGACATTGTAAATCCCACCGACGTGCCCGCCGCGCATAATAAGGTCAATCGCGCGGCAGTGGTCATAAACATGCAGCCAGTCGCGCACGTTTTTACCGTCGCCGTAAACGGGTATGCTCTTGCCTTCAAGCGCGCGCGTTATGGCAAGCGGCACTAATTTTTCGGGATGCTGATACGCTCCGTAGTTGTTTGAGCTGCGCGAAATTGTAACGGGAAGCCCGTAAGTGCGGTGATATGCCATAACCAACAAATCGGCGGAAGCTTTGCTCGCCGAATACGGGCTTGAAGGGCGAAGCGGGGAATTTTCCGTAAATTTTATGTCCGTACAGTCTAAAGGCAAATCGCCGTAGACCTCGTCGGTTGAAATCTGGTGAAATCTTCCGACTCCGTATTTAAGGCACGCTTCTAAAAGCACATGCGTTCCGATAATGTTAGACGTCAAAAACACATCGGGGCTTAAAATGCTGCGGTCCACGTGACTCTCCGCGGCGAAGTTGACAACAACGTCAAACTTTTCTCGACTGAAAAGCCCGTCAACGCAGTTTTTATCTGCAATATCTCCCCTTACAAACGAAAACCGCGCATCGGAAAACGCCGAGCTTATTGTAGCGGGATTTGCTGCATAGGTAAGTTTATCAAGGCATACTATGCGGTCTTCGGGATGTTCAGACAGCAAATAATTAATGAAATTGCCGCCGATAAAGCCGACTCCGCCCGTTACGAGATATTTCATATTCTACCACTCTTTTTTTATATTCGCAAGCTTAACAATAAAAGCCGCCCCGCAAAAATATAAATTGAGGTCGGCTTTATATTCAACTGAAAATATACTTTATATAGTGCGACTTTTCTTCGCCCGCTTTTAAAAGGGGCCGTTCAAAGGCGGGCGTATTTGCCGCATTGGGGAAATACTGCGGTTCGAGCGCGAACGCCGCGCGCGGCTTGAGCTGACCGAACCCCGAGCGACCTTTGAGGAAGTTGCCGCTGTAAAACTGCAGACCGGGAAGGTCGGTAAAGATATCAAGCTTTATTCCGCTTTTTGCTCCGTATGCAGAAGCGGCGTGACCGTCGTTCAGAATAAAATTCTGGTCGTACCCTCCCGCAAGCTCGAGCCCGGCGTCCTTTTCGCCTATTCTTTCGCCTATCGCCCTGAAGGACGTAAAATCGAACGGCGTGCCGCGCACAAACCGCACCTCGCCCGTGGGAATAAATCCTTTGCCCGAGGGTGTGAACTTATCGGCGTTTATTCTGACCATATTGCCGAGGCAATCGCCGCATTCCGCGCCGTCAAGGTTGAAATAAACGTGGCAGGTGGGCGCCCACAGAGTATCTTTATCGCTCACCGCTCTGTAGCTTACCCAAAGCGCGCCGTCTGACGCGACGTATCGCACTTTCAGCTTCAGATTGCCGGGGAACCCCATATCGCCGTCTTGGCTTTCCAGCGTTAATTCAAGCATATTGCCGCACGAATTGACTTTGAAAAACTTTTTATCGAACCCGACCGTACCGCCGTGGTTGCAGTTTTCGCCGTCGTTTTTTGGTATTTCGTAAGTCTTTCCGCCGAGCGAAAACCGCGCGTCCTTTATGCGGTTTGCAACCCTGCCTATGGTTGCGCCGAAGTACGTGCCGCTCACGGCGTACTCCTCCGCGTCGTCAAATCCGGGGCACACGTCGCGCCAGCCCGAAGAAGTTTTTACCCTTACGTACTGGACAGACGCGCCGAGGTCGGATATGCCGGCTATTATGTTTCCGCCGTCTAATTCGTAAATCGTGGCAGGCCTTCCGCAGAAACTTTTAAAAGAATGGGTCATTTTATTTTCTCTACCGTTATGCCGTCCGAAATCTCAGTTTTGTAGCACACGGCGTGATAACTCGTGCGCTCGGAATAAGTCTTTAAAAGATAAGCTTCGAACTCGTCCAGAAATTCCGTCTTTACAAGCGAAATCGTGCAGCCGCCGAAACCGCCGCCCGTAAGGCGAGAGCCTATGCACGCGGGGTGAGCCTGCGCCGCTTCGACGAGGATATCGGGTTCGAACCCCGTCGTTTCGTAAAGGTTTTTGAGCGACGCGTGCGACTGGTTTATGAGTTTGCCCAAAAGCGCGATATTGCCTACCCTCAGCGCCTCCTCCGCGGTTTTTACGCGGTAACACTCGTTTACGACGTGCGAAGCGCGCATTCTGAGCACTTTGGGGAGCATGTAGCAGTACTGGGAAAACTGCGAAAGCGTTACATCTGCAAGGCAGGTTATGTCCAGCCTTTTCTGCAGCATTTTAAGCGCTTCTTCCGTTTCGCTGCGGCGCTCGTTATACTTGCTGTCCGCAAGGCTGTGCGGCTTGCAGCAATCGGTTATGACGAGCGAATATCCGCCGAGGTTCATGGGTATGTAATCGCATTCGAGCGTTTTGCAGTCCAGAAGCATCGCCATGCCCTTTTTGCCGCACGCCGAAGCGTACTGGTCCATTATGCCGCAGTTCACGCCCGCATACTCTCTTTCGGCTTTCTGCGCGGCGAGCGCCACTTCCACGTTATCGAACTTTTCGCCCGCAACGGTGGCGAGGGCGGCTATTGTGGACACCTCTATGGCGGCGGAAGAAGAAAGCCCGCTGCCGAAAGGCACTTTGCAGTCGGAAAGAATGTCGCAGCCAACGATTTTATGCCCCGCCCGCTGCCACATCAGCGCGCTGCCCGCCTGATAGTTGCCGTACTTTATGTCCCTGTAATTTTCCAGCGAGGAAATATCGAGGCTCACGGTATCGGGCAGGGTGGTCCAGCTTATATTAATTTTATCCGTGCCGTTGGGGCGGATATATACTGTATTTTTGAGCGAAAGCGCCGCGGGCATAACCTTGCCGCCGCAATAGTCTATGTGTTCGCCTATGATGTTCACGCGACCCGAGGCCGCAACTTTGTATTCATACTCTTCTTCGCGTATCATATGATTTTAAACCCGAGGTCCTCCATAAATTTAACGGTAAGATTTTTGTCCTTGAACACAGCAGTATTTTCAAGTATGCGGCTGCAAATGCTGCCGAGCTCCTTTTTTATCGCCGCGTGCGCATCTTTTTCGCCGCCCTTGAAAATTGCTTCCGCCTCATCGAAAACGAGGTTGAATGCGGCATATTCCGCAGGCAATTTTTCTCCGCGCTCCATAAATCCTTCCAAAGCACGGAGCTCATTTTCCAGCCTTCCCGGAAGAATGAAAAGTCCCTGCGCTTCGATAAGACCTATGGATTCCTTCTTTATCACGTGGAATTCGGGGTGGGCGTGGAACACGCCGTCGGGATATTTTTCACTTGTGACGTTGCTGCGGAGAATGACGCTCATTTCATACCCGCGCCCCGTTTTTACGACGGTGGGACTTACGGCGTTGTGCGCGCCCTGTTCGTCGTAAGGTATGATGCCTAGCGACTCGTCTGCAAAATCAACCCACTTTTTGCGTATTTCTTCGCACACGTCGGCAAGCGCCTTTTTGTCCTTGCTTACCACTCGTATAACCGTGCCCGGCCAGTCAAGGATTTCCGCAACGCCGTCAAACCCGCCCCGCGCGAGCAGCTTATATGCCCCCGCCATATGCATCGGCAGAATTTCTCCGCCGCCCTGGAAATGGTCGTGGGCGAGCACGCTTCCGCCTATTCTCGGAAGGGGCGCGTTGCAGCCTATGAAATAATGCGGGAACATATCCACAAAATCGGTTAGCTTTACGAAAGTGCTCCTGTCCACGTGCATGGGGTGTGCTCGCAGTTGACGGCTATGCCGTGCTGGTAAAAGTAGCCGTAAGGCGAGTACTGCCAGAACCACTTTTCCCCGTCGAGCAATAGGTCAACCGTGCGCAAGGTGCGCTTGTTGCGCACGGGGCAAGCCTCGTTTTCTCGGCAAATGGCGCATTTGGGGTAGCCGCCCTTAACCGAATTGCCGCTCGCCGCCTTTTTTGGGTCGCGGAATTCAGGCTTAGCTTTGTTTATGGTTATGACCAGTCCGCCCTCTTCAAACCTCGGATTTTTATCCAGCCTGCTCTTTTTAACGTAGTCGTTTTTTACGCAGTAGGAGTAAAACCAGTCGGTCGCCGACTTTGAATTTACCTTGAGCCGCCTTGCAAACCTTCTGCGGATTTCAGACGGAGAAAGGGTGAGCGCGCCCATGACTTTATCGGCGTACTCCTCCCTCTCGTCCCCGGTAAAAATCCCCTCTTCCCCGCAGACGGAGGCAAGCTCGCCGAGGAGCATATCGGGAGCGGTATCCGTGCACGTTTCGCCCGTAAAAGCGTAATCGGGCGAGCCGAGCACATCGAGAACGGCGTTGCGCGCGTAAATTTCATTTTCGGCGGAAAGGCCGAGGTTTTTACGCGCGTAGCACACAAGTTTATCTATAACAGCGCTGAGTTTATTCATTTCATTACTTCCAGAATATTTGTGTCGGCAAGCCGGAATATTTCCGCCGCGGCGCGCGCGCCGCGGGCATTATAACGCTTTGATTGCGGCATATTGCCGCCTGTTTTTAATGTTTGCACACAACTTCGGCGTGGGCGGGACCGTACGCGCTTGAAGCGTCGAGCACGATTTTTTCCGCGTCCTTTGCGGGACGTATGATGGCAAGCGCCTCGCCGAAATACGTATCCGAAGTATTAGAGAGATAGCCCGTTTCGTTGTAAGGGCACGCGCTGCCGAGCGCGAGAAGTTCGCCGCCCTCAACCTTTACGGTTACGCGGCCGCGCGCGAGCGGCTTCCACACGCCGTCGATATCGGTATAGCGCAGCCTGATATAGCACAGCTCGTTATCTCTGACTTCCTCAAGTTCGGGAATAGCCGAAAGGAACGTATCGTGCTGACCGCTTTTAAGCGTCGTGCGGCAGATTTCTTTGCCCGACCTGTCAAGGCCTACGGCCACGAGTTCGCCCTTTGCATACTTTACCTTAAAGTACGCGCGCGCATCCAGCCCCACGAGCTTTTCGCCTACCTTTTTGCCGTTTATGTATAACGCCGCTTTGTGGCATGCGGTGTAAACTTCCACAACCGTCTTTTTGCCGTCGCATTCGTCCCACGACCAGCTTTCCCACGCGCCCGAAAGCTTCCACGCCGAAGGCGAATGCTTTTCAAACGCTTTGTCCGCGCGGACTACGCCTACGCGTATGGGGTCGAGGTCGAAAGCAACCCTCGTGTAAAGCGCTTCGGCAAGAGGTCTGCCGTTCAAATCCAGCCTGCCGCTGCCTGCGCTTACCCAGCCTGCCCCGCCTGAAAAATCGGGGGCATAGTCAGCATGCTCCCACGAGCCTACGCCGACTTCGCCGAGGTAGTCCATGCCCGCCCACACGAAATCGCCTATAAGCGCGGGATGCTTTTTTGCCGTAACCCAGAACCTGCGCGCGTCTGCGCAGAACGTTTCGCTGCCCAGTATGACGCGGTCGGGGTGGTGCTTGAAGTCGCCTTTGTACCTTAATATGCCGTAATTATATCCCGCAACGTCCATAGCAGCGAACGCTTCTTTGGTGCGCGCGTCGCATCCGGGGAGCGTTGCGCCTACTTTCATCGTGGTAGCGCCGAGAAGTCCCGCAAGGTCGTTGAAAAATTCGCTTCCGACAGACTTCTTCTTTTTCTTCGCCTGCGCGGCGGCGTCCGCCTTCTTGTCGCTGTAAATGCCGAAGCCGAGCGAATAAAGAAGATTGAAGAATATGTTTATGCCGCAGGTCACGGGGCGGTCGTCAAGGGTATGAAGGAATTGCGTCATCTCTTTGGCGAGCGCAATTCCCTTTTCCTGTCCCGTTTCAGCAACCTCATTGCCTATGGAATAGAGCACGACGCAGGGATGGTTATAGTCCTTTTCGACCATGGAAGCAAGGTCGCCGCGCCACTCGTTTTCAAACTGCGAGGCAAAGTCGTACTTGTTCTTGTGTATGTACCACATATCCACGTACTCGTCCATTACAAGCACGCCGAGGCGGTCGCACGCGTCGAGCGTGGCCTTTGATACGGGGTTGTGCGCCGAACGTATTGCGTTGTAGCCGTATTGCTGCAGAAGTTTTATCTTGCGCTCGTCTGCAAAAGGATGACCCGCCGCGCCTAAAATGCCGTTGTCGTGGTGTATGCACGCGCCGCGCAGAATAACGCGCTTTCCGTTTATTCTGAGTCCGCCCTTTGCGTCGCACTCAAGCACGCGCACGCCGAATTTTTCTTCGCGCACGTCGTCGCCGAACGTCACCCTGCAGGTATAAAGATAAGGGGTTTCGGGGCTCCACAGCTTTGCCGAAGGAATGGAAAGTTCTGCTTCCGCCTCCTCCTTGCCGTCCGTGGAGAGCTTTGCCGAAACTACCGCTTCGCCCTTGTCCATCACTTCTATTTTTACGCTGCCCGCGGCGTTGGTTTTTACTTTAACGCTTACGCGGGGCTTTTCATAGTCCAATGTTTTGATTTTTATGCCGCTGTTTTCAATGTGTTTTTCGGGCATTATGCGCACCCATACGGGGCGGTATATGCCTGCGCCAGAGTACCAGCGGCTGTTGGGCTGGTCTGCGTTGAACGCCTCAACCCTTATGACGTTGTCTTCGCCGTACTTTAAAAATTTATCGGCGTCTATGTAAAAGTCGGAATAGCCGTAAGCGCGCCCGCCCGCAGGTTTTCCGTTTATGAATACCTTTGCATTGCGGTAAACGCCCTCGAACTCAAAGACTATGTGCTTTGACTTCCAGTCGGAGGGAACGGAAAATTTCTTTTCGTAAAAGTAATCGTACCCCTCATACCAGCCTGTATTTTTGCCGCCCGCGCTGTCTGCCGTGCGCTTTTCCGAAAGCATTGCGTCGTGCGGGAGTGTGACGCTTTTGCGCCATTCCTCGCCGATATGACCGTACTCCCAGCCTTCGTTAAAAGAAATTTTTTGCATATTTACCTCCGCTTGTATGTTGCGGCGCACGCTGCGCCGATATCAGTTATTTTTACCCTCGCGGGTACTTCTATATTATAAAATGCCGCGCCCGTTATGTCAATACCGTAGGCAAAAACTAAGTGTTTTGCGGCGCGAAATGGTGCTTTTATATGCGCTTTATCTTCTGCCGGCTTGCCGCCGGAAAACGCCGCGCTTTTTAAAAACAAGTAAAGCTAATTGGTTTATTGCCATTTTAACATACCGTTCCGCATTTTACAATAGTCATTTTTAACAATTGTGCACTTTTTGCACCACTTATCCCCTATGCTTGAAACAAAAATGACAGAATTGCAGTAAATGGCAGAATTGCCGTCAATAACCGCGCTCTGACCGACCTTATGCGCACATTATCTTTTTTTCATTTATACTTACTTTCTTTGTGCGCTTTGCCGTGTTTTATCTGCCTCATATCCCCCCGCTATCTGCGCACTTGCGCACGTATTTCACCGAGTCCGCGCACCTCCCGCCCTTTTGCTGTTGGCTTGGTTTCGCATATTGTTTCGGGCATATCCGCGCGTTTTTTTGAAAAAACACATCTGAAACGAACTAATCCCCGCGCTGCTTGAAAGCCGCGCGGGGATTAGTATCAAATGGAGTTAAAAATGAAAAAACTTACCTTGTAGTAAGGTCGGTATACAATTGAAAACAATAATTGGTTGCGGGATATATGCGCTCCTTTTATGACGGATGCGCAAACTTAAGAATTTTTGCCCAACAGCACATATGCATGTTTGCACCTTAATGTTTGGGCAATAAATTACGCAACTACATTCGCGCAACAATATTTGCGAAGCAATATCCGCGCGAGCGGCGTCCGCCCGAAATATCTGCCCGAAACTATCCGCGCGATAATGTCAGCGCATTTTATGCAAGAGATATGCGCCTGTTTTTACAGATATTAATTGGCGAATATTCAGCAACTGTCAAAAATCTTTTTACCCGCCCGAAGGGTTACGCCGCGGCGCGCTTTGCGCGCGCAGCCTTGACTTCGTCTATGACTGCCTGTTCGACGGGAACTATCTCGTCGCGGGAAGCGACGGCTTCAAGCGCTTCGCCCCTTACCTTTTCTATGGCAGCCTTTGTTTCTTCTATATTCTTTTCAAGTTCAGCTTTCTTCTGCGCGTCGGCATTGCCCTCTTTGAGCTCGGTCTGATATTTTGCGAGCTTGTTCTTCATACCGTGGTAGCCGTTGATTTTTGCTTCGGCAAGCGAACGGGCGGAAGATATGGCCTTTTCAGAATGGAATACCTTTTTGTTTTCCAGCGCCACATCGTAAGCGAGAGCGGCTTTTTCGTATGCGGCCTGAGCCTTCTGCATTTCTTCTGCATTGCCAGACTTTTCTGCCGCGTCAAGCTTTTCCTTGGCGGCTTTGAGCTTGGCTGCCCTGGAACGCTCCGTCTTGTCAACGTCGGGGAATATGATGAGGAAAATGAAGAAGAATATAACCATCGATACGCCGCCCGTTACGAATGTGACGAGCAGGTTATATACCGCTGCGGGGAGATAGAGCTCTGCAAACGGAATCCAGAGACCGTTTATCGCATTGCAGAAAAGGGATACGAGCACCCAGCCGATGAAGTACCACATAGCCTGCCACCAGGGGTTGCCGTGCGAACGGAAAGTGATGTTCCTCTGAAGAGGGAAATTGATGCACTGCGCGATGAAAACGGTGATTTCATACGCGAGGAAGTAACCGAGGCCGCCGCCTATTATAACTTCGCCGGCAGCGTTGCGGCTTACGTTGTAGCCTAAGATGTTCCAGTAGATGTCATTGCCGTCTATTGTGGTAAGCTTTACGTGCGGCCACACAAATTCAGTGCCGGCGAGCTCAAGCCCGAAAGCGTAGGGCAGAGCAACAAAGCCTATGTACTGCAGAACGGTAACGCTCATGCTGAATATGAAGAAGAACGCTATTTTATAAATCCAGGCAGAAAGCTTTACGTGCTTTTCTGAAAAGCCGTACCATACGCCCTGCCACCAGCGCCATATCCTCTGCCAGAAAGCCGCAAAGGCATTCTGCGAAAGAGGTTTGGGCTGAAGTTTTGCCTCTTCTTCCAACAAAATTTTTTCGTCCATATTTTCCCTCATTAATATAAAAATTTTATTTTAATGCTTTAAGCGCAAATTTAATAATTTTTACGCAAAGAGCATAAATCCCTGATTTTTTTGCGCACGCAGCGCAACTTATTTATACCCGCGCATATCCCATATCCGCGCAGATATACGCGCACATATCCCATTTCTGTGCGCAATTTCCGCGCCGCCGCTTTGCGGCGGCGCGCATGTAAACAACAATAGTTGCAGCATATGCCGCGCCTTATCAAGACTTTTCAGCCTTTTTTTCCTTACTTAAAAACTGACCGACGCCCTTGAAGAAATGTCCGTTGAAGATGAGGAGCAGCGCCTCCATCTGCCTGCGCGACATTCCGCCGAACTTTGCAAGGCCCCTTACGGGCTGATGAAGCACGCCCATAACCAGCGTGTTTGCCATAGCGCGGTTGCCGAACGCCGACATAAGCTTTATGGCAAAGCGTATTGCGCCCGAGAACAGCCTGCCCACCCACCTCTTTGAATACCTGAGGTCGGCAACGGTGCAGTTTTCGGTGATTACCATGCGGTTCTTTTTGTAGAAGTTGTAACCGCTCTTGGGTATCTCTCTGCGGAGGATTTCGGCAAATTCTTCATCGCCGACTTTTTCAACCTTGCCGCTGTAATAGGAAGCAAGCTTTTCGGCGTTGTAGGGGCACTCTGCCTTGGTCGCTTCTTTCTTCACGGCAGTTTCAAGGCGTATATCGCGCGAGGACGCGCCTATATAAATAATGTATTCTCCGCCTTCCACCTCCCACTTGTTGCTTTCCACGTCGAAGTAGCGGAAAGTTTTGTCGTCGAAAGGAATTTCAACCTGTTTGCTTTCTCCCTTTTTGAGGAATACCTTTTTAAAGCCTTTGAGCTCCCTTACGGGGCGGAAAATTTTGCCGTCCTTTTTGCCGACGTAAAGCTGCGCGATTTCTGCGCCGTCCATATCGCCGGCATTCTTTATGGTGAACCTGACGCCCTTTTCGTCTGCGGATATGCCGCTGTATTCAAACCTGGTGTAGGAAAGACCGAAACCGAAGGGGAATTCCACGTTCTTTTCGGCTTTGTCGAAATAGCGGTAACCGACGTACAGACCTTCGCGGTATTCGCACGTCATCTGCTTGCCGGGGAAATAGCTCTCGCTTGCGCAGGGAACTTCGGGCGTGGACCACGTTTCCGCAAGCTTGCCGGAAGGATTTACCTTGCCCGAAAGCACGTCCAGAATTGCCGCCGCACCCGCCTGGCCGCTGAGTCCCGCGTAGAGTATGGCGTCCGCATCCCTCGCCCAGTCCATGTATACCGCGCTGCCGCAGGAAAGCACTACGACGACTTTGAGTCCCGCAGACTTGAGCGCCTTGTACATGTTAATCTGATTTTCGGGAACCTGAAGCGACTGTCTGTCCAGACCCTCTGCCTCGCTGAACTCGTCGAGTCCCGCAAAGAACAGAGTGACGTCCGCCTTCTTTGCAAGCTCTACCGCGCGCTGTATGTGCACGGTCTTGTGCTTGCCGTAGCGTTCGAAGCCCTGCGCGTAACCTATGACCTTGAACGGGAAGTCGCGCGTGTCCTCCATGACGCTTTCAAGCTTTGTGGGATTGACTATTGAAGAACCTGCGCCCTGATAGCGGGGCTTGCTTGCAAAATCGCCCACAAGCGCAATTTTCGTGGATTTGGCGATGGGCAGAACGCCGTTATTTTTAAGCAGGACCATACATTCGTCGGCGCATTCTTTGGCAAGCTCGTGATGAGCGTCCTTGTCAAATTCCTTGCCCTTTTCGCCCTCGGTGGTAATTTCCACAAGCCCGAGCACGCGGTTGACGCATTCGTCAACGTACTTTATGTCAAGCTTGCCTTCTTCCACCGCCTTTACTATATCGTCGGCGCCGTAGCGGCAGCCGGGCATTTCTATATCGCTGCCCGCAATCGTGGAGGCAACCTTGTTGTTGGTGCCCGCCCAGTCGGAAACGACTACTCCGTCAAATCCCCATTCGCCGCGCAGTATGTCGCGGAGAAGGTGTTTGTTTTCGTCCGCGAACGCGCCGTTTACCATATTGTAGGAAGACATGATTGCGTGCGGCTTGCCTTCTTTGACGGCAATCTCAAATCCGGTGAGGTAAATTTCGCGCAGAGTGCGCTCGTCCATAACGGAGTCGGTGACCATTCTGCGCTCTTCCTGGCTGTTGGCGGCAAAGTGCTTTATGCAGGAAGCCGTTCCGTTTTTCTGAATGCCCCTTACATATGACGCCGCCATTTTGCCCGCAAGGTACGGGTCCTCAGAAAAATATTCAAAGTTTCTGCCGCAGCGCGGGTTGCGCTTTATGCACAGACCCGGACCGAGCAGCATATTCACGTTCTGCGAAGCCGATTCTTCGCCGAGAGCCTCGCCCATTCTTTCGGCGAGCTCTTCGTTCCAGCTCGACGCCATTGAAACCGCCGTAGGAAAGCACGTTGCGGGTATGCTGGCGTTTAGTCCGAGGTGGTCTGAAGCCGCCGCCTGCTTTCTGAGTCCGTGCGGGCCGTCCGAAAAGAAAATGGACGGTATGCCCAGCTCTTCATAGCCCTGCGTGCTCCAGAAATCCTTGCCCGTCAACAGGTCGGCTTTCTGACGCAACGTAAGTTTTTTCAAAATTTCCTCTCTGTTCATCTGATCCTGCCCCTGATTAATATTTTTTTGCATAACGGAAAACGCTGCACGCGACCATTGCGCGAAACGCACAAAAAGCCGCCCCGCGCCTGCTGATTACGCACAAAAAATTTTAGCCGATATCATTATTGATTTTAACACGCGCGCGGGCGCTAATCAAGCTGTTTGGCATAAAATGTCAAATTCAATGCATATCTGGCTAATTGCGCTTCGCAAACTGCCATATCTTAAGCAAATTATGGCACATAAAACAGCCGCGCACGCAGAAAACTGCGTGCGCGGCTTAATGAAAATCAATTGAATAAATATGCCGTCCGCATTAAGACGAGGCGGAAAAGCGCACGGCGTGCGCTTGAAAAATCAGCTGAGCTCCCTTATTTTTGCAATGGCGCTCATGCGGCTGTCCACGCCGAGCTTGAGATAGATTGCGCTTATGTAGTTGCGCGCAGTGCCGTCGGAAAGTTTCATGGCGGAAGCTATCTGCCTGTTGGTGAACCCGTCTGCGAGCATCACGGCTACGTCCACCTCCCTGTCCGAAAGGCCGAAAGTTTTTTTGAGCTTTATCTGCCTGTCCGAAGAGACGAGCATTGCCGCGTCCGTAATCTTTTTTGCAATCTTGGAGGGCAGTATAGTATCGCCTTCGTAAGCGTTTTTTATCGCGTCGATAAGCGCCGCCGAACCTATGTCCTTGAGGAGGTAGCCGCTGGCGCCGTTGTTTATTCCGCTTAAAATATAGTCGCTGTCGTCAAACGTCGTGAGTATTATTATCTTGATTTCGGGATTGCTCTCTTTTATCCTCTTGGTAGCCGCCACGCCGTTCATCTCGGGCATGCGCACGTCCATGAGAATGACGTCGGGTCTGAGCTCCTTTGCCATTTCAACCGCGCGGAGGCCGTCGAAAGCTATGCCGCACACCTCGATGTCGGGGCACGTTTCCAGCACGCTTTTTATCCCTTCGGAAAGAATTTTCTGGTCGTCCGCAAGCATTACCTTTATCATATAAACTCCTGCGCCCGAAAAAGGGCTTTAGTACTTTTTATCGCAATAGTTGCGGCATATATGCCGTTCTTTTTAAAAATCCTTTATAATCAGCTGCAATCTGTTTTATTGCGCGGTTATGAAAATATCGACCTCGCACCCTTCCTCAGGCTCGCCGGATATCCGCATCGAACCGCCGAACTCCTCCGCCTTTTCGCGCATGCTTTTAAGCCCGTAACCCTCGCGCATTTCGCCAGAAGGTCCGCTGCCGTTGTCCGATACCAGCAGGGATACGCCGTTTTCGTATCTGTGCGCTTCTATGTAAAACGCGGTTGCGCCGCCGTGGCGTATGCCGTTTGTTATGCACTCCTTTACGCTGTTGAAAAGGAAACGGGCGCGCTCTTCGTCGAGCACTATATCTTCGACGTCGCACCTTATTTTGAGGTCGGTAGAATCCACGGTCTGCGCCACAATGTCGTCTATGCCGTCCTTTAAAGAAGCTTTTGCCGAGCGACCCGCCAGAAGGTGTACGCTGGTGCGCATCTGGTCGAGCGCGTTTTTAGCCTGTATGTTTGCCGAAATTATTTTGTTTTTAGCCTCTTCGGGGTCGGAATCGATGAGAAGTTTTGCCGCCTCCGTCTGCATTATCACGGAGGTTATGGAGTGACCTGCATTGTCGTGAATGTCCTTGGCTATTCTGTTGCGCTCCTCGAACACCGCCGTCTGAGAAAGTTTTTCGTACGCAGCCTTAAGCTCCGCCTTGCTCTTGTCCGCCTCGTCGAGCGCCGCGGAAAGCTGCCTGCTCATGCGGTAAAAACGCATCAGGGCAACGGATATGACGAAATGAATGGCAAGAACTATAAAACCGAAAAAGCAGCCGCCGAGTATCTGGACTATGGCGGTATAAAGGCTCTCGCCCTGATACAGCTGTACCCAGCCGAGAACGAAGGACGCAATGAAAACGCCCGCGCTTATGCCGAAAATAATCAGGCTTATCCTCACTTTTTCGTTGCTGATGTAAACTTCGGTAATGGCGAGGCAGTAAAGTATTACGCTGAAATCGTTGCCCGTTATGATGGATATCACAAGCAGGCAGAAAAAGTCTGCGCCGCACGCCGCGTACTTCAGATTGACCTTCTTAAGCACGAAGTAGTTGAGCGAGACGAAGACGTCGAGCAGCAGACAGCAGAGCACGAGCATGCCGTATATCCACGCCTCTTTTGAAGAAGGCGCGTACTGCGCGCATATTATCATCTCCATGACTATGAGCGCGACGAGCGTGACTATGCCCAGCCATTTGCGCACCGTCTGCAGATTTACCCTGAATTTATGTGTATTTACCATTTTTCAAAATGTTGCCTATGGAATATTTCTGCTCTATTTCCGCAAGTCTGCCGCTTTCGAAATAGCTGAAAAGCGCGCCTTCGGATACATAGATTATGTGGTCGTACAGACGCACGTTGTTCATGCTGCATATAATCTGACACTCTTTGGTGAAGTCGTCGTCCGCGGACGAGGGCGAAGAAAAGCCGTTGATGTGGTTGTGCGCTATTACCACGGCGTACGGATGCGAAACGGAAATGAGCTTTATTATCTCTTCCGGCTTTACGGTAACCTTGTCGCTTTCGCCGGAAGAAAAAGGACATATGCGCATCAGTCTGCCGTTTTTGTCGAAGAAATACAGCTCGAGCGTTTCCGCCGTCCTTCCGCGCATCCGAAGGCTCACGAAATCGTTAAGCGAACCCCGGTTTTTAAGCACTGCGAAGCAGTCGCTTTTGTTGCGCCCTTCAAGGCATTTGCCGAGACACATGAGATAGAGCGCTACCTGCTCCCCCACTCCGGGCACGGCGACAAGCTCTTCGTAGCTTGCGGAGAGCACCGCAGATATGCTCGGGAAGCGGTTTAAAAGCTCGTGCGCGACGGGATTTGTGTTTTTGCGCGGGTAGGCGTTGAACAGCAACATCTCCAGAAGTTCGTGTTCAAAGAGGTTGCCGCCGCTTTTAAGTTTTTCATACAGCCTGCGCCTGTGACCTTCGTGCACCTTTTTTCTCCGTAAATTTAAATTTAAGCTTAAAATTATTGTAACATAAAAATAAAAAAGTGTATAATAAAAATGTATAATAAAATCAGGCCGCAAGCGGTATTTTTTACGCGCGCGGCAATTTTTACGCAATAATTTAAGGCGCGGCAGACGCCGCCGCCCGAAGGAAGGTTTTTAAATGTCGGTTTATACAGACGAAATCAAAAAGAAAATTTCACAGATAGTGCGCTTCCCCTCTTATCAGCAGCCCGCGGAAAACGGCATGCCGTTCGGCGTTCCCGCTGCGGAAGCTTTAAGCTACTTTTTGGGTCTCGCAAAATCCATGGGCTTTGAAACGCACAATTACGATAACTATGCAGGCGAAGTCATTTTCGGCGAAGGCGAAGAATTTGCCATGCTCGCGCACCTTGACGTAGTCCCCGCAGGCAGCGGCTGGACGCACGAACCCTTCGGCGGCGAAATCGACAAGGAAAACGCGCGCATATGGGGCAGAGGAACGATGGACGACAAAGGTCCCGCAATAATCATGCTGTACTGCCTTAAAGCGCTCAAGGATGACGGCTTCAAGCCCAACCGCAAAATAAAGCTTATAGTTGGCTGCAACGAAGAGACCGGCTGGGCGTGCATGGACCACTACAAAAAGGTTGCGCACATGCCCGACGAAGGCATCTCGCCCGACGCCGACTTCCCCGTAATTTACGCCGAAAAAGGCATTCTGCACCTTAAGCTCAAATTCACGGTAAAGGGCGCAAAATTTGCCGAACTTACGGGCGGCGAGCGCGCAAACATGGTATGCGACTTATGCACCGCCTCCGCCGACGCGTCTTTCGGCGAGCCCGAAAAGTTCGGGCTCAGGCTCGAGGGCGGAAAAGTCGTATCCCGCGGCAAATCGGCGCACGGCTCTACCCCCGAAGAGGGTGTCAACGCCATAGAACCCATGCTCAGGTATTTAAAGCTCGACGGAATTGCCGACCTTTTATTCAAAGACAAGTTCTCGCTTGCAACGCTTGAAGACGAAACGGGCAGGCTTACCCTTTCTCCCGACGTAATAAAGAGCGCGGGCGACGAGGTGTTCATCACCTGCGACATACGCTACCCCGCCACTTACGACGAAAAGTTCATTCTCGGAAAAATAAGCAGCTACGGCATTCCTTATGAAGTTATCCATTCTCAGGCTCCGCTCTACGGCGAAAAGGACGGCTTCCTTGTCAAAACCCTGTGCGAGGTTTACAACGAGGTATGCGGCACGGACGTGCAGCCCATAGCCATAGGCGGCGGAACGTACGCGAGAGCGCTTAAACGCGGCGCGGCGTTCGGGCCCGAGGAAGCGGGCGAAGAGAGCACCATTCACCAGGCGAACGAATATATAACCTTTGAGAAGATAGAAAAGTGCTTTAAAATATACAAACTTGCGCTTGAAAGACTTACAAAGTAAATTGAAGACGCCGCGGCGGGCGGAACGATAACGATCAGCACTATGGCGGCGGCGCGCCAGCGCGCCGCCGCCATAAAATAAGTTACAAATTTTGCAAAAGAGTTAAATAAAGTTTTGACAAAACTGCAAAAGTATGGTATATTGTGAAAGTCGTTTATATAAAAATAAACGGGAGCGCGGGGCAAGAGCTACCCTGCGACAATGCACGACGTGCAGATGTACCCAAGTGGCTCAAGGGGCTCCCCTGCTAAGGGAGTAGTGCGGGAAACTGCAGCATGAGTTCAAATCTCATCATCTGCGCCAAAAAAGACGGAGAAAATTATTTTTTCTCCGTCTTTTTTTGATGTCATTTTGTATCATGATGAGATTTGAGGGTCGGAGGTGCGAGCGGAAGCGAGCAGTTTGCGCGTGCAGTGCGCTATCGCGCATTTTATCACGCAAACCGGACAGTGGTCACCCACTGTCCGCCGGGGCGCGCCGCTAAAGGCGCAAATCTCATCATCTGCGCCAAAAAAGCCGGTAAAACTTTTTGTTTTACCGGCTTTTTTGATGTCTGTTTGTATTATGATAATATTTGAATCCAAATATTTAGTATAAACCTGCTCAAGACCAAAGCTAAAAATTTTGATTCGTTTTTTCGGCTCACCGCTTGCAATGAACGGGCTGCTGTGGTACAATAATATATGCAATAAATCCTGCACTGCATTGCGCGGCGCACCCAAAGGGGAAAATATGAAAATTGTATTCATAGGCGATTCGATTACAGATTGCGAACGCGACAGAAACGACGAAACTTCTCTCGGCAACGGCTACGTAAAAGTTCTTTCAGATAAGCTCCGTCCGATTTATCCTGATATGGACATAGAACTCATAAATAAGGGCATAAGCGGCAACGAAGTGTGCGACGTGCTTGCGAGAGTTCAGAAAGACGTCATAGATTTAAAACCCGACGCGGCAGTCGTTATGATAGGCGTGAACAACGCACTTCACCAGTTCAAATACGGCAAAGAACTCGACCTTAAGCAGTTTGAGCGCGACTACCGCGAACTGCTTACAAAAATCAAGCAGGCGGGAATTACGCTCATATGCCTCGAGCCCTTCCTTCTGCCCGCGCCCGACAAACTGCGCATGAGGCCGCTCTTCAACAAGGAGCTTGCAATTATACACGACATATCCGTTGAAATCGCCGACGAATTTGTGGCTTACGACGAAATGTTCAACGGTCTTGCCGAATCCATACGCTATACCGAATATTCGGTTGACGGCGTACACCCCACCCACAGAGGTTCGCGCCTTATAGCGGACAATGCGATAAAGGCAATACGCAAACATCTTATGTAACTGACTTAAAAGGCACAGCGACGGCAGAACCGCCCTGTGCCTTTCAATTATGACAGCGGCGCGCCGTCTTTTATAAGACGGCGCGCCGCATTTTTATAATTTTAAATTCCGCATTGCCTCACAACGGCATTTTAACTTAATAAGTTTACAGCCGCCGAAACCCGGATTACTTTCTTGCCACGCCTGACTTTGCCGCAGCAACGGCAACCGCCTGAGCGACGGCGTCATGCGCGCCCTTATCGTAGGCGAGGGGCAGAATGTGGTCGGCGCTTAAATCTTCGCCGACATAGTTTGCTATGGCGTAGGAAGCCGCCATCATCATATCAAAGTTTATGTCTTTCGCGCGCACGTCGAGCGCACCACGGAAAAGTCCGGGGAACACGAGCACGTTGTTTATCTGGTTGGGATTTTCCGAAGAACCTGTACCCACTACAGCCGCGCCCGCCTCGAGAGCGTCCTTGCGCGTGATTTCGGGCACGGGGTTGGCGCAGCTGAAAACTATCGCGCCGTTTGCCATGCTTTTAACCATATCCTTGCTTACGCAGTTGGGTGCGGAAACACCTATGAACACGTCGGCGCCCTTCATAGCGTCGGCGAGCAGACCTTTTACACAGTTTTTATTGGTAACCGCCGCCATTGCCGTCTGTGCGGGGTTCATACCCTCTGCCCCTTCGTAAATGGTGCCGAATTTATCGCAGAGTATGATGTCCGCCACGCCGAACTTCAAAAGATACTTAGCTATGGCTATGCCCGCGGCGCCTGCGCCGTTGATTACTATTTTAAGCTGAGAAAGTTCCTTGCCGACCACTTTCGCCGCATTGATAAGCGCCGCCGCCATAACTACCGCCGTGCCGTGCTGGTCGTCGTGGAATACGGGGATATCGAGTTCCTTTTTAAGCCTCGTTTCAATTTCAAAGCACCTGGGTGCGGAAATATCTTCAAGGTTTATGCCGCCGAACGAACCTGAAATGAGCTTGATGGTGTTTACTATTTCGTCGACGTCCTTTGATTTTATGCAGATGGGGAATGCGTCCACGCCGCCGTATGCCTTGAACAGCGCGCATTTGCCTTCCATTACGGGCATGCCCGCTTCGGGGCCTATATCGCCGAGTCCGAGAATGGCCGTGCCGTCGGTAATTACGGGAACGGTGTTCCACCTTCTTGTAAGCTCAAAGCTCTTTTCGGGGTCGTCCTTTATTGCAAGGCAGGGTTCAGCGACGCCCGGCGTATAAGCGAGCGAAAGGGCTTCGCGGCTGTCAACGGGCACGCGCACTTTTGTTTCTATTTTGCCGCGCCATTCGGCGTGTTTTTTGAGCGATTCAAGTCTGCAATTCATTCTTAAAACTTCTCCTACGTTGTTTTCAATATAATTTTACCACTTTAATGCAGAGTTGTAAAATATAAATATGTGTAAATTTTCACTTAAAAGCCGCGCGGCTTCATTAAATAAGGCATACTGCCCGATAAATTTTATCTGAACCTTTAAAGCGGCGGCGCTTTTGCGCGCCGCCGCTTTACAAAATGATTGCAATTTCAACTTACTGCCCGGCCTTGCCGAGCCTTACCATAAAGAACCTGCCGCGCGCCCTTTTTGCCTTTCTTTTTTTACCAAAAAACCTTAAAACGGCTTTATAAACTTCGCCCACGAGGACTACGGAAAGCGAAAGGGCGGCTACTATGCCCCATTGAACGGCGTTAAGCGCCACAAGGTTGAACGCCGCGGCTATAGGCGGCACGGTCACGAGCAATACGTTTATGACCACGCCCGCAAACACCGTTCCGAGTAGTATTTTGTTAGTGAAAAATCCCCTGAATGCCGAAGCGCGCTCCGAACGGATATTGAACGCGTGGAAAAGTTCGAGGAAGGAAATCGTAAGGAATGTCATTGTGCTTGCAACTTCGTTGCCCCATATACTTAGGGCAATTACAAAAATGCCTATGCACACGACCGTCATATAAAGTCCGAAAAACAGCACCGAAACTATTGTGCCGCGCGCAAACAGCGCCTTTTCAGCGCGTTCGGGCGGTCTTGTCATCGCGTAGTCGTCCGCGCGTTCGCAGCCCAAAGCCAGCACGGGAAAACTGTCCGTTATGAGATTTATCCACAAAAGCTGGGTGGAGCGCAAAAACTCAAAATTAAAGAACGCGAGCGCGGCGATGAGCACCGCCAGCACTTCGGCAAGGTTTGTGGCGAGGAAGAAACTTATTGTCTTTTTTATGTTTGAAAATATTCTTCTTCCTTCGCGCACGGCGGCGACTATCGTGGTAAAGTTATCGTCTGTAATAACCATATCCGAGGCGTTTTTGGTAACGTCCGTGCCCGAGCCCATGGCAATGCCTATATCCGCAGTCTTTATGCTCGGCGCGTCGTTCACGCCGTCGCCCGTCATCGCCACGACGCCGCCGCTCGATTTGAGCCCAGAGACTATCGCGTTTTTATGCCTTGGCGTAACGCGCGCGAACACCGTGCATCTTTTTACTGCCTCCCTCTGCTCGGAAGCAGTCATTCTGTCCAGCTCCTCGCCCGAAATCACCTGTTCTTCGCGCTCGGCAATGCCCGCCTTTTTTGCCACGGCAAACGCCGTGCGCTTGTGGTCGCCCGTTATCATAACCGTAGTTATGCCCGCGCGCACGCACTCTTCCACCGCCTGCGGAACGCCCTCCTTCAAAGGGTCGGTCATGCCGCACATGCCTATATAAACAAGATTATTTTCCCTTGGCGCGCCTTCGCAGTAAGCGAACGCAAGCACGCGCAGGGCGCGGCCGCTCATAGCGTCGTTTTCGCCGAGAATTTTTCTTCTGTCCGCATCTGTCAGCCGACGCACGCCGCCATCGTCAAGTATGCCCGAGCACCTATTTATAAGCACGTCAGGCGCGCCTTTGCTGAACGAATACTCTTTTCCGTCCGCGTCAGCGCCGCCTACCGTCATCATTTTTCTTTCAGAGCTGAAAGGTATTTCCGCCCTGCGCGAAAAGGTGAAAGCAGGCAGCTTTGTAAACGCGTATTCCTTTACCGCAACCTCGGTTGGATCGCCCATATATGCGCCCCTTTCGCCCTTTACGTTGACGCACGCGTGCATGCAAGAATACAGCATAGTCCGCGCGTTTTTACTGCACGCCTCCGCCTCCACGCGCATTCTGTTTTCGGTAAGAGTGCCCGTTTTGTCCGTGCAGACGAAATTGCAGCCGCCGAGCGTTTCCACCGACTTAAGCTTGCGGATAACGACGTGCTTTTTGCTCATGCGCTGAACGCCCATTGCCATAATTATAGTAACCACGGCGGGAAGTCCTTCGGGTATGGCTGCCACGGCGATTGCGACGGCCGTCATGAAATTCTGGGCTATGCCCTCTCTGCGCGCGATAAGCGAAAGTATGAATATTACCGCCGTTACGCCGAGCACGAAAAAGGTTATGAATCTGCCGAGCTTATTCAGGCTGTTTTCGAGCGGGGTAGGACCGGGCTTAGCATCGGAGAGCATTGCGGCTATTTTGCCTATTTCAGTCTGCATTCCCGTTGCGCATACCGCCGCCGTGGCCGTGCCGCTTAAAACGTATGAAGAGCAGAAAAGCATGTTGTTCTGCGATGTGAGCGGCACATTTTCGCCCGTAACGGGGACATCCGACTTGGCTTCGCCAACGCTTTCGCCGGTGAGCGCGCTTTCGTCGCAGGTGAGCGCCGCGCAGGAGAGTATGCGGCAGTCGGCGGGCACCATATCGCCTTCGGAAAGGGAAATGACGTCTCCGGGCACAAGTTTTTCGCTGTCCACGAGCACGTCTTTGCCGCCGCGCCTGCACTTGACGTGGCATACCGAAAGCTTTTTAAGGTTTTCTATAGCCTTATCTGCGCGGTACTGCTGCACCGTGCCCACCACCGCATTGAGAAAGATTATGAAAAGTATTATGAAAGTATCCGTAAGGTCGGCTCTGTCGCCCGAGATAAAGGCAATTACCGCAGTAACTGCCGCCGCCGCTATCAGAAGCGCGGTCATAACGTCTTTGAACTGGGAAATGAAAAGTTTAAAAAAACCTGATTTTTTGCCCCTTTCAAGCGTATTGTAACCAAAAGTCTGCAATCTTGAACGGGCTTCCTCCTCCGTCAGTCCTATGGGCGAAGAGTTAAGCCGCTTTAATACATGCTCGCCGCTACCGCCGTAAAATTCACTCATTCAGCACCCCGAATAAAAATAATGGCGCGGACGACCGCCCGCTATGTTTATAATTATTCGTACAGCGCCGCGCTTATACCACAATTTGTCCGACGGAAGCAAAAGAGAACAAGGAAGTCGCGGAAAATAAATTGCATAGCATATAAAAAGTAAAAAGCGGCGCGCCCCAAAAACGGGGCGCGCCGCTTAAATTATTAAAAAAGACAGAGCCGTTCTCTGCCGAAAAAATCAGACCGACAACAGCACTCTCACAAAAAAAGTTTTGGCAAGCAAAATATTTTTTCGTGAAAGCACTTCGTCCCCCTCTTAACACGCGCTTTGCCGCGCCGCCTTAAGAAAATCTGTTCGCGGATTTCCCTCCGCTTACAACTATATTATATTGCATAAGAGTAAAAAAATATGCACGCATTTGCAAAAATTTTGTAAAAAAAGCAAAAAAGTCAGAATATTTTTTTGCCGTTGAAAATTTATTCTTATGCAAAGCCGCGCAAAAACAAGTTGCGGTAAATACGCTTGCCTTTTTGCGCACAATGCATTAAACTGTTTTTATGATACGCAAAATAAATGCAAAAAGCGCCGCATTTATTGTGCTGGCTGTGCTTGCGCTCGGGGTTCTGACAGCTTCGCTGGCGCTCAACGCGCTGCGCGAATACGATGCCGTGCGCCCCGTGGAATTCTGCATAGTGCCGATATGCCTCGCCTTAGCCGCCCTTCGGCTTAAAGAAAGCGGAACAGACGGCGCGCTTCTTTGCTGTGCGCTGGCGTTTACCATAGCCGCCGATTTTTTTATGGTGCTTCTGAACAGCGGATACGAACTTTCGCTCGCGTTCTTTTCCTGCGCACAGCTCTTTTACTGGGCGCGCATACAGCTTATCCGCCGCTCGGGCAGGCACACCGCGGTAAGCGCGTGCGTGCGCATAGTACTTTCTGGCATACTGTGCACGGTTGCGGCAATAATAGTTAAAAACGGCGCGCTCCTCGGCGGGCTTGCGGCATTTTATTTCGTAAACCTTACAATAAACGCCGCGGAAGCCTTTATGCTGTGCAGAAAAGACAAGTCTTACATCATATTCGCGCTCGGACTGCTTCTTTTTATCGGTTGCGACGTCTGCGTAGGATTAAATGCGGCATATATGGCGGGCATTAAAATTTCAGGCGGCGGATATTACGCAATCAATCTGCTTATATGGATATTTTACATGCCGTCGCAGATGCTTTTGTGCCTTTCGGGTGTAAAGCCGGAAAGCGCCAAAAAATGTGCGCCGCAAACTGAACTTTAATTTAAAATACACCCGCTGAAAGCGATGACAATATAAAAAATTTACAACTTCCGCGCGGAAAGTAAAGCCGCGCGCGTCGGAGGCAAAAAATGCAGAACGTAAAGGCAGGTCGCGCCATAAACTGCGCAGTCACGGCAGTATTTGTAATTGCCCTGTTTGTATTTTTACTTTCTTTTTCCATAAGTCTGCCCATCATAAACAGATGGTTTTACTATATTCAGATTACCACTTTAAACCTTGAAGAGGCGAGCGGACACACTTACGCCGAAATAAAAGAGGCATACGACCTTATTTTGGACTATCTGCTCCTGCCCGGGCGCGAGTTCAGCGCGGGCGTGTTCAGATTTTCCGAAGAAGGCGCGGCTCATTTTGCCGACTGCAGATTTTTATTTATACTTGACATAGCGCTTGCGGGCGCAAGCGCGGGCGTCATTATAACAATACTCGCCCTGCATTTTACAAAAATCATAAAAATAGGCAGTGCGGCGGGGCACTCTGCAGCGTTCTGGACGGCTATAGCGGCAATTATTATCCCCATAATCCTCGGACTTATTATATCTGCGGATTTCGACAAAGCGTTCGAAGTTTTCCACGCCATACTCTTCCCGGGCAAGGACAACTGGGTGTTTAACCCGCGCACGGACGAAATTATAAGGGTTATGCCCGAACAGTTTTTTATGAACTGCGCGATATTCATAGGCGCGGGGCTTGCTTTCTTTTCGGGCGCGACGATTGCCGCCGACTGCATAATAAAAAGAAAGCTCCACCCCGCGATAGGTCAGGCAAAGCGCATGAAATACGACAGAAAATATTAAAAACATTTTCAATGCCGCACAGGCGAGACTTCGTAAGCGCAGCAACCGCTGCACGATTCAAACCACAAAACATAAACCGAGCAAAAGCGCGGCATATAAAATTAGCGCAGGGGCGCGGCAGAATGCCGCGCCCCTGCGCTTATAATAATAAAAAGGACAACAGATTTATTTTCAGTCGCCGAAAAGCTCCTTTTCGACCTCTTCGCAGTAGCGGACGGACTCCATTGCGTCTTTAGCGTACTTTGTTGCGCCTATCATTTCGGCATATTCGGCATTCAGCACCGCGCCGCCGACAAGCGTGCGGCATTCGGGGCACTCCTCTTTGAGAAGGGCTATAGTATCCCTCATCGAAGCCACCGTTGTAGTCATGAGTGCTGAAAGTCCTACAACCTGCGCGCCCACTTCCTTTGCCTTGTCGACTATGGCGCGGGCGGGCACGTCCCTGCCCATATCATAGACCCTGAAACCGTAATTTTCGAGCAATGTTTTGACTATATTCTTGCCTATATCGTGAATGTCGCCCTTAACCGTGGCGATTACTATTTTAAGTTTTTTGGAATTTCCCCCGCCGCCGAACGCGCTTTTTATTACCTCAAACGCGCCCGAAGCCGCCTCGGCGCTCATTAAAAGCTGCGGAAGGAAAAGCGTCTTCTTTTCAAACGCCTGCCCGACGACGTCGAGCGCGGGAATTATCTGCCCGTTTATGACGTCCAGTGGAGCCTGCGTTTTCAAAAGCTCTTTCGCGGCGGCCTCAGCCTCGGCTTTGAGCCCCTTTTCCACGCAGTATTTAAGCGAACCCTTTTCGCCCGCAGTCACGGAAGCCGTGGCAGATTGGGCGGCAACTATAGCCGATTGAACGCTCTGCGCGTACTCTATATAATTAAGGCAGCCCGCGTCGTATCCGCTTAAGGCGCAGAAAGATTTATAAGTTTTTATCATCTCCTGCGAGCTCGGATTTAAAATAGCCGCGGAAAGCCCCGCGCCGAGCGCCATTGCAAAGAAAGTGCCGTTTATAAAGTCGCGGTTGGGGAGTCCGAAAGATATGTTTGAAACGCCTAAAGAGGTATTTACCCCCATAGTATGCCTTATATACCTGAGCGAATCGATAGCCGCAACCGCCGCGCCGCCGTCTGCGGACACCGCCATTGCAAGCGTATCGAATATTATGTCCTTTTGGGATATGCCGTATTTTTTCGCCTCGCGCAGAATGTTTTTTGCAATTTGTATTCTGCCTTCGGCATTGTCGGGAATGCCGCCCTCGTCCAGCGTAAGCGCTATGACCGCGCCGCCGTATTTTTTTACGAGAGGAAAGACGGCGTCCATAACCTCCTTTTTGCCGCTCACAGAGTTTACAAGCGGCTTGCCGTTGTAACGGCGCATTGCGCGCTCCATGGCGACGGGGTCGGATGTATCCAGCTGCAACGGCAGGTCGGTGACCGCCTGAATTTCGCTCACCGCATTCTCGAGAACTGCCGCCTCGTCAATTTCAGGCAGACCCACGTTCACGTCAAGCACGTGCGCGCCGCGCTCCGCCTGGGTTACGGCCTCGTTGAGGATGTACGCCATATCCCCCTCTTTGAGCGCCTGCTTCAAGCGCTTTTTGCCGGTGGGATTTATGCGCTCGCCTATGATTACGGGCGCGCCGCCGAAATATACCGCCGAGGTGTAAGAAGATATGCAGGTTAAGTTTTTATCAGTTACAGGGGCGGGCTCCACACCCTCCGTTATGCCCTTTAGTTTGGCTATATATACGGGTGTAGTGCCGCAACAGCCGCCCAGAACGCGCGCGCCGAGGTTTAAAATTGCGCGCATATCCTCGGCAAACTGTCCGCTTGAAACGTTGTAAAAAGTTTCGCCGCCGCGCTCTTCGGGAAGCCCAGCATTTGGCTTTACTATCACGGGAACGGAAGCGCACGCGACAAACCGCTTTACTGCGGGCAGCATCTGCGCGGGACCGAGCGAGCAATTGAGTCCGAGCGCGTCCACCCCAAGCCCTTCCAGAAGCGCCACAGCCGCCTCGGGCGAGGCGCCCGTCATCATCTTCATATCTTCGCCGAAAACGCACGTGGCAATAATCGGCAGACCTTTTCCGCATTCCTTTGCGGCGAGTACGGCGGCTTTGAGCTCGTAGACGTCGTTCATGGTCTCGATTGCTATAAGGTCGGCGCCCGCCTTAACGCCCGCCGTTATCGTGCGGGAAAATATTTTTACCGCTTCTTCAAAAGAAAGGTCGCCGAGCGGTTTTAAAAGTTTGCCCGTAGGTCCCACATCGAGCGCGACAAATTTATTTTTAAACTCCGCCGCGGCGGCTTTTGCACACTTCACGGCGGCGGTAACCACCTCTTCCGTGCGCCCGCCGAATTTAAGGCAGTTTGCGCCGAAAGTGTTGGTATAAACGACGTCCGCACCCGCGGCAAAATATTCGCGGTGAATGCCCTCTATCGTCTGCGCCCTGGTGATGTTCCACTCTTCGGGCAGTTCGCCGAGCGGCAGTCCCGCTTTCTGCAACTGCGTGCCCATGGCGCCGTCCAAAATGACTATAGAATTTTTAAGAAGCGTTCTGAAATTCATGACAGTTTACCTTAAGCGCGCCGAGGCGATATATAAAGCGCCTCGGCGCGCTTTTTTATTTACCGCACGTCTCGGCGGCTTCAATTTTTATGACTTGCTTTTTATGCCCACTATCGCCGTAACCGACTTGGAAGGCATCATAAAATCGCCTTCGGTAAGCGTCACGCCGATATTTTTCGTTACCTGAAGCGCGGGAAAAATTTCGCGCTGAAGTTTAAGCGGCAGGTCGCCGTACCCGCAGGAAAAGCGCGGGCGCGCGGGGCCGTACTCACTGACAATATCGGCGTTGAGCTCGTCGCACCATTGTTCCACGGCGGCGGCGCCCATAGCCTGAAGCACTGCCGCGCGCGCGGGCGACAGCCTGTTGTACTTTGCAATAAGCCTGTCCACGCCTGCGCCTACCGTGGCGGCAAAAAGCACAATATGGTCGCAGCCTTCAAGGTTCCTTGCAAGAGATTTGCTCTGCACCTTTGCAAAACCGAGGTCGAGATTTACCCCCTCCCCACGCTCAAGCGGAAAGGAGGAATAGACGGCTTTTGGCGAGAGCGAGGGCAGAATCATGCTTTCGCACTCGGAAATAAGCCCCTCTATCCCGTCGGCGCTCTTTACGCCGGCGTAGCCTAAATAGCGCAGCGTTTCCTTTATGTCGAGCGCAGAAATTTTTCCGTTTACTACCTTCATATTATTTCGGAAAGGTTGGCTT
This sequence comes from uncultured Clostridia bacterium, assembly GCA_944368065.1. Classification (GTDB taxonomy): domain Bacteria; phylum Bacillota; class Clostridia; order Christensenellales; family Borkfalkiaceae; genus Coproplasma. The sequence goes on along the minus strand of CALVWV010000005.1, from coordinate 29,568 downwards.
TTATTGCGCGCGCAACCTGAGGTTTGTTCATGGAATAAATGTGCGCCGCCTTTATGCCGTTGGCGTACAGGTCTATGACCTGTTCGGTGGCGTAAGCTACGCCCGCCTGCTCCATGGCGGCGGGATTATCGCCGAAGCGGTCTACAATCCTTCTGAATTTTGCGGGCATGGGCGAACCCGAAAGCCCTAAAGTGCGCTTCACCTGGCTTGCGCGCGTTATCGGCATAATGCCCGGGATAATGGGCACGGTTATGCCCGCCGAATAACACTTTGCAAGAAAGCTGTAAAACAGGTCGTTATCGAAGAACATCTGCGTGGTGAGGTAATCGCAGCCCGCGTCCACTTTGCGCTTTAAATTTTCTATATCCGAATAGAGCGTCGCCGACTCGGGGTGACCTTCGGGGTAGCAGGCTCCGCCTATGCAGAAGCCGCCGAAATCCTTTATTTCCGCGACGAGCTCGCTTGCGTACCTGTATTCGAGGTTGCCCGCAAAATCCTGCGGTATATCGCCGCGCAGAGCGAGTATATTTTCAATGCCCGCGTCCTTAAGCTGTACAAGCTTTTCGCGCACGTCGGCTTTGGTTGAGGAAATGCACGAAAGATGGGCGACGGAATTCACGCCCTTTGCCTTTAAGTTTTTGGAAATCTGCACGGTATAAGCCGAAGTGCCGCCGCCCGCGCCGTATGTAACGCTCATAAAATCGGGTTTCAATGCGGCAATCTCGTCAATGGCCTTTGAAACGCTTTCAAACTTGTCGCTCGTCTTGGGCGGGAACACCTCGAACGAAAGCACCGCCTTCTTGCTTTTAATTATATCCGTAATCTTCATAAAAACACCTTTCGTCGGGGATAAATTATGCGCCTTTTATTCAAAAAGCGCGGTGGAAAGATACCTGTCGCCGCTGTCCGGCAAAAGCACTACTATGCGCTTGCCCGCGTTTTCCTTGCGCTGAGCCACAACTTTAGCCGCGTATATCGCCGCGCCGGAAGATATGCCCGTCAGAAAGGCTTCAGTTCTTGCAAGGAACTTGCCCTCGGAAAGCGCGTCCTCGTCGGCGACGGCTATAACCTCGTCGTAAACCGAGGTATCGAGCGCCTTGGGCACAAAGCCCGCGCCTATGCCCTGTATGCCGTGGGGACCCGACCTGCCTTTGGAAAGCACGGGCGAACCCGCAGGTTCAACGGCAATTATCTTTACTTCGGGATTGTTTTCTTTGAGCACCGAGCCTATGCCCGTAATCGTGCCGCCAGTGCCTACGCCCGCGACGAAGATATCGACCTTGCCCGCGTCCTTTAAAATTTCCTTTGCGGTGGTCTTGCGATGAGCCTCGGGATTGGCGGGATTTTCGAACTGACCTGCTATTATGCTGCCTTCGATGGAGTTTTTAAGCTCCTCCGCCTTCTTTATCGCGCCCGACATTCCCTCCGCGCCGGGGGTGAGCACTATTTCCGCGCCGTACGCCTTTATGAGTCTGCGGCGCTCCTCGCTCATCGTTTCGGGCATTGTTAAAATAAGTTTATAACCTCTTGCCGCCGCAACGAGCGCAAGTCCTATGCCCGTGTTGCCCGATGTGGGCTCTATTATGGTGCCGCCGGCCTTTAAAACGCCCTTTGCTTCGGCGTCGATCACCATATTGAGGGCAACCCTGTCCTTTACCGAGCCCGCGGGATTGAAGTATTCGAGTTTTGCAAGTATTTCCGCATCGAGCCCGCGCGCCTTTGCATATTTGTTGAGGCGCAGAAGGGGCGTGTTGCCTATAAGTTCTGTTATGCTGTTATATATCATAAAAAATCTCCCGTAATTTATATAATGGTATTCAATGCGCTTTTTGCTTTTGCCGCTCTTTGCATAGCGCTGAAATTTTCGCCGCGCATTTTATGGCACGCGTCTACATATTTCCGCCGCACGTTTTATACCGCGCATTAAACGCATTGTTTGCGGCATATGTGCCGCTCAATTTTCAAACGGGCGCAGAAGCCCTTTACTTTTTTCTGATTTGAATTATTTTACTTTGTCGAAAGCCTGCTTAAGGTCTTCGAGGATGTCGTCTATATGCTCGGTGCCAATAGAAAGGCGCACGGTTGCGGAAGTTATTCCGCCCGCCTTAAGCCCTTCTTCGTCGAGCTGGGAATGGGTTGTGGACGCGGGGTGAATTACAAGAGATTTTACGTCCGCAACGTTAGCGAGAAGTGAAAAGAGCTTTAAACTTTCGGTAAATTTTACCGCCTTTTCCCTGCCGCCCTTTATATCGAAGCTGAAAATCGAGCCGCCGCCGCGGGGCAGATACCTTTTGTAAAGCTCCGCGCCCTTGCCTGTAGCGAGCGACGGGTGGTTGACCTTTTCAACCTGCGGACAGTTCTTTAAAAATTCCACTACTTTGAGCGCATTTTCAACGTGCCTTTCCACGCGCAGCGGAAGCGTTTCAAGCCCCTGAAGAATGAGGAAGGAGTTGAAGGGCGAAATTACCGCGCCCTGGTCGCGCAGAAGGGTCGTGCGCATTTTGAGGATATACGCCGCTTTGCCGCCCACTTCGGTGAATACTACGCCGTGATATGCCGGATTGGGCTTTGAAAGACCGGGGAACTTGCCCGAAGCCGCCCAGTCAAACTTGCCGCCGTCTACCACAACGCCGCCCATGGCAGTGCCGTGACCGCCCATAAATTTGGTCGCCGAATGCACGACTATATCCGCGCCGTGCTCCAAAGGTCTTATAAGGTAGGGCGTGGCGAAGGTAGAATCGACAATGAACGGTATGCCGTTTTCGTGCGCTATTTTTGCTATCGCCTCCATATCTATGAGGTCGGAATTGGGGTTGCCCATGCTTTCGGCATATATAAGCTTGGTATTCGGCTTTATCGCCCTGCGGAAATTTTCGGGGTCGGTCTGGTCGACGAACGTTGCCGTTATGCCCTGTTCGGGCAGAGTTACGGCGAGCAGGTTGTGCGTGCCGCCGTAAAGATTGCTCGCCGCAACGACGTGGTCGCCGCAGGTGGCAATATTCTGTATGGCGTAAGTTATGGCCGCCGAACCGCTTGCAACGCCGAGCGCCCCGACGCCGCCTTCGAGCGCGGCCACGCGCTTTTCAAACACGTCCGTGGTGGGGTTCTGCAGCCTTGTGTAGATGTTGCCCTCCTCCTTAAGGTCAAACCTTGCGGCGGCCTGAGCGCTGTTTTTGAACACGTAAGACGTGGTCATATATATGGGAACGGCGCGCGCGTCCGTCGCGGGGTCGGGCTCTTCCTGACCCGCGTGTATTGCAAGAGTTTCAAATCTGTAAACATTATACTTTTCCATCATAAACTCCTTAAAACATATAAATAAACTGTACCGCCGACAAACGCCGCTGTAATGCGGAAACGCGTCAAATCGGGGTATTGCAAAAATGCCGCGGCAAAATTTTTTATTCGGCGTTTATTCCGCGGTATAAAAAAAGCAGGCGGCGTTTGGTTGAACGCGCCTGCAGGTAACCGCAGAAATTGAGAGGCAAAATTCAACGCACGACGTTATTCCGCTATATATGTAACAATATAGCGGCACATCATTGCGTATTTAATTGCTTCGGAAAATAAATTTTTCACAGCACGCCTCCGCGGAAAACTCACCGCGTGTTGAATAAGCGGCAAAGCCGCATGTATATTTATACATTGATAATACCACCGCGGCGGCGGACTTGTCAACGGTTTTGAGTATTTTTTTAAAACTGGCAATATCCCCCTCCGCAAAGCAAAGGGCGAAGGAATAAAACGCGCGGAAAAAAGCGTGCATATAAAAGCACGTATACGAGCACATCAAAAACGTAAAAATTGCTTTTGTGCAAAAATGCAAAAAAAGAGGCGCCCGCCGCATAAATGCGGCGGGCGCCTCTTTTTGTTCACGAGGAAAAAATCAGAACTTTTCCTGAAGTTTTGCCTGAAGTTCGTTTACGTCTGCGGCAGTTGCCTTGGGTACGTTTACAACGACTTCCATGTTGCCCATGTCGTAAGAAAGCTTCCAGCTGGCCTTGAGTTCCTTTACAGTGTAAACCCAGCCGCCAATCTGCATCTTCTTGCCATCTTCGAGTACGGTTACGGGATAAGACATTATTTCTGTTCTCCTTAAAAAAATATTTTCACGCCGTAAGGCGCAAATCACATAACTTAAAAAACACCTTGATTGCGGCATATATGCCGTTCAATTTATTTTCAGCTTTCAAACTTCTCCAAAAAGCTGTGCTTTTTGCCGCAATATTTGTATTCGGGCAGCGTGTCCAGCTGAACGTTGTGTATGCTTTTGAAAATGCTCTTCTCCACGTCGGGATTTTTATCCCTGAGCGCTTTTACGAGCTCTTTCATCTCCTTGCGCACGGAGCGCGCCTGACCGTCGACGGCAAGTTTCGCGGTAAAGCTGCAGGCGCAGGCAATGAACTCCAGCCCGTTATAGTCGCGCCAATGCTCTATATCCTCTTCGGACATGCAGTACATGGGGCGGATAAGCTCCATGCCCTCGAAATTGTTGCTCTTTATCCTCGGCATCATGCCCTGAATCTGTCCGCCGTAAAACATGCCCATAAGCGTGGTTTCAATCACGTCGCTCCTGTGGTGGCCGAGCGCGATTTTGTTGCAACCGAGCTCCTGAGCCCGCGCGTAAAGGTAGCCGCGCCGCATTCGCGCGCACATATAGCAGGGCGAATCGCCGCCGACGAGCGTTGCCGCCTCGAACACGTCAGATTTGAAAAACTTTACGGGTACGCCCAAAAGTTCGGCATTGTACTTTATTTTTGCCGCGTTTTCTTCGTTATAGCCGGGGTTCATGCATATGAATTCCAGCCCGAAATCGTAATCGCTGTGCCTTTTGAGCTCCTGCATGAGCTTGGCAAGAAGCATGGAATCTTTGCCGCCCGAAATGCATACGGCAATTTTATCGCCCGGGGAAATGAGCTTGTAAACCTTTATCGCCTCGAGAAAGGGCGCCCAGATGGTTTTGCGGAATTTTGTTATTATGGAGCGCTCCACCCACGCCTTTTTATCGTTAATGTCAATCATTTCTGCCAATAAGGTCAAACACAGCCGCGCGCGCAAGCGCGAGCCCCGCCGCCGCGGGTGCAAAGACGTTTGACGCGGGGATATGCCGCGACGAAAGCCCTTCATCCGCGACTATTGCGCCCGAAGGAATTTCCGTGGAATATACCGCCTTCACGCCTTTTTCTATGCCTTTTTTCCTGAGCGCGGTGCGCACGGCGCGCGCCAGGGGGCATACCGAAGTTTTTGAAATATCGGCAACTTTAAACGCCGAAATATCCGTCTTGTTGCCGGCGCCCATGCACGATACTGCGGGAACGCCCGCTTTTTGGCAGCAAGCTATTATGAGCACCTTTGCGGACACTGTATCCACGGCGTCCAGAACGTAAGAATATGAAGAAAAATCCACGTCTTTAATGGTGTTTTCGTCTATGAACACATTGAAAGCGCGCACGTTGCACGCGGGATTTATATCGCGGATGCGCTCCGCCATGACCTCTGCCTTGGGGCGGCCTATCGCGGAATGAAGCGCGACCGCCTGCCTGTTTATGTTGGAAAGGCTGACGCTGTCGCCGTCGAAAAGGTCTATCGCGCCGACGCCGCTCCTTGCAAGCGCTTCGGCACACCACCCTCCGACGCCGCCGACGCCGAAAAGCGCGACCTTTGCGGAATACAGTTTTTGCATGGCGTCTTTGCCGAAAAAGACTTCGGAACGCGCAAATTCTTCGTACATATTTATATTATAAAAAAATTAACCGCGGCTGTCAACAAATGCAGGCCGCGGGGGGTTATAAGCCATATTTATAAAAACCGCACAAAAAGCGAAAATGTTGCACAAAAAATCAATGCAAAAATCCGCCCTCAGCGCATAACCGGCGCGCTTCAACGCTTGCCGTCAATGTCAGCGCGCCTCCGTTTCGTCGGGGTCGGGGAACTGCGCCTTATCGTAAGCTATGCCGTTTTTATCGTAATAATCCTTTATTGCGGCGCGGATAGCCTCTTCCGCGAGCACCGAGCAGTGCATTTTGTGCGCGGGAAGACCGTCCAGCGCTTCGGCAACGGCTTTATTTGTGAGCGTGAGCGCCTCGGACAAAGGCTTGCCCTTTATAAGCTCGGTAGCCATGGAGCTGGAAGCGATTGCGCTGCCGCAGCCGAACGTGTTGAACTTTACGTCCTCTATGATACCGTCTTTGATTTTTAGATATATCTTCATTATATCGCCGCAGCGCGCATTGCCTACTTCGCCTATGCCGTCGGCATCGGGAATTTCACCGACGTTGCGGGGATTTCTGAAATGGTCCATAACCTTTTCGCTGTAAAGTGCCATAATTAATTCTCCTTTCGCATTCTTTTCAAGATGGCATAAAATTTTCGCCCGCAGAAATTGCGGCGCATTTATATATGTTTTTGATTGGTTGCGGCATATGTGCCGCCATATTGTCGAATCAATTTAAATTTTCGCCCTTTTATGAGGCGATATTTTTAAAGCAGATGCTTTCTTTCTCCGCGCTCGAGTTCCTTCCACACGGGCGACATCGCCCTTAAATATTCAACGACTTCGGGCACAGCCTTTATAATTCTGTCGGCGTCCTCTTCGGTGTTGTATTCGGAAAGGCTTAAGCGCAGCGAGCCGTGCGCGACCTCGTGGGGAAGACCTATGGCGAGAAGCACGTGCGAGGGGTCGAGCGAGCCCGAAGTGCACGCCGAACCGGAAGACGCGCATATGCCCTTATCGTCCAGAAGGAGCAGAAGTCCCTCTCCCTCTATGCCCTCGAAGCACATGTTGATAGTGCCGGGAAGGTGGTGCGCCATATCGCCGTTGAGTCTGGAATGGGGTATTTTGACGAGCTCGGATATAATCCTGTCGCGCATTTTTACAAGTTTTGCGCTGTTCTCATCCATATTGGCGCAGGCTTCCTTCAATGCCGCAGCCATAGAAACTATTTCGGCGATATTTTCCGTACCCGCGCGCTTGCCGCGCTCCTGTGCGCCGCCGTCGATGAAAGGCAGAAGCCTTAAACCCCTGCGGCAGAAGAGCACGCCCGTGCCCTTGGGGCCGTGGAACTTATGCGCCGAAAGCGAAAGCATGTCTATATTCTGCTCGGCTACGTTTACGGGGATGTGACCTACCGCCTGAACGGCGTCTGTATGGAATGTAACGCCCGCAGCGCGGCACACTTCGCCTATTTCCTTTATGGGCTGAACGGTGCCTATTTCGTTATTCGCAAACATCACCGTAACAAGGCAGGTATCGGGGCGGATTGCCGCCTTTACCTCGTCAGCGGTTATTACGCCCGTCGAATGCACGTCGAGAAGGGTAACTTCGAAGCCCTCCTCCTTTTCCAGCCTTCTGAGGGTATGGAGCACGGCGTGATGTTCGAACGCCGTGGAAATTATGTGTTTTTTGCCTTTGAGCGCGCCGAGGTGCGCCGCAGAGCGTATTGCCTGGTTATCGCTTTCGCTTCCGCAGGAAGTGAAGTAAATTTCGTCAGGTCTTGCGCCGAGGCACGCCGCTATATCCGCGCGCGCCGCCTCCAGAGCTTCCTTCGCCCTCTGCCCCACCGAATGGAGCGAAGAGGGGTTGCCGTAAATTTTATCGAGGTACGGGAGCATAGCCTCCACCGCCGTTCTGCTCATTGCGGTGGTAGCCGCGTTGTCCGCATACACTGTGCTTAACTTTTCCACTTTTTTATTCCTTATAAGCTTTCGCTTCTGCTGTCAGCCGCCCGAAAACCAAAGCTTAATTCCTACTTTTTTAATATGATATCATTATAAAAAGTAATTCCTATTTTGTCAATAGGATTTAACCCCGTTTGTAAAAATTATTTGCAATTTTAAAAAGAATAAACGGCGGCGTTAAAAAAGTCTTTGAGCTTTAAAAATAAATGCGCGCGGAGAAAACTCCGCGCGCATTTATTTTTAACGTAAGGTTTTTAATGAAAAATCTGATGCAGTACGTTTTCAGTCTATAGGCAGCTCCTCCTTGATTGCTTTGTTTTCTGTCTGCGCCGCAGTCGGCGCATATTCTTTGCGTGCATGCATGTGCACGTAATTAGTTTTGCATGCGGACATATGTCCGCTCAGCTCAGCCCGAATATATCTTCGAGCGGAGTGCCGCTCTGCATCTTGCCGCAAATGCAGCGCGAACAGCGTTCAAACCTTCTGAAAAGTTTTTCGCACTCCTCCTCTTCGGCGTACACTTTCCAGTAACCGCACCCGAGGCAGACCCCGCCGCGCGCGTCGCTTATGAACCCGCGCACGTCGTGCAGCGGATAGCCGAGAAAGAGACCCACCTCGTGCGGGAAATCGCAGCCGCCCTCCATGCGCGCTTTCAGCTCTCTGAGCGCGCCGCCGAAATCGGAGTATTTATACCCGCGCGAGGATAAAAAGGCGCGGTTTTCGGCATTGAACAGGATTTTTTTAAGCCTGCCGCGGTGAAATACGTAAAAAAGTTTTTTGCCCTCGGCGCGCTTTACCGCCATAAAATAAAAATCCTTTTTGGCAAGCAGATATTTATAGCGCGCAATGTCTCTTCCGTTATCGTCGCCCAGCCAGAAAAGGCTTGCAGGCTTGAGCCCCGCAAAAGTTATGCCGCAGTTTACGCCCAGAGCATAGCCCGTTCCGCTCATTCCTTCCTCCTCGATGCAAGCGCACTGCCTTCAGGCAACCGCTTTCTTTTAATTCCTATAAATATTATATGGATTAAAACGCCGTTTGTCAACAAAAATATTAACCAAAGTTAATTTTTTATTTTATGGGAAATTTTTCCTTGATGCAAAAGGCAATCGGGCGGCACATATGCCGCAGGCAATTAAAAAATCAAGTATAAAATTAAGGTTAAAATTAAGGCGGCGCGCAGGATAAATCCTGCGCGCCGCCGGCTTTATTCAACTTTAATTTCGCCCTGATAAGGCGCAAAAACAAATCCGCAAGCCGCGGGTTTGCGACTTTGATACAGCCAAACCCGAAATTTACTTTATGAGGTCGGAAAGCTTTTTGGCGTTAAGAAAATTCATTATGACTTCGTCGAGCTCTTTCCACAGCGGAAGCGAAAGGCAGTTTGCCGCATTTTCGCAAGGTACGTCGCTGTAAAGGCAGGAAACGGGCGCGAGGGGTCCTTCCGCCGCCACTATTATTTCTCCTACCGAGCACTCCTCAGCGGGCTTTGCAAGGCGGTATCCGCCGCTTTTGCCGCGCGCGCTTAAAACGAGCCCCGCCGCCGAAAGGGGACCCATTACCGCCTCCAGATACTTTGCGCTTTCGTGCTGGCGCTCGGCAATGTCGGTGAGCGAAACGTTTGCGCCGTCGTTATGCTGGGCGAGGTCTATCATTACTTTCAGGGCGTTGCGACCCTTTGTAGTTATCATCATAATAAATCAACCGCCGTACTCAATCATTTTTTCTATGCATTTAACCGCCGCAAGCCTCGTCTGCTCGTCCATTACCATCTCCTCGCCGCTTTCGCCGACAACTGCGCCGTAGACGTCCGCGAGGGTGGTTATCTTCATATTGTGGCAGATTAAGTCCTTTGAAAGAGGATAGAATTTTTTATCGGGGCACCTGAACTGAAGGTGCTGAACGATTGCATTTTCAGTGCCTATTATAAATTCTTTTTTATCCGACTTTTCGGCATAGTCCATGATGCCCGTAGTAGAACCTACATAATCGGCAAGTTCGGTAACTTCGGGTCTGCATTCGGGATGGACGAGGAAAAGCGCTTCGGGGTGAGCGGTTTTTGCCTTAAGAACGTCTGCCTTCGTCATGCGCGCGTGGGTAGGGCAGCCGCCCGAAAGCAGCTTGAAATTCTTTTCGGGTATCTGCTTTTTAACATAAGTGCCGAGGTTGATATCGGGAATGAACAGTATATTGTCGGAAGGTATGGCCCTGCAGATTTTAACCGCGCTTGAGGACGTTACGCACACGTCGCACACCGTTTTGAGCTGGGCGGTAGTGTTCACATACGCCACTACGGTATAGCCTGGCAGACTTTCTTTGACCTGAGATATGAGCTCCTTATCCATCTGCTCCGCCATAGGGCAGCCCGCGTCGGGATTGGCAAGAATAACCTTTTTTTCGGGTGAGAGCATCTTTACCGTTTCAGCCATAAAGCGCACGCCGCACATTACGACCGTGGACTGGGGAGCCGTGCGAGCCTTCAGCGAAAGAGCGTAGCTGTCGCCCGTGAAGTCGGCGACTTCGCATATCTCTTCGGACATATAGCTGTGCGCGAGTATGCACACGTCGCGCTCCTTTTTAAGGCGCATAATCTCCTGCTGCAAATCTTTTAACATAAAAGGCAAAACTCCTTTTCTTGAATTCCTATTAATACGCTATGATTATATCACAACGGCGCGGCGCGGTCAAGGCAATGCGGCAGATTGCATAAGGTAAATTATGCCGCGCCTGCCTTAATGCGGATAAACATAAAATTATTGCCGCGGCGGGAGCTTTCCGCTCCCGCCGCGGCAATAACATTTTTAAAATAACTTACGCCGCGAAGATTTTGGCACAGCAAAAGATTTGCGGCGAATAATGTTGCGGCGAAATTCAGCGCTTTTAAGAAGCGAGCAAGACGCGGAGCCCGAGCATTGCCGACAGGGAGTTTACTTTTATAAAACAATCCGCGGAAGACAGCGCAGCGGCCTGCGCGTCAAGTCTTCCGCGGATTTAAACTTATTTTATCTTCAGCAAGTTTAAAACAATTTACGCCGAGAAAAACGCAAGGCGGAATTTACTTCCGCCGTTAAGCGTTTTTCCGACAATATTCCCTCGCCGCAAAGATTTTGCCTCGGCAAAAGATTTGCGGCGAATAATTTATTCAAGCTCGAATGCGCCCGTATACAACTGATAATACACGCCCTTCTGCGCAATAAGCTGGTCGTGAGTGCCGCGCTCGATTATGCGGCCGTGGTCGAGAACCATAATCGCCTGACTGTTTCTTACGGTGGAAAGTCTGTGCGCGATTACAAATACCGTGCGGCCTTCCATAAGTTTATCCATGCCTTGTTCGATAAGTTTTTCCGTACGCGTATCGATAGAGGACGTCGCTTCGTCGAGAATGAGCACGGGGCATTCGGATACCATTGCGCGTGCTATTGCAAGCAACTGGCGCTGTCCCTGGGAAAGGTTGCCGCCGTCGCCCTTGATAAGCGTCTGGTAGCCTTCGGGCAGGTGGGAAATAAAGTAATCGGCATTGGCAAGTTTTGCGGCGGCTATGCACTCTTCGTCCGTCGCGTTGAGTCTGCCGTAGCGGATATTATCCATTACCGTGCCCGTGAAAAGGTGCGTATCCTGCAGCACTATGCCGAGCGAACGCCTTAAATCGTCTTTGTTAATGCTCTTTATGTCGAGGCCGTCATATGTAATCGAGCCTGACTGTATGTCATAGAACCTGTTTATAAGGTTGGTTATGGTAGTTTTGCCCGCACCCGTTGCGCCTACGAAAGCTATCTTCTGACCGGGCTTTGCGTAAAGCGAAATATCCTTGAGTATTATCTTATCGGGCGTGTAGCCGAAGATTACATCCTTGAAGCGTATATCGCCGCGAAGGGGTATATAACTGAACGTACCGTCGGCTTCGGGCTTTTTCCAGCTCCACTTTTCAATTCCGCCCTCGCCGTACACAAGAGTGATGTCTCCGCCCTTATCCTCGTGAGGGGTATCGAAGATATCGAATATGCGCTCTGCGCCCGCAAGACCCATAACGATTGCGTTGAACTGCTGGGTAACCTGCTGTACGGGCTGGTTGAATGAACGTATGAGCGTAAGGAATGCTATAAGCACGCTGACGTCGCCTACGGTAAACGCGCCCGAACCGTCGCCGAACGCAACGCTGTAAAGCGAAAGCGCCCCAATGCTGTGAGTCGCAAAGAATACCGCGCCGACGATAGCAACCACAACGTACTGGAAATAGCTTAATATGTTGGACATGGGTCCGAGCATATTGGTAAGCTGGTTTGCCTTTGTGCCGCTTATGCGGAGCTCTTCGTTTATTGCCTTGAAATTTTCCCTCGCCTTGTTTTCATGGCAGAATACCTTTACTACCTTCTGACCTTCCATCATTTCTTCGACAAAGCCGTTTACTTTGCCTATGGAAACCTGCTGCTTCAAGAACTGGCGGGAAGATTCTGCGCCAATGACCTTGATGCAGACGATGTTCACGCTTAATATTACAAGCATTACGAGCGTAAGGCTGAAGCTCATGAAAATCATGCAGAGAAGCACGACGACTATGGTAACGACTGCCGATATCATCTGAGGAACAGACTGCGAAAGCATCTGGCGGAGAGTATCCACATCGTTGGTGTAACGGCTCATGAGTTCGCCGTGCGTGTGAGTATCGAAGTACCTCAGAGGCAGATACTGCATGTTTATGAACATCTCGTCGCGCATTCTTTTAAGAGTGCCCTGCGCTATGTACATCATAAGCCTGCTGTACGAGAATGTACTGAGAACTCCGACCACATACACGCATATAAGCGCTATAGTCCAGCTGATGAGCGACTGGTCTGCGCCCGCGACGCCGTTCACCATATCTTCTATTGCGCCTATTACGAACGTGAGCATGAACGAGCCTACAGCTCCCGCCGCCGACGACAAAACTATGAGTATTACAAGCATTACCGCGGCAAATTTGTTGCGGAAGGTATAGCTGAGCACGCGCTTTAAAACCTTTACCGGATTTTCAGGACCTGAGCCCTTTATTTTTGCCACGCGCTGTCCGTTTGAAGTGCCGTGCTGCTGAACGCGGCGCTTCATATCCGAATTAAGATTTTCGTACTGTTCCTTTACCGAAGGCTGTTTAAGCTTTTTCGCCATCTTCTTCACCTCCGTCTTCTTCGTCTGCCTTGCCCTTTACCTGGGAAAGATATACTTCCTGATAAATGGCGTTGTTTTTCAGCAACTCTTCGTGCGTGCCTATGCCTGTAATTTTACCTTCGTCAAGGACTACTATCCTGTCCGCATCCTCGACGGAAGCTATGCGCTGGGCGATTATTATTTTGGTAACCTCGGGCGCGTGAGTGCGGAGAGACTGCCTTATCATTGCGTCCGTCTTGGTGTCTACCGCCGAAGTAGAGTCGTCGAAGATTATTACCTTGGGCTTTCTGAGCAGCGCGCGCGCAATGCACAGTCTCTGCTTCTGTCCGCCAGAAACGTTTACGCCGCCCTGACCCAAGTCGTAATCGTAACCGCCGGGCAGCTGGCGTATGAACTCGTCGGCGCACGCCTGACGGCACGCCTCCTCTATCTCTTCCTGAGTGGCGTTCTCGTCGCCCCACTTAAGGTTTTCGGTTATAGAGCCGGAGAAAAGCACGTTCTTCTGCAGAACCATCGCAACCTTTGAACGGAGCGTATCGAGGTTGTACTCCCTTACATCTACGCCGCCTACTTTTACAGAGCCTTCGGCTACGTCGTACAGCCTTGGTATGAGAGAAACGAGCGATGATTTGCCCGAACCGGTAGCGCCTATTATGCCGACCGTTTCACCCGACTTTATGTGCAGATTGATATCCGAAAGCACTGTAACATCTGCTTTCTGGAGATAGGACATCGAAACGCCGTCGAAATCTATGCTGCCGTCCTTAACCTCGAACACGGGAGCCTTGGGCTTGGGAAGAGTAGTCTTTTCTTCGAGCACAGCCGCGATTCGGTCCATCGAGCCCTTGGAAAGAGATATGTACTGAAGGCACATTGCAACGAGCATTACCGCCGTGAGTATCTGGGTCATGTACTGCAGAAGGGATGTAAGATTACCCATCGTAAGGCCGGTGCCGTCTATTATCATGTTGCCGCCCATTATAAGCAGAAGTATCATTGCGACGTATATTACGCACTGCACTACGGGCATAAGATAATTGAGAAGCTTTTCGGCCTTTACGGAATAGTTGTAAACATCCTGGGTTGCGGCCTGCATTTTATCCATTTCGTGCTCTTCGCGCACATATGATTTTACAACCCTTATCGCGGTGAGGTCTTCCTGAACGACGCGGTTTAAGTTATCGTACTTTTTGAACATTATGCGGAAAGGCGTTGCAACCCTGACCATAATTATGCCTACTATGATTGCAAGCACTACTGCCGCCGCAATGAACACGCCGCCCATTGTAGGCGATATGACGAACGTCATAATAGTTGCGAATATGAAAAGTATGGGCGCGCGCACAAGCATACGTATGCACATCTGGAAGGCAAGCTGAACGTTGCTTACATCGGTGGTGATACGCGTGATAAGGCTCGCGGTGGAAAAGTTATCTATATTCGCAAAAGAATACGTCTGAATATTGTCGTACATGTCGTAGCGCAGATTTGCCGCAAAACCTGCAGAAGCCTTGGACGCAAGACGACCGCCCATGATGCCGCAGTACAGCGCGAATGCCGCGCAGCCGATCATTGCAAGACCGTACCAAACAATCTTCATGCTGAATGTCTGAGTATCAGCCATTTCAGTTATCTCGTCTATAAGGAAGCCCATGAGGAATGGAATTATGATTTCCATGGCGGCTTCGCCTATCATGACGAGCGGCGTAAGAATGGATACGGTTTTGTACTGCTTAACGCTTTTTAAAAGTGTTTTTACCATTCAATTAACTCCTGATTTACTCCTTTGATATATGTAAGCCGCGCAGATACCGCGCGGGAATTTATATATGAAAGTTGCGCTGATTTATATGCATAAGTCGCGCAGCGTTGCGCTGATTTATATGCAAGCCGCGCCTGATTCCGGCGCAAAATTCAGCCGTTTATGTGGTTAAAAATTTTAATGAGCAGAGTTTTTAATTGCTCCTGCTCCTCCTCCGAAAGCGCGTCCTGAATGATTGCGTCGCACTTATCCATCAGTTCGCGGTTTTTTTTGCAGAGTTTTTCGCCCTTTTCCGTAAGTTCTATAAATTTCGTGCGGGCGTCGCCTTCTGCAAACGTGCGCGTTATATATCCGCCCGACGTCAGATTTGCAAGCATCGTGGAAACGGACGACGCTCTTAAATTGAGTTCGCGTTCAACATCCCTCTGGCACACCTTTTTGCCGCCTGCGGCGCTTCTGTGAACAAATACGAGAGTCTGAAGCTGTGCGCCCGTTATTCCTACTGCGGAAAGATTTTCGCTGTTGCGCCTCTCCATCTCCCTGTTTACATACCACATCAAACCGAATAATCTTCTGTTTTCCAAAGCTTACGCCCCTGAAATTTAATAAATTACCGCGGCCGCCGTCAGAATAGTTAGACAACGAACTGTTAGATAACGAAGATATTTTATAATAATGATAAGCGGAATGTCAAGCGAATGAAAAAAATTTTTATATGCCAGGGATGATGTTAAAATTTAAAACGTACTTGTTAAAATCAGCCTGAAAAAATATTATCTTTAAGAACAACCGTGTTCTGAAGCCGTCTGAAAAAGAAAAATTGCGACTTTCTGCAAATGTCACCACAAAAAAAGCAGCCGCAACATTACGGCTGCAAGTATTAGAAAATTCGTTGTCTAAACCAGGTAAAAACAAATTATTTTATTAATAATTATTCCTGCTCGTAACGACTACATTTTATCTTGAGGATTACAAGAACAATACCGCAGATATCCAAAAGCAGAACTGCGATATCGGCACCGATAAGCCACCATTGCCACGGCGGAATTACAGAAACTATGCGCGTATCGCTTGACAGCCCGTTCATCGCCGCGCTGTTTGCTATAACGTACAGCGAATGATGTGCGGCCTCGCGGATGTAAGATACAAGCTGATCGTCAAACTCATCGTCGTCAAGCATGAAAGCGTTCGGATTTGCGTTCATCCAAAGATCAGTGCCCGCCTGAAGTCCTGCCTTTATCTCCATATAATCTCTCAGTCCCGCATTGTCCGTTATTATGCAACCTTCAAACCCCCACTCGCCGCGAAGCACGCCGCGCTGAAGCCCCGAATGATGGCCGCACCATACAGTTCCTATGCGGTTGAAAGCATTCATTACGCCTTTCGCCCCGCCTTCCTTAACCGCATATTCAAACGGCTTTAGGTAAATTTCGCGTATTGCCTGTTCGCACGCAAAAGTCGCTATTCCGTCCTTTGACCCTGAAATTCCGTTTGGCTGGTCGGTGACCGCCTCGGTATCGTTGAGTGCAAAGTGCTTTACATAACAAACCAGCCCTTTGCTCTGCGCGCCGGCCACGACAGCAGCGCCCATTTTGCCCGACAACAACCCGTCTTCCGAATAATACTCAAAATTTCTTCCGCCGAAAGCCGTGCGGTGAATGTTCAGCGCAGGCGCATACCAGCCCTGAACGCCAAGAAAAAGCGCTTCATTGCCGACCGCTATGCCCATTTCTTCGGCAAGGGCGATATTCCACGTAGACGCCACCACCACCTGATTGGGATAAGCCGTTCCGCCTGAACCTCCTATGAGCATGGCGGAAATGCCTGACGGTCCGTCCTTTGCCACAGTTGCAGGAATATTCAGCAATTCATTTTCGGGATTGCCGTAGCCGCCCGTTCTGACCATGAAAAACATATCTTTAATGTCAATCCTGTCAAGAAAATCTTCCCAGGCTTCATTTTTGTACCCGATATTTATAAGCGTAGCAAGATTGAGGTCTTGTTGCGTTTGCGAAGCCTGCTCAGAATATGAAGGAGTCCCGTCATCTGTATATTGCGGAGCAAGATCAGATATGAACTGCTGAGAAAACTTTTTGTACTTTTCGCCCGTAGTCTTATTCTCGTAATCGGCAAAAGGCTCCGGCCACGTGCCCTCCCAGTCGCTGCGAGAAAGATATACCGCATCGCGCCCGTCCGTATAATATGTTATATCTGCTGCGTCAAATTTATTTGTTATTTCGGCATTGCCCTCGGTGCGTGAATAAGTTTTTGCATCCAACTTCCTCTGATTAAAACTGTAAACAAAACCAACGTTTCCTTCCGAAGTCATGCCATCGCTTACAGTACAACCCTTGAATGCAAGAATATTATTGAGCGCGGAATGCGCGTCTGTGCCGAATGCTATGTAATAATCTCCCGCATCCGCAATATACGTTCCCGCGCCGCGCGAATCGTATGACGCAAACTGACTTTTTTCAACCCTTACGGTCACCGTCTCGCTGTTGCCCGGCCTTAATACACCAGTCTTCGCAAAACCGAGCAGCACAACAGATGATTTTTCTACGCCGTTTTCTATATCGTAATCGGTATAAGGCGCCTGACCGTATATCTGCACGACATCCTTGCCAGCCACATCACCCGTATTTGTAACGGTAATGCTTACATTGAAACCGTCGTCTTGCTTTTCTGCGGCAAAACCGTCATACCCGAAAGTCGTGTAAGACAGACCGTAGCCGAAAGGATAAACGACCTCCGACGCATAGTCAAAATTTCCGACACCGCTTCTGCCGAGCACAACGTCCTCGTAGCGCGTCTCATAATAGCGGTAACCGACATATATACCCTCGAGCTCAACTATGTACTGGTCGGCTTCGGCACAATAACTTTCTGCTTCGGGGTAGTTTTCAATCCAGAAATTGGAACCGGAGTTTACTGCCGCGGGCGAACCGCCCGCATCGCATGCGTAAGTATCTGCCAGCCTCCCAGACGGATTTATTTTTCCCGCAAGTGCGTCCGCAACAGCATACAGCCCCTCATGACCTACGCCGCCCGTCCAGAGTACAGACCTTATATTTTTGAAATCGTCAACAAATCCCAGTTCCACGGGATTGTTGGAATTGACGATGAGTATTATGTTGTCGGAGAGCTCGTCGAGCGCAAGCAACATATCGTATTCTTCGCGCGTGAGTTCAAGATAATTTCCGCTGTTACCATAAACGCTTTCCGTTTCGGCACAGTCGTGCGCGGTGAGGTCGGAGCCTTCGCAACCTGTACGAGAGAGAACTACCAACGCGGCATCGCCGTATTCGGGAAAGGTCCTCAGCGCCGTCGCTTTTACATCGCTCCACGGAACTTCGTTTACGGCAAAGGTACTGCCGCCCCTTAAAGGCACGGTGCGCTTGTACCCTGCTTTGTTTTTATTGAGATACAAATCCCAAAGGTATGGATTAACCTCTGCGCCCGCACTTTCCAGCGCAGTTTTAAAATCAACGGCAGACGATGAATTTACCGAGCCCGAACCCGAACCGCCGTAGACAAAATCGACAGAAGACACCGAAAACAGACTTACGCTTAACCTTCCGTCTCCGCCGTCGGAAAGAGGCAGACCGCGTCCTTCGGAGACATCGTTTTCAAGAAGAACCATGCCCTCCGCTTCTATATCGTAAGCAACTTTGCGGCAATGTTCCTCAAGCTCCTTTTCGTCAGCAAAATCAGAAGAATAGTATTCGCTGTCTGCAATGCCGTTTTCCGCATCTTCTATGCGGTAAGTACTCTGACCGAAATACTTGCTTATCATATAATTCCACTCTGCCGCGAGCGCGTTTATCACCACCGCCACAACTGTTATAAGCACCATAAACGGAATTATTATAAGCATAAACGTATTTCTGCTGATTTTTCCGCGCATATCATTCCTCCGCTTCCGCCGATTGCCCGTTATCTTCGCCGCAAGGGAAAATTATATTTATATTGAAAGTATCTCCGTCCTGGGAAACGCGGAAATTGCCGCCGTATTTTTCAACTATCATGCGCATGCTTTTAAGTCCGAAACCGTGATTGTACTTGTCGTTGTTGGAAGTCTGGGGCAGACCGCGGTAAAATACCAGCTTGACGGGGCAATAGTTGTATATGCGCACCGTGAGAAAACCTTCAACCCTGCGCATATCCAGGCCTATCACTCGCTTTTCCTCGTCCTCGACCTGTCTGAGCGCTTCAACGGCATTGTCGAGCGCGTTGCCGAACAGCGAATATATATCCGAATCTTCCATAAAAGACAGCGCTTTGCCGTCGGCTATGCACGTTATGCGTATGCCGTGCAGACGGCACAGAAGCGTCTTTTCCATCAGCATGACGTCGAGCGCCTCGTTACCTGTTTTCAATGACGAATCGTATATAGAGATGACATTCTGTATTTCACGTATGGATTTTTCGTCAAGGGAACGCAATTTACCTATATTCGATATCTGATGACGCAGGTCGTGACATTTTATGTTTATGTAATCAATATTTTCCTTCAGCATGCGGTACTGCTTCTTTTCCTGCAGCCACATGGTTTTTACGAAATCAAGTTCCCTTTTTATTTTTCGGCGGAACAGCAGACCGAACTGAGCGTACAGCGCAAGAATGCAGCACGTTATGATAAGCAGACAGGAAAGACTTAAATAAAACCTGTCCACGTGCTCATATGCGTAATAAGTGACTGCGGCGTTGAAACCTATAGATATTACCACCGTGCATGAAGATAGCATGAACATCGGAAAGCTGAACTTTGTATCCGAATAATCTATATCCCTTCTGCCTATCAGCATATAAGCCGCCCAATATACGATAAAGTAGCTGACAAACTGTACAAGCGCGATTATGGCGTTGTAAGTACCCAAAAATTTATCGCCGTAAACCTCGACGGGAAGTCCGTTGTTAAGATCGCTGGCTATGACGATAAAGTTGTACAGTTCGTAAGCTATATGCTGGACGGCAAACGCCGCCACACAATAAAATAGCACTGTCTGCCACGATTCTTTGTAACAGAAGTATCTGAACATGACGACGGAAATAAAGAACAGAAAGAAAAACAGCCCTGACGTAACAAAAGAATTATAGCTGAAAATGGGCACGGCAAAAGAAAGACCTATGCATGCGGCACAGCCGATCAGAAGCCGCAGAATATAGCGCCTCCTTTTTGAAAGGCGCCACGTGAACAGAATTTCGCTTATGAGCAGTTCGCCCATAAATATTGCCCTGTACCAGAACAAAGCGCTTTCCGAATCGTAGAACATCAGCTTATTTACCACTACCTATAAAGTCATCCAGAGCTTTCATAAACTCTTTCTTTTTTGTGCGGCTTATGGCAATGCCCTGCTTTTCGTCGCGGAGAAACAGTTCGTTGCCGACCATTCTTACAACATATCTCAGATTTACCAGAAAACAATTGTTGCAACGGGCAAAACCGTTTTCTTTGAGCGATTTTTATATATCCTTGAGCGTGCCGCGCGTATTAAAATCGCCTGCGTCTGTGTGATATACCACCACATGTCCGAAAACTTCCACATACCTTATCGAGGAAGTGAAAAGTTTGACAAAACCATCGTCCGTCTTTACGCGCACCTCGGCTTCCCTCGTACATTCAAGCCGCCTAAGCGCGCGGTTCATCTTTATGGAAAATGAAAAATATTCGACGGGCTTTACTATAAAATCGAGCGCATCAACTTCGTAACAGCGTATGGCGAGATTTGCCATATTCGTTACATATATAAGTATAGTACTTTTATCAGATTTGCGCAACTTGCGCATCACTTCTATTCCGTCGTAATCCGGCAACTGTATGTCCATGAATACAATGTCGTAACCGGCATTGTACTTTTCAAGAAAATCGACGGAGCTGCTGAAGCACGAAACGTTGAATTCAACGCCGTTTTCTTCGGAATATCTTTTAAGGCACGCGGACATCCTTTCCAACGCGCCCTGTTCGTCGTCGACGACAGCAACCCTTATCACTCTACCCTTCTCCTCTGCACCGCACGCCTGCGATGCAAACTTTCTTTAAAACACTCCCTCTGCTGATACTATAAAATCAGCCGTGCATTCGCCCTTTATAATAAGCATTCTTTTGAAAAAATTTTTTATAATTATATTTAACAATGCAGCACCGTCAGTCTGCATGCAAAAACAGTCGTCGCAATAGTCCTATACCCTCCCCGCTCTGCAACGGGAAGGGTATAGCGACTTTGCAACTTAAAAAGTTGCAGCCTGCTCATTTTCAGTCTTCTGTTTTAAGCGACTTGCGCACCGCAAAGAAACCCCATACCGCAAGTCCGAAAGCAACAACCGCATCAACGCATATAAGGCCTATTACCCAGTAGGGAAGAGCATAGCCGTAAACTACGCCCTCGCCGTAACCGTTCATTGCGTTGCTGTTGGCTACCGTGTAAAGAAGGTTGTGCGTAGCGCGCCTTACGCTGGCTACCTGAGTGGCGCTCATGTTTTCCGTGGTTATGGAACTGTCCTGACCGAGGTTTATATCGCCGCCGGCACGTATCATAAGGTCGCCGTACATATACGGCGTTGCGTAATTGTAGTCGGTTATGACAGTACCGTCAAAGCCCCATTCTTTCCTGAGAACTTCGGTAAGCAGATTATAATTGCCGCCTGTCCACGTTGTTCCGAGACGGTTGAATGATGACATCATGCCCGTCGTTTTGCCTTCTTTGACAATAATCTCAAAAGGCTTCATGTAAAGTTCGCGCAGGCTCTGCTCGTCCGTCCAGGTAACAAGTCCCATTGTACTGCGGTTGGTTTCCTGGTCGTTTACTATAAAATGCTTTATGAATGTATATACGCCCTTAGACTTTGCGCCGAGAACTACGTTTGCACCCATTTTGCCGGAAATAAGACCGTCTTCCGAATAGTATTCAGTATTGCGGCCGCCAAACTGCGAACGGTGAATGTTTGCGCCGGGAGCGTACCAACCGGAATAAGGTCTGCCGTCGCCAGCAACATTGCCTATGAGCGATTCGTTGCCCACGGCATTGCCCATGGCGTATGCAAGGTCGGTATTCCACGTCGCCGCGAGCACACATTCGCTTGCAAAGCAACATGTATCATATATCGTAGGGTCAGCCATGAAGTTGGTAAAGCCGACGGGACCGTCCGCTTCGGTAGTGAGTGGCTTGCCGATGCTGTCAATTCTGCCTGTATTGAATGCACAAGTGCTGATTGCGCTGAGCATTTCGCTTACGGTAAGACAGTTCAGAAGTTCATCCCACAGAGGATCGTCGTAATCGAGACCGATAAGCTCGTAAAGCTGCACGGGCGCGCTATTCGCAGCATAAGACGTTGCAGCTTGCCCGGGCATTTCCTCGGCATACCAGGGATCGTCCTCTTGGTCGTCTATCGTATAAGGTTTCATCTGATTGAGCTGTTCGGCAGATATCGTCCTGTCTTCAGTTGAAGGTAATTCGGGCATAGTGCCGTCCCAATCATTGCGGGAGAGAAGAACTTCGAGTTCTTCGGATACATCGTCGAAACGGTTTTCAACGGTATAGCCGGTAGTCTCATCCTGTGCATACTTAAAGCCCGTCGTCTTGCCGTTTTCCGTAGAAGGAACGCTGAACTTCTGTTCAACTGCAGTTCCGTCCGCCCACGAATGCGCGTTTTCGGAAACATAAATGCCGTATTCGCCTGCTTCAAGCTCATAGCCGCAAAAATCGTTGCCGTTCATGTCCCTGTTGTCGTACGATGCAATATCGTAGAGCGAAAATTCAAGCGTAACCGTATAGCTATCGTGGCTCTTTATAGGTTCTGTCTTTGCAAACGCAGCAAGAACCACCTGCGACTTTTCAATACCGCCGCTGTAGTAGGGCGCGGAAACGTACAGCTGAACAACTTCCTTGCCTGTAACTTCGCCTTCATTGGTTACCGTTACATCTACAGATATTGTCTTGTCCGCATCGTCTTCGCTAAGCGTTTCGGGAAGAGCGCTCTCATTACCCTCGTCATCTATAATCTTATACTCTCCCACGTCGTAACTGAACTGAGTATATGAGAGGCCGTAGCCGAAAGGATACACCACGTGCGAATCATACCATTCCTCGCCGTCTGTATAGCCGCGCGTCTCCCAGTAGCGGTAACCGACGTATATGCCCTCTTCATACCGCACGAAATAGAACGACTGGTTTCTGCCCGATTCATTTACATAGCGGTTGCCATCGTCAGAACGGTTGTCGCCGAAGTTGTTCCAGGTAGGGTCTGCTTTGAAATCGCGCGCGTAGGTATCTATAAGTCTGCCTGAAGGGTTTACTTCGCCGCTGAGTATTCTGCCTACAGCCATTACGCCGCTCATGCCGGGAAGTCCCATCCAGAGCGCAGCGTCAATCTTATCTGAATAAGCATAGTGCGAGGGATCGTCGAGGAAACCAAGCTCTATGGGGTTTGCAGAATTTATAAGGATAATAATTTTATCGAATCCTGAAGAAGAAACAGCTTTTATAAGGTCGGTCTCGTTCTGGTCGAGCTGAAGATAGTGGTCGTCCGCATTGCGCGCGCCGCTTACTTTGGTTGTATCTTTGTACGAGTTGTACATCGTGCGGGGGAGGTCGAATCCCTCGCCGCATATTCTGGATATCACTATTATAGCAGCGTCGGAATATTCCCTGTAGCTGTCCTTTACGTTGTCTGTATACATGGACTGGGGCGTTTCGCCTGTGGCGAAGCCTGTAAGAATTGAGCCCATGTCGGGATTTTCAGGCCTTCCCGTGCCCGAAGCCGTGCTGTCGTAAAAGCTTTTAAGCGAAGGGTTATATTCAAATCCTGCCGTCTCAAGACTTTCGTAAAGGGTCTTATATCCCGAGCCCCTCGCGCCGCCAGAGCCTGAGCCGCCGTAAACAAGGTTGACAGAGTTTTTGCCGAACACGCTTACTTTTGCACCCTCCTCAAGCGGAAGAGCGTTGCATTGGTTTTTAAGAAGAACCATACCCTCTTCGGCAATATCTTCGTTGACAGCGTTTGCCGCCGCAAGCGCTGCTTCCTTGCTGTCTATTCCTTCGTCGGTTACGTAACGGACGTTGCCCGATTCATCGCCGCTTAAAAGTATTCTGCGCTCGCGCCCGAGCACTATGCATACGGTGTTGTATATAAAAGCGTTCTGCGTGAGTATAAGGCTTGCCGTAAGCAATACGACGACGAGTATTACCGCGGTGAGGAACCACGAGCGCGAACCCTTCCTTTTCCAGATTTTTTTAAAACCGTTCATTCCCAGTCTCCTCAGATATACCAGGTATTTTCAAGGATAGGTTCCCACGTGAGCTGCGCAGTAGTTGTATAAACTTTTATGCAGTCCACTTCGGGAGCAGTACCGGTCATATTTACGCCCACCGTATACTGGGGCTCGCTGTTCACAGTTTCAAGCTCTATTACATTTGTGCCTGCAAGTATATCGAAATCCTTTATGACAATTGCATCATCGAAAGGAGCAACCTCGTTGAGACCGCCGGTGCCCGTAAGGTACACGTCGCCGTAATCGACGGATACTCCGTTGATGGTGACGTTCCATACATCGTCAGAGGCAAGCCACATTTCGGGGATTATTGTGCTTAAACGCAGAACAAGGTCGCCCTTTTCCGCTATATCCGATTCAAATTCAAATGCAAGAATGTTGCCCTCCGTATAAAGGAAACTTACATAATAACCGTTGCTGGCGTTATCAACATCCTGACGGATGCACTGCACGCCGCTGAACGAACCCGACCAACCGGGTCCGCCTATATCGTCGAGATCGGTATATTCAGCTTCGAATATAAATTCGTTGGGCTTGTCAGACTTGGGCGGTTCTTTATCTTCATCGGGAGTTTCCTCACCGGGGTTTTCCGTATCAGGGTCTTCTGTGTCGGGGTCTTCTGTATCGGGGTCTTCTGTTCCGGGATTTTCTGTATCGGGATCTTCTTTGTCGGGGTCTTCTGTATCAGGGTCTTCTGTATCAGGGTCTTCTGTGCCGGGATCTTCTTTGTCTGGCTGTTCCAAGCCAGTATTGTCCTTATCCTGCTCGCCGCCGTTGCACGCGGAGACAACAAACGCCGTTGCGCCTACGCACAACACGCTGAGCACCAATGCAATAACTCTTTTAAGCTTTTTCATTATTTTACCTCATTTTACGTACAGATTATTTGCAAATAATAAGTCCGGCCCGCCCGCGCGGAAACCGCGCGGGCGAACGAACTTAATTCAGTTTAAACTTGTCAGTCCTTTTTCTTTAAGAATACGAACGCAAGCGCCGCACCTGCGGCAACAACGCCTACAACGCCTATTACTATGCCTGCTATCGCAAGTCCGTTATCAGCCTTGGGCGCTTCAGTTCCTCCCATGGAATCTATCTTGCCCTGAAGGTCGGTAATCTTGTCGTTGAGGTCTGCTATATCAGACTCGAGCTCAGAAGTATCGGTTGTTTCTCCTCCGGGAGTCGTGCTTCCTTCTGCAGCAACTACGGAAAGATCGTAAGCTACTTCCTTTGCAATCCAGCCGTCAACATAGTTGCGCACGATTATCGTGTATTCGCCTGCTTCGGTAGGAGTACCTGTTATAAGACCCGTCTTGCTGTCGAAAGAAAGTCCTGCAGGAAGGGTGCTTACAAGCTCGTAGTATGTAACGGTGCCGTTAAGATTGTCCATAATGTCGCTATTTACACCTACTGAGCCGACAAACTTGCTATTCTGCTGAGTTGCGCCAAGGTTACGACCCTGGATAGCATCAAGATTGACAACTTTGTCTATGTCATATCCTACGCCCTCGCTTACGCCAAGGATTTCACTGCTCTGAAGAGCCGCATACAGCGTGTTCTTTACGGCATTTCTTACAAGCATGAACTGCGTAGGACTTGCTATAGTCTTTTCAGTCGTATATATGCCGTTTTCCTGAAGCTCACCTACATATACCATATTGTCTTCCGCATCGTAAACGCCCTCTACCGTTCCGCGGGTGAAGGGGATAACGCCGCCGGAGCGGAGCATCTTATCAACATTCATGTAAGAGCTTACAAACATATCGGTTATCATATAGCCGTCGAAGCCCCATTCGCCTCTTGCAAGGCAGTCAACGAGAGCATAGTTGTTTGCGCAGGATACCGCACCGACACGGCTGAACGCCGTCATTATTCCGCTTGCCCCGCCGAGTTCTATAGCCATTTCGAAAGGCTTGAGATAAATTTCGCGCAGAGCCTGCTCGGAAGCCCACGTCACAAGGCTGGGTGCAGACTTATCAGTTTCACAGTCGTTAACAGCATAATGCTTGATGAAGCAACGGAGACCTTTTGATTCAGCGCCGGCTACGGTGTTGGCTGCCATGAAGCCTGCAAGTATGGGATCTTCTGAATAATATTCAAAGTTACGTCCGGAGAAAGGAGTGCGGTGTGTATTCATCGCAGGTCCGTACCAACCGCTCTTGCCGTTCCAGAGAGCTTCTTCACCTATCATCGCGCCCATGCGATTTGCAAGTTCTTTGTTGAACGTTGCACCAATAACACACTCGCTTGCATAACTTACTTCTGCTATCGTGGAAGGACCGTCGCTGTTGGTGGAACCGGGCTTTCCTACCACCGTTGCGGCAGCGGCTGCACCCTGACCTATAACTGCGGTAAGTTCGCTGAACTTGAACTGGTTGAGGAATTCATCCCATAAAGGATCGTCCTTATCAACGCCCTTCATGTCCGCCCAGGTGATTTCTATTTCCCTGTTCTTCGCATCTTCAGCTACCTGAGATACGCCTTCGGGAACGGATTCATAGTACCAGGGAGTTTCCTTGGTATCGTTCGTGAAATCATACCTTACGGTCTTGTTTTCAGCGGCAAGACTTACAAAGAAGTCCTCGCTTGCCTCCATTTCGTCAAACGTAGGCTTTGCGGGCGCGCTCTCGTCAAGACCTTCGGCGCGGTTCATGATATTCATGGTTTCGTTGACGGTGCTGTAGTTGCCTTCTTCCGAAGTACCCCAGTTATAATCAACAAACCTGTTTTCAACATCATTGCCGGTTACGGAATCGGTATCGTAGTTGACAACGTTTTCAATTCTGAAGCCTGCGGAAGCGCTGTTGCCGTACGACTCGTGCGAGTTCTTCATCGCGGTTATCGTATAGTTGCCTCTGTCAAGCTCGTAGCCCTCATGATTGTTCTTGTTGGCGTCAGACCAGTCGTAGGAAGCCAGATCCTGAAGCTTGATGTCAAACGTAAGAGTCTGGGATTCGTCGGGCTGAAGAGTATCTGTCTTGCCGAAGTCAACAAGCGTGCGGACTGCCTTGGATATAGGCGCATTGGTCGCGTCGTAAGGAGCTGCCACGTAGAGCTGAACTACATCCTTGCCGGCATAATCGCCGGTATTGGTAACTTTGACCGATACGGTAACAGTTTCGTTGCCTGTGAGCGCCTGGTTATTGAGCGCGGCGCCGTTTACTGTCGCGGTAACTTCCTGCGTGAAAGTCGTGTAAGAAAGGCCGTAGCCGAAAGGATAAACTACGTTCTGCTTATACCACTCTTCACCGCCTTCGCTCATATCTGCGGCATAAGTTTCATAATAGCGGTAACCTACAAAGATGTCCTCTTCATATTCAACCTTGCAATATACGTTTCCGTGCGAAGCGAGACCAGAGTTCGTCCTTGAAAGCCCGAAGCCCGTGCCGTCGTTGAGATAATAAATGCTGCCGTCTTCGTTGAGGTATACGTTGCCGTAAACCCACTGACCGCCTTCTTCGTTATCCGCAGGCACGTAGTAAGCTATCGTATCGTCGCCTATTGTGTGCTGATCGGCAAAGTTTGCCATTGCAGGTATCTTGGAATAGTCGCTGGCATAAAGGTCGACGGTGCGGCCGGAGAAGTTCACGGCACCGCTTAAAAGTCTGCCGAGCGCGTTGATACCCTGGTTGCCGGGACCGCCTACCCATACAATGCCGTCAACATTTGCGTCGTTCTGGAGCTCTGTCATTTCCATTGCGTTGGAGCTGTTGATAACGACTATGACTTTGTCAAATTTGGACTCTACGTAATCGAGCAGAGCTTCCTCATCCTCATCGAGCTCAAGATAGTGGTCGAGATATCTGCCTTCGCCCGTGCGACCTTTCAACGTCTTGTTGCCGTTTTCAGAGAGCGTGAGTTCATCGCCCACTTCGGCATTTTCGGGAAGAGTTATTCCGTCAACGCTTGAAGTGGGAAGGTCTATGCCTTCGCCGCCCTGACGCGCAAATACAACTACCGCCGCATCGCTGTAATCTGAGAGCGAACCTTCAAACGTTGCCTTGCCCTCATTGAAAGCGGCAGTCGTAGTCTCTATAGTGGCAAGTCCGTGGGTAACCTGGTCGCCGCTTATACGCGTATAGCTGTTTGCACCAGATGCGTCGCCGGAATACCAGTTCCAGAGCGTATCGTTTACGTCATAACCTGCAAGCTCAAGGCTGTCCTTTATAGTTGCTGCGCCGGCCGTGTTGCCTGAACCGGAACCCGATCCGCCTATAAGAAGATTGGTAGAAGCCTTGCCGAATACGCTCACCTTAGTCTGCCTTTTTCTCCTCCCCTGCTGTATGGATGCGGCAAGAGGAAGCACGCCGTTGTTCTTCATAAGAACAAAACCCTCTTCGCTTATCTCCTCATTGAGCGCGTTGCCGGCTTTAACCACATCGCTTTTGCTTCCGAAAGACGTATAATAATCACCCTTAACGCCTGAAGCAGTAAAAGCGCTTGCGGATAATGTTGCCACGCTCATAGAGCATGCAAGCACAATGCTTACAGCCGCCGCCCCGAGTTTTACGGCTCTGGACTTTGACTTTCCGCTAAACTTTGTCATATATGCATTTTCCTCCAAAAAGTTTATTTTTTTGCATTATCTGAAATGCATTTTCATTTTAGCGGTTGTATTTCAATCTTTCAATACAGCTTAACATATACAGCAAAAAATAGTCATTCGTGCAAAATACGTGGCACGAATGACTATTTTTCTGGCATAAACTTAAATTTTTTTATCTTTTTGAAAGAAACTTACTCCTTAATGATTTTGCTCTGGAATGGCTTATAGGATACTTTTTGCCGGCAACGGTAATCTCCGTTCTGGAAAGTTCCGTAACATACCGCATATTGACTAACACGCTGTTGTTGCACCTTAAAAAACCGTAAGGCGCAAGTTTATCCTCGCACCCCTTCATGGTTCCCCGTTCAACATACTCGCCGTTTTCGGTATAATAATGAAGGTAATGTCCGTCGACCTCTACGCTGAAAAGATTTTTGATTCCGACTATGACGATAGTGCCGTTGGTATTTATGTTCAGCTGATCGCTGCCCCACTTATCTGCGCGCTCAGCGGCAATTTTTAAGGCATTGAAAAACTCCGCCTGCCCGACAGGCTTTAACAGATACGCCACTGCATTGTATGTAAAGCTGAAAATTGCATTCTTTGCCGTTTTGCTTATAAAAATTATGCAGACCTTTTCGCTGTCCGCACGAATAAGTTCGGCAACCTGTATGCCTGAAATTTTTGGCAAAACGCTGTCTATTACGACAACATCGAAGCCGTATTTGTATTCGGCAAAAAAATCGAGGACGTTTTCAAATATCTTGACTTCGTAGATATCGGCAGTTTCAGATTCAAACTGCCTTACATACCCGTCAAGAAGCTGAGCCGTCTTTTTATCCGCCGTAAGAATAGCCACAGAAACCATTTTTACCCTCCTGCGTTGCGAACACAGCAAATAATTGACATTTTCAAATATAACACAAGGCAAAATATTTTGTCAATACTGAATTTTTACGCCGCCGAAGTCACATACACGGTAATGCATTATATTAAAAATTAAAAAAATACGAACCCCGACAATCTGTCAGAGTTCGTATTATTCTGGTGTGGTGAACCGACTGTTAATTATCCGAACACCTTATTTACTGTTAAAAATGGATTTTGCTTCATAATTCAAGTAAGTTAATCTCTATTAAATAAGGATTACATGGTGATTCAAGTAATGAAATATAT
>CALVWV010000004.1 GCA_944368065.1 uncultured Clostridia bacterium | reverse complement strand
CGTGCGGAATTATGATTCAGGATAAAAACAGAGGAGTAACGGCGGATTATTTATCTTCGCCCGTGCCCGCGTGGATGCCTGCGGCCGCATACTTTTTATCCGTTGCGGCGGCGGGAATCATAATAAGTCTGATAGTGCTCGGCGTATGCTTTGTATGGCTTGCCGCGTCGGGCAGCTGGCTTCTTACCGCGGCGGACGCTTTCGGCTGCGTCGGCGTAGTGATATTGTCCGTTCTTTCGGCTTCAACGCTGCTTGTTTTTGTTATAAGCTTTTTGAGCTCCGAGGGCGCGTTTACGGGCATGAATGTTATAATCGGCACGGTAATAGGCTTCCTCATAGGCGCATATATACCCATCAGCACATTCCCCGAGGGAGTGCAGTATGTCACGCTGTTCGTGCCGGGCAGCTACTCGGCGGCGCTTTTCAGAAGTTTTTTCATGCGCGGGGCGGTGGAGGAGCTTGGCGAAGCCGTTTCGCCGCAGTTTGCCGACGGGCTTGCAGACAGCTTTTCCGTACACCTTAATTTCTTCGGCGAAAGTCTGTCTTCCGCCGCAGCCGCGGGAATTCTTGCGGGTACGGTAATGCTTTTCGGCGCGTGCTGTTTTGCAGCCGCGGTTATCCGCATGAAAAAGAACAGAATTTAAAGCCGCTATATCTGCGGAATAAGAATGTGTGCGATTTGTGAGTGCGGCTCAGATTTTTAAAGCCGCGGGGCGCAGGAAAAAATTCCTGCGCCCCGCGGCTTTTTTAATTATTTAAGGCATATATGGCGCTCAATGCGCACAGCGCCATTGCTTGGGCGTCGTTTATGCCCGTCAGCTATGTTTTATGCGGTTAATTGAGGGATATATGGTGGTCAATTAAATTTTTTATTTTTTTAAATGAACAATAGTTGTGGCATATATGCCGCTTAATTGCCTTTTGCCGTGCTGTGCTGCATAGCGGCACCGCTTTCGTTGTTTTTATGCTTTGAGCTGAGCGCGAAAAACTTGTTTGCAAGAGGTATGGTAACTTTGTTGAGCTGTTTTGCTATAAGGCCTACAAATATTGCCGCGGCGATAGTGCCTTCGCGCACGCCCTGAAGACCGTGAAGGAATATGAGCGAGATGGCTGCCGCAATGATTACGAACGAACAATCGCACATAACCTTGGCGTAGCCGAATTTAATCTTGGGCGCTACCTTGCATACCGAAAGCGCAAGCCCTTCGCCGGCAAGGGTCATAACGTTCGCCGCAACTTCAAAGCTTACGCCTATGGCTACAAGCAGTATGCCCGCAATGCATATAAGCCACTGCGCCCAGTACTGCTGTGGCGTTACCGCGCCGAGACAGCTCAGCGAAACATCGCACAGAAGACCGAACACCACGCAGACTGGAATCTGTAAAAGCTGTATAAGCCTGAACCTGCGCCTTAAGATTATTATCTGCAGAATGACGATTAACGTGTTGAAGATAATTGTCGTAGTTCCTACAGAAAGTTTGGTGATGTAGTAAAGCACGGTGGGAATGCTTGATATCGGCGATGTGCCGAGCGTAGCCTGAATTGAAAGCCCTACGCCGAAAGACATTATCACAAGCCCTATCACAAGCACGAGAGTCCGCATAGAGTATTCTATAACTTTTTGCTTTATGTCAATTTTGCTACGCGCCGCGCCTTCGGCTTTTTCTGTTGCGCCTTCGGTTTTTTCTGCCGAGCAGGCGGCTGAGGCGTCGCACTCTGAATCTTTTTCTGCATTCTGCACGGCGTTTGCTGCCGCGCTTTCGTTCAAAGCATTTTTCAAATCTTCTGCGCTGTTTTCGGTATTAGTTTGTTCGCTGTTTTCTACCATGTAATTTTCTCCGTCCCGACTGTGTTTGCGTAAATTTTTTTAAGGTCGCGGCAAAGAATTTCTCTCTCATCGGTCGGAATGCCGTCAAATGCGCGCATTTCCGCCTCGGCAAAAATTTCTTTTATTCTTTCAGCCGCTTTTTTTCCGCTGTCCGTAAGATAGACGTAAATGGAACGGCGGTTGCCGTCCAGTCTGCGCCTCTCGATTAATCCCGCGCTTTCCATCCGGTTCAATATGCTGCCCGCAGTCGCGCTCTCGATTTCGCAATGCGCGGCAATAACTTTTTGTTCAACGCCGTCCCCGTCAAGCAGAAATTCTAAAATTTTTGGTTGCCCCGAAGTAAGTCCTTCGCTTCTGGCTTGCTCCATAACCATGCGGTGAAAGCTGAAATATGCCTTCATAAGCGTGTGGTGAAAAGATTTTTCCATGCCGTCCCCTTTTGGGTTTCTTATAATAGTAAGCATTCTTACTGTAAGCATTGTTATTATATTTATATGCCGTATTTTTGTCAACGCCTTTTTTGTTTGGTGCGGAATTGATATGTTTCAACAAAAACATTGCATTTTTTGTAAATTATGAAAAGAGAGGCGTGGCGCAAACGGAAGTGGGAGAGTATGCTGTATGACGTTTGACTAAAAGTGCGCTTTGCAGAATAGTGCGGGCAGACGGGCAGTTATGCGTTAATAATTGCGCGTGTGCGCTTATGCGCAAGTCAGACGTAATGTTTGATTGCATCAAGAAAGTACAGCCGCGGGCGGAATAAATTTTCCGCCCGCGGCTGTGCGTAAGTTAACTGCGCATAATCAAACTGTTGATATTTACAAATAAAACTATGCATTTATATAATATTTAGCTGTTTTATAACAATAAAACTTGTTATAAGTGCTGTTTTATTCTGCGCTGTGATGCTTTTTCCAGTCTTTTATTTCGGTAAGCCTTGTCCTGAATTTCGCTTCCGTTCCCTCTTCCGTGGGGTGGTAGTATTCCTTTCCGAGAAGTGAGTCTGGCAGACATTGCATGTTTGTGAGTTTATCCTTTGTATCGTGCGCGTACTGATAGCCTTTTCCGTATTCAAGTTCTTTCATCAGTTTTGTGGGAGCGTTGCGTATGACCAGCGGCACGGGCTCGGCAAGCATGGTGAGGGCGTCTTTTTTTGCGCTCTCGTAGGCAATATAAAGCGCGTTTGACTTCGGCGCGAGCGACATGTAAACTACCGCCTGCGTCAGGTGCACAGAACATTCGGGCATGCCTATGAAGTGGCATGCCTGGTATGCTGCTACGGCAATTTCAAGGGCGCGCGGGTCGGCAAGTCCGACGTCCTCGCTCGCGAAGCGCGTCACTCTGCGCGCGATGTACAGCGGATCTTCGCCCGCTTCAAGCATTCGCGCAAGCCAGTAGACGGCGGCGTCGGGGTCGGAGTTGCGCATCGATTTGTGCAGTGCGGAGATAAGGTTATAGTGCTCTTCGCCCGTCTTGTCGTACAGCAGCGATTTTTTAAGCGTTATATTTTCCACAGTCTCTTTGGTAACCGTAGTCTTTCCTTTTTCGTCGACATCGCCGTTGAGTACAGCCATTTCAAGGGTGGAAAGCGCGCTGCGGGCGTCTCCGTTGGCAAATTCGGCTATCGTAAGAATTATTTCGTCGGAAATATCTACTTCCTGATTGCCGAATCCGCGCGGGTCGGTGATGGCTCGCCTTAAAAGAGCGGCAAGCTCTTCCGTTTTCAGCGCCTGCAGTACGAATACTTTGCAGCGCGAAAGAAGCGCCCCGTTTACCTCAAAGGAGGGGTTTTCGGTAGTAGCGCCTATTAAAATAATGCTTCCCTTTTCAACGTATGGCAGAAAAGCGTCCTGCTGGGCTTTGTTGAAGCGGTGTATTTCGTCTACGAAAAGTATTGTCTTTTCGCCGAACCGCCTGCCTTTTTCCGCCTGTTCCATGACCTCTTTTATTTCTTTTATGCCGCTCGTTACGGCGGAAAAATCTATAAACCGCGCCTTTGTGCGGTTGGCTATTATGCGCGCGAGCGTAGTTTTGCCTACGCCGGGAGGTCCCCAGAAAATCATTGAGCTTATTTTATCGCTTTCAATAAGTCTGCGCAGAACCTTGCCTTCGCCTAAAAGATGTTTCTGCCCGACAAACTCTTCAAGGTTGCTCGGCCTCAGTCGCGCGGCGAGCGGCTGGTCGGCAGAATTTTCAAAAAATGTTGGTTGTTCGTACATATGCGCACCTCTGCGCCCCGTCTTTTATACGGTGCAAAACATTTGTTTATAAATATTATACCATATTGCCGCAAAATAGCAAGCGGCTTTTTTAAGTTTTGAAATAATTAACAGGCTTTCGTTGAGGTAAAATAAGTTAAAGCTGCGTCTGCGCCTGAAGCCTTCCGCGCAAATACTTAAAATCTTGCTGTTGTTTTTTTGCCGCTTATGAGTTATAATATACGAAAAGACAATATCGGCAATGCAAAGCCTTTAAGACTTTAGGAGCTGTACGGATAAAACTATGTTTTTGCTTTGGCAATCTGCATTGCGGCTGCAGCCTTCGTCGCGGTTGTTGTGGCTGCCTGAGATGCAGGGGCAAGAGGGGTTGCTGAAGCCGATTTTTGCTGTGCGGCCTGGCTTATGCAGCTTTAGCAGCCGCTGGTTTTTGCGGCAGTTGCGGCTGATTTCATACAGATAAGAAAGGGAGGAGAGTGCCGTCATGATAAAACAGCCTGTATTTTCAGAAGGGGAAATTCCCCTTGCAGAATATCCCCGCCCGCAGTTCAGAAGGGAAAGCTATCTTACGCTTAACGGACTGTGGGATTATGCCTTTTGTCCTTCGTCGGATACGCCGCAGTCTTATGACGGAAAAATACTCGTTCCATATTCTCCCGAAAGCAGACTTTCAGGCGTGGGCAGGCAGCTTAGCCCAAACGAATATCTGCATTACCGCCGCACTTTTTCGTTGCCGAATGGGTTTAACCGCGGCAGAGTGCTGATAAATTTCGGCGCGTGCGACCAGTGCTGCACCGTGCTGTGCAACGGGCGCGTTGCGGGACGTCACGAGGGCGGATATCTGCCGTTTACATTGGATATCACAAATATGCTTGCGGACGGCGAAAACGAGTTGTGCGTAGTGGTTACGGACGACGCTTCCTCGCATATATTCGGCAGAGGCAAGCAGAGCTACAACGCGGGCGGCATATGGTACACCGCAACGAGCGGGCTCTGGCAGTCTGTATGGCTGGAGAGCGTGCCTGAAGTTTATCTTGCAGACCTAAAGATTATACCCGACAGCTTCAGCGGAAAACTTGAGCTTGCCTGCAGGACGGAAGGGGGAAAAGGGGTCATAAACTACGAAGTGTACGACGGTGACAGGCTCATTGCGTCAGAATGCTGCGTGCCTTCAGGGGAAAAGTGCGTTCTCGACGTTTCGGACTGCCTTTTGTGGTCGCCCGAGTCGCCGAACCTTTATGCGATAGTCGTAACGTGCGGCGCCGACCGCGTGGAAAGCTACTTCGGTCTGCGCACTTTCGGTATGGCTGAAAGAAATGGGAAATACTGTTTTACGGTAAACGGAAAGCCTGTATTTCACAGCGGATTGCTCGACCAGGGGTACTGGGGCGACGGCATATATACGCCTTCTTCCAACCGCGAAATGTACGACTGCCTTGTAAAAGTAAAATCGCTCGGCTTTAATATGCTGCGCAAGCATATAAAAATTGAGCCTCTTTTATGGTACTATTACTGCGATGTTTTAGGCATACTCGTATGGCAGGATATGCTGAACGGCGGCGCGCCTTACAAAAAGATAAGGATTAATCTCGGACCGTTTATCGACCTTAGGCTCAACGACAAGAATTATAAAAGCATGGGCAGGGAAGACCCGCTTTCAAGAAAGCAGTATATGGCTGAGGCGGAGGGGACTGTAGCCTGCCTGTTCAACTGCGTCAGCCTTTGTCTTTATACTCTTTTCAACGAGGGGTGGGGGCAGTTCGATTCGCTGAACGTCTGCAATCATATGCGGAAGCTCGACCCTACCCGCCTTTACGACCACGCCAGCGGCTGGCAGGATATGGGCGGGGGAGATGTGTGCAGCCGTCACATATACTTTAAAAAGGTAAGGCTTAAAAACGACGGGCGGCGGGTGCTCGCGCTTACGGAGTTCGGCGGCTACTCGTTCAGCGGAAGGCAGAGCGCAAACAAAAAGGTGTTCAGTTACCGCAATTTTTCGTCTGCCGAGGACTATATGTGCGCATTGGAAAAGCTGTACATGCGCCAGGTTCTACCCTCCGTAATAAATCAGGGGCTGGCGGCAACCGTCTACACACAGCTTAGCGATGTGGAACAGGAGATAAACGGAATTTTTACTTCCGACTGGAAGTGCAAGGGCTCGGAGGAAAGGTTCAGACGCATAAACGACGCCATATATGCCGCATTTAATTCGGTTTTTAATTAAATTTGCTGCCAGACAACGAAGTCGGTTAAAAAGACGTTTGCTGGTAAAGGCTGAAGCTGACTGTGCGCATTTTTTGTTTTTGCTTTCCTTGAATTCAGCTTTAAGTTATAAACGTAAATCCCGCGGCGATATGCGCCGCGGGATTTTTATATAGGCTGAGATAAACCAAGAGCGCGCCGCGGGAATTTCCCGCGGCGCGCCTGGTTATGCTGCCGCACGGCTTAAATGCTTTTTAATGCGGCTTTTTAAAATAAGAAAATTTTGTTTTACTTCTTTTGTGACTTGCGGTGTATGAGTATGATGATGAATACCGCAATGCCCGCGGCTGCCGCTACGGCAACTGCAATTACTACTTTCAGCCAGATACTGTTGTCCTCGGGCTGGTCGGGCGTATTATCGCCGCTGTTGTCATTGTCGTTG
This sequence comes from uncultured Clostridia bacterium, assembly GCA_944368065.1. Classification (GTDB taxonomy): domain Bacteria; phylum Bacillota; class Clostridia; order Christensenellales; family Borkfalkiaceae; genus Coproplasma. The sequence continues at coordinate 21,938 of CALVWV010000004.1, read as the reverse complement.
TTATTATTGTTGTTGTCGCCGTCGTTATCGCCGTCATTGCCGCCGTTGCCCTCGCCGTTATCGCCGTCGCCGTCGCCCTCGTTGTCACCGTTGTTGCCCTCGCCGTTATCGCCGCCGTTTCCGCCGCCATCGCTCTCATTGTCGCCGCCGGGAATATCTGGATTATCGGGAATATCGGGCGTTGCGGGTGTGTTATACAGCGCTGCAAAGGTATCGTTTCTTCCGTCGAATAAAATTTTGTCACCCGCAAAATATACTGCGCCTTTATACAGCCAGCCTGCAAAATTTTCATCCGCAGGGGCGGCAAGCTCGGAAATATTTATCACGTCGCCTTTCTGGTAAGTTTTTGCGCTTGTCCCTTCGCCGTCAGAATAAAGCAGCTTTAGTGTAAAACTGTACTTTTCGTAAACCGCCGTAATTTTGTTGCCGCTTACAAGCGTTACCGCTTCGCCCGCCTGATAAAGTTTGTCGCCGTACTGCCAGCCTTTGAATGTGTATCCTTCGGCAGGTGTGGGAGCTGACGGCATCGTATAGCTGTCGCCGTAGATGTATTCCGCGCTATCGGAAGTTATTTCTCCGTTGTTTTCTAAAATTATTCCGAATGTGAGCTGCCTCAGCCACAGCGAATTGCCTGTAGGTCCGAGTTCAAGCCTGTACTTTATTTTAAGCGCGTCGCTTAAGAAGAAGTGCTTGTAAACATCGTCGCCCATGGGGGAGGAGGTGCGCTTTACAATTTCGCCGTCAGTACCCGTATCCTGCATGAGCGTTATATTCAGGTTTTCGTATCCGCTTCTCAGATCAATTTTTTTGTTTACGGAGGCGGTGATTGTGCTGCCCTCGGCATTGAGCTGCAGCCAGTTATAGTTGGTTGCTATTGTGGCGCCGCCGCTCGCATTGTCTTCGAATACAGAGTTGGTGAAGTTCAGCAGTTTCTGCCCCAGTCCCCAGTCGTCGTAGCCTGGATAGAAGTAATAGTTGATATATATCGTGCCGGCATTGGGGTTTGTGTTGTCTGTTACCGTGCACCCGTCGAATGAAGCGCTCACGGCGCTCTGCGACCAGTTTACGAATACTGCGCCCGCGGTGGAGTTCGAGCTGTTGCCGCTTATTATGCAGTCTTCAAATGCCGTATTGCCAGAGCCTATATAACATGCGCCCGCCGACCACGCCGTGTTTTTGCTGAACGTGCAGGAGGTGAATGTCGCTCCGCCCGAAGCTACATAAACCGCGCCGCCGTTGCCTCCGTTTGCACCCGTAAACGCGCTGTTTTCCGTAAACGTGCAGTTTTCAACCGCGCAGTATGCCGCAATATAAAGCGCGCCGCCGCCCGCTCTGTCCCACGCATAGGCATAATTGCCGCTGAATCTGCAGTCGCTTATCGAGCTGTTTTTCCCGGAAATATAAATTGCGCCGCCGCTGTTTGTCGCAGCTTTATTGTTTACAAAGACAGAGTCGGTTATCGTGCTCGGCGCGCCGAGGAAGAGTGCGCCGCCATTGAATGCGCCCGTCGTGCTGTTGTTCGTGAACGTGCATTCGGTTATTGTAACATTTATCGTTTCGTTGGCGACTACATATACCGCGCCGCCTCTGCCGTTGCCCGTGATGTCTGTGAACGTACAGCCGTAAAGGGAGAGGGTGTTCCCCGCGCCCCACAGATTGATTGCCGTGCCGTCTGAAGTTGTGCCGTTAAGATTTTTAAAGTTGACATAGCTTATGTCCAGGCTGCCCGCCGAGCTGAATACTCTGCCCTGGCGCGCCACGTTGCTTCCGTCGACTGCTATGGGGGCGGATGCGCTGCCTTCTATTGTAAGCGTAACCCCTTGCTGCACGTTGAAGATGTTCTGTTCGCCGACTTTGAGAATATTTATTTTCTTGCCGTCGTTTATAATTGTTACGCTCTTGTCTACGGTAAGGTTTTCTTCCGCGATGTCTGCAAGCAGAATTATCGTATCGTTTTCCTTTGCCGCCGAAAGCGCCTCTGCAAGTGTGGCAAACTCCGTCTGACCTATTTTTGCTGTAGGTTGCGTCTTTTCAGACTGCCATACGTCGCTTATTTTTGTCGCGTTGAGCCGCTGGTCGTATGCGCGTATCTGATAGCGCGGCGTATAACCTTCTTCGTATGCCGTGCCGTCAAAGTAAGTGGCGGATGTGGTGAAGCCTATCACTTTGCCGTTTTCAATTATCTCGTAGCCGAGGTGACCGAAAGTTCCCGAGTTGTTCGGAAGGTTAATGCGGTAGCCGCCGTTTTCTTTGCCGATATAAAGCGGGTTCACGGTAATATTTTCGTCGTATATTGCAAGCCTGTCGCCGTACTTGTAATTGAGCGTCGCGGTGCTTTTGCCGACATACCAGAACTTTAACTGCCTGTCGGATAGCTTGCCGTCTTTTATAAGCTTGCTTACGGCGTCTTTATAAGCCTGAGACGCGCTCTCCGCTGCAAACTCGTTGCCGTTGAAGCGGTAGCCGTATCTGTCGAAATAATATCCCGTATCTATGCCCGTTGCAATGCTGCTGTAATATACCTGTTTTTCCACGGCGGACATTCCGTCGGCGGAGGGGTAGCCCTGAGGCACTCCGTAGCGGAAAAGATTGTTGTATCTGCCCCAGTAGCCCGGGAATACGCTTTCAATGTTCCACCACGCCACGTAGGTGTTGTCGTAACTTCCGCCAGAGGCTATGCCGTCTTTTTCAAGTACGCTGTCGGGCGCGAGCAGGTTGGTTATTTTGCTGTGATCTCCGCGCGAATCGAGCCCGTCCAGAACAGTCTCGTTGAAGTTGCTCACCATGTTGTTGGTGTATTCAAGCACGCGGTATTCGCCTATTTCTATTACGTGACCTATCTCGTGCGAAGTGCCCCAGCCGAAGCCGCTGCCGCTTAAGGCAACCGTTTCCCAGCCGGTATTTATGCGTATGCCTATGTGCTGACCGGTTGCGTATGCGTCCGCAGCCGAGCTGAAAGGTTGCATTACGCGCACGTTGAGGAAAAGCTTTTCCACGCGCTCGTCGTAGTATCTGTCCGATTTGTCGAACGTCACGCCGTTGAATTCAAGCAGCGACTGCATGTATCTGTCCCAGTCCTCGCACGCCTTCTGCACGCTCAGCCCGCCGTTCAGATAAACCTCGTTTGCGCGCGTGGCCTGTGCCGTTACAAGAATATGGTCGGACATGACTTCAACTATATTGAACGCGGTATCCTTGTTTTCCTGGTAGTATTCAACGTAGTCGGTGATGTCGTTTGCAAATTTTTCCTCGCTGCCGCCCTTATAGAATACGGGGAAGGTGTGCCCGCCCTCGATATAAACTTTTACGCTTGTGTTCTGCTCGTCTTCGGTATAAGGGTTTATTATATACATCGGTCCGCCCGCATTTGTGAAGGAGGCGGTGTGTGTAAAGCTCGGCACGGTGAGTATGTTTACTCCGCGCTTCAACTCAATCTGGCTGCCCTTCCAGTACTGGTAAGTGGTGAGAAACTGCGTAAAAATAAGCTTGGGCAAAGGATGACCTTCGTCCGCTTCAACATATACGGTTATAGTATCTCCCGTGTTGCCGAAAATGCCAGTTGGCATATAGTTGGACAACCCGAACATAAAGTGCAGATCCTGACCGTAATCAAAAATATCTCCTCTCTGCTGAATGAATTTGCCTCTTCCTTCGGGGTCGGTGGTGAACTGCCTGTTCACATAGTCGGGCATAAGCGTTCCGTCAAGGACTGAAAGCGCGCGGTCTATATATCTGTCGAGATAGTTTTCGTAGAGGGGGTGAACGGAAAGCTGCTCTTTCAACGCAAGTATCTTGTCCTTATCGTTGAACTGCGGCTCAAGTTTTGTCTGCATATAGTCGGCAAACATGTTTTTAACCGAGTCTATTATCTCTTCTTCGGGGCGCAGAAATATAAGCTCGCTTGCGCTGGCGTGCTGCGTCATTCCCGTATATACGTCGGTGTATTCGAATTTGAGATACTTTGTGTTCAAAGGTTCGTCAAAAGTGTAGAGCACGACATTGTTTTTAACTTCAGCAACTCCGACGGCGGCTGTTTCATATTCTGCGCCGTCTTCTGATGTGTAAAATGTTGCCGTGAGGGGGAAGCCTTTCTGCCACTGGCTGTCGCGGCGGGTGGCAAAAAGTATTCTGTCTATTGTGACGGATTTGTTGAATTCAACGGAAATCTGATTTCTGAAATCTGCGGAATTTACGGTATTCGTCTCCCAGAAGGTGTCAAAGTTGCCGTCGAATGCCTTTGAGGGCAGGTTGCTGCCGTAATTGCCGCCGTTTACAGAATATGCGGAAATATAATATTCCTTTTCGCTGTTTACGGATACGCCGTACCAGTCCAGATAATTCTGTTGCAAAAGCGCGTCCGAGCGCGTCGTGTACGAAACTTCCACGCCGCTGCTCTGCAGGGCTTTCGTGGAGCGCGGAACGCTGCAAAGATATGCAGCAACGGCTGCGACTATAAATACGGTAATGAGTATTGCCGAAATAAATAATTTTTTGCGTGACTTTAAAGTCATGTTTTATCTCTCGATATTTTACAATCTGCGCAATTATATACTAAATAATACCCGCCTGTCAAACGTAAGCGCACAAATGCGGGCGGGCATTTTGCCACAAAAAAATTCACGCGAAAGCGCCTGATATGCATATCATTATATGAGTGTGCAGCTGAATTTTCAGCCCTGCCGTCGGGTAAAAATCAAATTCAATGAAAGCTGATGGCTGCCCGGGCGGTGTGGATTAATATTATAAAATCGGGGTCAGATATGGACAAATGCAATGATTGCCGCCCGCGCGTTTGCGTAAGCAGAGTGATATATGGTGAAAAGGGTGCGACAGGACCGACAGGTCCTACAGGTGCGACAGGGGCAACAGGTTTAACGGGAGTGACGGGTGCTACAGGAGCTACTGGCGCAACGGGTATTACAGGCGCAACTGGTCCGACTGGCGTTACGGGTGCGACTGGCGCGACTGGTGTTACTGGACCGACGGGGGTTACTGGCGCAACGGGTATTACAGGTCCGACAGGTCAGACAGGCGCAACTGGTCCGACCGGCGTTACGGGTGTGACTGGCGAAACGGGTGCGACTGGCGCTACAGGTGTGACGGGCCCCACAGGTGTGACGGGCCCCACAGGTGCAACTGGTGCTACTGGCGTTACGGGTGTGACAGGTCCGACAGGTGCTACAGGTGCGACGGGACCCACAGGTGTGACGGGACCCACAGGTGTGACTGGCGCTACAGGTGTGACAGGTGCTACAGGTGCGACAGGCGCAACAGGTGTTACTGGTGCTACTGGCGTTACGGGTGCGACGGGACCCACAGGAGTGACAGGTGCTACGGGTGTGACGGGGCCTGCGGGAAGTGCTCAGACGGAGGCGCTGAGCGCATTTTCTCTGCCTTCGGCTCCTGTCAGCGACGGCGGCCAGATTGTTTTCGACAGGAACGCAACTCAGGAAGGCGACGCCGTGTCGCACGACAACAATTCGTCGGTTATAACGATATCACAGCCCGGAACTTATTATGTGCAGTATGCGGCGACGGTTACGCCCGCAACAGGTTCAACCTTTCCCGTGACAAACCTTACGACGCTGTCGCTTAACGGTCAGACGCAGAGCGCAGGGGCGTCGCAGACTACGTTTACGGCTTCGGGGCAGGCCGCTCAGGTCAATTCGGGCTATGTATTCACGGTTTCAAGCGTTCCCGCAACGCTGTCCGTAGTTTCAAACGGCGGCAACTTTTTGTATTCGGATGCAACCGTAAATGTTTTCAGGGTGTGAAAGGAACATTCTTAAAGTCTCTAATTTTTCTCACACCTGCAAAAAAATAAAATTGAGCGGCATATATGCCTTGATTATTCAAAAAATTCAGCTTTGAAAGAGCTTTAAATTTATAAAATACCCTGCGCGGCTTCAAGCCGCGCAGGGTTAACTTTTATTAAGTTTAAAGGCATATTTCTGCTGCAAATCAGCCTTTTTTCTCTTCCTCGTCTTTTTCGTGCGTTTTCCGTTTGCTTGCGCCGCTGGAATAAGCGAGGTATGCAACGCCTGCAATTACAAGGAGCACTATAACTATGACAAGGATAACCGTAAGAATTACGTTTTCCTCGCTGTAGTTCTCGGGCGCGGTCGGTTCGGTAAATTCGCCGTCTTCGCCTGAAAAGTCGTAGGCCGTCAAAAAGGAGGTGGCTATATAGCCCTCTGTCCTGGCGCCGTCTTCCGCGGTGTAAACAACCCTGCAGAAGTCAGCAGAAAGCGCTCCCGCCGCGGCGGTCTGTTCTGCCGCTCTGACCTGATATAAAACCTGCACGGTTGCGCCCGGCTGAAGCTTTATAAGCTCCGTGGCCTGACTCATGTAAGGCATGCTGTAAATTCCCGCCGAATAGTTGAGCTGTCCGCCGTTGAACGGCGCGGGGGACTGCGTTTCGCTTATCCTCGCCCCGAGGTTGGCGGTGATGTACGCTTTCTGACCTATCACTATAATATCGGCGTTTCCCGATGAGCAGAGTACGAGCGCATTTGCCGAATTCTGCATTCTGAAAGTGCCTTCTTCGCCCACTTTAAAGTATTGTCCGCTGAGGTCGGACAGGTCTATTTCGGTAAGATACTGTCCCGCAGGCACAATGGAAAACCGGGCGGCGGAGGTGGTTTTTAAAAGTTCTGCCGTGTTGCCTACGGCTATCGTCTGCGAATGGGAGGTATCTGTATAGCGGAAGAGCAGCGGAACTACGCTTATATCGGCTACGGCGCTTCCTTCAACTTTGCAAAGTCCGCCGTCTTTAAGTACGTATACCGTGCCGTTTTCCTCCCTGAGGGCGGAGTATCTGCCCTGAGGTATGCTTTCGCAGAAAGTTTTCATATCGGTAACGGCGAGCATTCCGTCGTCGTTTACCGAATATACAAGTCCGCCGCTTACGATAATGTTTTCGTCTTCTTCAAAAGCTTCCTGCAACGCGTTAACCGTGCCGTCTGCGTATGAGTATACGGTGTCGGTGGAGTCTTTGAATAAAAGCGCATCGGCGCTGTACCGCATTGATACTATCGCGCTTGTGTGCTTGACGGCGTAAATTCCGCCGTCGGAAGCATTCTCCATAACGCCGCCTTCATATACGCATACCGCGCTTCCGTCTTCTGACTTGCCGTCCGATGATGTGCCGCCCGAATAAATGTAGATGTATTCACTCTGCGCAAATGCAAATTTGTTTTCGCCCGCGGCGTAGCAGTCTATATTGCCGAGCTCAAGGTCGGAAACGAACTCGGGATAAAATGTTTCGCCCGTCTCGGCTTTGGCGTATTCAGTTTTAACCCCCAAGGTGCAGGTGCACGCAAATAAAGCTGCTGTGCCGCAAAGGAGGAAAGAAGTAAATTTTTTCACAATAAAAATTATACCACAGACATAGTCAATTGTAAAGATTTTGAAAGTTGCTAATTAAATTTCGTGCGCGCACGCAAAAGCCTGTCGTTTATGCCCGGCGAGCTTATGTTCTTTCAGCCGCCGCGTTTTTAAAGGTAGCAGCTTCACGGCTTTGTTTTTTTGAAGCTACGCTTAAGTGCACCTTTACAGCCTTAAAAGCTTGCAAAAAGTTGCCCGTGCAAAAAAATATCACGGAAAATTTATAAAAAAGTTAAAAAAATTTTTTAAATATGCAAGTTTTGTCATATTTAACGCTTTATAATACAAACGTAAAAAGCAAACAAATGTTTGTATTGTAAGGGGCTATCAGATATGAAGGTGAAAAAACTGCTGAAGTTTTATTTCAATGCCGGGCGCGCGGAAAAGCTTATAGACAGGCTTATCTATAAAAAAGCGACGAGTGTGAATTTTGCAAGACCTGCTGACGACTGCGCCGAAGAGGTGGCGGAGCTCGTCAAAAAGAAGGCTGAAATGTGCGCATTCTACGGCTTTTTAAAAGGAGCGGTGAGCGCGTTCAGCGAAGAGGAGATGAAAGAGCTTAAAAGGTATTCCGTTTCGGGGAGCGCGGCTTTCGGCAAAGATGAGGGGCGCGCGGTGCGCAGGCTTGCGCTTAAGCTGGCAAGAAGGCTTAAAGGTTGTTCGGAAAAGTATTCCGAAGGCATTGCCGCCGCTTTCGATTTGAGTTTTATGGGGTGAAAGGGGCGTCGGCTTGCGGCAATGAATGCGTGGCAAGGATTGAGCGGCGGAAAACGTTGCGGCAGGGCGCAGGTTTAGTAGCCTTTCCGCCGCGGATTGTCTGAAAAAATATTAACGCCTAAACAATTTTTGTACGCACAACAATCGTAATAATTAATCACGTGCGGAATGCGGTGGCTGATAAGCCGCAGAAGGCAAAGTTCAGCCGACCTGTTCCGACCTACTTGTATATATCCTCGCCCGTTTTGCGGTGCTTTGTCTTTTTGCCTGAAAACGCCGCAAGAGCGGCGGCAACAAGCACAAGCGCGCCTATCGCCACGGCGGCGACTACAGTTCCGCCGCTTGCTTTGGGTTCGGGTTCTTCGTTCTCAACGGTATCGTTTTCTGTTTCAATAAGCGGGTAATCTTCATTTGCCCCCACAATATAGCCGAACGAATCGTCGCAAAGCACATAAGAATATCCCGCCGCGCCGCTGTAGTAAGAGCCGTAAAATGCCGCTGTAAGAGTTATGTCGTCTATGACGGGCAGACTGCCCGCGGGCGCGTCCTGCGAAAAGGTCACGCTAACCGATTTGTAGAGATAGACGGTGGAGGGCGCTTCCTCGAGGACGGTAAAGTCATTTTTCTGAACATAGCCGTAAAGGGCGCGGTATATGCCGTAATCTTCGGCATATTTGACCCTGTACCAGCCGCCTTCGTCGGAAAGTATTTCCACACAGTAGGTGTACGGCACGGCAAAAAGGCTTGTGGCTATGTCTGCAGAGGCGCAGAAATAGGACGTGCGCGAATTGGCGCGCGCGTATGTGGAAACTGCCGTCTGCACGTTGTCGCCATCGGTCTGGTCGGCAGAAGCGTATTCCGTTTTTACAGCCGCGCAGGACATTATAGCAAGCGCAATAGCGGAAAGCGCCGCCGCGGCCGCCGCAAATCTTTTCATATTCCCGTACAGTGTAACAGCGCCCGCGGCGCAAAAATTATATATTCTTAAATTATTTTGTAATAAATTGAGGTAAATCCTTAAAAATGAGGGACGATATTTTGAACGCCGTCGCGGAAATCGACAGGGAACTTGAAAGGAGGAAGCGCTCCGACAGGCTGTCGCAGTACAACGCGGGCAGAAAAAAACATAAAAAACAGCTTGCCTTTCACAAGTGCAGAAAGCGCAACCGCTGGGTGTTCGGCGGCAACCGCTCGGGTAAGACGGAGTGCGGCGCGGTGGAGGCGATATGGATGGCGCGGGGCAACCACCCCTACAGAAAGAACAGAAAAGACGTTTTCGGCTGGGTGGTATCCCTTTCGCAACAGGTTCAGCGCGACGTCGCGCAGAGCAAAATTCTTTCCTACCTTCCCAAAAGCTGGATTGCGGATATAGTCATGCTATCGGGAAGAAAGGACAGCCCCGCTTCGGGCATTATAGACCAGATAAAAATCAAAAACGTATTCGGCGGCATTTCCACGATAGGCTTTAAAAGCTGCGACCAGGGCAGAGAAAAATTTCAGGGCGCGTCGCTCGACTTTGTGTGGTTCGACGAAGAGCCGCCGCAGGATATCTACGAAGAATGCCTGATGCGCGTAATGGATAAGCGCGGCGATATATTCGGCACTATGACCCCGCTCAAAGGGCGCACCTTCGTCTATGGCGAAATATATCTCAACCGCAAAAAAAATTCCGAAGTCTGGTACGAGTTCATGAACTGGGAGGACAATCCCTTTCTTTCAAAAAAGGAAATAAAGCTTCTGGAAGGCGCGCTTGAAGGCGCTTCGCTCGACAGCAGAAAGTACGGCAGATTTTCCGAAGGCTACGGGCTCGTCTACCCAGAGTTCGACGAGAGCGTGCACGTCATAGAGCCGTTCGCCGTCCCGCCCGAGTGGCAGGAGAATATATCCATAGACCCCGGGCTGAACAATCCGCTCTCCGCGCACTGGTACTGCGTCGACTGGGACGGGAACATTTACGTAACAGCCGAGCACTACGAAAAGGGAAAGGACATAGATTACCACGCGGAGCGCATACGCGAAATAAGCCGCAGGCTGAACTGGAAAACCGATTCGCGCGGCAGGGTGAGCGCACTCATAGACAGCGCCGCCAACCAGCGCACGCTGGCTTCTTCCAAGTCTGTTTCCGAACTCTTTTACGAGCGCGGGATACTCGTTAATGCCAACGTCGACAAGGACGTTTTTTCGGGCATATCCCGCGTCAAAAGCTATCTTGCGCGCGGAAACGGCAAGCCTGATATTTACATTTTCAGCAATTGCCGCAACATGATAGACGAGTTCAAAAGTTACAGCTGGGGCGGAGGGGATAAGCCCGTAAAGGTGGACGACCATTCCATGGACGAGCTGAGGTATTTTGTAATGAGCCGACCTGTCCCTGCGGAAAGGGAGGAGCCGTACCGTCCCGTTGCAAAGGACAAGGCGCGCAGAATAAGGAGGTTGAACAGAAAAATTGAGCGATGAGGGATTGAAAAAGGCGCTTTTGAAGTGCGCGGTAGGGTTCGACACGAGCGAGATTGTGGAGGAATACGCCGTCGACGAGGGGGAGCTGAAGCTTGTGAAGCGCAAAGTCACAAAGCGCGACGTCCCGCCCGACATAAAAGCGGTGAAAATGCTCCTCGACGGCGAGTCTGACATCTCGGGCATGAGCGACGAGGAACTTGAAGAGCGCAGGAAAAAATTAATTGAAATGTTAAAGGAGGATAAAAATGAACAAGGCTGATTTTTCGGACGAGAAAGTCAAAGCCGAACAGAAGCTTGCCGAGGATGTGACCGCCGATTTTGAAAGGCGGCGCGAAGAGCGCAGGCGGCTGGAGCGGGCGTGGGAGCTGAACATGAACTTCGTGTGCGGCAACCAGTACTGCGGAATCAACTCCGCGGGTGAGATAGAGGAGGAAGAAAAGTATTACGGCTGGCAGCCCCGCCGCGTTTTCAACCGCATAGCTCCCACCGTGGAATTAAGGTGCGCAAAGCTTGCAAGAATACGCCCCGCGCTTTCTGTGAGGGCGGCTTCCGAGGGGGAGGCGGACAAGACCGCCGCGGAGCTTTCCGCCGCCATACTTGCATCGGCAGCAGAAAGCTCGGGGCTGGAAAGCGCGCTGGCGAGGGCGACCACCTGGTCGGAGACGTGCGGCACGGCGTTTTACAAAGTTGTATGGGATAACTTCGGCGGAGGTGCTATAGGCGCGGACGAACAGGGGTGTACGGTATTCGAGGGGGACGTTAAAGTCGTTGCCGTTCCGCCTTTCGAAATCTATCCCTATTCGCTTGCGGAGGAGAGCATAGAGGCGCAGCCTTCTATAATTCACGCCCGCGCCGTGCCCGTGCAGGACATAGCCGCCGCGTACGGCGTCGAGCTTGCGGGCAGGGACATAGACGAATTCTGCCTTACCCCCGGCTGCGGTCAGTCTGGCAATACCCGCGCGGTGAGAAGGGGTTACGAGCTGGTTATTGAGCGCTACAGCCGCCCGTGCGAAGATTTCCCCGAGGGCAGGTTCACCGTAGTTGCGGGAGGCAGGCTTTTATACGACGGCGTGCTGCCCTACAAGAACGGCGAAAACGGCGAGAGGGGGTATCCCTTTGTAAAGCAGTACTGCATGCCGCTTGCGGGCAGTTTCTTCGGCGCGAGCGTGGTGGAAAGAATGATTCCCGTACAGCGCGCGTATAACGCCGTGCGCAACCGCAAGCACGAATTTTTAAACCGCATTTCCATGGGTACTGTCGCCGTGGAGGAGGGTTCTGTCGATACAGACGAGCTCATAGAGGACGGGCTGCGCCCCGGCAAAGTCATAGTCTACCGTCAGGGCGGCAAGCCGCCCGAGATGCTTACGCTCGGCACTCTGCCCGAATCTTTTGAAAAGGAAGAGGAGACGCTGCGCGACGAATTTTCCGCAATATCGGGCACGGGCGACATCACCCAGAACGGCGAAAACTTTTCTTCGGTCACCTCCGCGACGGGACTTCAGCTGCTCGTCGAGCAGGACGACGCAAGGCTCAACGTGTGCTACGACAGCATAAAGCAGGCGCTCAAAGCCATAGGCAGGCAGATACTCCGTCTTTACAGGCAGTTTGCTTCTGGTACGCGCTTTCTCCGCGGCGCGGAAAAGTGCTTCAAAGGCAGCGACATCACCGCCGCGGACGTGATACTCGAATCGGACAGCGACTTAAACCTTACGCCCGCGGAGCGCAGAAACGCCGTGTACGAGCTCATAGACAAGGGGCTTCTTTCCGATGAAAACGGAAATATCAGCCGCTCGGTAAAAAACAGAGTGCTTGAATTTATAGGTTACGGGGCTTTTGCCTCGGGACGGGACGTCGCGCACATGCACGCCGTCCGCGCCGCCGAAGAAAATCAGAAAATGTTGTCCGCCGAAGTCGGGGTCAACGATTACGACGACCACGCCGTGCATATCGCAGAGCATACGGCATTCATCCTTTCGGAGGGGTGCAAAGCGCTCGCCGATAAGCGCGTGGCGGAGCATATAAAAATTCATAAGGAAAAATTAAAGGAGGAAAAAAATAATGGATAACCTTAACGCAAACGAAGAATTGAAGGGTACGGCAAACACCGCGGAGGCGGAAAAGAAAGAAGAAGTTGTGGCAGACCTCGGTAAATTCAAAGACGTAAAGGCCCTTTTAAGCGCTTACAACAGCCTTGAAGCCGAATTCACCCGACGCAGTCAGAGGCTTAAGGAGCTGGAGGAGAAGAGCAAGGCGCCCGCGTCGCCCGACGGGGAAAATGGCGGCGCGCCCTCTTCGGCGCAGAATAAACCGCGCAGCCTGTACGAGGAGGCCAGCGGCGACGAGGACGTCAGAAACGCCATAATCGCCGACTATCTCAAAGCCGTAACCTCGGGCAGGGGCGCACCCATGGTGGCAGGCGGATTTTCCGTTCCGTCGCCTAAAAACAAGCCTGCAAGCATAAAGGAAGCGGGCAGGCTGGCAAAAGAATTTTTAAAAAATAATTGACATCAGTTAAGGAGGAACAAATTTGATTACTATTGCAAATGCCGATAAGGCCTTGAAATCTTACTATCTGGACGCCGTGTCCGCCCAGCTTGACTCCATTTCGCCTTTCTACGCCGCCATAGACAAGCACAGCGCGGAAGTTTACGGCAAAGAAGTCAAAGTTGCCGTTGTGAGGGGCGATAACTCGCGCGTGGTCGCGGGCACAGAGGACGGCGACCTTCCCGCGGCGGGACAGAACAGGTACATAAACCTTACGTCCACGCTTAAAAACATCTACGGCACGATTGAAATTTCCGATAAAGCTCTCCGCGCCGCAAAAAATTCTGAAGGCGCGTTCGTCGACCTTCTCAACGCCGAAATGGAAGGGCTCATTTCAAGCGCCAAAGTAAACTTTTCGCGCATGCTTTACGGCGACGGCAACGGCTTCCTTGCCAACATAACCAAGGTCTCAGACACCAGCATCTATGTGGACCACATAGGCCGCTTTTACGAGGGCATGCACGTCGACCTGCGCAGCCTTACGGGCATAATGTCGGGCGGAGAGGACGTTGTTATCGCTTCCGTAAACTACGGCGAAGGCTACGTAACGCTGGGTACCGCGATAGAAGGCACGCTCGTGGGCAAAGTGGTCTATGCGCACGGCGCGTACGGCAACGAAATAACGGGCTTCAAAGCTCTCTTCGGCACGGACGACATCTACGGCCTTTCAAGGAGCGGCGAAAGCTTCCTCAACCCCTCAAAATTTTCCGTAGCCGAGCTTACGGAGGCGGCCATTGCCGAAAAAATAAGCTACCTCGAAGAATACTTCAACAGCAGACCCGATATGATTCTCTGCTCGTACAAAACGAGGGCGAAGATAGCCGAACTGCTCTCTGCGTCCCGCATGCAGGTAGGCACGTCTGTAATAAGCGGCGGTTATTCCGCCGTGATGTTCGACGATATCCCCGTGGTTGCGGACAGGTACTGCGGCGACGACGTCATATATCTTATAAATACAAACGATTTCTGCATAGCTCAGCTCTGCGACTGGGCGTGGCTCGAGGACGAGGACGGAAAGATTTTAAAGCAGGTGCCCGGCAAGGCGGCTTACAGCGCAACGCTCGTAAAATATGCCGAACTCATCTGCAAAAGGCCTTGCGCGCAGGCCGTCATATCAGGTTTCTGATTTTATCTGCGCTGCGTAATTATTTTTGCCGCGCGGGGCGCAGAAGCGCCCCGCGCAAAGGAGGTTAAAATTTATGCTTGTTTCAGACGTGGTAAAAACTGCGCTCTGCCTTGTGGGCAGAAAGGACGCCGCCGACGCGATAGACGGCGGAACTTACGCGCAGAGCACTTCGCTTTCGCACGCGGTGAACGCTATGCTGCATTGCTTTAACGCCGTGGAGGACGAGCTCGCCCGCTCTTTTTTCCCGCTCGAAAGGGAGGAGCAGTATATCACAATCGACGGCAAGGTCAACTTCAGTTCGTTTGATTTTTCCCCCATAAAAATTGTTTCCGTTTACTGCGACGGCAAGAAAGTTGCATTTAAAATATTCCCCGAATATCTCGAGGCGGAGGGTATAAGAATAACCGTAAGGTACATGTACTGCCCCGTCAAAAAAACTATTTCCGACGAAAGCGATTACAGCGGATATCCCGTGGGCGAAAGACTGATGTCTTACGGCGCGGCGGCGGAATACTGCCTTATCGAGGGCGCGTTCGAGGACAGCGAAAACTGGGAAAAGAGGTACAGGGACGAAATCGCGCGGCACAGACCTTACGAAAAAGCCGAGGGGTACATCCCCGCGAGGAAGTGGGTATGAGCGGCATTTGCCTGCGGTATATACCGCATTCAACGCCTTTTTCCAAAGCTGCGCTCAAAAGATGCGAGCTGAGCGGAGGCAGGCTTTTCGGACTTACGAAAACCAAAGACGGCTTGAAGCGTTCGTTCGGACTTTCGCCCGTGACTGCCGAAAACGCGCCCGTATCCACCACGGGCATATATCTTTCGGACGCGGGCAACCTTTACCTTTACAGCGGCGGCACGGTCTACCGTTCCACCGGGGCAAAAAACAACTTCGTCAAGATTGCCGAAGGCTTCGCTTCGGAGCCGAATTTCATTCAGATATGCGAAAAGGAAGAAAGTTACCTTCTCATTACGGACGGCATAAAGACGGTAAAGACCGTGTACTCCTCGGGCGGGTCGGTAACCAGTCCGCCTGTGGCGTTCGGCGTGCAGCATTATTCCCGTCTGTTCGGCGTGGACGCGGAAGACGACCTTACTTTGCGCTGGTCTGAAGCGGGCAGCGCCCTTTCCTGGACGGAAAGTTTAAACGGCGCGGGATATGTGCGACTGAACGATAAAAAAGGCGGAATTTTAAAGCTCGTCGCATACGATAACAAGCTCATAGCCGTGCGCAGGTACGGGCTTACGGTCGTAAGGGCATACGGCGAAACGGAGGATTTCCGCGTGGAGGTCACGGACACGGATACGGACGAAATTTACGGCGGTACGGCGGCGGTGTGCGCGGGGCGGCTGATGTTTTTTACCTCTTCGGGGCTGTACTGCTACGACGGTAGCATTAAAAAATTTTCCGCGGACGGGCTGGAAGGTTTTGCGCCTGACGACAAAGCGGCATCGTGCGGGAAGCTGTATTACGTTTGCGGCACGCTGGACGGTGACGGCGTGATAGCCGTGATAGACGCGGAGAGCGGCGAAGTGTGCTACATAAGGGCGGACGTAAGGTGCGTGTGCGCAAACGGCAGGGTGTTCTGCTTTGCGGCGGGCGCCGTAAGCGAAATTCTGCCCGAAGCGGGCGGCGGCGAATGGGTGTGGGAGGGCAACTTCGGCACTTTATCGCAGAAATATCTTGAAAGCATAAGCCTTGACGGTGCGGCGGGAATGCTCACCGTAAAAAGCGGGAGCGATTCGCGCGCGTTCACCGCGGCAAAGGGCACTTTGAAAGTGGGAATGCGCGGCGTTAAATTCACGGTGGAAATACTTGCGCCCACAGCGCTCGTATCCGTCTGCGCAAATTACGTTGAAAGGGGGTAAACCTTGGAATTCGATATCATTGAAATGACGGAAGAAGAGCTGCTTGCGCTTTCAACCGTCCAGATGCGCCTTCTGCGCTCCGCCCAGCGCGAAAAGGACGAGCTTGCCGTCGGACTTGCGCGCGACAAGCAGACTTTCCGCAACATTCTGATTGCCGACGGAATGCTTTGTTCGGGACTTTACGAAAGCAAGTGCGCCGAGCTCGACGCCGAATACGAAAGGCAGGTGGGCATTATTGCCGACGACCTCGTCTACAACATGTCGCTCAACATGCCGGGCGCCGACGACGAAAATCCTTCCGGCGGCGACAGCGACGCGGGTTACATAGTCGACTATTCGCTTTCATATCTGGACAGGTACCAGCTTGTAAGGAACTATTATATGTCCATAGCCGACCCTGCGGAAAGGCTGGCGCTTTATACGGCGGACAAAACTGCGCAGGACTATCTCGGGCAGTATTACACTACTTTGTACAACGTGCTTTACCAGTACGTATAAATTTAAGTCGCGACCTGATTTGCCTGCAGCGGCGGCGGAAATTGTTTCCGCCGCCGCTTTTTTTCGCTTTACAAGCCGCCCGTTTTACTATATAATTACATACATGAAAATAGCGGATAAATGGAAGGATTACACAATAATTGCTACCGGCGACGGCATGAAGCTGGAGCGCTGGGGTAACGTCGTTCTTCTGCGACCCGACCCTCAGGTTATATGGCGCCCCTCGCGCGATCTGTACGCCTTCGGCGACCTCAACGCCGTATACAGACGCAGTTCGAAAGGCGGCGGGGGCTGGGACTACCTGAAACCCGTTCCCGACGAATGGACGGTTTCTTACCGCGACCTTAAATTCATAGTAAAGCCCATGGGCTTCAAGCATACCGGTCTGTTCCCCGAACAGGCCGCCAACTGGGACGCCATGCGCGCCCTCATTGAAAACAGGCTCAGGCTCTGCCCCGAAAAACCCGTCAAAGTGCTCAATCTGTTCGCTTACACCGGCGGCGCTTCTGTGGCGTGCGCAAAAAGCGGCGCGCTCGTAACCCACGTCGACGCGGCAAAAGGCATGGTAGAAAGGGCGGGGCGCAATGCGCGCCTTTCCGGAATTGAGAGCGGAATCCGCTACATAATAGACGACTGCTTCAAATTCGTGAAAAAGGAAATACGCCGCGGCAACCGCTATGACGCAATAATAATGGACCCGCCCAGCTACGGCAGAGGACCTTCTGGCGAGACGTGGAAGATAGAGGACGATATATTCGACTTTGTCTGCACATGCGCGCAAGTGCTCGAGGATAAGCCGCTTTTCGTGCTGATAAACAGCTACACTACAGGGCTTCAGCCTACCGTAATAAAGAACATTCTGACGCTCGCGCTTAAAAATTTCAGCGGAAATACCCAGGCTTACGAGCTCGGGCTTCCCACAGAAGAGGGCATTTGCCTGCCCTGCGGCGCCAGCGGACTTTTTACCTCGGCCGATGAGTAAAAAGGGCTCGTGCCTTGCTAAAAAAAATAAATTGATGCGCACATATGCCTTAAATAACGCCTAAATTTTAAAAAACAAGGGTATTTTATGAATACGGAAGACCTTATAATTTTATACGAAGACAACCACATAATTGTAGTTCTCAAACCCCAGAACGTAGCCTGCTGCCCCGACGAAAGCGGCGACGATAACCTCTTTGACTGCGTAAAGCGGTACATCAAAGAAAAGTACGCAAAGCCCGGCAACGTCTTTTTAGGGCTCATTCACAGGCTGGACAGACCTACAGGCGGCGTGATGGTTTACGCCAAAACCTCTAAGGCGGCGGCAAGGCTTTCCGAGCAGCTCAAAAGCGGCGGGTTTGAAAAAAAGTACCTCGCCGTAATATGCGGCACGCCTTCCAAAAAGAGCGGCACGCTGGAAAATTATCTGCGCAAAAATTCCATAAACAACATGGTCTACGTCTGCACGCAGACGGAGGAGGGCGCCAAGTTTGCCTCCCTCGACTATAACATTATCGGCGAAGCGGGCGGACTCAGCCTTGCGGACATAAGGCTGCATACGGGCAGGACGCATCAGATAAGGGTGCAGATGGCCGCGATAAACGCGCCCGTGTTCGGCGACATGCGCTACGGCGGAGAAAATGCGGTAAAGGGCAAGCTTGCGCTCTGGGCGTATTCGCTTTCTTTTCCTCACCCCGTCACGGGCGAAAAACTTAAGTTCATGGCAGAACCTCCGCTTGAGGAAAAGCCGTGGAAATTCTTCCATATTGACCTGAAAGCATAAAATTTTGTGCAGTTGTGTGAAAAATTGATAAAGTATTTGTCGGGCGCAAACAAAAGCGTTTGACAAATACTTTTTTTAATAGTAAACTTAAGCGGTAAGACTTCGGCGCATGCCGCCGCGCGCGCGTCCGCGCCGCAATGCGGAAGTACGCCGCAAACAAAACAAAAAAACAAACCAACAAGCTTTTTCGGAGCCGGTTATGACCAAGAACAGGAAATTATCAATTACAACACTCGCTTTTCTTTCGGCAGCTTCGCTGTGTGCGGCCGCCGCAATGATGAGCGGAACGCTCGCAGCTGACGCAGACAGGGAAGTAACCCTTACGGGCAGCAGCATTTTTTATACCGCAAACCAGGCGGAAATAGGCGACCAGCAGGTCGGGGACAAACACTACACGTCCTTCGTGTTCGCCGATGACAACAGCGCGGTTACATACCGCAAAAATCTGGCTTACCGTTGGTTCGATTCGCAGACCCAGACGACGGGCGCATACCTTTCCACGGAAATCGGCTTCACTTCGCTCGCCTTTGAAAGCTTCACCATGAAGTTCCAGAGCCAGCAGTACACGCAGACCGAGGACGACGTTACCGAAAACTTTTTAACGTTCGTCGCAGACAGCGAGGCGGACAAAGTTTACGCGGTAATCGGCGAAGAGAACGAGCTCACGCTCGAAGAAATCAAAGCCGACGAAAATTACACTGCGCTTTCTTACAGCAATCTTGAAATAAGCTTCACCGCATACGAAAAGGGCGCTTATACCGTAGAAGTTACGGACGGCACTTCCACGCAGACGGGCTCGTTTGAAAACGTTGGCGGAACTTACGGCCGCTATGTTTCATCTTCGAGCAGCACTTCGGTGATACCCCTCACTTACAGCGCTCAGTTCGCAGAGGGAGCGACGTCAGCCGCTACGATGGTGCTCTACAGCTTCAACGGACAGAGCTTTGAACTTACGGGCGATGCGGGCGCGCGCCATATAACAGATAACGTAGCCCCCGTCATCTGCCTCAACGAAGATGTGACCACTCTCGAATACGGCCGCGACATCGACCTCGACTATGTGGTTATAGATATGCTGGCAACTTCTCCCCGCGCAACGCTCAACTACTACGTGCTTAAAAACGCGCAGGTTACGGCGGGCGGACTCAACGATACGGGCAGGAGCGAAAGCGGCTCGCTTGCCGACGACGCAAAGACTAATTTCGTTTCCGTTTCCAGCAGCGACATTTCTCCCGTAATAAAGGGCGGCGACGTTTACGACAACGGCATAGACGACAAGGAAGGTTTCAAAACCGAATGCCTTGTAAAAGTATATTTCTTTGTTCAGGATACGACGGCTACGGGCTATAACTTCGACGAAGTTTTCCTCGAGTGGTACGTTCCTTCAGATTACCTCTGCACGGTTGAAAGCCAGGGCGAAAGCTACAGCTTCATAAGGGCAACGGACGACGGTGAAGGCGCTTTCTACAGCGGCAACGCAGAAGATTATCAGGAGCTTGTAAATTCCGCGCTCAAAGAGCAGAATGCTTCCGCGGGCGACGACAAGTACTTCTATCTTCCCAGCTTCGAAGGTTTTGTTACCGATAACGTAACTTCCTACCGCGACCTCACGTTCTCCGTTTATTATATAAGCAATGAATCGGGTTCGTCCACGTCGCTCGACTACAACGAACTTGCGATAGAGCTTGAAAGCGACGGCCTTTACAGGTTTGCGATTTACGCGACTGACGCCGCCGGCAACAACATGTATTACCTCGACGGCGAAAACAAGGTTGAATTTGAAGCGGGCGACCTTACCGAACTTCTCGAAAACCCTGCTGAAAGCGACCTTGTGGACCACGTTCCCGTGTTCAGCTTCGAAGTTAACTACGGCGGCCTTACCGTTACCGATCCCGAAAGCCAGGATATAGGCTTTGTGGGCACCGAATATTCTGCAAAAGATTTCGAGGTAACCGGTCTTTCCGCAAACTACACCACGACATACACTCTGTTCCTGTTCGACAGGCAGGCATATACCGCTGACCCCGAGGGTGGCGCAATATCTTACGCGCAGTTCCTTTCAAAAATGAAAGATCTGCTCACCGACCCCGAGACGAGGGCCAAGTACTTCACCGCAATAGTTGCGATAGACGACCTTGTTTCTACAGATGAAAATTACGACGAGTTCGCCGACTACGAGTGGAAGCCCGATTCGCTTTCCTTCATTCCTCAGGACGATAATTCGTTCTATGTGATAATGATGGAGGCGGTGGACAACACCTTCCAGACCAAGCCCATACAGAGCTTCATGGGCATAAGCGTTTCTGCCGCTGCAGACCCCCTGCCCGGCGAAAGTGACTGGCTTGAAAACAACGTTGCATCCGTCGTGCTCCTCTGCGTTGCAGGCGTTGCGCTTATCGGCATAATCCTTCTTATAGTCATAAAGCCCAAGGATAAAGGCGACATCGACGAAATCGCAGCAAAGGAAGCTAAAAAAGTTTCTTCGGGAAAAAAGGTAAATAAATCTTCCAAGTAAGATTTAAACACTGAATTGAATACGCCGCCGCGCAGTTAGCTGCGCGGCGGCTTTTTTTTGTCGCTCTGATTTGTCGGTATGTTTCAAAAGTATGCCTCTTTGCTCTTTACGCGGCTTTGGCTTGTTCGTTATGCGCGCTTTGTCCGCCTCTTAACGCATATAAGCTTTGAGATAAATGGAGTGCATATTATTGTAGAGTGGAATGCAGAAGCAGCAATGAGGACAAAGCTGCCTGAGCGTTGCGGCGTTCCGCCTTAAGCAAGGGGGGGATGTGTAAAAGTGCAAATTGAAGCCGCCGCGCGGAACTTTTCTGTTCCGCGCGGCGGCTTTTCTCTGTGCAAACGTTGTTCTGTCGTATGTCGGATTTATTCGTCGTAAGCGTCTGCGTTATTTGTATGTCGGATATATTAGTCGTCAGCGTCTGCTCGTCAGCGTCTGCGTTATTTTGCCCTACATCGGACTTATCCGGCGTCAGCGTCGGTGTCGGCTATGACTCCGTTATTTTTTACGAGCGCCGCCATTTCTGCAAAAACAGTCTGCTTTGCTTCCTGCGTGAATGTGTTGAAGGCGTGCTCGCCGTTTTCAAACGAGAAGAATTTTACTTTTCCTTCCGTCCTCTTTTGGTAAATTGTGCTGGTGTACTTGCCGTTATCGTGTGCTCCCGTTGAATCGCCCTGCGAGCAGAAGATGAGTATGTCCTTTGTGAATGTGTTTATGTAATTTTCAACTGCTTCAGTGCCTTCGGGCGGCAGATACTTTTCAATGAGGCCGTTGCCCTCCCTTGTTACCATGGAGCCGTCTTCGGTGAGACCTGTGGATTCAAGGAACATTGCCTTAATGTCGTCGTTGTGCTTGGGTGCGTCAAGCATGCATACAAGTCCGCCCATGCTCTGTCCGTAAAGGTATATCTGATCGGTATCTACGTAGTCAAGCGTTTTTACGTGCGCTATTATGCTCTCAAGGTCGGACATGCGCGAGGTGTAGTGCGAGTTGTATATCTCTTTTCCGTCGCTCTTGGGCGATACTTTGTTGGCCCCGCAGCACTCGAACGTTATGCCCGC
>CALVWV010000003.1 GCA_944368065.1 uncultured Clostridia bacterium | reverse complement strand
GGTGTAGAAACCGGTGCACTCGAGAACTACGTCTACGTCAAGTGCCTTCCAGGGAAGGTTAACGGCGTCCTTTTCGGCATAGATTTTGATGGTCTTGCCGTTTACGGTGATAGAATCTTCACCTGCGGTTACGCTGTCGGCATACTTGTATCTGCCCTGAGCAGAATCATACTTTAAAAGATGCGCCAGCATCTTGGGGCTGGTAAGATCGTTGATTGCTACGATTTCATAGCCTTCTGCATCGAACATCTGCCTGAATGCAAGACGACCGATACGACCAAAGCCGTTGATTGCAACTTTTACGTTTGCCATAATGTTAATATTCCTCCGATTTTATAAAAATAAATTTAAATCATTCCTTTAAGGGACGGGCGGAAAATGCCTTTTCACACTCTCCCTCTCAATACGATAATATTATATCAAATACTTTTTTTCAAGTCAACAGTTTATTTGAGATTTTCGGGATTGAGAGCCTTAAGACTGTCAAGAACAAACAGTCCGTCCTTCCTTATGAGCACGTCGTCGAACCAGATTTCGCCGCCGCCGTATTCTTTAGTCATAATAAGCACGAGGTCCCAGTGCACTCCGCTCTGGTTGCCGTTGTATGCGTCGTCGTAGCAGCAGCCGGGGGTAAAGTGTATGCTGCCTGAAATTTTTTCGTCGAAAAGTATGTCGAGCATGGGGCTCGTCACATAGGGGTTGACGCCTATTGCAAATTCGCCGACGTAGCGCGCGCCTTCGTCGGTATCGAAAATTTTATTGAGCGCTTCGTCGTCGCCGCTGCAGGTTGCATTGATTATTTTGCCGTCTTTGAACGTAAGGCTGATGTTTTCGTACTTCTTTCCGCCGTCCATCGTGGGCGCGTTGTATGTTATCACGCCGTTTACGCTGTTCTTTACGGGCGCGGTGTACACTTCGCCGTCGGGAATGTTGTGTCCGCCCGCGCACTTTACGGCAGGTATATCTTTTATGGAGAACGTAAGGTCGGTATTCTTTGCCACAAGGCGAACCTTGTCCGTTCTGTTCATGAGCTCCACAAGGGAATCCATTGCCCTGGACATCTTTGCGTAGTCGAGCGTGCATACGTTGAAATAGAAATCTTCAAACTTTTCTGTAGACATTTCAGAAAGCTGGCTCATGCCGTCGGTGGGGAAGCGGAGAATTACCCACTTCGTCTTCTTTACCCTTATTTCGTGATGTACGGGAAAGAAAAATTCGCGCGACCACGTTGCCGAAGTTTCTGCGGGGACGTCGGAAAGTTCAAAGTTATTCTTGAAGCCGCGCACGCCGATGTATGCGTCCATGTCGTTCATTATGAATTTTTCGTACTCGGCAAGTTTTTCTATGCTCTCCTTGCTTGCGCCCATCAGAAGAGAACGCTGTACGCGGTTTGCGCCAAGCTTTACATAAGGGATGCCGCCCGCGGCATATACCTTTTCCAGAAGCGCGCATACCAGCTCTTCGGGCACGTCGGTCGCCTCTATGAATATCTTTTCGCCCTTTTCAAGGTGAACGGAATAGTTCACAAGGCCGTCTGCAAGTTTATTAAGTCTTTCATCGCGCATAAAAATAAGCTCCTTGATAAATTTTTCTTCATCTCAAGCAATTATATACCAACAAACGGCTTTAGAAAAGCGTTTTTTACTGTTTTTACAATAAATTCAATAAATGCGCTTGAATTTTGAACGGCGATAGATTATAATATTTATGTTAAAAAAAATTTTGTGTCTGCCCGCAGACATTTTTATTCCGGAGGTAAATATGGGATTAGTTTCGGCAAAAGAAATGCTTGAAAAAGCAAGAGACGGCAAGTACGCGGTAGGTCAGTTCAACATCAACAACCTTGAATGGACAAAGAGCATACTCGCTACCGCACAGGAGCTCAATGCACCCGTCATTCTGGGCGTTTCTGAAGGCGCCGGCAAATATATGACCGGTTTCAAAACTGTAGCCGCTATGGTTAAGGCTATGATAGAAGAGATGAAGATAACGGTTCCCGTTGCCCTCCACCTCGACCACGGAACTTACGAAGGCTGCTATAAATGCATAGACGCAGGCTTCTCTTCCATAATGTTCGACGGTTCGCACTTCCCCATCGACGAGAATATCGCAAAGACAAAAGAACTTGTAAAAGTATGCGCAGAAAAAGGCATGAGCCTTGAGGCAGAAGTAGGCGCAATCGGCGGCGAAGAAGATGGCGTTATCGGCAGAGGCGAATGCGCTGACCCCGAAGAATGCAAGAAGATTGCCGACCTCGGCGTTACGATGCTCGCCGCAGGCATAGGCAACATTCACGGCAAATACCCCGCAGACTGGCCCGGACTTTCCTTCGACACCCTTGCAGCAGTAAAGGCTAAAGTCGGCGATATGCCCCTCGTACTCCACGGCGGCACAGGCATTCCCACCGACCAGATCAAAAAAGCTATCTCGCTCGGCGTTGCAAAAATTAACGTAAACACCGAATGCCAGCTCGCTTTCCAGGCCGCTACGAGAAAGTATATCGAAGAAGGCAAAGACCTTGTAGGCAAGGGCTTCGACCCCAGAAAACTTCTCGCTCCCGGCGCTCAGGCAATCAAAGATACCGTCAAGGAAAAGATGGAAATCTTCGGCTGCATAGACAAAGCGTAAACAAATTTAAAACATATTACGGCGGAACTTGCGTTCCGCCGTTTTTTTTAACTTTTTTTAGCCTTTTTTATAAGCTCCAAGAAGAATACCCACCCGACCATAAGTACCCCCTCCGCCGCTTTTGTACACTCGCCAGGATAGTATCGCTCCGCAGTTTTTGCGATGGCAGGCAAACAGATTGCCACGCCGTTTTTGCGATGGCAGACAAGATTATGTTTTGCGCAGTTGTGCGATTTGTATTTAAAGATTAATTTGCGTCTGAAAAATGCTATGCGCGGCGTTTAAAAATTCTGCCGCCGCACATATTTATAACATGAGTGATTTGCTTAAAATAAAAATTGCCGCGACGTCTGCTCTGGCTGCGGCGTGCGTCTTTCTGTGTTCCTGCACGATAGACACAAACAGCTCTTTAAAGGAGCTTACCGACCCATACATCACGCGGTACGAATGCACCTACGCCGCCTGGGGGGACAAAGAATTTCTGGACGAATTCGACTACATCAGAATAACGCTTACCGATAAGGAAAATATGGAGCTGAGCTACAGGAAAAAAGGAGATATGCCCCGAATGCATTCATGCAGATACTCGTTCAACGAAAAGACGGGAGAACTTACCGCAGAGGGCGGCGCTCTGGGCGTTAAATTCAAAGAGCGAGTGATAATCGAAAACGGAAAATTTACAATATCTTTCCCGATAAGCGGCAAGGAACTTGTACTTCACTTTGAAAGCTGAAATAACCCGCACGACAATATAAAAAACAGCGCCTTTATGGCGCTGTTTTTTTATTTACGCATTAATTCAGATGTCAACAGGTGTTCGCCCGTCAGAAAAGGTGACGTGATAACTGCTGAACCACTCCTTCGAGGCAGTCACGCGCACGCCGCCTGCACACCCTTCAAGATATGTATACAGGACGGGCACAATTATGCTGTCGGCAAGTTTTCCGTTGAGATATAATTGTACGCCGAACAGTCCCCTGTATACAGCAACAGAAATATTTCCCGACTGCCCTTCAAGCACACCGCAAAATAAGAAGTCGCAAGCAAGACTTACGGCAATTGCAGCAAACAATGTCCACCCTATAACAATTCCCGGGATATAATTATTATTGTATGTAACAGTCTGGTAACTTACAATAAAGCCGCCGAGATTCTCAACCTCCCTGCTCTCAGCATAAAGTACGGAAAAGACTATGCCGACAACGAGAAATACCGCACCGCATAAGGCGTATGCCACTCGCCTTATCACCGTCTTTTTCTTAAGCTTTACAATGGCGACCGATTCTTCAACTTTTCCGTTTTCCATAATTATATAAACAGATTAAAAAAGTTTTCAGTCCTTTTACTCGGTCTGCGCAATCTGAACAGTCTGACCTCAGCCGCATACTTTTTAGACTTGAGCCAGCCTGCAATTCTTTCATATACGGAAGTACATTTATATATGCCGTATCCGGCAATGCCGCACAGAGTGCCTATAACCATACCCGCGGCAACATCTGTCACATAATGTTCGCAAAGATAAATGCGCGAAAGTCCTATAAGAAAAGCAAGAATTACTGCGGGAATTGCCTTTGCACGATAAAAAATTATAAGTACTGCCGCCGCGCAGAACGTCACGGCAGTATGCCCCGAAGGAAAACAGTAGTCCCTGGAAAGGGAAATGCCGTAACTTTTGTAAAAACCTTCCGCCCAGGAAAGTTCTTCGTGAGTCCAGGGGCGCTCCCTGCCTACCGCATTTTTTAAAATTACATTTACAATCAGCACGTCCAAAACAAGCGCAAATGCCATTGCCACGCCGCACCGCCTCGTCTTTTTGAAAATAAGCAATACAATGCACGCAATTATGCTTATAGCGCCGCCCTTTGCGAGCAGCGATATATACTTCATCGCATAATTGAGCCACTCTGCGCCGTGAAAAGTTTCGTGCACCCAGTTTAATATTTCAAGTTCCATCTTTCAGAATAGTTAAAAATTTAAAAATATCGCCCGATTCAAAATATAATACCGAAGCAGCGCATCTGAAGGCATACAGCTTTACTGCATACGGCAGTCAATTTAAGGGCGCAAGTTTCGCCTATCAAAAAATATTATCCGTAAATGCGCAATTTACGGATAAAACTTATTCCTCCGGCTCGTAATGGCCTGAAATTTCTTCCATGCCGTCGTCAGCCTTTGTAAATATTGCGCTTTCGCCCGCAGTGAAAGGCTTCTGCTCCTCCCCGCCGATGATATCTTCCATAGTCACCTGCCTGTCTTCACCTGAGACGGGACGGGGAGAATCGTCATCGTAAAAAGCGATGTCATACTCCATTTTGGCAAGTTTAGGGTCGGAATACACCGCTTCAAGCTCGGCCTGACGGGCTTCTTCCTCTCTGTGCCGCTTTGCAATGACGTAAAAACATATTATAAGCAATATAAACATAATAGCGCAAAGCACTATCGAAACAATATAAACGGGATCCATAGTTGTAATTATTTTACCACCGAAGGCCGCCGCTGTCAACCTTAAAAATCAGTTTGGCGGCGGTCGGAAATCAATATTTTGCCCCCTATTGCGCTTTGCGGCAACGCCTTCCGCAAAGCCTTATTTTTGCCCGCACAACAAGTGCAGCTGCGCCATTCAAACCATAAAAAACAAATTACCCGCAACAGAACAGCCAAGCGATTGCAATAATCCGAACGAGCACTATAAAAATTATTTTTTGAGAGAGATTTTTTACATTACTTAAGATATTGACCCGTCGCTTTCATATTATGCAACGAAATTAAATAAACTAATCGTATGAAAAAGATTATGTTCTGCGGCGGCGGAAGCGCCGGTCACGTCATACCTAATGTAGCCATAATGCGCGAACTGAAAGACAGATACGAAGTTGAATACATGGGCACGGACGGCATAGAATACCCGATCATACGCGCAGAAGGCTTCAGATTTCATATGTTCGAAGCGCCGCGGCTCGTGCGGGGCAAAATATTGGAAAATCTTTCCGTACCCTGCAAGCTGAAAAAGAGCATTGCGCAGGCGAAAGACATATTGATGAGGGAAAAGCCTTCGCTTGTATTCTGCAAGGGCGGATACGTGTCGCTCCCTCCCGCCATCGCAGCGAAAAAGCTCGGCATACCCGTCATTGCGCACGAATCTGACCTGAGCCCGGGGCTGGCAAACAAAATAATTGCAAAGTTTGCCGCCGTTACGCTTACATCCTTTCCCGAAACTGCGGAAAAGTTTGCGCGGGGAAGATATTCAGGACCGCCTATAAGAAAAGACGCATATAAAGCAAGCCGCGTTCGCGCAATGGAAAAATTAGGGCTTGACGCGCGCCAGACTATAATAGTTTTCGGCGGCGGAAGCGGTTCGCAGGCGATAAATGCGGCAGTACGCAGCATTGCTCCCGAAGTCTGCAAGGAATACAACATACTGCATATCTGCGGAAAAGGAAACGTTGCTGACGCGCACATACGCGGCTACTCCCAGGCGGAGTTCGTAAAAGACATGGGTTCGGTTTATGCGTGTGCAGATTTTGCCGTGGCGCGCGCAGGTTCAAATTCAGCATTCGAGCTCATTATAAATAAAGTCCCCACGCTTTTCATACCGCTGGAAAACAAAAGCACGCGCGGCGACCAGATTAAAAATGCCGAATATTTTGAACGCAAGGGACTTTGCAGAATTCTGCGCCAGCGATTGCTTACCCCCGAGAATCTTTATAATCAGTTATTCGAACTTGTTTCAGACAGAAACTTAAGGCATTCGCTGGAAGAAAATAATTTAAAAAGCGGAAATAATCAGATAATTAATGAAATAGAAAGAGCAGTAATCAATAGCAAAAAATAATTAATTTTATTGCAAATTAAGCTTATTATATCACGCATAGTACTACAAAAATGCGTTTAAATCGGCTTTTAATTTTTAATGCAAAACGGTCAAAAATAATTCTTAATTAATATTACAAAAACATAATTTATAATTTATTTATTATTTTCAGGTTAATTTGGTATTTATTACAGCGCTTACCGTAGCCAGCTGAAGGTAGCGCACCTCCCTTGCCAGCACAACGCCGCTGTAGGCGCAGTCTGACGCAAGAGTTATAAGTCGGGCAAGCGGCAAGGTAAAACAGTTTGACCTGTTCTTATTCAACAGCGCGGTAAACTGTTGGACGCATTCCCTAAGAATTTCGCGCGCATTGTTCAGCGACCCCGAATCTATAAGATAAACGACGTCCCCGAGTCTGCGCGACAGTTCATACAAAATATTTAAGTTCTCTTCATACAGCGCGGCGCATTGTGAAGCATTGTAAGTTTCAAGTCTGAACTTATAAAGAGATAAATAAAGAACTTTGCTTTCTAATCCCCTTTTGGTAAGGCTGTCGGCATAAGCGTTCGCCTCGCCGCTTAAAAAGTAGCACGCAGCCGCCGTATAATCTTTTCCGCCGTAGGAAAGTATATATCCCGCTCCCCCCTCTCCCTGTACCGACGGAACAGCAGCAGAGCCACCGCTTGACGACGTGCAGTAAACTATATTGAATTTTGCCCTCAGCCTTATCACATCACCCGCGCAGGCACTTAAAAACACCATAGTCGTTAACAAACATACAGCTGTCAAAAGGCAAAGCGCAGGGTGTGCACAGCGTCGGAAAGCATAAAAAGTGCGCATACCGTATTTTACTTTGAATATGCGCAAAATATGTTGAATAATCAGCGGTAAAACGCTTGCAAAATTATAAAATTCTGCTATAATAGTTAAAGGTTGGTCGCGGAAAGGATATTGCCGCTTTCAACTGAATTTGATAGCGGGAATGCTACTGTGGCTCAGCTGGTAGAGCAGCTGATTCGTAATCAGCAGGTCGCCGGTTCGAATCCGGCCAGTAGCTCCATTCCGAGCCCTTCAAGCTTTTGCTCGAAGGGCTTTTGTTTTTAGCTACTGCCCGACAACGAAATATGGACGCTATCGGCGCTTATGCGCAGCGATAGCTATTCCGTCGCCTCGCTCCTTACGAATCCGGCCAGTAGCTCCACGAAAAACAGCGCATTGCTTTTGGC
The DNA here is from genome assembly GCA_944368065.1 of uncultured Clostridia bacterium. GTDB lineage: Bacteria > Bacillota > Clostridia > Christensenellales > Borkfalkiaceae > Coproplasma. The sequence goes on along the minus strand of CALVWV010000003.1, from coordinate 13,675 downwards.
AATGCGCTGTTTTTTGTTTGTGACAGTTGCCAGAACAATCCCGCCTGCTGATTAATTTTATGCTGATTCATTTTATATCGCCATATCCGTCACTTCTTATGACTTATTTAAAGCGTTTGCTTAAACGATAAGTTAAGTCCCAGACAGAATAACAATAAGTTAACCACCAAAAAATACTATGTATTCTGCACGCCCCAAGAATGACAAATTAAAACCCCGCAAGAAAAACAAATCCTGCGGGGATTTTTCATTATTTACAATTTAACAGAGGCTTTTTGAACAATTAAAATTTTTTAACGTATCGGCTGAAAAAGTATGCTTGTAACCGAAAACGATTAATCTGTCTCTCATAACGTTTTAATCATACGGCTCCGCCCGCATCATAAAGCTTACGTTCAGCAATCTTTTCGTACCGTTTAAATGCAGTTTAGTCAGCTCTTTTTATATCCGCATTTAGGGCAGACGCCTTTTTCGTTGAGTGCAATGCCGCACAAAGGACAACGCTCAATCTTATTTTTTGTGGTAAACTCTGCGCTGGCGGCATTTACTCCGCTTGTGAACGTGATTTTTGCTATGTTGAGCTTATCTTTCAGAAGGTCGTAAACCATTTTTATCATGCCCTCAACGGTCATAGTTTCCTTGGTTACGACAAGTCTGCAATCGGGGTACGCCTTTGCAAGCTTGGTTTCAAAAGCCGGACCTTTCATTACATTGTTCGGCGCGCCGTTTTTTATACCCTGCTTTTCGTAAACTTCGAGCACGGCAGGCAGAAGCGGGTCATCTTCACGAAGAATTAACGCATGGTCAAAGTTCTTAAGAACAGCCCACGCCGTTTTCTGAATTTCGTTACAAGGGAAAACCATGTTCACGCCAGGTTCTATAGTATCCTCCACTTCGATTGTAAGAATGCCTGTATGTCCGTGAAGATACTGAGCTTCTCCTCTGAATCCGTAAAATCTGTGAGCATATTGCAGCTCAAGCCTGGTTATGCTTCTCATCTGTATACCTCCTTTTGTTGATTCGTATACAGATTAACATAAATATTTTAAAAATTCCGTGACTGAGTCACGATAAAACAACGCTTGTCAGCTTTGCACTGATTCAGAAAACGCAATCTCCCTGAGCCGCTTTTTATCAGTAATGCGCACACCGCCGCGCGCCGATTGGACTATGCGCTCGCTGACAAAATATTTGAGTATCCTCGACACCACCTCGCGCGCAGAACTTATGTACTTGGCTATCTGTTCGTGCGTGAGAGCTATAATATCGCTGCCCGTGCGCGTCATCTCGTCCCACAAAAATATGGCAAGGCGCTTATCTGCCTTCATGAACATTATCTGCTGGATTACCCATATCACCTCTGAAAAGCGCGTAAGCGCCGTTTCGTAAGCAAAAAATTTAAGATTTGCCTCCTTCTGCGCTATCTCAGAAAAAATTTTTCCGCCGATTACAAAGCATTCGCACTTTTCCTCGGCATCGACGAACACGTCAAACGTAATCTGCGGCAGAACGCAGGAAGCCGAAAGCATGCAGACATCGCCTTTGTAAAGCCTGTATAAAGTCACGTCGCGCCCTTCTTCTGACAGCATATACACGCGCAGACAGCCGCTTACGATAAATATGACGCCCTTGCAGTTTTCTCCGCCGTGAACCCTCTCGCCGCGCTCATAGACGTGCGGGTTTAAATTTTCTGAAAATTTACTCCTGCCTGATTCCGAAAGCTCTCCCCAGAAAGGCAATGTTCTGCAGTATTCCTCTTTCATAACGTCGTCCTTCATAACATCTTCCTTTAAATTCGCCGCCAGGCGTATTAACCCCGGCAAAAACATTATAACATCGCAAATATGTTATTTCAATACTAATGTTTATCTTTATGCAGTCTGACCTTTAAACGATAAACGCGCCTTTCGAGTCCGGCAACGGCACAGCGGTCTGAAAAGTGCATAAGCGAAATTAAACATACTTACACGGATTGCTTTTTATGGCGTTATGTTTTATAATTTAGTGGCTGAAAGTTAACTGCAAGGAGAAGTCATGGAGTTCAATTATCTGCCTTTGGATATACAGATAGAGTTTGCCGAACTTCTCGGCGAGCATATAGCAAGCTCTGAAAAAATTTTGAAATCTGACAAGCGCCTGTTGCCGGTGCTGGCTGTTTTTGCAGACAACCCCTCAGACAATGAAATTATAGGTTTGCAACCTTCCGGCGGCATCGCCGACGTTGACGCCGCGCTGAGATATGCCATAAAATTGCTTGACGGAAAACAGTTCAGAACGGCTGTATTTTCTTACAGCACGCAAGTCGTACTCAAGGAAGACGGCGCTCTTTACGACGTTATAAAAACGTATATCATGAAAAAGGACGGCACCGCCGCAATTTTTTATACACCCTTCTTTATAAGCGGATTTTTAAGGAAAAAAGTACTCTTCAAATCGTCAGTCATAGACGAAATTGCGGACAGCTTTTTTGACAGATTTATGCCTGATGAATGAGAGCATTTTATATGAATTTTGTTAATTTGTTTTATATAAATTTTAAGTGCGGGGGAACTTGACTTTCCCCCGCACTTAAATTTGCGGAATGAGTTCCGCATTTCTTCTTATAGTAAAATTTACTCTTCGCCCATGAATTCGTAATGGCAGCCGCTGGTCTGCGTAGGGGGCATCGTTTCGCCTTCCGCTATATAGATGGTGTTAACCGTCTTGCCCTGGCCGTCCACAACCTTGTAAGAACCGCTGCGGGGTGCGTAATCGCCACTGTTCAATCTCATAAAAGTACCTCCTGATTGATACAAACAGTATGTGCCGCACTTTTCTTTTTAAACGCAGTTTTAAAAAAATTTTTTCGCTTTTATTTTACGGCTTTTTGCGCAACCTTATTGTATGAACAGAAAGTACTTTGCCGCCGCGGCGACCATTCTGGCTGTGGCTTTTGCAGTTTTATGGATAGCTTTCGGGCTTAACGGCGCACAATCGACGTTTTCTTTTGCCGAGACGAACGAAACACAGGCTTGCGAAAAAACCGTTTACTTAACTTTTGACGACGGTCCGAGCGACCGAATTACGCCTAAAATTCTGGATATCTTAGACGACGAGGGCGTAAAAGCCACCTTTTTTATTATAGGTCAGCAGGCCGAGCGCCGCGACTATATCATAAAGCGCGAAGCCGAAAGCGGTCACACGGTTGCGGTACACTCCTACACGCACAATTATTCGGATATATACAGCTCGCCGAAAAAACTTATAGCAGACATAGACAAATGCAACGCTCTCATAGAAAAAATTACGGGCAGGCGGTCGCAGGTATACAGATTCCCGGGAGGGTCTTACGGACTTAAAAGCGAGCTTATAAGCGCCGTGACTGACCACGGGATGAGATACGTCGACTGGAACGCCAGCACGCGCGACGCCGAATGGGGCGTGAGCGGAGCAGATACGCTTTACAATAACGCCGTATCCACCTCGGCAAACCGCGACAATGTGGTGCTTTTATCGCACGATTCCACTAACAAGACTTCCACCCCCGAAGCCACGCGGCGGCTTATAAAATACTATAAGGAAAACGGCTATTCTTTCGGTACATTTTAATTTTATAAGGCGGCGCAGTATTACTGCGCCGCCTTATAAGTTTTGCGGGCGGAGCAGAAAAACTTTTCTGCTCCGCCCGCGCATTATTTCTGAATTTAAAGCACCCGAGGCGCATTGTTTTAACGCTTTGCCATCTGCCGGGCTTACGCGCCGTAAACTGAACGGTATTCCTTCATCTTTTCAAGGTACTGCTTGCCCTCTATTATGCCGTCCTCTATGGCGCTTATTATGTCCTGCATGGTGACGATGGAATATACCTTTATGCCGAATTCCTTATAAGCTTCCTGCACGGCGGAAAGGTCGGAATTGAGCGCCTTTTCCTGCCTGTCCACGCTTATGACCATGCCGGTAACCTCAACGTTTGCCGCCGCGGCAAGCTTGGGAAGCATTTCGCGCAGAGCCTTGCCCGAAGTCATTACGTCCTCGATGATTATTACCTTTTCGCCGTCTTTAAGCTGCTTGCCGACGAAAAGTCCGCCCTCGCCGTGGTCCTTTACTTCCTTCCTGTCGAAGCAGTAATTGAGGTCGATGCCGTGATTATTGAAGAGCGCAACCGCTGTAGTTACGGCAAGGGGTATGCCCTTGTATGCAGGTCCTACGAGCGTTTCGCCCTCTATTTTGTTGTCGGCTATGCACTCTGCATAGTACTCGCCGAGGCGAGCGAGCTGCGCGCCCGTCTTGTAGTTGCCGGTGTTTATGAAGTAAGGCGCTTTTCTGCCGCTTTTAAGCGTGAATTCGCCGAAAGTGAGAACGCCGTTTTCTACCATGAATTTTATAAAACGCTGTTTGTATGTAAGTTCCATAACTCTCTCCTTATCAGTTAAGTTTTAATGTATTTACTATTTCGTTGACGTCTTTTATGCCGTGAGCGGAAAGCCACTCTTCCATCTCCTTTACTATGCGGGGAATGGCGTAGCTGTCCGTAAAGTTCGCCGTGCCGACCTGTACGGCGGAAGCGCCTGCCATCATGAATGCAACCGCGTCCTTGCCGCTCGTTATGCCGCCCATTCCTATGACGGGAATGGTTACGGCGTGAGAAGCTTCGTAAACCATTCTGAGCGCTATGGGCATTATGCCCGCTCCGGAAACGCCGCCAGTGTTGTTGGCGATAATCGGTTTACGCCTTTCTATGTCTATCACCATGCCGGTGAGCGTATTTATTAGCGAAATGCAGTCCGCGCCGCCCCTCTGCGCCGCCTGAGCGTTTACGGCTATGCTTTCAACGTTGGGCGAAAGCTTTACTATGAGCGGAGTCTTTTCAAGCGCCGCCTTGCAAAGCTTTGTCACTTCCTCCACGTTCGCAGGCTTAATTCCGAGCGCCATTCCGCCCGCGCGAACGTTGGGGCAGGAGATGTTGAGCTCTATCATGTCTACAAGTCCGTCCAGCCTTGCGCAGATTTTTTCGTAATCTTCAAGCGTTCTGCCCGCCACGTTGGCTATTACCGTAGTTTTGCTCTTAAGCCATTCAAGGTCGTTTTTTATAAATTCTTCGACGCCCGGATTCTGGAGTCCGACGGCGTTTAAAATAACGCTTTTACCCTCGGCTATCCTCGGAACGGGATTGCCCGTGCGCGGCTCTAAGGTAAGTCCCTTGGTGCTTACGCCGCCGACTGCGGAAATATCGTAAAGTTCGTTATATTCCCTGCCGAAGCCGAAAGTGCCGCTTGCGGCTATTACGGGGTTGGAAAAATTAACGCCGCATATTTTAACAGATAAATTAACCATTTTTATTACCTTTTGCAGCTTTTTTTGAAGGCGCGCCGTATATTATCGAACAAAAGCGCTTGTACGCGTTCTGCGCGTCGGCTACGCCGCGGCAGACCGTTTTGCCGCCCTTTTTAAGCGTTATGACTATGTTGCCGAATGCAAACTGTCCGCCCCTGCCCTTGTGCATTTTAAGTTCGGCGACGGAAATTTCGGGCAAAGCGTAACTTTTGCCGTTTATTATAATCTGTTCGCCGAGCTTTACTATTATCTCTTCAGGCGAGCGCATTATGAGTATCGCTTCTGAAAGAAAGTAGCATAAAATAGCCGCGCATACCGCCGCCACCACCGCGCCCATGACAATTGAGGCGAGCTCTTCTGACGTGCACGCAAGATAAAGCGTGTACGCAAGCAGGCACGCGCCTATGAATGCTATAACAAAATCGAGAATTGCCGAATCGGTGTTGCGCTTTGCTATTACCTCGCGCTCCATTAAAGTTCTACCTCGTTTATGTCGAACACCGGTCCGTCCTTGCAGACGCGCGCATTGTGCCCGTCTGACTTTTTGCAGGCGCACACAAGGCAGGCGCCTATGCCGCAGCCCATTCGCTCTTCGAGCGAAACAAGGCACTTTACGGCTATGCCGCGCTCCTTAAGCGCGCTTTTGAGCGCCCTCAGCATTACGGGAGGACCGCAGGAAATTATAAGGTCGCACTTTATATTTTCATAGTCGCTTAAAAAAGCCTGCACGGCATTGCCGTGAAAACCTATGCTGCCGTCGTCGGTAGCTATGGTAAGCGAGCCGCCCTTTTCAAACTTTTCCGTAAGGCAGGCGTATTCCTTGCCGCGGAAACCTATGTAGGAGCGGAAATTCTTTTTGCCCGCGTGCTCCTCTATCACCGCGGCGAGAGGGAAAATGCCTACGCCGCCGCCGATTACTGCAATATTTTCCGCGTCGCCGAGGTCGAAGCCGTTGCCGAGCGGAAGAAGCACGGAAAGCTTGTCCCCTTCTTTGGCCTGCGAGATTTTATGCGTGCCATCGCCCTTAAGCTGGTAGCAGAGCGTTACGTCCGGACCGTTTACCGAGCATACGCCTATGGGGCGCTTCAAGGGATAGGAAGCGTCGCCTACAGAAAGATTGGCGAACTGTCCGCCCTTTATTTTGCCGACAGGTTCGGGCAGGGCGAGCGTTATCGACCATATGCCCTTTGCTATCGGTTTGTTTTCCTTTACAGTTGCAAGAAGTTCTTTCATTTTGTACCGTCAAACTGAATTTACTGACTGAAAAAAATCAGTTTTATAGCTTTTATCGCTTTTTATCGCTTATGCGGCGCGCCCGCGCGCTGCGCGGGCGCGCCGCATATTTTATATTTTTGTTGTTATCTGCCCATTTTGCCTAAAGTTTTGGCAAGGTCTTCGCGCATGTCGAGGCAGGCAGCGCGCGCCGCCTCGTAATAGCTCATGCCGCTGTAGCGGGGCTTTCTGTACGCGCAGATTATGCCGCGCGAGTTGTTTACCACGCCGCCGAGACCGCGTTCGTCAAAGCAGCCCTTTATGCTTTCCGCAGAGCCGCCCTGAGCGCCGTAGCCGGGGATTAAAAAGAAGGTGTTGGGAAGGCGCTTTCTGAGCTCTGCGCCCTGTTCGGGATAGGTTGCACCCACAACGGCGCCGATATCCGAATAGCCGTACTTGCCTATGAGGTCCTTGCCCCACTCTGCAACGAGGTCGCCCATGTGCTCGTAGACGGTTTTGCCGTTTTCAAGCTTGAGGTCCTGAATTTCTCCGCTGGAAGGGTTGGAAGTTTTAACGAGAACGAACGCGCCTTTGTTGTTCGCCTTGCACTCGTCAACGAAAGGTTTGATGCCGTCCGTGCCGAGGTAACCGTTGATTGTAACCATATCGGCGGGGAATGCGCGCATAATTTTTTCGTTTATCTGCGTTTTGCCGAGGAAGGCTTTGGCGTAGCAGCCTGCCGTGGAGCCGATATCGTTGCGCTTGCAGTCGGCGATTACCACCATGCCCCTGCCGAGCGCGTAGTTTATGGTATAGTTGAAAGCCTTAAGTCCCTCGTAGCCGTACATCTCATAGTAAGCCACCTGCACCTTTATGGCGGGAACGATGTCGCTTATTTTATCGACAATGTTCATGTTGAATTCGGTTATGGCCTCCGCCGCGCCCTCAAACGTCGCCATGTCCTCGCGCATGTTGTCGGGAAGGTATTCAAAGCTTGTATCAAGTCCCACGCAGGTGGGGTTCTGCATGTCTATTATCTTTTTTATGAGTTTATCTATCATATCCGCTCCTTACACGAATTTAATTACTTATTCTCTCTTTACTTACAATTATTCGGCAGAGTACTTTACTTCGCCGTCTACTATCGTATAGGCGATTTTGCCGTAAACTTCCGTGCCGTTGAAGGGCGTGTTCTTGCCCTTGGATATAAACTTTTCGCCGTCTATTACGTACTTTGCCGCAAGGTCGGCTATCGTCAGGTCGGCTACGCCGCCTTCCTTTATTTCGCCGCCTTCAAGGTTGAGAATGCGCGCGGGTGCGCCGCTCATTCTTTCGGCAAGTTCGGGAAGGGTAAGTTCGCCGTCCTTCACAAGCTTGGTATAGGAGAGCGAAAAGCTCGTCTCTATTCCGCTTATGCCGAACGCCGCAAGGCTGTATTCAACCTGCTTATCCTTTTTGCTGTGAGGCGCGTGGTCGGTAACTATGCAGTCGAGCGTGCCGTCTTTGAGCGCTTCTTCAACCGCCTGCCTGTCGCGCTCCTCCCTTATGGGGGGATTTACCTTGGTGTTGGTATCGAAATCCCTTATCACGTCGTCCGTAAGCCAGAAGTAATGAGGGCAGCTTTCCGCCGTGACTTTTACGCCGCGCGCTTTGGCGCTGCGTATTAACTCAATGCCGCTGTAAGTGGATACGTGGCAGATGTGGACGGGAATGTCCAGACTTTCGGAAAGCGCTATCTCGCGGGCGATCATTATGTCCTCCGCCGCGCGCAGACTGCCTTTAAGCCCGGTAATCGTGGAGTTGAGTCCCTCGTTCACGACGCCGCCGTCAACAAGATTTGCGTCTTCACAGTGCGCAAGGCACTTTAAGTTGAAGTCGTTGGCATACTCCATTGCAAGGCGCATTATCTTGGAATCCATTACCGACCTGCCGTCGTCGCTTATCGCAACTGCGCCCGCTTCCGCCATCTTGCCGATTTCAGCGAGCTCTTCGCCGTTTTCGCCCTTGGTTATGCTGCCTATGGGGTGAACTTTGCAGAGATTTACTTTCTCCGCCCTGTATTTAATATATGTGGTAACGACGGCGTTATCGCATACGGGATTGGTGTTGGGCATGCAGCATATCTGAGTAAAGCCGCCCGCAACCGCCGCTTTGCTTCCGCTCTCTATGTCTTCCTTGCCCTCGTAGCCGGGCTCGCGCAGATGCACGTGCATATCGATAAGCCCGGGGAATACGTGCAGACCTTCGGCATCCATAACTTCGCAGTCGGCGGGAAGATTTTCGCCTATCTTTGCTATCTTTCCGTCCTCTACGAGAATGTCGCATTTTTTAACGCCGTCTTTGAAAACTACCGAACCGTTCTTTATAACGTATTTCATAAATTCTTCTCCCTGTACTCCTTAAGCAGGCTTAAAAGCGCCATTCTGGTGGAAAGTCCGTTGGTTACCTGTTCGTTTATTCTGCTGCTTTCGCCATCTATGAGCGAAGGCGTAAGCTCTATGCCCCTGTTCACGGGACCGGGGTGCATTATTATGGCGTCCTTTGCGGCAAGGGCAAGCATCTTGTCCTTTACGCCGTAAAACTTGCTGTACTCCGAAAGCGAAGGGAAAAGTCCGCCCTTCTGGCGCTCGAGCTGAATTCTCAGTCCCATTACGCCGTGCGCGCCCTCTATCGCCTCCTCCATCGAAGTGCAGACGTGCGCGCCGAGTTTTTCAATCTCCTTGGGCATCAGCGTCGCGGGGGCATACATATAAACTTCGGCGCCAAGCTTCGTAAGACCGAAAAGATTGGATTTTGCCACGCGGCTGTGCTTTATGTCGCCGAGTATTGCCACTTTGAGTCCCTTTATCCTGCCGAAGTGTTCGCGCAGAGTGAACATATCAAGAAGAGCCTGGGTAGGGTGCTCGTTCATGCCGTCGCCCGCATTCACGACAGACGCGTGAACGTTCTTTGCAAGAAGCGCAGGCGCGCCCGCAAGCGGATGGCGTATGGCGATGTAGTCAATTTTCATGGAGTCGAGCGTTTTGCCCGTATCGATGAGCGTTTCACCCTTCTGAACGGAGCTGGACGAAGCGGCTATGTTTACTTCGTGCGCGCCGAGATATTTGCCCGCAAGCTCGAACGAGGTGCGCGTTCTGGTGCTGTTTTCGTAAAAAAGCGTTATAAGCGCCGTGCCCGCAAGCGTCTTTTCAGACTTTCTGCCGCTTGTAAGAAGTTTCTTCATTTCGGCAGTACGGTCTAAAATTTCAAGTATTTCCTCCGCCGAGGTGTGGTAAAGTCCCAGCAAGTCTTTTCCTTTAAGCATAAAATCCTCTTTACAGAAATTTTTTGATTATGTTGTGCGTGTATGGCGAACTGCCGTTTACACAAAAAAAGCGGCTATTCCGCACGGCTGCAGTTAATGAAACCGCTAAGCCGAACGGTCAGTCCGCCTTGAATGTGTCTCTCGTTTTTAAGCGGGGCCATCTGCCCTGCGTATCAGCCGATATCGCCATAGTCATCTCTTGAAAAAGGGCTTGCGCTTCCGCGCAGTTTTACTCCGCCGAACCCGCGCGCCCGTACCTTGTTGTTATCGGTCAAGATTATAACATACCCGAAGGGTAAAGTAAAGTAAAATACAAAATTAAACTCGGAAATTTACGCCTTGCCTCAGCATGGAGCGCCGACACTACCCGCGCCCGCCCACAGACGGTTGCAGTCAATGCATTCGCTTTACGACGCAAATGGTTGCGGGCAATGCGTTTACTATACGACGCAAATGGTTGAAGGTAACGTGTTTGCTTTCAGCTGCAAACGATTGCGGCAATGCGTTCAATTTCCGACGCAAACAGTCGAACCTAAAAACCATTTATGCAATACCACTACGCGAAAACGGCTTATTGCGCCAGATTGTAAATTATATAAAAGCAAATTGAGCAAAATTCAGAGAATTTTCTGCAATCTGAACCCGACTTTATCGCAGGAAGTAAGGACGTACTCCACTCCGTTTTTATTACTTCTGAAAGGGAAAAACGCTTCGCCGTGAATGTGACCGAACACAGCGACGTCAACTTTATTCTCTTCAAAAAGCTGAGTAAACAGCGTTTCGCCGTTTTTAAGGCTGTAGGGCGGATAATGAATCATGGCGATAAGCTTATCACCATCGCCGCGCACTTTTGCCGCGTCAGCAAAACAAAGTCTGAAACGCTCGGCTTCGCGCAGGTAAATCTTTTTGTCCTGCTCGGTATAGTCGGGGCTTCCGGGGCACGTCCAGCCGCGCGAACCGCATATGACTACATCTCCGAATTTTACGCTGTCGTTCTGCAGAAAGTAAAAACTGCTGTCGGGAGCCCTGTCCCTGAGCTTTGTTATGCCGTTCCACCAGTAGTCGTGATTGCCCTTTATAAAGACTTTTTTACCCTTTAGCGGGGCAAGGCGCTTCAAATCGAAAAGCCCTTCTTCAAGCGTGAGTCCCCAGCTTATGTCGCCGCAGATTAAAACGACGTCTCCGTCTTCAACCTTCTCTTCCCAGTCGGCGCAGATTTTTTCAAAGTGCCCCTCCCAGCCGCTGCCGAAGATATCCATAGGCTTCGGATTGACGCCCGAAAGATGCAGATCGCTTACAGAATAAATGTTCATATAACTAAATAATACCACACCTTAATAATTTTTGAAAGTGTTTTGAGCAACATGCAAAAAAAAGAATTTGCAAATTTAAAATATTATTTTTTAAATTTATTTTTATTTTATTTTTTAATTGAATTTTTTAACATTCAAACGACAAATTCAGGCTATTTATATCACGCATAGTACTATGAAAATGCGGATTTTAAGCCGATTTGAGGCATTTTTCAGCACTTTTCATATTTTATAACTTTTACAAAGGCGGTTTACCTCCTCTTTACCGCACGCTGATTTCCGCCTTAAAAAGCCGGTTTATTATTAATTTTAATATTATCAAAGCTTTATCTGAGCTGTTTTTTTACCAGGTTCGCACAAACTTAAAATCTTATAAATTCCCCCTTTAAAAATGCATTGACTTAGTCAATAATTTTTATATCGTGACAGCAATGATTACCGCCGATTACAAAAATTTAACTATTATAGTTATTAATGTTGTTTTTTACTTTTTTTTGTGTTAATATATTTAACAGCAATAAAACCGAGGTTATTACAATGAACGAAAAACTTTCTTTGATGTTGGTTGAGGACGACCCCCGCGCCTGCAAAGAAATAATCACCGAAGTATCAGACTGCGGCGACGACTTTTCTTTGGTAGGAGTAACTAACAATTCTAACCGCGCGTTATCTTACGTGCGCGAGCTGCATCCCGATGCAATTATAATTGACCTGGAACTTCAGGGCGGAAGCAGCGACGGACTTGACTTCCTCAAAAAGCTTAAAACAGCGGACGTATCCCCCCTCCCCTACATGCTGGTTATAACAGGCAGCGAAGACCCGCTTACCCATAAGGTTGCACGCGAGTACGGCGCCGATTTCATAATGGCTAAAAACTCGCCAGACTTTTCTGCGCAGAGCGTTGTTGATTTTTTGAAAATAACAAAGACGGTCATATCTTCGCGCAAAGCGCACCAGGCGTCCGCCGACGCCGCTCCCTCAGCCGAACTTGAGGAAAAAAGATTGCAGCGCAGAATAGCGCACGAGCTCGACAAAGTCGGCATAAGCGCCAAGTGCATAGGCTACCGCTATCTTGTTGAGGCCATTTCAATTATAATGAAACAGCCCGTCCAGCACGTATGCAGAATAATAGGAAAGAAATACTCCAAGACTGAAAACAGCGTTGAACGCGCCATGCAGAACGCCATAAACCGCGCCTGGGCAGGCACGGACCCCAACGACCTTATTGCAAATTACACCGCAAGAATTAAGTCGTCAAAGGGCATTCCCACCATTACCGAATTTATTTTCCATTACGCACAGAAACTCAACAACGAATTTTAAAGCTTAAGTTGCAAAAAAAGCGCGGCGCATATTGCGCCGCGCTTTTTTGCTTGCCGAATTTATGCGATGTTTGCTGACGTTTTCGCATAACGCTTTTGCACGGTACTTTTTTATCTGCAGGATTTATGCGGCTGTCTGCCAACAGCTCCGCACGCTATGCTTTTTGCACGGTACTTTTTGTCTGTTGCGGCTGCAAGTTGGTTTGTTAACGTGACCGTGCGCGGCGCTTTGTGCGCCGCGCGTTCTTATTCCCGCGCATTTTACATACAAAGTTCAGACGCACGTTAAATGCGGCAAATAAACGTGACCGTGCGCGGCGCTTTGTGCGCCGCGCACGGTATATTTTTTAAGGAGAATTTGTAGGAGAATTTTTTTATGGCAGTAATTTACAACCTTATCGGCGCCGCATTAAAAAGCCGCCTTACCGCAAAGATACTTTGCGCGGCTAATGCATCGCCCTTAAAACCAGACCGCAGGTTCAGCCTTCCGCATCCAGGCACATTCGGATGACATCAGCCATCACTTGGCGCAAAATCAGCGGGGGCAGTTTTTGGCATGAGGATAGAGCGGCAGTTCAAAGAATCCGGCGCATACCTCCTGCGAGTAATCCTGAGCGGGCGGAATTGCACAGTAGCCGTAGCTGGGAAGAAGAATTTCCACGTCTATTGCTATTTTGAGTATTATGGTGACGCACGCATTTACGGTGAAAGAATTGTCGCTTTCATTGAAAGTGCCTTCGGCGCATACCGCGCTAACTTCCGCCGTAACCTTATAAGGCATTATCGAAGGCGCGGGAACGCACAGAAGAACATCCTGCTTTACGCTTATCGTTGCCTGCGCACTGCCTTCGGTACCGTTTGCGTCCGTATAAAGCACTTCTACGGGAATGTTTACAGTCGCCTGAACGCGCGCACAGCCGGGTTTATCGGCAAGACGGTCTACGCTGAGACCTGTTATGGTGCCTGCGGACGTAAGCGACTTTGCGCTGATGAACGTCAGGGGATATGTAGGATCGGCGGGTATACTGTCCGTAAGGGTCAAAGTGTAATTTTCAAGCTGTATCTGCTTTATGCAGGCATCGAATATCTTTTGCGCCTGAATGCACACTTTTTCACACATTCCGTTAAGCGGGTTGCCGCTTATTGCGCCGGGACATTTATCCGACTGAAAATTGGAAAAAAATGACATTTTTAACCTCCGTCTTTATTTG
>CALVWV010000002.1 GCA_944368065.1 uncultured Clostridia bacterium | reverse complement strand
ATTAAAAAACCTCCTTTGATGTAAACTATACTTTATCAAAGAAAGCCGACAAAGACAACCGACAACAAAAAGTCGTGCATTGCGTACCTTGCATCAATCGTGCTGAGATAGGGCTATTTTAGCACACCTTTTTAGCAATTACAATAGCAGTAAATTAAGATTTTTCAGTATCAACAGATGTAAGTCTAGTAATAATCGCAGATTTTAATGAATTGCAAAACACCCCATATTTTGCCGAAAAGTATAAAAAAATGGCTGTTTTCGCGAGAAAACAGCCATTTTTGTCTGTTTATGAAATTTTATTTATTGCGTGGCGAACGGATATTGGCCTGGGCCGCAGCAAGACGCGCGATAGGCACGCGGAAAGGCGAGCAGGATACATAGTCAAGACCGATGTTGTGGCAGAACTCTATGGATGAAGGATCGCCGCCGTGTTCGCCGCAGATACCGCAGTGAAGCGACTTGCGCTGTCCCTTGCCGAGTTTAACCGCCATTTCCATAAGCTTGCCTACGCCGGTAGTATCGAGCTTTGCAAACGGGTCGAATTCGTAAATCTTTGCCGCATAGTATGCAGGAAGGAATTTGCCTGCATCGTCACGCGAGAAGCCGAACGTCATCTGGGTCAGGTCGTTGGTACCGAAGCAGAAGAACTCAGCCTCTTTTGCAATATCGTCAGCGGTGAGCGCTGCGCGGGGAATTTCAATCATGGTGCCGACTTCGTACTTGAGGTCGATGCCTGCAGCCTTGATAACTGCGTCTGCAGTTTCAACAACCGTCTTCTTTACGAATGCAAGTTCCTTAACTTCACCTACGAGAGGAATCATGATTTCGGGAACTACTTTCCAGTCGGGATGCTTCTTCTGAACGTTGATGGCAGCCTTAATTACGGCGTTGGTCTGCATAACCGCGATTTCGGGATAGGTTACGGTAAGACGGCAGCCGCGGTGACCCATCATGGGGTTGAACTCGTGGAGGTCAGAGATTATCTGCTTGATCTGAGCTACAGTCTTGCCCTGTGCCTTTGCAAGCGCCTTGATGTCTGCCTCGTCGGTAGGAACGAACTCATGAAGAGGAGGGTCAAGGAAACGGATAGTAACGGGCTGACCTTCGAGCGCTTCCATAAGACCTTCGAAGTCTGCCTGCTGCATGGGCTCTATCTTGGCGAGAGCCTCCTCCCTCTCTTCCTTGGTATCGGAGCAAATCATTTCGCGGAATGCGCCGATTCTTGCAGGGTCGAAGAACATGTGCTCGGTACGGCAAAGGCCTATGCCCTGTGCGCCGAACGCTGCAGCCTGCTTTGCATCCTTGGGGGTATCGGCGTTAGTACGTACGCCGAGCGCCTTATATTTATCAGCGAGAGCCATTATTCTGCCGAAGTAACCGCTGTTGGGGTCTGCGGGAACGGTAGCTATAAGGCAATCGTAAATGTTACCGGTAGAACCGTCGAGCGAAAGAGCGTCGCCCTCTTTGAATACTTTGCCTGCAAGAGTGAACTGCTTGTTCTCTTCATCCATCTTGATGTCGCCGCAGCCGGATACGCAGCAGGTACCCATGCCGCGCGCAACAACTGCCGCGTGCGAAGTCTGACCGCCGCGAACGGTGAGGATACCCTGAGCAAACTTCATGCCCTCGATATCTTCGGGAGATGTTTCAAGGCGTACGAGAACGACCTTCTTGCCCTGCTTGCCTTCATTAACGGCGTCTTCAGCGGTGAACACGATAGTGCCCGCAGCTGCACCGGGAGAAGCGGCAATACCCTTGCCTACTATGTTGTTCTTATCTGCCGCCTTGAGCGCTGCAGCGTCGAACTGGGGATGAAGAAGCATGTCGAGAGACTTGGCGTCTATCTGCATGAGCGCTTCTTTTTCGGTTATCATGCCTTCGTCTATAAGGTCGCAGGCAATCTTTATAGCGGCGGCAGCCGTACGCTTGCCGTTACGCGTCTGGAGCATGTAGAGCTTACCCTGCTCTATGGTGAACTCCATATCCTGCATGTCTCTGTAGTGATTTTCAAGAGTCTTGCAGACTTCGAGGAACTGTTTATATACGTCGGGAAGAACTTCTGCCATCTTTGATATGGGCATAGGAGTGCGCACGCCTGCAACGACGTCTTCGCCCTGAGCGTTCATAAGGAATTCGCCCATGAGACCCTTTTCGCCGGTTGCGGGGTTACGGGTGAATGCAACGCCGGTGCCGCAATCGTCGCCCATGTTGCCGAATGCCATCATCTGTACGTTTACAGCGGTACCCCAGCTGTAAGGGATGTCGTGGTCCATGCGGTATACGTTTGCGCGGGGGTTGTCCCAGCTGCGGAATACGGCTTTGATTGCTTCGAAAAGCTGTTCCTTGGGATCGTCGGGGAAGTCTTTGCCGAGCTGAGCTTTGTACTCTGCCTTGAACTGATTTGCAAGAGTTTTGAGGTCTTCTGCATTGAGTTCAACGTCGTACTGAACGCCCTTCTCTTCCTTCATCTTGTCGATGAGTTTTTCAAAATATTTCTTGCCGACTTCCATAACGACGTCGGAGAACATCTGAATGAATCTTCTGTAGCAGTCCCATGCCCAGCGGGGATTGTTGGACTTGGTTGCGATGGTGTTTACAACTTCTTCGTTAAGGCCGAGGTTGAGGATGGTATCCATCATGCCGGGCATGGAAGCCCTTGCGCCTGAACGAACGGAAACGAGAAGGGGATTTTCCTTATCGCCGAACTTCTTTCCGCAGATCTTTTCCATCTTGTCGATATAGGTCATGATTTCGGCCTGGATATCGGGGTTGATCTGTCTGCCGTCCTCGTAATACTGAGTGCAGGCTTCGGTAGAAATAGTGAAACCCTGGGGAACGGGAAGACCTATATTAGTCATTTCCGCAAGGTTTGCGCCTTTGCCGCCTAAAAGCTCGCGCATGCCCGCATTGCCTTCAGTAAAAAGATAGCAATACTTTTTAGCCATTATTGATTTTTCCTCCCAACTTAAAAATTTTATATTTTTTTCAACTATTATATTTTACAATATATAAAGTTGATTTGCAAGCGTTTGACAAAGTTATTCGATAAAATAATAGCAATTTTATGCACTAAAAAATGCAGTTTGTGCCTTGCGCAAAGTTACGCGCGGAGCGCGCAAAAAAAGCCCGTATACCCTTATCTTCGGAAAAAGTACGCTCTCTGCATTATTCTCAGCTCATCGATAACCGCCTCGCGGCTCACGTATATATTTTAACATACGTTATCGGCTATTTCAACCCCCTTTTTTAAATTTTTTTAAGTTGGCGCGCCGCCCAAAAACGTTGCGCTTTTAAGTAGCGCCCTCGGAAAGCTGTTGCGCTTTTAAATTGCCGCGCCGCGGCAATTCTGTCGCGGCGCGGCCGACTTCATCTATAAGGAAAGCATTTTACCGCAAGGCGAAATCCCGCCCCGTTAAAGCTTGCGCAAGGCATAAAAAAACGCCCTCAAAGGGGCGCATGCATGCATATGTCTGAGTGTGCCGATATGCATATATACATATAATATAAATTCAGAACGCGCGGACAACCACGCCGACAAGGCGAGGCAATGACGGAACGCAAAAACGCCTCCGCCGACAGGGCGAAGAAAACAAAAAAATCAGAGCAGTCTTAAATATTCCGAAAGACTTTTGCAGCGGCTGTCCGTCTTGAGCGCGAAATATTCGCGCAGAAGGCGCAGAGCGCGCTTTTTTCCGTCCTCGGTGACATCGCCGCACGGTCTGCCTTCGGCGGCGCGCAGACAGGCGTATGTAGAACCGCTGACGCCGAACCCCGTTCCGCAGTCCCAGCAGGTGAAAGCGCCCTCGTCCATATCGAACCTGAGTTTTTCTTCCCCGTCGAGCTCCCTGCCGCATTCGGCGCAAGCGCCTGCTGAAAAGCCGTAACCCGAAAGTCTGAGCGCGCCGGTGAGAAATTTTATGAGAGCGAAACACTCGTCACTAGCACACATATCCCTGAGCCCCTCCACGCAGTACAGAAACATCTGCGGGGAAGAGTCCTCTTCAAAAGTGAGCACGGACGCCGCCTCGCACAAGGAGGACGCAGCGTAAAACTTGTTTATGTCGCAGCGGATATCGTAAAAGCTTTCGCTTTCCGCAGCCTGTATGACGGTGTATCTTCCGCCGCGCTCCGCGAGCACGTATTCGGCAAGGCAGAAAGGCTGGGCGGCAAACTTAAGCTTTGCCGAAGCCTTTTTTACACCCTTTATGCCAGCGGTGATTTTGCCGCGTTCGGCGGTGAGCAGAGTTAAAATTTTGTCGTTTTCGCCGTAGTCGACGGCGCGTATCATAAGCGCGTTTACCTTGATTTCCATATGAGTTTTACCGAAGCGGCGCGCGGCAACCCTGCCGCGCGCCGCTTTTTTAATTCAGCTTTCTGCGGCATAGCGCCGCGCTTTTTTCATTCCCTGCCCGAGAGCTGTTTGTAGAGCATGTAATAGCTTACGCTCCCCGTCTTTTCAAACATCTTCCAGGCGAGTTCCGCCGCATCTTTATCGCTTCTCTTCATATACCCCTCCGCAACTTTAGTTTGTGCGGAAAAGTCATTTATTATTTGCGCCTTTTGCGGTAGCGCAATGCAAGCGTTCATACTGCTCCGCGCATTGCGGCATTACAAATCTTTTTTGACCTCGTAGCCGTAATCTTTGACGAGTCCGGGCTTGTCGCGCCAGTCCTCCTTGACCTTTACATATGTGGTAAGGAAGACCTTGCCGCCGAGGAATTTTTCCATATCCTTGCGCGCAAAAGAAGAAACTTCTTTTATCGCCGCGCCCTGCTTGCCTATAAGTATTGCCTTGTGCGAAGCTTTTTCGCAGATTATGTCCAGATTGACGTCGTAAACGCCGTTTTCGCCCAATTCGAATTTATTGATGACAACCGCTATTCCGTGCGGAACTTCTTTGTCGAATTTGAGCAATATCTTTTCGCGCATAATTTCCGCGAGCATGAATTTTTCGCTTTTGTCCGAAACGATGTCCTCCGCAATGACCTTTTCGCCTTCGGGGACCATTGAAACGAGCGCCGCTTCGAGCTTGTGCATATTTGTGCCCTTGCGCGCCGAAACGGGATAAACGTCGCACGTTATGCCCGCCTCGTAGAGCAACCTTGCATCGCCGGGGATATTTTCCTTGGGCATTATATCCGTCTTGGTGTATGCGATTATCATGGGAATTCCGAGCGACATATACTTTTTCATAAGCTCTGTATCGCTTTCAGACACGCCCGCATGTCCGTCGTGAACGAAGAGTATAACGTCCACTCCCTTTGCCGCCGTCTCCGTAGTTTTCATCATGACGTCGGTAAGGTATGTCTTGCTCTTGTAAATGCCGGGGGTATCCACAAACACAAGCTGGTAATCTTCTTTGGTTAAAATGCCCATAACCGCGTCGCGCGTGGTCTGGGGCTTGGGGGAAACTATGGAAATTTTTTCGCCGACAAGCACGTTTATAAGCGTGCTTTTGCCTGCATTGGCCTTGCCTATTACGCCGATAAATCCGCTGCGCATGGCACAACTTTCTCCTTTACGTTTTATATTTTCATTCTCAGTTCAAAGCGCGCCAGTGAGCCCGGCGCGCTTTAATAATTTTTATGTAAGTGCGGCAATATGCCTGAATTAACGTTGTCTGACGCAGTCAACAGCGAATATATCAGTAAGCGCCTTCTTACGCAAGCGACGCGCCTTCAGTCTTCGCGCGTTATGCCCATTTTTCCTAAAATGCGCTCTTCCTTTTCGCGCATTTCCTTTTTGTCGGCTTCCTCTATGTGGTCGTAGCCGAGAAGATGGCACAATCCGTGGACAATGAGATAGTGGAGTTCGCGGTTATAACTGTGACCGTACTCCTCCGCCTGCTCCTTTGCGCGGTCTTCGCATATGGCAATTGAACCTATAAAAATTTCTCCGTCCTCGCCTATATCGAAGGGGAAATTCTTCTTTAAAATCTTTTTGCAGCGTATGCCGTCGAGCGAAGGGAAAGACAGAACGTCGGTAACGGCGTCCTTGCCGCGGTGCTTTGCGTTGAGCTCCTTTATCTCTTCCGCGCTCACGAAAACTATTTCAGCCGCAAGCGGGGCGTCGGAAAGATACTCGCCTTCAAAGGCGCTTTCAACTGCCGAAAAATCTAATTGGTCACAATATATATGCAGATTATTCATGTTTTTTCTTGCTTATCTTAAGTTTAGGATATGCCACGCGCGAATGGTAAACGCCTGTAAGCTGAGAAACTATCGTAAGTTTTATCGTCGTAAGTTCGCTCATGGTTATGTTGCAATGGTCAAACTGCTCCAAATCAAGCCTTTCTTCTATGATGTTGCGCACCAGCTCTTCTACCTTTTCGGGCGAGCGGTTGGTGAGCGAACGCGCCGCTGCTTCGGAAGCGTCGGCTATCATTATTATTGCCGCTATTTTTGAAGTCGGCGTGGGACCCGAATACGAATAATTTTCTATATTCAGTTCGCCGTCGCTCATTTTAAGCGCCTTGGCATAGAAGTACTTTATGGGCAATGTGCCGTGATGCTGGATGGCTATGTCCGCAAAAAATTCGGGCAGGTGAGCCTTTCTTATGAGGTTTGCGCCGTCGCGGGTGTGCGAACGTATTATATCTACGGAAAGTTCGGGCGTAAGTTCGTTATGAACGTTGTAGTCCGTCTGGTTTTCCGTGAACATTTCGGGATTTTTAAGCTTGCCCACGTCGTGATAGTACGCCGCCGCGCGGGCAAGTTCGGAATCTTCGCCTATCGCCTGCGCGCACGCTTCGGCTATCTGCGCCACCGTCATCGAATGGTGATATGTGCCGGGCGCATTCTTTTTGAGCCTCTTTATAAGCTTTGCCTGTTCGGACGCAAGTTCGCGCAATCTGAACACCGTAAGTTCGGAGAACATCACCTCGAACACCGGAAGAAGGAACATGTAGAGAAGTACAGAGAAGAAGGACGAAAGAACCCCGAAAAGAAGGAGATTTAAAATTCTGTCGAACTGTTCGGCGTCTACCGTGCCGAGAAGGGCCGTTATTACTTCTATCGGAATGAGAAGCACGAAGGCAATCAGCACGCTGCCTATTCTCGTTTTTACTCTGGGTGTTATGAAAATGCCTATCATGCCCGTGCAGAATGTTAAAACGAGGAAATTATAGCTTTCCGAAGTTTCGAGCGCGTTAAGCCCCGTAACGTCGGAGAAGTTGTCCAGAATGAACATCTGCAGCGCAAATATGATATTGAGGAATATCGCCTCGCGGCGGCCTAAAAGGGTTACCGCCATAAGCGCGAGGAATGCCACGGGACGCGACGCCGCATTGACATACTTGCCTACTATATAGGAAAACAACAGCGAAGCCGCGAGCAGCAGGAACACCTCCACTATTTTGCTTACGGTCAGAATGAACTTCTTGTTTTCAAAATAGAAATAGCAGTACATTATGCCCGAAACAATGCAGAAAGATATGCATATAAGCACTATTCCGTTTGTGTTTTCCCTTATATACTGCGAAGTGCCCGCGCCGGTATTTATTGCAATCATCAAAAGGAATATGGCGAACAATACCGCCGTGCCCGCAAAATACGCGAAAGCACCGAGAGTATATGCCTTTTTACTGTTTTTCACCTTTTTCGCTTTCGCTCCTTTTACTGTCTGATTCATATGCGCGCACTATCTTCATAACGAGGGGGTCGCGCACGACGTCTTTATCCGTAAGATGGCATATCGCTATGCCTTCTATATCTTTAAGCACGCGCAAAGCGTGTTTGAGTCCGCTCTTTTTGCCTTCGGGCAGGTCTATCTGCGTTATGTCGCCCGTTATGACCATGCGGCTGCCTTCGCCGAGCCTTGTGAGGAACATCTTCATCTGCTCGCTCGTGGTGTTCTGCGCCTCGTCGAGTATGACAAAGGCGC
This sequence comes from uncultured Clostridia bacterium, assembly GCA_944368065.1. GTDB lineage: Bacteria > Bacillota > Clostridia > Christensenellales > Borkfalkiaceae > Coproplasma. Next base: position 1,587 of record CALVWV010000002.1, on the reverse strand, counting down.
CCGACAGCGTTCGTCCGCGCATATATGCAAGCGGAGCTATCTCGATAGAGCCCCTTTCCATAAGTTTCGTATAGGTTTCAAGCCCCAGCATTTCCTGCAACGCATCGTACAGCGGGCGCAGGTAAGGGTCTACTTTCGTCTGCAGATCGCCCGGCAGAAAGCCAAGCTTTTCGCCGGCTTCTACCGCGGGGCGGGTTAAGATTATGCGCTCAACCTGCTTTGATTTGTATGCCTGAACGGCAAGACACACGGCAAGATATGTTTTGCCCGTGCCCGCAGGACCTACGCCGAAAACTATTTTATCGCGCTTTATGGCGTCGACATATCGCTTCTGCCCCACCGTTTTGCATTTTATGGGCTTGCCGCGGTGCGTTACGCCTACCGTACTGCCTGAAAGTTTTAAAATATCTTTGGCGCGGCCTTCCTTGGAAAGCTCTATGCAGTAAGTTATGCGACCTTTATCCACGGGTTCGCCGTCGGCGGCAAGCTCGACAAGGCATTCCAGAACGTCCGCCGCCGTGGAAACCTTTTCTTCTCCGCCGCTTATTAAGATGTTCAGTCCCTCGACGCGCAGAACGACGCCGAGCTCGTGCATAATGACGTTGGCGTTCTCGTCAAAGGTACCTAAAATTTTCTGAAGCCTGTCCACCGATACGGCGCAGACCTCTCTGGTGATTTCAGCCATATTTAAAAACTCAAATTCTGAATTTAATCGAAATTTATACTTATTGTGTGCAGATATGTAAAATTAACGCGGTATATCACGCCTTCGGCTGTAGTCTGCACGCTGTGTGCGCGCTCTGTTATCACGTCGCCTTCCGTGTACAAAAGCGCAGACGAATATGCCGCTTCAAGGTTGCTTTCGCTTTCTTCCGCGGCGGAATAACTTATCTCCGCGCGGCATTCTATAACCGCATACCCCGCCGCAATGCAGGGCATTTTTTCTTCATTGACCGCGGAATATGCCTCAATCAACACATCTCCCGCCCTTACTTCCTGCCCCTCTGCAGCGGCAGGCGTGCCGCATACGGCGACAAGCTTTTTTACAGTACCGTGACAATCGGATACAAGCGGGGAATAGTCTGCGGGAGCGCCGCTCTCGGCATTTTCCTGCACGTCTATATAAAGAATGCTTCCGCTTTTATGCACCGAACAGAAAGTAACGTCAGGCAGATTCAGCACGCGCGAAACGAGAGCTGCCTCGTCCAGTCCTTTATATATGGAATATTCGCGCACGCCGAGGGAATATGCAATGCCCTTTACGGCGTTTTCAAGATGCGTTGCGCCGGTGACTTCGACACGGAAGACGAAAGCATTGGAAAAATAAACCGAAAAGGCAAAAAGCGCAATTCCTACAAGCAAAAAAGCCCTGCGTGCGGCAAAGTTTATAATGCGCGTTTTAAAGCTTTTACGCTCTATGACGATATTATAACACGGGTGTGCAAAAATTGCAAAAACTGTTTGTACAAAATTATCGGGCACGGAAAAAGCAAAGTGAGCGCCCTGTTTTTTGCAGTCATAGACGGGTATCTGCGCGCGCGAAAGTTTTTTTACGGCCTGCCTTGGCGCGGCTACTATTTTAAAACG
>CALVWV010000001.1 GCA_944368065.1 uncultured Clostridia bacterium | reverse complement strand
CTTTGTAAGGGGCGTTGATCGCAAGGTCTTATGCAACCGGAAGCTGCGAACCGTGTCAGGATAGGGATATAGCAGCACTAAACAGTCCGAAGGTGTGCCATAAGGTAGCTTTGCGGGAGTTACCTGCACAGTTTAACGCTTCGGTCTGTTGCGGCAAAAGAGATTGCACAGTTTTTTTCGCCTGAAATGGCCGTCTGCATTCGCAGACGGCTTTTTTCTTAAACTTATATCAGGCACAAAATATCATACGCACTTATTTTGAAGCGGCGGCGCAAATCTGCGCCGCCGCTTTTACTTATTTATTGAACATTATTTTTTCGCTTTTGAACATCCTTGTAAGCAGGAACACGAGGGCGCTCGCGTAGACGAGATTCGAAACGAGCGTAATTATGAAATTCAGCGGCGAAACTGTGAGCGCCATGACGTCGGTTATAAGCATCGCGCTGTTGTATACGGGAATGAGGTATAAAAAAGGCGATGCGCCGCTGCCAACAAAAGAACTCAGAAGTCCCACCACCAGCACGATTATGTTCATAGGTCCGACGTAGCTGTTAGCTTCTTTTACGCTTTTGGCAAGCGCGGAAACGCAGGATATCAGTCCGACAAGAAGAAGCACGGTAGACAGCATCACGCCGAGGAGCATAAGATAGTGCCCCGCATTGAACATTGAAAGGTCGAACCCGTCGAACGCACCCTTCATGAGATTCGGCAAAGAAAGTATAAGTCCGAGAAAGCTTGAAACGCCGCTTAAAAGCGATATGCAGCTTAAGCTTATAATTTTGCCTATGGCTATGTGCGAACGCTTTACAGGAGTTACGAGCATTGTTGCAAGCGTGCCCCTCTCCTTTTCGCCCGCTATAGATTCTGGCGCAACAGCCATGCAGCCGCTGAACAGCAACACAAGGAGCACCATCGGCACTACCGCGCTTAAAATGTAGCTGGTTACAGACTGAGCCGTACCGAGGTCGTACCCTTCACCCGCATTAACATCGAACACGTTTGATATTTGCTGTTCGTACAAATCGAGCACCGCGGCAAACGCAGAGTATGCGGCAGTTGAATTTTCGTTTGCTGAATTATAATAAATTTCTACATTGGGAGCTTTATAACCAGGCTCGCCGGCAGATGAAATAACTTCAGAAAAATCTTCGGGGAACACTACGTAAATATCCAGGTTGCCGTCCTTTACCGCCGTCTTGTAGCTTTCGCCGTCATTATCTGCCGACTCTATGTCGAAAGGACTTCCGGTAAAATAAAATGCAATAGTCTGAGGCATATTGCTTACAGCCGCGCTGTAGCGCGATTCACCGCCCGCAAGTCCCGTCATGAACGTGCCCATAAGCGTATAAACGACGTAGATAAGCAGACCAGGCATTATTACAGTTGTCAGAAGCATGCGCCTGTCCAGAAAGAAGCGGGCAAATTCCTTTTTTATTATGGCTATTATACCCTTCATGACACACCTCCCGTCACCTCGGCGTAGATATCGAAGAAAACTTCTTCAAGACTTTTGTTTTTGGTAAGTTCCGCCACAGTATCGAGCGCGGCAAGCCTGCCGCCTATTATTATCCCCGCTCTGTCGCATATTTTTTCAACCAGACTGAATATATGCGTTGAAAGAATTATAGTTTTGCCCTGTGCCTTAAGCTCGAGAAGAAAATCGGTGACAGTTTTGGCAGTAAGGACGTCGAGGCCGTTCGTCGGCTCGTCAAATATAATAAAATCGGGGTCGTTAACCACTGAAATGACGAGCGATACTTTCTGCTTCATGCCCGTGGAAAGGTTGGCAAGCTTTACTTCCGCAAACCTGTCTATGCCGAAGCGCGAAAAAAGAGCGCGCTTTCTCGCGTTGCGAACACTTTCTTCAACGCCGTAAAGGTCGCTGAAAAAGTTGAAAAGATAGTTCGGCGTGAAAAAATCTTCAAGCTTCAATTCGCCCGTGAGAAAGCCTATTTTCGAGCGCACCTTGTCAGGCTCTCTGACCACGCTGCAGCCTTCAATGAAGGCGTCGCCCGAATCGGGAGATATAAGCGTTGCAAGCATGCGGAGCGTAGTAGTTTTGCCCGCGCCGTTAGGACCGAGCAGACCGAAAATTTCGCCTTTGCATACTGAAAAGGAAAGGTCGTCCACCGCCGTTATTACCTTTTTATCTGTGCGTTGAAGCTTCTGTTGTTTGTATGACAGTCTGAACTTTTTTTTCAGGTTCTGTACAGATAATACCACTTCCATAAAAACTCCGTAAATCCCTCATTCATTCGGGCAACTTTATATAAATTATAAACTATATTCCGCCGATAATGCAACAGAATTTACGCATTCTGCGGCGTGAGCGGCGCTCACTGTCGCTTTTTTGGGTAATTTATGCATTATTTGCGGGTGCGCCATAACATTTTGCGGGCGGCGCTCAATGCGCCGCCCGCAGCTTTTTATAAAATTCCCGCAAATTTAAGCGCGCCGCATGCAAGCGCGAGAAAACAAAGGTACACAATAAACGGCGTATATCTTGCAGAGGATATGCACTTTTGCATAACTTTTATGGCAAAAAGTCCCGCTGCGGCAGAAGCCGCAACGCTTACCGCAACGCACAGCCCGAGATTGCCGCCTGAGAGAGCAAAAGTCTGCGCGAGCGTACCGTCGGAAAGTCCTTTATAAAGCTGCACGGCGAAGCCGCCCAGAATAACCGGTATGCTTAAAAGAAAGGAAAACGAAGCGACCTCCTCCCTGTTGCCGCCCGATATAATACCCGCCGCTACGGTAGCTCCGCTTCTGGATATGCCGGGAATTACCGCAACGGCCTGAGCCACGCCCATCCACGCCGCCTGCGAAAACTTAAGCGGAAGAACGCCTGCGTGTTTTTTTGCGCATATCTGCGCCGCTGTAAGAAGCGTCGCAGAAATTGCAAAACCTATCGCAAGGTATGCGCCGCCGAAAAAAATGCCGCCAATAATATCTCCGAGAAATACTCCCGCAAGCCCTGCAGGAATTGTTGCAATTATAAGGTACAAAAGCTTTCTGTGCGGCTTTTTCAGCAGCGCGAAAATCTGCTTTTTCATTGCGACGCATACCGAAAAAAGCGTACCGAGATGAAGCGTCAGGTCAAAAAGCATATCCGCCCCGCCGAGATCGGTATTCATCAACCGCTGAAACAAGACGAGGTGTCCGCTTGAAGACACGGGAAGGAACTCCGTAAGCCCCTGAATAAGTCCCAAAAATAAAGCTTGCAAAACAGACATAAGCGAACACCGACACAAATTTTTTTATAATTATATGCGCGCGGCACTTCCCTTATGCGCTTGTACTTTTTATCGCACAGAATATTTCCGTAAATTCTGAATTTACATCTCAATGCTTTTATAATTAAAAATCACGGGCGCATAAAAAAGCCGCGCCTTATGGCGCGGCTTTTACAATAAATTCTTATCAGTTAGAGCTTGTCGTTCCCGAAGAACCTGAGCTTGAACCCGTACTTGTGCTTGAACCGGAGCTTGACGAACTTGATGAGCTCGTAGTAAGGCTGGTAAGGTCGCTGTACCTGTCTTCAAACTTGGTGACAGACTTATCGGTCTGATAAAGTGACTGAAGAAGGTCGCTCTGCAATCTCGTGGAAGCATTTTCAATGTCGGAGGTCTTTATGGAGTTATAGAACTCATATTCGAAAGTGCCTTCAACATCTATGTTCTTTGCCCAGTCAAGATTGCCGTACACATTGCCGCTGCCGAATACATAGCTAACATATATAAGGTGCCAGCCGTAGTCGCCCGCGCAAACGGCAAAGCTTCCTGCGCCGTTTTTGATTGCTTCCTGTGCGGCATACTCAAACTCTTTGATGTAGCTTGTGGAATAAGCGCTGACGCTGTAACCCACATATTCGGAAAGAACTGCGGTATCCGTCGTATATGCGTACTGGAGCTCGTTTACTGCGCTGAGTACCTTGTAATAATCGGAATCTTCGTTGAGTAAGTCGGAAGCGACAAATTCGCCGAAGTTTACTTTGCCTGCGGCATAAATGAACTTGGAATAATCTATATCGTCCTTATCCTTGCCTTCTCCGCCTACAGTAAAGCCGTTTTCGGGTCTGTTGAAGTAATTTTCGGTTATCTGATAATCAGCCGCGCTGTCGTCGCCGAGCACGAAGCCGATGTAGTTCTTGAACTCGGAGAGAACGCCGTCTATGTTAATCCTGTTGGGAATGAGCGTATAAGTGCCGTCTTCGTTCTTTACCGCCGTTCCGTTGTAGCTGTAAAGGCCGAGATATTTATCAAGGCTTTCATACCTTTCGCTGTTCGTGAGGTTATCTTCGAAGAAAAGTATGTTGCGGTTTTCATCGCCGCCGTTGTAGTAAGTTCTGCCGTCTTCAGTAGCAGCCGCGCCTGCTTTGAAGCCGCTTTCTTCAGCATTGAAGCTGTAATCAACGCCGCCGTTGAACCACGAAGAGCGCTGGTCTACCGTAGTCACATTCTGAAGAATGAGGTTGCGCCTGTAGTAATATTCGTCCTCGTCAATCGCGTCGTTGCTGAGCTTTGCGGAAAGATCGCTGAGCTGTGCCGTCTGGGAAGACGAGAAAGGAAGCAGAATATTGTAAACGTAGCCGAATGCGTTGTCGTTCTTGGTTTCGGGTGCGTAGAGCACGAAAGAAGAATCCGACATCTCGCCCATTGCCGTTTCAAAGTTGGCAGCGGAAGTATCGTAGTCAGCTTTCTGCTGAGAAATCATCTCGTTATACCTTTCGGTAATGTACGAATACTCGTTTGCCTCGATGCTCGTTTCAAGTTCCTTTTCGTAGAGGTCGTAATAGTTGGAAAGGAGCTGCTGGCGCATAAGGTTGACATATTCGTCCTGAACATAGCTGAGCGCCCAGACGTCTGCTATGTTGTCCCCTTCTTCAACGAGATAGTTGGCGTCGAGAACCTGAATGAAATCGTTGTAAGCCTGGCGCCTCGTCCAGAGGGTTGTTCCCTCCACCGCGTCATCCTTATAGATGCCGCTGTTTTCGAGGATGTAATCGCCGTAGCCGGTATAAACGTCGTAATCGAGCGCGCCGTCCTTTACGGGATAGTAGTATTCCGTTTCGGTATCAACTCCGCCGGGAACAGTCGCCGTGGATGTATCTTCGGAAGTATCGGCTTCAAGGTTGCTCTCTTCATAGCTGTCTATGGAGGCATTGAGGGAGCGCATAAGCGAATACTTTACATAGTCGGCATAGTTTACTTCATCTGCGCCCGTATAGTCGTCCTTGCCCGCCTGATAAGCGAGAAGCGCTTCATACCTTTCAGCATCTGTTTTGAATGCATTGAACCATTCAACGGCCGCCGCGGCAGTGGTAAGGCCTTCGTACTTGTCCTCCACTATGCTTTTAAGCGTGGAAAGGGTTGCATACTGAATGAGCACTTCGTTGTTGACCAACGCATTTGCAAGCGTTTCGAACGCTTCGCCATAGGTGCTTCCGCCCTGAACGAGGGAAGAACCTGAGTTGAGGAAGTAAGCTATAAGCTCGCGCTTGTAAATTTCCGTGCTGGAAGTTATTGCGCCCGCATATTCTTTAAGATCCTGGTCAAGTTTTTCGGATTTGCTTATGTCGACTTCGGCGATGATCTGCTGCATGTCTGCCTGAGCGTCCGCGGAAACGAGCGCACAACCCGCAAAAGTTGCCGTGCAGGCAACCGATGCCGCCATAAGTAAAGATAAGAATTTGTATTTCTTTTTCATCAAAGTTTTCTCCGCAATGTATTAGCCTGCGACTTTTGCGCGCATTGCACGCAAATACTTTATCATTATATAATAATTTAAGCGGTATAGCAAATCATTTTTCTAAATTTTAGGTGAAACTTGCCGCAAATTTTAAAAATTTTGTCATTTCCAGCATAGTCTTTGCGGGATTTTTGCAAAGAGTGAAAATAATTCTGGGCGAAGTTGTCATCGAGACCTGTATAACGCGCGAATATTCGTCCATAGCCGCACGCAGTTTTTTATCGCCGAGCACGGACAGAGAAGAAAATTCAAGGTACGCCTGCTTTGAACTTACCGCTATTTTCGATACAGAGAATTTGGCTGCATATGCCTTCATGACGGCAATTATCAGAAGGTTGAGCACCTCGTCGGGCATGGGGCCGTAGTTTTCTTCTATGGAAAGGCACACCCGCTTGTAGTCCGCAACAGTCCTTATTTCGGCTATCTGCTTGTAGCAGTCCATTCTGCCTGCAGGCGACTCTATATAATTTTCCGGAATGTATGCCGTAGCCTTTATGTCCAGCTCTGCGGGCATATAGCTTTCGCCGCTTATCTCCTCTTTGAGCATCTTGGAGTAGAGTTCATAGCCTACTTTATCCATATGCCCATGCTGTTCTGCGCCGAGGACATTGCCCGCGCCCCTTATTTCGAGGTCGCGCATGGCTATTTTGAAGCCAGAGCCGAGCTCGGTAAACTGCATGATTGCCTTTAGGCGCTCGGCGGCGTCGGATGTCATAACTTTTTCGGGCTTGAATGTAAAGTAAGCCTGCGCCAGGCGGTTGCTTCTGCCTACCCTGCCGCGGAGCTGATAAAGCTGAGATATGCCCAGCCTGTCAGCGTCTATGACTATTATGGTGTTTGCGTTTGGCAGGTCAATTCCGTTTTCAATTATCGTAGTAGTTACGAGTATGTTTTTTTCGCCCTTGTAAAAGGCCATCATGTTGCCTTCGAGGAGGTCCTTTTCCATTCTGCCGTGGGCGTAGCATACCCTGCCTTCGGGCACTATTTCGGCAATTTTACCCGCGAAGGTGGATATCGTTTCCACCCTGTTGTACAGTATGAATACCTGCCCCCCGCGCGAAAGCTCCCTTACGCACGCGTCGCGGATTAAAGTTTCAGTCTCCTCCACTACGTAAGTCTGCACGGGCATGCGCTTTTGCGGCGGCGTGTTTATCGTGCTTATATCCCTTATGCCCGAAAGCGACATATGCAGCGTTCTCGGTATGGGCGTCGCCGTCATAGTCAGGCAGTCTATGTCGTTTTTTATGTGTTTTATCTTTTCTTTGTGCTCCACGCCGAACCGCTGTTCTTCGTCGAGGACGAGCAATCCGAGGTCGTAAAATTTCACGTCGTCGGAAAGCAGCCGGTGCGTGCCTATTATTACGTCTATATCGCCGTCGGCGAGCATTTTTAACGTTTTCTGCTGTTCCTTCGGCGTTTTGAAGCGGTTGAGCTTTTCCACGCGGACGCCGAATTCTTCAAAGCGCGCGCATGCGGTGTTGTAATGCTGCTCGGAAAGTATTGTGCTGGGACACATTATTGCCGCCTGCTTGCCGCCGAGAACGCAAAGATATGCCGCGCGGAGCGCCACCTCCGTTTTGCCGTATCCGACGTCGCCGCACAGCAGTCTGTCCATTACCTTGTCCGAGCACATATCCGCCTTGATTTCGGCTATAGAGCTGAGCTGGTCGGGCGTCTCTTCATACTGGAACGCATCCTCGAACTCCTGCATCATGACGGTGTTTTCGGGGAAACGATACCCCTTTCTGGCGCTCCTTTCGGCATAAAGCTGCTTCAAGTCGAACGCCATCTTTTTTATGGACTGGCGGACGCGCTCCTTGACCCTTTCGAAGTCGGCGCCGCCTATTTTTGAAAGAGTAGGGTTATCCTGTCCGACATACTTTGAAAGTATATCCATCTGCTCTACGGGCACGTACAGAACGTCGCCGCCCTTGTACTCTATGGATATATACTCTTTTATGCCGTCTGTAGTTTCAATCTTCTGCGTGCCCGTTATCTTGCCTATGCCGTGCTTTTCGTGAACGGCATACTGACCTATTTCGGGTGCGGTGAACATGTCGCCGCGCCTGCGGCGTATGCGCCGCGTGACCGCAGATTTTGTATAAAGGTCGCCGCTGCCTAAAATCACGAGCTTGCTTTCGTGCAGGACGAGGCCGCGGGCAAGCTCTTCGGAAGATATCGCAATGCCGCTCAGCGCGTTAAGGTTGTCGGGTACGGAATTTACTGGCAGCCCCTCATCTATGAAAGTCTGCGAAAGCTTTTCCGTGCGCGAAGCCGAGCCGCTGAACACGAGCATGCGGTAACCGCCCTTAATCCAGTTGCGCGCGTCCGTTATAAGGTCGGAAAATACGTTGAGATAGGACGGCGCGGGCGTTGAACGAAGCGTGTAAGTTTTGAGGGGCTGGAAAAAGAACGTACTGCCGAAAAATGTCTGGAGCGATACGGCGCGGAATGAAGACAGATGCTTATAAAAATCTTCCTTCGGAATTAACTGACCGAAAGAAAAGTCAAAAACTTCCCCGCCCGACTTAAGCTCCCTGAACCTGTTTTCGTGCTCGGAATAAATGCCCTCAGTTCTGTCGTATATAAGCTTGCATTCGTCAAAAAATACAGTTGTATCCGCGGAAAGCGCGGAAAACAGCGTGCACTCCGGCGTAAGTACGGGCATCATGTAAGCGGCGCCCGCAAAAGGAGCTCCACCTTCAGCTTTGTTTATGATATCGTCGGCAATGACGCGCGCCCTGCCGTACGCTTTTGTGTCGGGAAAGTTCTTAAGCCCGTCCGAAAGAGCCTTCTTAACGCGCGGAATATCCTGAGCGGATATCTTTGTTTCCGCCGCACAGACGATTTTAACCGAAGAAATTTCCGCAAGCCTTTCGCCCGAGACAGCGTCGTAAGGTCGTATTTTTTCCACGGCATCGCCGAAAAAGTCAATGCGGACGGGGTTTTCGGCATTTATAGGAAAAATGTCGAGTATGTCTCCGCGCACGGCAAAACCGCCCTTTGCCTCAACCTCATACTCCCTTGTATAGCCCATCGCAACGAGCTCAGATGGCAGAGAAGCGTAATCGTATTCGCCGCCCAACGTGAGCGTGAGCGACTTGCTTCGCGCGGGGAAAAGCTGCATTGCCGCTTCAATATCGCACACGACTACGCGCGCGCCCGAATAAATCTTTTCAGCCGCAGTCAGGCGGGAAAAGAGCATATCGCGGGAGACAGCCTCCTTGTATAAAAGGACGTCGTCCTTTGCAGTGAGAAGAACGGCCTCCTCGCCCGTGAGAGTAGTCAGGGCGGCAGCCGCTTTCCTTGCGGTAACGCCGTCCGCCGCAACGTACAAAAGATTGCCGCGGCAGAGCGCCGCAGTAAGATATTTATGCGGTTCGGACACGCCGAAAACCGCCGTCGGCACGCCGAGGCGGATATCGTTACCGAGGGAAATGTAATCCCCGCTTAAATTTTCGTAAGAAAAAAAACCTTTTTTCAAAAAATTTACCTGAAACGCCGCTTTACTTTTAAGCCACACGTAAGCCGACGCGGCGCGTTATTTTAAAGACAAAAAAGCGTATCAGCCGTTGAAAGCCGTCATGACCTCGTCCACGGGCTTGCCCGAAGCGAGCGCTATAGCCGCATCAGCCGCCCTGCCGCAGGCGGATATGAACAGTTCGTAATCTTCCTTTCTTACTTCGGAAAGGACGTAATTCATTATGGGTATGTTTATCTCGGGATCGCGTATGCCTATCCTTATGCGAGCAAAATTCTGCGTGCCGATTTCAGAAACAATGGAGCGCATTCCGTTGTGCGTACCCGCGCTGCCCGAAGGGCGTATGCGGATTTTGCCTTTGGGAATATCGTAATCATCGTACATTACGACGAGCTGCGAGGGCGTCGCTCCGTATTTTGCAAGAAGTTGTTTTACCGCAACGCCGCTTAAATTCATATATGTGAGCGGGCGGGCTATTATAACCTTTTCGCCGTTTATATATGCTTCGGCTATATACGAGGAGCACTCCTTCTTTTTGAACTTCACCCCGAGCTTTGCGGCAACATCTGCCGCGGCGTTGAAACCCATGTTGTGAAAGGTCTTTGCATACTTTTCTTCAGGGTTGCCGAGTCCTGCTATTATATACATAACTTAAACTTGCCTTATTTATTCAAAACGCCACAGTCAGGCTGTGGCGCATTGTTTTAATTTTTTATCTCAGTCGTAAATCTTGGACATGGGTTTGTCGAGATATACGTTTTCGATTGCTGACGCAAAAATAGACGCCGTGGAAATAATCCTGAACGAAGGAAGCATCTTTTCCTGCGGGATATTGATGGTATCGAGAATTGCAAGCTCCTGTATGGGGGAAGCAGCAAGCCTTTCTATTGCGGAACCGGAGAGAACGCCGTGCGAGCAGCAGGCGTATATTTCTTTCGCGCCGGCATCCTTGAGCGCCTTGGCGCCCTGCACTATCGTGCCTGCGGTATCTATCATATCGTCGACCATAAGGCAGTTTTTGCCTTCGACGTCGCCGATGATGTTCATAACTTCCATTACGTTGGCCTTGGGACGGCGCTTGTCTATTATGGCCATCTTGGCGTCCATGCGCGCGGCTACCTTCCTTGCGCGGGAAACGGAGCCGATGTCGGGGGATACGACCACAAAGTTATCGTCCACCTTGGGTTTGAAATAATTGTAGAGCGTGGGACCGCCGATAAGGTTATCGAGGGGAATATCGAAGAAGCCCTGAATCTGCATGCAGTGAAGGTCCATTGTAAGAACCCTGTCCGCACCCGCAGACGTTATGAGGTTGGCAACGAGTTTTGCCGTTATAGGCTCGCGCGAGCGCGCCTTTCTGTCCTGCCTGGCATAGCCGAAGTAGGGAATTACCGCGGTTATTCTGCCTGCGCTTGCGCGCTTTGCCGCGTCTATCATTATAAGCAGCTCCATAAGGTTGGTGTTTACGGGAGCGCTCGTAGACTGAACAAGGAAAACGTCCTTGCCTCTTACCGTCTCTTCATAACGCACATAAATTTCGCCGTCTGAAAAGTGAGTAACTTCCATGTCGCCTAATGTTGTGTTGAGCTTGGAAGCTATTGCCTGGGCAAGCGGCTTGTTTGAATTGCCAGAAAAGATCTTAATCTCGTTGCCGTGATTGATCATTGGGGATATTCCTCCGGAATGCATTTGTATTTGAAACGTCCCGCTTTCCCGCAGGGCGCGTTCATTAGTATATCAGGCGCACAATCTGCGCGCCGTCTGACAGCATAAATATTTTATAGTCTGCACCGCTCAAAGTCAACCGTAAAAGCGGTGTAAATAAATATTTTTTTACTTGTTTGTTACAATTTATTTACGTTAATATCAAACAAAAAATTTAAAAAATGCAGAATATAAACCGATTTTTACTTATTTTTTTCAGTTTTCACCCTTTTTTGAGCGCTCACGCATGCCCGAAAAAAATCCCGAAAGTATGGCGGCGCACTCCTTTTCCATTATTCCGCCCTCAACTTCAGCCTTGTGATTGAGTATTCCGGAATTTGCGATAACGTCAGTCAGCGAACGCCCCTTTGCTTCGTATGCGCCGAAGTAAACTTTTTTTATGCGCGCGTTGAGCACGGCGCCCATGCACATGGGGCAGGGTTCAAGCGTAACGTAAAGTTCGCATTCGGGAAGGCGCCAGCTTTTGAGCTTTCTGCACGCTTTTTCTATCGCTTCCACCTCGGCGTGAGCGGTGGCTATCTGCCTGCCCGTGCGCCTGTTGTGACCTCTGCCGACTATTTTGCCGTCGCACACGACGACCGCGCCTATGGGCACTTCGCCCTCTTCAAGCGCTTTCTGAGCGCATTTAAGCGCGCTTTTCATAAATTTAACGTCCATATCTTTGTGTAAAATCTTTAAGCATTTTATAGCATTTTTTAAGTTTTTTAACGTCGGCAATCGGATGGGCAAGGCTGTCCGCGCCGCACTCTATCGTGTAAGCGGGAATATTCAGCCTTTCTAAACACCAGTCTTTGTATCCCCCCGCCGAACCTTTTATGATTTTAGGTTCGTAGCCGGAAGAGAGAGCAAGAATGCGCGCGCCCTCTTCATACCCTCTGCCGCCGAATTCCCAGTAAATTTCTTCGCCCTTGGTATGAAAGGCGAAAGCTGCGTGCGGCATGATTTTAAGGGTAAAACTGCGAAGAGCTTTGCTCTCAGGTTCGGAAAACGGATAATCGCCAATGCAGTTTTCTGCACCGCGCGTACGCGTATTCAGAACCCCCGTCCCCCACTTCGCGTCGAAATTGCAGTTTAAATCAACGCCGCGGGCGTTCGCCTTCCACATCGGCGAGACGGTCTGCGAAATGAGCGCGCCGTCGGGATTTAGAAGGGGTATTATCCAGCCGCCCCATCCCGCCGACACCCCGCAGGATACGTGGACGAGCGCAAGCCGCGCCGTTATCCATTCCCTGCCGTGCACGGCATACACAGAAATAAACTGTTTGCCGAATTCATCGCCCGCATGCAACGCAAAAAGCGCGCGACCGCCGACAGAGTAACCGATTACGCACTTTCTGCCGCTGTAATTGAGATAAAAATCTTTTATTTCTTCATATATCACATAAATAAATTATTCTGCCGCGCGCCGCCTTATACCGCACAGATATGCGCGGCATAGTTTTACCGCATAATATTAATTGCTATTAATCGCACGGCAAAACATAAGTACGACAAATGCAGGCAAATTCAATTTGTTTATGGCATAAACTTTATTTATGGTATTCGCTGCCCGAATTAATCATATAGGCGCGGTAAATCTGTTCGCAGAGAATTACGCGCATGAGCTGATGGGGAAACGTCATATCGGAAAAGGAAAGCTTTAAATCGGCGGCGCTCTTTACCTCGTCGCACAATCCGCAGGAAGAGCCGATTATAAAAGTAACTTCGGCGCCTCTGTCATACTGCCTTTTCAGCTCTGCCGCAAGCGCTTCGCTGGAAAACTTTTTTCCCTCCACGCAGAGCGCGATTATGTACCCCTTTGCGGCGCGCAGTATATCCCGCCCCTCCTCTTCAAGGTTTTTGCCTTCGTTTATTTCCCGCACGGAAAAATTTACGAAGCGCGACAGGCGTTTTGCATACTCAGAAACCGCCTCGCGGTAAAAACTTTCTTTTATTTTGCCTACGCAAACAATGTTGACTTTCTGCATATCAGGCGAACAACCCCGTTATCCAAAGTATGGCGAGCACCGCTATTCCGAGCGCGGCCGCAATAAAGAAATCTCTGACGCCACCCTTTTCAGCCTTTTTTAGCGGCGTTTTGTCTGAAATCATTATCCAGACTGAAACCACGAGCGAAGCCGCGGAGAGCACGGTCACGAGCACAGCTGCCCAAAGAGGAGCCCAGTCGAACAAAGTCTGTTCGGTATTAAGTCCGCAGGCCTCGATAACCACGATGATGCCGTTGTTCAGAAAGTGCGCTATCATGCACGGAATGACCGAACGCGCGCGTATTGCAAGAAAGGCAAAAGCACAGCCGCATATGAACTGATAAAACGTCTGCAATGCGCTGGCGTGAAAAAGCGAAAAGCACAGTCCGCATAAAAATACGGAATTTATGTCGCCCGCCTCCTGCCTTGCATTCTGAAGCACCGCGCCGCGGAAAAGCGTTTCCTCGAACAGCGCGGGCACTACCGCCATTACAATGAGCGCGAGCGCTACGCCTCCGCCAGAAAGGTCGGGAAAGAAATTTACGTCGTTTTCATAGCCGAGCAGTTTCAAAAGCTCGTTGAAACCGTTATTTATCCAGGAAAGAGAAAACAACAGTCCGAACGCGAGAAGCACGGCAACGCCGCACCATTTTGCCCCCTCCTTCGGCGAAGACATCTTTAACGGCATTACGCTTATGAAAGAAACTTTTCTGAATTTCAGCACTAACGGAAGGCTGAAGGCGACGGATATCGGGGCGATAAGGTAGCTTACGTAAATGTAAGCGCTGCCGGCCGCTCCTTCGGACATCGCCGAAAAGCCCGTCGCACTGCATATAAGCGAAAAGATAAGGCTGAAAAAAATATATGCCGCCACTGCGGCGCTGAAAACAATGCCGCCCGTAAGGCTGCCGAGGTTATCGTTTTTCTGCTGCATACAACGATTATACAGCAAATTGCGCTTCAAGTAAAATATTTGTTTTACTTTTATTGCAAAAAGTATTAAAATGGACGGGTAAAAGGAAATTACTTATGAGAAAGATAGACACATCAGTTATTGAAGAAGCCGTATACCGCGCGGCAAGGCACGCGGGCGTAAACCTAACGCAGTCATGCAGGGCGGCGCTTGAAAACGCATATGCGACCGAAGACGAAGGCGCGGCAAAATTCGCGCTCGGCGAACTCATAAAAAACAGCTCAGTCGCGCACGAAATGGAAATGCCCGTCTGCCAGGATACAGGCATGGCGGTCGTTATGCTCGAGATTGGCAACGAAGTCTTTCTCGAAGGCAAACCCGTGGGCGAAGCCGTAAACAGCGCAGTTAAAAGGGCGTACGCCGACGGCTATTTCAGAAAGTCGGTCTGCGACCCAATAACCCGCAAAAACACGGCGGACAACACCCCCGCCGCCATACATACCGAAATAGTTCCGGGAGATAAGATAAAACTTACTTTTATGCCTAAAGGCTTCGGAAGCGAAAACATGTCCGCCCTTTACATGCTCAAGCCTGCTCAGGGCGTCGGGGGCATCATAGACGCCATCGTCGAAACGGTTAAAAAAGCGGGTTCGCGCCCCTGCCCTCCCGTTTACGTCGGCGTAGGCATCGGCGGAACGTTTGACGGTTGCGCATACCTTGCGAAAAAAGCACTGACCCGCGACATCGGTTCGCACAGCGAACGCGATGATATCGCCGATATCGAAAAAAGAGCTCTCGAAAGGATAAACGCGCTCGGCATAGGCTGTCAGGGCTTCCACGGCAAGGTGACTGCTCTGGGAGTAAGCTGCGAATGGGCGCCCACGCACATTGCGGGACTTCCCGTAGCCGTAAACATTCAGTGCCACTGCGTGCGCTGCGTCAAGGAGGAAATATGATAAATCTTACCCTCCCCCTCACAAAAGAACAGGTCAGAAATCTTCGCGCGGGCGACAGCGTAAGCCTTACGGGCGTAATACTCACCGCGCGCGACTGCGCGCACAAGCGCATTAAAGAATATATGGAAGAAGGCAGGCAGCTTCCGTTCGAGCTTAAAGACGCCATTATCTACTACGCAGGGCCCTGCCCCGCAAAGCCCGGAATGGCTTCGGGCAGTTGCGGCCCCACCACCTCCGCGAGAATGGACAGCTTTGCCCCCGCGCTTTTGGACTGCGGACTGGGCGGAATGATAGGCAAGGGCGAAATGTGCGGCGAGGTTGCCGAAGCGTTAAAGCGCAACACAGCCGTATACTTTGCGGCGATAGGCGGCGCGGGCGCGCTTTACGGAAACGCAATAAAAAAGAGCGAGTGCATAGCCTTCGACGACCTGTTATCCGAAGCCGTCTACAGGCTTGAAGTGGAAAACTTCCCCGCAGTAGTCGCTATGGACTGCCACGGCGGAAACATTTACCGCTGAACCTTTCAATCGTTTGACAAAAGCCTTTGCAGGCTGTATAATTTTATCAGTAAGTTTTAAAGGTTATGACCGGGACAGACGCATTGAACTCCCCTTCAAGAGAGAAGAATCCGGAAACGGCTGAAAGGTTCTTCATCGGGATGATGCGGTATTCACCCGCGAGCCGGACGGACGAAATTATTCAGAGTAGACCGCCCCGTACGTTCTGCGTAAAAGAACTTTTGAATAAGGCGGCATGAGCCGCGAATTCAGGTGGTACCGCGGTAAGGTAATTTATCGCCCTGTGCTTTTTGCACGGGGCGTTTTTTTATTATAATTTTTTGCAGGAGAATGTTTTTATGCAGGATAACCAGATTCTGGATACGGAAGAGATTAAAGCAAAAATCAAAGAAGCCGTAAAAGACATAAAATCCAGCGCAACCCTGCGCGAGATTAAAATGAAATTCCTCGGCAAAACGGGCGAGATAAACGCCATGATGAAAAAGCTGAAGGAAGTTCCGCCCGAAGAGCGCCCCACTATGGGCAAAATCATCAACGCGCTCCGCGAATGGGCGGAAAGCCGCTTCGACGAGTTTGAAAGCGCAGTAAAAAAAGCCGAGCTCGGCGAAAGATACAAGCGCGAAAAAATAGACGTCACCCTCCCCGGCAGACAGCGCAAAAAGGGCGCTTATCACCCCGACACGCTTATCGTTAACGAGCTCGTTTCGGTATTTGCGGGCATGGGATTCGAAATTTACGAAGGACGCGAGATAGAAACCGATTACTATAACTTCACGGCGCTCAACACGCCCAAAGACCACCCTGCGCGCGATATGCAGGATACTTTCTACTTAGGCGCAGACTACCTTCTGCGCACGCAGACTTCGGCTGGCCAGGTTCACGTGATGGAAACAAAAAAGCCGCCGATTAAAATACTTTCGCCCGGCAAAGTTTACAGACCTGACGACGACGCAACCCACTCCCCCATGTTTTCGCAGATGGAAGGCCTCGTTGTAGACAAGGGCATAACGCTCTGCGACCTTAAGGGCATGCTGGACGAGTTTGCGAGAAAGGTATTCGGAAGCGGAGTTAAAACAAGGCTTCGCCCCTCCTACTTCCCCTTCACCGAGCCTTCGGTTGAAGTAGACGTAAGCTGCTTCGAATGCGGCGGCAAGGGCTGCAAGCTGTGCAAGGGCACAGGCTGGATAGAAGTGCTCGGCGCAGGCATGGTAAACCGCGCCGTGCTTGAAAACTGCGGAATTGACCCCGACGAATACACGGGCTTTGCATTCGGCATGGGCATAGAGCGCATTGCAATGCTCAAGTACGGAATAAACAACATGAAACTTTTATTCGAAGGCGACGTGCGCTTCTCGAAACAGTTCAGGGCATAAGGAGGCAGAAAAATGATAGCACCTTTAAGCTGGCTTAAAGATTATGTGGATATAGATGTTTCCGCACAGGAACTTCAGGAAAAACTTTTCTCCTGCGGATTTGAAGTTGAAGAACTCTATCAGGTCGGCAAGGATATTTCAGGCGTATATGTAGGCGAAGTCACCGAATGCGAACACGTGGAAGGCACTCACCTTTCCGTCTGCAAGGTGGACTGCGGAGATAAGGGCACGTTCCAGATATGCTGCGGCGCAGACAACGTTAAAAAAGGAATTAAAGCGCCCGTAGCTCTGGAGGGCGCAACAGTCTACGCCACCGCAAAAGACCACGTCACGATAGAAGGCGTAATGACAATAAAAAAAGGCAAGCTCCGCGGAATAGTATCCGAAGGAATGCTCTGCTCGGGCACGGAGCTGGGCGTCAACGGCGACATGTTCGAGGGCGGCGACTACAACGGACTTCTCATTCTCCCCGAAAGCTGCAAAAACGGCGAGGACGTCAAACCTGTTTTAGGGCTCGACGATTATATTTTCGACATAAGCATTACCGCTAACCGCCCCGACTGCCAGAGCGTACTCGGCATCTCGCGAGAGATTGCGGCAGTACTCAAAAAACCCCTGAAAGAGCCCGACCTTTCCTACAAAACCGTAAAAGAGAGCGACAGAAAGGTAAAAGTTACGGTTGAAGCCCCCGAACTCTGCCCCAGATACATTGCGCATTACGTAAAAGACATTAAAATAGCCCCCTCGCCCATGTGGCTTAAAAGAAGGCTGGCGCTCTGCGGACTTCGCTCAATAAACAACGTCGTAGACATTACAAACTTTGTGCTCCTCGAGATGGGACAACCCATGCACGCGTTTGACCTCAACACCATCGAGGGCAGCGAAATCGTTGTGCGCCGCGCCGCAGACGGAGAAAAAATTGTAACGCTCGACGAAAAAGAATTTACCTTAAGCCATGACAACCTTGTTATCTGCGACGGCAAAAAGCCCGCCGCACTTGCAGGAATCATGGGCGGACTCAACACCGAAATTAAGGACAATACCAAAGAAGTTCTGTTCGAAGCGGCAAAATTTGCGCGCGACAGCGTAAGAAGGACTTCCCGCTCGCTCGGACAGCACTCAGACTCCTCCGCTATTTTTGAAAAAGGTACAAACGAATACACAACCGAACGCGCAATGAAGCGCGCCCTCCACCTTATAGAAAAACTCGGATGCGGCACAGTCACAGACGCCTGCGCCGACGTAAAGACAGATTATTCTGATACCGACGTTAAGAAAATGACTGTCAAGCCCGAAAGAATAAACGCGCTTTTAGGCATAGAAGTGCCTGTAAATGTTATGGCTGATATTCTTGAAAGACTGAATTTCGGCGTAAGTCCCGCAGAAAAAGAGCTTGAGCGACTTCTTAATACTCAGAACAAAGAAAAAGTTGAGCTTGAACTCACTATTCCCCCTTACCGCGACGATATATTCGCATATCCCGACATTGCCGAAGAAATTATAAGAATGTACGGTTATGAGCATATAAACGGCACGTTCATGCCGACAGGTAAAATAACCAACGGCGGATACAACGACGCTCAGCGCGAGGTAAACAGAATAAAGGCTCTGCTTGTGGAAGAAGGGCTCTACGAAATATCAAATTATTCCTTCTACTCCGAAAAGGATGTGGATATGCTCCGCATACCCGAAGGCGCGCCCGAAAGAAACTACATTAAAATACTCAACCCCATAAGCGAAGAACTTTCAGTAATGCGCACATTCCTTGCACCCTCAATGGTAAACGCAATGCTGAGAAACTTAAAGCGCGGAAACTACGAAGGCGGCGCATTCGAATTTTCCAAAGTTTATATACCGAAAAGTCTGCCTCTTTCCGACTTCCCCGAGGAAAAACTTATGCTCTGCATAGGCATGTGGGGAAGCGCAAACTTCTTTGACCTTAAAGGAATCGTAGAAAATATTGCCGACGCTATCAATACGAAATTTGAGTATGTCAACGGAGAAAGACCTTACTTGCACCCCGGAATTACGGCAGATATAATGTGCGACGGCGAAAAAATTGGCTGGCTGGGCTCCGTAGACCCCGTAGTACTTGAAAGCATTGCGGCGGAAAGACCCATGCTCATAGCTGAAATCGATTATGAACTGCTTGAAAAACATGCAAAGCCGTTCAGATACTCCCCTCTTCCCAAATTTGCGGAAGCTCAGCGAGACTTAGCCCTTATTGCAGATTCTGAAATAAGCTGCGGACAGATAGAAAAGGAAATTTACAGCGCCTGCAAGTATGTTACAGATGTAAGACTTTTTGATGTTTATATCGGAAACCAGATTGAAAGCGGTAAAAAGAGCATGGCGTTCAACCTTACGTTTACCCCCAAAGAGGAAGCTTTCACGAGCGAGAAGGTCGACGGCTTTGTAAAGAAGATACTTTCCAACCTTAAGTTCAGACTCGGCATAACCTTAAGATAACCGGATTTAAAAGAAGCATAACCAAAAATAAATTTATATATTCAGAATACAAAATTATTCACTTTGCATTTTAAATCAGATTATTTGCACTGTTTAAATTTGTTTATTTGCATTTCGTTTCAGACCGTAAAGGCGGTGGGGCAATTTATTGCCCCACCGCTTAATTTATATTGCAAAATCGCGTTTAAACAGAAAAATTTAATTTGATACACCATAATAAACATAAATACGATGTACTATGCGTGATATAAATATGCCAAATAATGCTGAAAATTCATATTAATACCGTAAAATAACCTCAGGCACTTCGCCTTCAAACATACAGGCGACTAACGGCACTTTGTAAATTTCAGTTATGTTTTCAGAAGAAAATATCCCCGCCGACACCACTTTGCACACAATTTCTAAAAATACGGTGTGTACCGAACGGTTAATACCGACAGCATTAAATTCGTTTCCGAAGCCGCAGTCAATATAACAGCTGTCAGGCAGTCCCACCCTCACCTTTCCAAAGCTGAACGCAAGCGAAGGAATACCTATAGCGGAACTTAAATAATATTGAGCGCCGCCTTTGCTTGCCGCGCCGTAATAAGTTTCGGCAAGTCTGGCAACCCTGTACCCTATCACGCTTAACGCGGCGCAATTCAGATACAGGACAAAACCGCTCTTATTGTATTCGTAAACCGAAAAGCCATTTAAAGACTGATACCTTCGCTCATTCAAACTCTGACTGTAAGCAAGCATTTTTACATCACACACAGCGTGGTTCACGCCAGCAGCATTCTGCAATGCTTTACCAAACACTTCTTCGCTATTTTCCGCAACACAATAACTTTCGGCATTATCAGAACTATAAATTTTATGATTTTTTACTACAGCGTCAGAATTATAAGTTCGCAGTGTAACCAGATCATCGTATTCAACGCCAGGCAAAACATCTTCAACAGCGGCTTTAACGGCTTTTGAAAAGTTTTGTCTTATCCCGTTCTCCGTTGCCGCCGCTATCGTAGCATTTGCATAGCATAAGATGTAAATTACCATACAGAAAATTATGATTATTAAACAAATAATTTTAAATCTGCTTTTATTCTTTTTGCAACGTTGAGTCTTTTTAAACATATTTTATTTTATGATGCAAATTTATAATAATGAATAAAATAAAAAATATCAGAAATTACATAATTTTTACTGTCTTTTATAATTATTTAATTAATAAATTTAAACAAAAAAAATAAAGCGCAGTGCAAATTTATCGCAAGACGCTTTATTTCTTTTGTATTAAATTTTGTTATTATTTTTAATGATTATATCACGCATAGTACTTAAAATATACTTAATTTTTGACTGATTTAACCCAAAATCCGCATAATTTTCAGCAAAAAAATAAATAATACGCAAATTTGCAAATCATAAATTGCAACAGAATTTTTCATTATTTTATGCAGTTAATTATTATTTTTTTGCCTTTAAAAATTTAATTCAGTCAATCAATTCAGCGCAAATATCATTGCAAATTTTTATGAAATCTGCCACATCGTCAAAGTTTTATTTTCCGTTTAACTCCGATATGTAAGCCGTATATTTTTTATTCCGTACAATAAAATTTCAGATTATTCAGATTATTAAACTTCTATTCAGCCTAACATTTATTTTATCTTTTTGCCTTCTGAAAAAGCCTTGCCGCACACGTCCCCGATTTTGCGGTACTGATTATTTACGGAGTCAAAAGTTATGGGCTCGAATTTGGTCGGATCAATTTTGCCGTCTTCCCCCACCACTTTTTCGTCCGCGCTCACATTGACAATTTCGCCGATTACAAGACCGTCTTCGTTGACTTTTAAAAGTTTACATTCGAGCGTCATCGGAAGTTCCTCTATTATGGGCGCGTCTACAAATGCGCTCCTTACTGCATGAAAGCCCGCCTTCGAAAATTTATCAGCAACTTCGTTACCTGAAACTATCCCGACGTAATCGCATTCGGCAACATGCGCGGCGTCAGCCATGCTGACGGTAAAAGCCTTGCGCGCAATTATGTTTTTGTAAGTTTTGTGCGACTCAGAAAGACAAAGCGCAATCTGGTTATAATCGCTTATTCCGCCCCAGGCAGCATTCATTGCATCGGGCGTGCCGTCTTCACCATAAGTGCCTATGATAAGCACAGGCATCGGATACATATATGTTTTAGGGCCGTAATTTTTTCTCATTTGAAAATCCTCCTGATACAATATATTTGACCGAGAAAGCGCGGGATTTGGATTGGCACTTTCCAAGTTCCGTTACCTAAGCTATAATGGAAAGGTATTTAAGGTCTGACGGATTCCTCCTTGTGCTTGCGCGCACGTACCAAAAGACTGTCAGCCGGCTTTCCATT